>JAKSRI010000015.1 GCA_024403695.1 Saccharofermentans sp. | reverse complement strand
ACTATACAGGCTGCGTATGCTCTAATCTCAGAGGTATTATGGAACAAGATCACCTCGAATTCTTCCTTGGAAAGAATCTTAGTAAGGTTAAGTTTATCAATTAATACTTTTACTTCTTTGTCCATGTTACTACCGTTTTTTGATATAAAAAAAGTTCGGGTAATTAACCCGAACTTATTAGTGGTTGCGGAGGCGGGACTCGAACCTCACGACCTCCGGGTTATGAGCCCGGCAAGCTACCAACTGCTCCACTCCGCGGTATTTGTTAGATGGTGCTCGTGACCGGACTTGAACCGGTACGGATTATTAGTCCGACGGATTTTAAGTCCGTTGCGTCTACCGATTCCGCCACACGAGCTTCTCAACGCAGAAAATAATAACACCACAATCAAAATCTGTCAACAAGAATTGTATTTTTCACTTTCATTACATCAAGATAATTTAATTGCTTTATTTGAATCATTGAATTAATATTTTATTAATTATAAATATAATAAGCGAGGTATGTCTATGTTACTCGGTTCAGATGATAACGAGAACAAGCTCTTTGGAAGTGATAACCCACCTTCCGATCCTTCAACACCAAGTGAGGATAAACTATTTAAGAGTTCATACAATTCCAACTCATCAGATTCAGTTGATGAAGTTGGAGATATTGTAGATTCATCATTTGCTATTTCATTCAAAGCAAACGATCCTGCATCCTCTGTATCAGAGATGCTTAAGGAAGAGACAAATAAGTCTATGTCTTCCCTTGATGATGAGTTTGATAATTTTGAATTTGATCCAACTATTTCTGCTTTTGCTCCATTGGGCGGCGCTGCTGCTAAGCCTGCATTCGCACCTGCTCCTTCAGCAGCTCCTGCACCTGCAGCTACACCAGCACCTGCACCAGTAGAGGAAAAGCCTGCTCCAGCTCCTGTAGCTAAGGAAGAACCTGCTCCTGCTCCACAGGAACCAAAGCCTGTTCGTTCCCCATTTGCAAAGCTTAAGGCTGAACCAGAAGTTGAAGCTAAGGCTCCTGAGATTAAAGAAGAGCCTAAGGTAGAAGCACCAAAGGAAGATGCAGTTATTGCTGATGCTGCTCCTGCTGAGCCAGAGGAAATTATTCCTGCACCTGTATTCACTTCTGCAGAATCTGGAATCGACAAGAATAACGACTTCGATATGGAAGATCCAGATCTCAAGGCATTTGCCGGTGATATCGATGATAATCCATTTAAGGCTGGAGACGATCTAGACTTTGCAGCTTCTTCTAACAACCAGAACAGCTCTTTTGCAAACCCAATTGAAGATGAGCTTGAACTTGATAAGGAAGCAGAGAGCATTAATCCATTTGTAACACCAGCTGCTAAAGCACCTGCAGCACCTGCAGCACCTGCAACAGCTCCTTCCCCTGCACCATCTGAGAAGAAATCCAACCTTCAGACATATGGTAAGGTTACTTCCGGTGTAGGCGCTTTCGGAAAGCGTAAGAAGGCTAACGTTGAAGAGGCAGCACCTGTAGCACCAGCAGAAAAACCTGCACCAGCTACTTCAGAACCAGAGAAAAAGGGTCCAGAAGCAAAAGCACCTGAGGCGAAGGCACCAGAATCTAAAGCTCCTGTAACACCTGAGGCAAAAGCCCCAGAAGCCAAGGATCCTGAAACAAAGGCACCAGAAACAAAACCTGCACAGAATACAGAGTCTACAAAGCCAGCTACTACTCCTGTAAAGGGTAACGCAGCTGCAACTGCACCTAGACAGCCAATTAAGAGACCTGCGGCTGCAGTTAGACCTGGTAGCGTACAGAACGGAGACGCTTCTCCTTTCGCAGCAAAGGGAAAGCCATCACCTGCTGGTACACCAAGACAGGGACAGACAACTAATGCCGCTTCACAGCGTGGTAACATTCAGCCTGTCACAACAATTAATAACAAGAAGCGCAAGAAAGACAAGAAGCAGAAAGAACCAGGTAAGGGTTCAATCATTGCTCTTGTTGTATTCTTTGTTGTAGTGCTTGGTTTCTTCTTCATATTTGAGAACTTCGATAACTGGTTTGGAAAGAAGAACGCTGAACCAACAGCTATTGGCACTGTAAAGACAAAGGAAACTGAGGAGAAGGAGACAAAACCTTCTGAGGAAACAACTGCTGCTACTACTGAGGCAACAACTGTTGCTACAACTGAAGCAACTACAGAAGCTACTACTGAGGCTACAACAGAGCCATCTGAGACTACTGAGGAAACAACAACAGAAGCAACAACTGAAGCTACTACAGAGCCAACAACTGAGGCTACAACAACTAAGAAACCTACTGGTGAGAAGCAGCCTGAGCCACAGTTCAGTTATCATATTAAGAACCCATCCTCTACTTCTGATGGATTCAAGTTCGATATCGAGATTACAAACAATGGTAAGGAAGATATCAACCTTGGTTCTAGACTTGATAACATGACAATCAGAATCAACACAGGTGTTAAGATTACTTCTATCTCTTCTGAGTACTTCACATTTAAGAATGACTCTACTGAGAACTCATTCATTGGTACTGCAACAGCTAAGTCCATCCCTGCTAATAGCAAGGTTCTTGTAACTATCGAGTGTAAGACAGATGATCATACAAACCACTTCACTATTGATAGCTACCACTTCAGCTGGAAGTAATTAGTAAATAAATTTAATCAAATAGCCCTGCAATTCTTCAACGATTGCAGGGCTTATTAAATTGATAAAAATATTTATATTAATTAGTATTTACCTCTTGTTCTCTCGCTACCAGTAATTGAACCATAAATATTAAAGAAGTAATCAAACAAGCTTTTGTTGCCCAAAAGATAGCTAGATAAAGACAAAGTAAAATAAATAACTGAAAGTGCATATCCAATAACAAATTGTTTTAAAACTTGAGCTGGTGCGCTAAATACTGATGGAACATTAGCAAATACCTGTCTGAAACTCATATTTATCTGTTCCATTGTCTGACCGTTAGTAAGTTCCTTAAGAATTGGATTTAGCTGATTTGCAGCGTAATTATACGATCTTATTTCCTGCATAGTATCTGCAGTCACCTTAATTCGAACTAAAAGATCAGCAGTGATAAATACACCTACAAAAAGGATAATCATTCCAATAATATTTTTCTTACCATGTGCTATTTCAAATCCCAAAACTGGTAGGAATAATAGAATTACAAATGTAAACCATCCGGCAAGCATACTAGATACATTGCCAAGCAACCACATAATTCCAAATGCAATTGCACCACCTATAAAAATGCCAAGTACAGAATTCAAATAATCAGAAAGACTATCACCAGAAACAGAAACAAACTTCTTACCTGTTATCTCCATATCTGAAGCACAGTTCTCACTATCATCCACATAGCCGTTATTATTAAGAGCCAATGTAATTGAAGAAATAATATTAGCCGCTATGCTAGCACCATTTACATTTGAGGAAATGGATTTTGTTGTAATAACTACAACCTCACCATTCTTCTCAACACTCGTAATGTCTTCATTATTAAGAATCGCTTTAACCTGATCACCATTAGGATGATTACAATCCTTCACAGGTGCTACATATATCTTAAGCTTACCACCAGGAAGAACATTAACCTTAAAACCATTACTGTTACCTGTAAGAAGTCCTGATTCAGCATCAAGACCAAGTCCGCTCTTGGCACCAAGAGTCATAAAAAAATCGTGTGTGTTCATATCTATCCTCATTTCAAAAACAATGAAGATAGTATATCACTTTATTCAAAACTCTTAATTATCTTATCTTTAAACTTAGAATCCTCTAAAGAGAAAATACAACCACAAAACTTCTGTCTGTATAACTCTATTTCTCTAGCCATATTCTGACCTTCACGGAAACCAGGTCTGAAATCATAGTATTCAAATTCCACACCATACTTAGTCGCATAGCGCTTAGCAGTCTCACAAATCACTTCATGCTGCTGATATGGACTAACAAGTAATGTCGTACAGAACGCTTCATAACCATGTTCTGCAGCATACTTTGCAGTAGCTTCCATTCTCACGTCATAGCACATCTCACAACGAGAATTAAATTCCTGAAGATAGGTCTTACCCAACCAGTATTCTTCCTGACATTCACCCTCTTCATGCAAAGCAACATTATAATGTGAAGCAACCTTACGCAGATTCTCCAATCTTCTATTAAACTCGAACTCAGGATGAATATTAGGATTAAACCAATATAAATCAAGGTCTCTTTGAGCCTTAAGCAGCATATCCACAGGATACATGGCACAAGGACCACAGCAGGCATGAAGTAGCAATGACATTACTTATTGCCTCCTGATATATCTTCAATACTTATATTACTGATAGTAGATTTGTTCTTATCATAGAACTGAGGTGGAATAGTAATACCCAAGTGTTCAAACGCTCTTAGAGTAAGCACTCTTCCTCGTGGAGTCTTAGCTAAGAAACCATTCTGAAGAAGGAATGGTTCATAAACATCTTCAATAGTAATAGGATCTTCACCTGTACAAGCAGCAAGAGTCTCAAGACCAACTGGTCCACCCTTAAACACATCAGCAATTGTAGTAAGAATGCGTCTATCTACTGCATCAAGACCGATAGAGTCAATCTCCAATGACTGTAGACCAAAATCAGAAATTTCCTTATTGATCACACTAGATTTCTTAAATGCAGCATAATCTCTCATACGCTTCAAAAGTCTGATAGCGATTCTAGGAGTACCTCTGGAACGAGAAGCAATATTACTTAATCCCTCTTCATCTATCTCAATATTAAGAAGATTTGCATCTCTGGAGAGAATATTAGCAAGCTCTTCAGGCTCATAAAGTTCCAGACGATGAATAATACCAAATCTATCTCTTAAAGGTGCAGACAACATACCTGCACGTGTAGTAGCACCTACCAAAGTAAAATGAGGAAGATCCATTCTGATAGATCTAGCTGATGGGCCTTTACCAATCATGATGTCAACACATCCATCCTCCATCGCTGGGTACAATACTTCTTCTACACTCTTATTAAGTCTATGAATCTCATCGATAAAAAGAACGTCATTCTCATTAAGATTTGTAAGCAAAGCTACAATATCACCTGGCTTCTCGATAGAAGGACCAGTAGTAATATGCATAGTTACACCCATCTCTGCAGCAATAATGCCTGCAAGTGTTGTCTTACCAAGTCCAGGAGGGCCATATAAAAGAACATGGTCCAGAGCCTCTTCACGAGACTTTGCACCTTCAATAAAAATCTTAAGATTCTCCTTTACCTTCTTCTGACCACTATAGTCTTCGAAAGATACCGGTCTTAAGCTCTTCTCATCAATATCATTGAACTGTCTGGTACGACCCAGAACTCGTTCTTCCTCATAACCCATATCAGAATCGTAATTCATATTTACCTCTGTAATTATTTAGCAAGTGCACGTAAAGAACGTCTTATGAGTTCCTGTAAATCAATGCCATCCTCATATACGCTATTAACAGCTTCCTGAGCATCTGCCTCTTTGTATCCGAGAACCATAAGAGCCTCAACTGCATCAGCTGCATCGTTATTAACAATAACTCTTCCACCAGATGGAACTGTGAGCTTAGATACTGTGGAAGAAGCCGCTGCACCTGACTTCTTAAGCTTATCAGAAATCTCCAGAATAATACGTTCTGCACCCTTCTTACCAAGACCCTTAACTGATGTAAGTGCCTTAACATCACCATTAATTACTGTCATAGCAAGAGTTCCTGGATCCATCTGTGAACAAATAGAATGTGCCACCTTAGGACCGATACCACTTACTGTAATAAGAAGCAAGAACATGTCCTTCTCTTCAGGTGAAGCAAATCCATAAAGAGAAATATCGTCCTCACGTACACTCTGATAAATCCAGCATGTAACCTGTGATCCAACATCACCAAGATTCAAAGACAAAGCAGCCGGACACAAAATCTCATATCCGATACCATTATTATCAACAACTACATAGTCATCAGTTCTCTTTACCAACTCACCCTTAATATAAGAATACATATCTTAAACTCCAATCAACCAAATTCATTACGCTTACTATATCCATAACGTCCATACTGATAACCAGATACAGCCTTACCAGCAAATCCTGTACCAGTATTGGCCAGACAAATCGCCATAGCCAAGGCATCTGTAACATCATCAGGCTTAGGCATCTCTTTAAGATTAAGAAGTCTCATAACCATCTGAGAAACCTGATTCTTATCAGCTTTACCATAACCTGTAACTGCCAGCTTAACCTGCGCAGGAGTAAACTCATAAACAGGAATACCAGCTCTAGCAGCCTCGAGAATAACTACACCTCTGGCCTGAGCAGTACCAATAGCAGTAGTGGTATTACGATACAAGAATAACTCCTCGATACTCATATAATCAGGCTTATAAATATCAAGGATTCCACGAATAGTATCATTAATAGTCAGAAGTCGCTGAGGAAAGTCTACGCCAGCCTTAGTAGTAATAGCACCATAATCAACCACGCTAAGCTTATTACCGACCTTAGATATAATTCCATAACCTGTAATGGCATATCCTGGATCAATTCCAATATAAGTTTTACTAGCTGGTTCCATTAGTACTCCCTACAACAATGAACATTTGTTCTAATTATATTCAAATCACCTTATAATGTCAATTATTGAAGGCTTCTTTTCCACTGGTTCAGTACTAAATGAATAAGCATCCAAGATGTATTCCATCACATCGTAAAGAACGCCTTCATCAGCATCTGAATTCTCACCACGAGAGAAAGAGCAAAGCACATCTCCACGTCTGACATAGTCACCAACCTTGCGATAAAAACTAATGCCTGCACCATAATCGATGTTGTCCTCTTTCGTAACCCTACCAGCACCTAACATAACAGATGCATGACCTACAACATCGGCTTTAATTCCACTAATATATCCAGTTTCGGGAGAAGTAACTCGAATCTCCTCGAATGGCTTTACCTTATAAACAGGTGCTCCATTAGGCATAACCTGACCGCCCTGAGCAATAATAAGCTCGTAGTATTTCTCCAGTGCTTCGCCATTAACGAGACGCTTCTTACACTCCTCCACAAGGGCATCCCCTGTAAGGTCGCCGTTCTTGCCTGCAAGCTCTACCATATTGGCTGCGATAACAGAAGCAACCTCCACCACGTCAGGTGCGCCCTTACCTATTAAGGTCTCGAAAACCTCCATCATTTCGAGGGCGTTACCACATGTTCTTCCCAAAGGCTGGTCCATGTCTGTAATAACCGCGATTGTCTTACGTCCTGCGAGGTTACCAATCTTAATCATGGCCTCTGCCAGCTCACGCGCACGCTCAGGAGTCTTCATGAAAGCACCGCTACCGCAAGTAACGTCAAGGACGATAGCTTTGGCACCACCTGCAATCTTCTTACTCATAATAGAAGACGCGATAAGTGGAATAGAATCCACAGTGCCAGTAACATCACGAAGTGCATAAAGCACCTTGTCTGCAGGTGCGAGATCAGGGGTCTGGCCCGAAATAACCATGCCAGTTGCTTTTACAAGTTCAGGAAACTTCTCCTGTGGCACTTCAATCTGGAAACCATCAATAGATTCAAACTTATCAACAGTACCTCCAGTAAAACCAAGACCACGACCAGATAACTTTACACTCTGCACTCCAAATGTCGCACACAAAGGCATAACAAGAGGAGTAATCTTATCACCAACACCGCCAGTACTATGTTTATCTACAGGAATACCATCCACATAAGACAAGTCATTTTGCTGACCAGAAGCCGCCATAGCAAGCGTCATGGTAGTCATCTCACGTTCACTCATACCATTAAGCACAATAGCCATAAGAAGTGCAGAAATCTGATAGTCAGGAATGGACTTATCAGTCACTCCGTCAATAAAAAACTGTATCTGCTCATCGCTTAATTCACGGCCATATCTCTTATCTAAAATAACATCAACGATGTTCATGGTGCGCCTCCTGAAATTACTAAAATAATTATAACAATAATTGTGATATTATTAGTAAGTAATTTACTTTTACGAAAGTGGTAACTAACATGGAAAACAAACTTAAAGTGTTAATAATCGGTTGCGGACGCGTGTCCTCCAAGCATCTTAAGGCAATTAAGAAATTAAGTGACAAGTGCGAACTCAAGGCACTGGTAGATGTTGTACCAGGTGCACCAGAAAAATTACTATCACTTTCCAAATTCCCTGCTGAGGGGGTTAGTTTTTATACCGATTATGAGAAGGCTATCGAAGAGGTTAAGCCAGATATCGTTGCTATCACTGTTCCATCAGGTCTTCACTGCAAAATCGCTGAATTTGCACTTAACCATGGTTGCCACATTCTTCTCGAGAAGCCAATGACTATGTCATCCGCTGAGAGTAAATATATTTACGACGTTGCTCTTAAAAACAATCGTAAAATAGCAATGGGCCATATTTATAGATATTTCCCACTCGTTTCTCTTCTTCAGAAGGATATTTCTTCTGGCGTATTTGGAAAAGTTACTCATGGAACTATCTATGTTCGTTGGGGGCACGGCGACGATTACTATAATTCCGCTGCATGGCGTGGAACATGGAAAGCCGATGGCGGTGCTATGATGAATCAGACTATCCATGCCATTGATCTCCTTGTATGGCTTATGGGCTCCACCCCTGTAGAAGCTCAGGCAATGCTTGCACAGCGTCTTCGTAAGATAGAAGCAGAGGATCTCGGTATGGCAACACTTCGTATGTCTGACGGCTCCCTCGCATCAATTGAAGGAACAACAGCTACATCTGAGAAAGAGCATAGTGCTATGTTCTCTGTATTCTGTGAGAATGGTTCTATTTCTCTTGGTCTTCACAAAGGTATGCCTAAGCTTAACATCAGAGATGGTCGCGGCAAGAAACTTAACGGCAAGTATATTAGACGTCAACTTAAGAGTGGTGGCATATCTTCAATGCTTAATGCACTTAATCCACATACAGGAATTTATGCAGATTTTATTGACGCCATCGAGAATGATCGCGCGCCAATTGCTGACGGCGTCTCTGGATATTCTTCTGTAGATACTCTCATGGGCATATATAAATCAGCACTTTTGAAGCATCCTGTTGCCCTTCCACTGGAGGAAAATTTCGCCTCAGAAAATATGATTGGATTTTTTGAAAAAAGTTGTTGACAAAGGTATACCCCATGTATATAATAGTCATCGTTGAACAGCGGTTCGGCAATACAAAATGCACCATTAGCTCAGATGGTAGAGCAACTGACTCTTAATCAGTGGGCCCCGGGTTCGAGTCCCTGATGGTGCACCAACAAAGAAGGATTCCAAATGGAATCCTTTTTTTATGCCTTTTTCCCTTTGTTTTTATATGATTTTTTAGAATTCTTCCAGATAGAAATCACTATCTGCCTTCACTTCAAAATTCATACGGTAGTACTCGCCATAGTTGCCCTGATAATTGTTATAACTGCCAAGTAAAACTGGTGTTGCCTCTACACTAACAACACGCGCTCTGACATTTGCCTGCTTCTGCAAAATATCGATTCTGGTATCTCTGTCACTATCGACATGGTACTTATCTTCCCCAAGTGCTGTAATTATCACGTTATCTTCACAAACATATGAAACAATCAGATCATTAATCTCAATTGTGTCGTAGTGTTTTATATTCCATTCGTTATAAACTTCGTCATTAAACTTTCCGTCACTATTAGTCCAACTAGCAGCATAGTCAGTTATGTTCCACATACCAAACTCAGGACCAAAGAACACAATACTATTCTCATAATATTGTGCAGTTTTCTTGTATTCAGTGTCATCTACACACAAGACACAAAAATCAAAATCCTGACTAACTGGATCAAGCTCAAAATCTTTCCATAAATCGGATGACAAATCATGGCAAACAACACTTATGTGAATAGGCTGATCACTATCACGAAGTTCTTTCATATTAGAAACAGTTGCATCAGTTCTGTATTCACCAAATTTGATAAACATTTTATCAAGCTCACTGTCATCAAAATAATCAAGCAACTGCTGGTAAACATTTTCCCTGATATCATAACTTAAGTATGTATCACTGTACTTATCTGTACCTGTGGATTTTTCTGAATAATAAACCGTAAACTCTCTGGTATCTCCATTATCATCAGTGTATTCACACAAGAAATTTGATCCAGTGTACACCCAGACAGGTGTATAATCTCCACCTCCACGGCATTCTTCTTCGCTAAGGATCTCAATATCATCTTCGTCCATGCCATACTTGTCAGCAAGATACTTCTTAGGATCTGCATGACCTTTACTGAAACCACAACCAGATAAATTTAATAAAATTGCACTTGCTATCAATACCGCTGGAATTCTTTTTCTCATAAACTTATATCAAAACTTTGCAATAAGTCTCACAATCTTCTCGAAAGGTCTCTTAATGAGAATGTACCACTTCTCTTTTTTCTGGTACTTCTCCACCATAATTGTGTAAACACCAGCAAGTTTGCCCGCCATGACGTCAGTAAAAACCTGATCACCAATCATAACGCACTCATTGTTAGTAACCTGCATTTTTTCAATGGCACGAAATACACCATTAGGCTTAGGCTTCTGTGCGTAAGTTACACAAGGAATGTTAAGAGCAGACGCAATGCCTGCGGATCTGCCAGACTTTGCATTAGAAACAAGAATACATTTAAAACCCAAATCCTGAACAAGCTTTACACATTCGAATGAATACTCATTAGGCTCAAATGATCTGTCTGGACCTAATGTATTGTCAAAATCAAGAAGTAATGTTGTCTTACCCTGAGCCTTCAACTCATCAAAAGGAATTGATTTTACGTCGTTATAAACCGCATCAGGAACCATTGCTTTAAAAATATTCATGCTTTTCTCTCCTATTCGTAGAAATTTTATATATAAAAAGCTGAAAAGTAAATGTTATGTGGTATTATATACACGCTTTAAAAGAAAATTATTATTTTATATATAAGGAGCAATGTTATGAAGATTGCAAAGTTCGGTGGTTCATCTCTTGCAGATGCTAACCAGATTAAGAAGGTATGTGATATCGTTCTCGCAGACAGCGACAGAAGAATTATCGTTGTATCTGCACCTGGTAAAAGAAACAGCGATGATATCAAAGTAACTGATTTGCTTATTGCTGTTGCTAAGGCTCGTCTCGCTAATGGAACATGCGACGAAGAATTGCAGAAGGTATACGACAGATTTGAGTCTATCGCTACCGACCTTGAGATTCCTGAGATTATCGCAGAAATCAAGGATACTCTTAAGACAACAGCTTATGCTGATTACGATGACGAGGTAATGTATCTCGACTCTGTTAAAGCAATGGGTGAAGACTGTAACGCAAGACTTGTTGCTAAGTATTTCACATCCATCGGACATCCTGCAGTTTACTGTAATCCTAAGGAGAAGGGTCTCTTCCTCGAGCACGATGCTCTTGGTAAGGCTAGAATCCTTGGCGAATCTTACGATAATCTTGAGGAGCTCAAATACGAGAAGTCACTTTGTATCTTCCCTGGTTTCTATGGATACAGCAAAGATGGCAAGATTATCACATTCTCCAGAGGTGGTTCTGATATCACAGGTTCCATTCTCGCAGGTGCTGTAAACGCAGACATTTACGAGAACTGGACAGACGTAGACAATGTATACGCTGTAAATCCTAACCTCGTTAAGAACCCATTCCCTATCACAGAGATTACTTACGATGAGATGAGAGAGCTTGCTTATGCTGGTTTCTCAGTACTCCACGAGGAAGCACTTTATCCAGTATACGTTCGTGGTATTCCAGTAAACATCAAGAACACAAATAACCCATCTGCAAAGGGTACAAAGATTGTTAGCAAGAGATCCCACTACGATTCCCTTATCACAGGTATCGCTGGTGAGAAAAATTTCATGACAATCACAATTACAAAGTACCTCATGAACCATGAGACAGGCTTCCTTTCCAAGCTCCTTCAGATTTTCACAGAAGAAGGTGTTTGCATCGAGCACATGCCATCAGGTATTGACTCTGTTACTGTTATTGTTAGAAACAAGTATGTTAACCAGGAGAAGGAAGAGATTCTTATCAATAGAATTAAGAATGAGGCTGGAGCTCAGCTTGTTACAGTAGAGAGAAACCTCGCTATCGTAATGATCGTTGGTCAGGCTATGGCAAACTCCGTAGGTATCATGGCACGTGCAGCATCTGCCCTCTCTGCAGCTGGTATCAACCTCAAGATTGTTAACCAGGGTGCATCTGAGATCTCCATGATGTTCGGTGTAGGCGCAGAGTACTGCGATTACGCTGTAAGAGCACTCTACAAGGAACTCTTCAAAGTTTAATTAGTAAAACACAACATTAATTAAGCCCTTATTTCAGAATTCTGAGATAAGGGCTTTTATTTATTTTGATTGCAAATTAAGTCTATCTTTTAATGCTTCCTGTAATACCTGAGAAAAATTAATCTTTTGCTCCAAAGCAGCTTCATTTAACCATTCAGGAATAGTAAGTGTCTTTTTCACAGCTTTTTTACTGAATTTACGTCTATATTCCATGATATTACATACGATATAATAAACACATTCATCTTTGCCAATTTCTACTTGTTTAATTGGTGTTGGAACTGGCAATGTTATGTCCAACTCTTCATATTTTTCAAATATAGTAAATGCTAGTACATCTCTAGCCATAAACAAACCATCCTCTATGTCGTCACCGCAGGTAAAACAACCCTCAATATCAGGAAAATATATATGGTATCCTCCTTCATCCTGTTTTTGGAATATTGCTGGATATGTATATGTTGATTTTGATAGATAATTCATATTACATCTCTCCTTTATATATTTTTGATGCCCGCTTGCTTAAGTATGGCTTCTAAAGTTCCTCTAGGAATTTCTTTAGAATCATGTCGTGGAACCATAAATGATTTATTAGACCTACTACTATACCAGTGTTCGTGATTGCTACCTTGTCTTAAAACATAACAACCATTCTTTTTTAAGAGTCTTTTAAGTTCAGATACTTTCAATTTTTCTTCTTTATAATTAATGTTAACACGTATAATACGTAACATCAACTTTATTCATACTATCCTTTCTATATAATCTAGATTTCTCGCTATAAAAATAAGTCCCACTCCCAAAAGGAGTGGGACAATTTACTTAGCTATCTTTCTTCCTATAAGCACGATTAATAAGCACTGCAGAACCAAGTACAGATAACAATCCCATAAGAGAGTAATATACAACTGTCTTCTCACCTGTCGATACAATCTTCTTACTCTTTATAGTTACAGTCTGATCTTTGTTATTGACATCTGCATGTTCAGCAATTACCTGACCCTTATAAGTTATTGTCTCAAAAGCTACGATATCCAGACCATCAACTTTACCTGTATCAAGCTCAAACGGAACATCTACATAACCTGTATCAGCCGTGGTAGTAAACGTTACCTTTACAGGCTCTACACCATTAACTGGTTTACCAGTATTTCTGTTAATCAGCGTTCCTGTTACTTCGTATTCTTCTCCAGCAGCTAACCCCTTATAAGCAACCTTATCTGTAAGTTGTACCACTGCCTTTGCTTCCACCTCATGACTTCTATCTTTGTTATTAGTTAACTCTGTCTGAATAACAGGCTTATACTCTACAAACAAGCCATAGTCATCACAGATATAACTGTCCTTGCCATGATTACGGTTATCGATCACCCAGTCAGGATTCCATTCAGATACATTGAAATAATATGAATTCTCATCAATAATATATCCAACTGGAGCTTCTAATTCTTTGATGTAATACTCACCCTGCTCTAGACCTTTATAAGTATAAATCCCGTCACCATTATCGGTGATTCTACTTATTAATACGCCATCAGAATACAATCCAAAGACAGCACCTGTTACAGGCTTTGTATAGTCATCACAATCTACTTTATTTATAGTCACAGAACCAGAGAACTTATTAGCGATACCAGGAAAATCAGTATCCTTAATATCATAAACTCTGCCATTCTGCTCAATCGTTACAGGCCATATATCTTTACGCATCTCATAACCCTCTGGAGATAATGTTTCTCTCACATAATATTCACCTCTAGGAACTTCATGAATGTAGTACTCACCCGGTTCCTCTTCACTAAGAACACCATAAAGTTCATCTTCATCATCGAATCTGGAATTACCATTGCTATCTGCATACACGCTGAACAAAGCACCCGACAACTTCCTATCTGAATACTTCATATCTACCTTTGTTATATGAATAGATCCACGGCACACATTGAAGATACTAACTTCCTTGTTCATGTATTCAAAATCCACTGCATCCGTATTAGCTGAATCGATAACCACAGGAGTAAACTTCGAATGTAATGGCTCATAACCAGAAGGCGCAGTAATCTCTTCGATAAGATAGTGCCCTGGTTTTACCGGATCAGAGAAATACACCACATCACCAAAGGTGTCATCTCTATACACCTTCGCATCTTTCATTACTTCAGCTGCTGCTTCATAAGTCTGTGCCACTTCATCAATATCTGCATCAAATACACCATTACAATCCTTATCCTGATAAAGCACAAATTCTGCTCCATCAAGGAGTCGACTATGGTCGTCTGCATCAAGTTTATTAATCTTAATACGCACTGCATAAGGCTCTTCTTCTACCTGGACATCTACATCCTTGGAATCATCAACGATAATATAAATCTCCTTAGGATTAAGGTAGTAATCCTTAACAGTCGCGAACTCCTTAAGGATGTATTTACCAGATGACAAATTATCAAAGACAATTACTCCGTCTTTATCCTCATCACGGATAACAACACCTGTAGAACGCTCATCCTCATCCAGACTTCCATTCTCATTTATGTCCTTAAAGAGAACGAAAGCGGCTCCTCCGACAGTCTTCATGGACCACAAATCAACCTTCGTAAGATTAAGTGATACGTTAATAACATTACGTGCATCAACATAAACGCTTGCCGTTGATCCGTCAGAAGATAGATGCACCAATTTATTACCATTAGCAGCAGTCTCACCCTGCCATACAATCTTGGTTCCAGAAGGAGTAAACTCCTCTATCTCATACCATCCATAAGGCAGATGCTGCAAACTAGCAAGACCACTTTCATCTGTATAGAAAACTGACTCCCCGTCATCAGTCATCAGTCGAATTCTATCCTCATTACCACAAGGTGTATTGCCATCACCTAGGTAGAACACACGGAATCCTACATTATCGATTCTGCCATCCTCCGAAGTCTTTCTAATGGACAGATCGCCTTCACATCTATTATTCGACACAGTCTCTACAACCTGTGTCTCACTATTAGTTACATACAATTCCTTATAGAAATATTCACCGTTATCACTTAATTTAAATCCATCAGGACACATGTAGCTATATCTAATATGCGACATACTGGACTTAGGAATATATTCACGAAGCTCATAGATACCAACCGGAAGTACTATAGACTCCAGTTCAGTCTCACCATTAAACTTCCACTTAATTATATTGTCCTCCATTGCCTTACCAGAAGTCTCGCAGTTACCTGATGCCACGACATAATCATCACGGACGATTTCGAACTTAATGGCAGACTTGTCCCCCTCAGACAACGTTCTCTTAAGGAACTTAACTTCCGTTGCCTGCAAATCGTTTTCGACCACGAAAGCCATGTCCCTGTGGGTGTCGTCATCACTTAGGCTAAAGTCCATCTTATAAGTGTGTGCATCAACCATAACCCACCCAGAATTGTTGGTAACTCTATAATCAAATAGCACACCCTCATAGTACTTACCCTGAGACACCGTAAAAGTCTCCACCAAAGTATAGTCACCAAGGGCTAACTTAGTTACATCCTTATCCCATGTAACCTTACCCTTACTATCTGTTGTACCTGTAGAAATTGTCTTCCCATCCTTAATAAGATTAAATGTAACTGTCTCTACCTGGAACTTATCATCAAGTGGCGTTGTCTTAGTCACATCAATAGTTCCTGTCTTATTAGTAAATGCTACATTATATGAAAGTGTCTTACCTCTATTCACCTCCACGGTAGGAGTATTCTGATCCAGTACAAAATGATCAGAGCCCTGAAGTTCCTTAACAAAGTATTTGCCATTTGGAACATCAGTAAATCTGGCATACCCAGTCATACCATCTGAACTAATCTCATTAACTCCAGAAACAGCAACCAATGTACCCGCATCAATAGAACTGTTGCCAAGTGTAATTTTCTCAGAGGAATACAAACCGAACACGCATTTACCAAGTTCATCCGCATAATTAATATCACTATTAATTGCCTGCTCATATGTCTTAGTTACCTTAATTTCCATAGGGGCTAGCTTGTCATGAGCTACTAGACTATCACTAAGAGGCACATTAACCCCTGAAGAATTCTCATCAGCATAGTAAACCATTTTAACTACACTATCCCTATATACATTAGTATCATTCTCAACTGTATGTGTACGTGTTACATCGACGAGCCAATATTCTGGTGATACCAGATAACCAGCAGGTGCACTGGACTCATAAATCTTATATGTAGTAGTCTCTCCAACCTTGGAAGTAAGCTTATCATAACTCAAAGTATCACCACTACCTGTCATATGTGCCACGCCATTATCAGAACTAATAGAATATGTAGCCCCACTTAATGGCATATCGGACTTATACGGCTGACTAACTACATAAGTCTTACCATTAACTATACGTTGTTCTGCTCTTATGCTAGTGTGAGTCTCACCTGTCTTAGTTAGACTTATAGATGCAGGTTCATATCTATCATCCTTGGCATTAATAAATAATCCCTGTGACTTACCAAGAAAGTTAGTCAGGTGAATATTCATGCCTGTACCTTCATATATAAGTTCACCAGAGCTCGTATACTCCTGATAAGTACAGGATTCATTACCACCATTATTACTAAAGTTAACTACAAGCTTATATACCTCATTATCAAGCTTACCGCCCTCACGACCCCCATAGACCTCACGATAGTGATAAGTCTTGGTTATAGTAGAACTAGCAGCTGGGTTATAGTTACCAAGATACAAATCAAGCTTAGACAAACCGCTGCCATCAGTAGTCATAAGCTGAACATCAGGGTCCACATAGAATTTAATTAACTTATCTGTGGCACCCTCAGCATGAAACGCTGGTGCATACATAACATTCTCAATAGCCTCATATACATCCAACTCAGTGTTATTAGGAAATACATTCGTATAAACCCACACTGGAAACGGATCATAGCCATAAGCTACATGAAGAGAATCCAATAATTCCTTAATTACATAATTGGCGTCCTCAGGCGAGTTAAACCTATAGTGAGTCGAACCGTCCTCAATCACCTCCGAATGCATATATCCTGCAAACAACTCCACAAACAAAGCGCGCACTACACCCGCCGTAGTCTCTTTCGCGCCTCGACAGTTATAGATAGACGTTATCCACTGAACCTGCTTGGAGTAATCAGGAGTTGCAGCACGACTATATACTTCTCTTACAAAAGTGCGTACACAGTTCATGGCTCCAACACCATAATTACCTGTATCCTGAGCCTCTGGCACAACAGCAAACACAGCATTGGAATAATTACGGCCGTCAAACTGCTTGGTAACGTCCACGCTGACATTAGCCGTAGTATCTGTATCCAACTGCACCTTAAAGTAACCAACCCCCTCCTGCGTATAACCAGGGAACTCAGTAAACATTCCAATAAGTGCAAATCCATTGCTAGTGCCCATGATATTAATAATTACCTTACCTGGGTCCCTATTCGCAGCACCTGGAATAGCATTCGCGGTACTATGAGAGCAATGAAGAATATAAGTTGACGCAGGAATATGGTACGTAATCCCATCCTTAACAATAGTCTTATCAGGAATCACCACCTTGTATACCTGAAAGTTACCCGCAGAATAGTACTGCGCAGTAATATCGGCAGAGGCACCACTCGTAATGATGGACGCCATTTTGGCCAAGTCACCATCCGTTAAGTAACGCTCGCTACGTGGGATATATGTCTTACCATTTGCAGTGTAGTTGCCGTAACTGACCTTAACCCCATCCACAACGAGAATCGTGCCCTTAGAAGGCACCCCACCACTAGCTGACCACGCACCACTAGCCACATTCATATCACCAAAGGTGTCTGCATTTACCGTAGGTGCTGACCAGAATTCGTTGGCGGCATCTATAAGGCGGCGCGAAAGGGATGGCTTGCTAGAACTAACCTCAAGAGAGTACACACCAGAGGCAGGATAACTTACTACAATAGAGTCATCATCCTTACACCAGAAATAATCCTCTCCTACCACGTGGTCATTTATCTTGAGCGTCACGTAATCCCTGTCCCAGTTACCATGCAAACTATCTCCTAACTCGATACGAAAGCTATCCTTACTGGCATCAAGTTCTACTCTACCACTAACGGTTTTATCCTCGCCAAAACCTGTTGCTTTAATGGTAATGGCGGATTTATTGACTGGTGTATTGTTTTCGCACAAATAAAAAACCTCAGCCTGAACTGAGGCGAGACTATCTTCATCAATAGTGTCTTTTCTTATATATGCGATACCAGTATCTGAGTCGTAATGGCAGTTGTCGATTATCTCTCCTTGCATGTTACTTCTGGTGAACTCCACCGAACATCTGGCGATATCCTCACTCATAGGATTAATTAGTGCCAACATATAGTTAGACTCTGCACCTGGGTCATAAAGAATCTGGACAGTCTCATTCATCTTAATATAGTTGTCGTAATTATCAGTAATAGCCCAATACTCATCAGCAGTATTAACACCACCATAGGTACTTCCATCAACCATAACCTGCTTTACTCGAATGGCGTTCTCCTGGGCAAGGCTATAAACCTTACTAACATAATTAGTATCCACATTCTGCTTCAGATACTCTTCAACACTAATACTATTTGTATTCGTTACTTTAACAGCTGAAGAGCCCGAGAAATTCTCTACTACGCTTCTCTTCTTTTCCAGTTCTTTAGCTTGTGCCTGAGATGTCTTAAAAAGCGATAAGTTAGCATATGAGAATCCGAATACAATAGATGAAGCAGCGATAAAAGATACTAATCTTCTAATACCTTTACGCATCGTCATAGTCCTCCCCGATAATAACTGGATCAAGGACGCTTATCTCACCTGAACTTCGCTCATAATAGTAGATATTCTCAGAGATAATCTCCTCATTGTTAAAGTTAACGTTATTAAGATCGAAGAAGCATTTATATACTGCATCCAAGTCATTCTTATAGCATGTAGGAATCAAAATAACCTCCATAGATGACAAAGGCAGCAGATAAAGGTCTGATGAGAATCTGTTAGCAAATTTCTTAAGCTTATCGCTATATAACAGAATCGTTGCGCCAACCTTCGGATTACCTCCATTAGATACAAAATAGATAGTGTCGCTATCTGGAAGTCTCTTAGACATCTCCTTGGCTTCAGCTGCACTAGCTCCACCACGAACAAAGATATCAAAAGCAATCTCCTGCATTGACTGTGCTATAGGCTGAAAAATCTTAGCTGTGTTCTTAATGGCGTGCTTATAGAGCTCCTCTTCTGTATAGCCGAGCTTAGCAGCAATATCGTTATCAATAACCGCACTTGCAAATGAGTTATGGCTCACATCGATACACCAGCGATAAATAACTGCCAGGTCCAGAAAAAATCTGTGTGGCACATCTTCTAGAAGAGACTTATAGTCATCCGCATTAACGAGCTGACAAATTACATTATCGTAATTCATATTATCGGAGGCTGCTTTCTTAATTCTCTTACCGTCTTTAAGCCCTCTTTGCATAGCTTGGGAAACTGACATAAGTACATCATCAAAAGGCTCGCCATTAAGATAGTCTCTATACAGATCATCAAAGTACAAGGTCGGCATAACTCTGTTGTTAACATTAGAGTTAATCTTTCTGACTCCAAAGCCATCTTTAAACTTTCCCATCTTAAATACTCTCATCTCTTCGATGACGTATTTCTCATACTTCGTTCCCATAGCAGGAAGAAGTCTGCATCTGATCTCGTCTTTAAATTCTTCGTAATTTAACATCTAATATCTCCTTTTTGGGTAATAAAAAAGACCGGACGACAATTCGTTCGGTCTGTATGTGATCACACTTATATATTACTAGGGGTATTGAGTCTCAACAACCCCGATTTTGTCTCAGATTTTAGTCCTATTTATAGGTCAGTTTACTCCTCTGGTACCACGTAAACCCCTATAATTCCTGACTTTATGCTAATTTCGCAAAAAGTCCCAGGGTCTTTTATGTAATTACTAACTCCGAGTGAAGATCCGTAATTAAGTGTCGCATCATTAAGCTCGTAGTAAAGTCCCTTTGTGGTAACGCCTGTAACCGGATTACCAATATCTACCGGCAAAAGAGACACCATTTCGCGCACGGAAGAGGACTTATAAACAAACTTCTCTCCGCCACTTAGGAATCTAATCTGTGATTCACCGTCTGTAACGAGCACATTTAGCCCTGAGAGCTTCAGTCTGGCGCACATAAGCACGTTAGCCATCACGTGGTCGATACGGCCTTTAAGGGCGCAGAAAAGCACAACATTAGAGCTTGTAACCTCGCTTAACACTAGTTCAGTGTCTGTCATATCCTTCTCGCACGGAAAAACTTCTAGTGGAATGTTATTTTCCTTAATATAGCTTAGTCCATCTTCACTTATGGAATCCAGGTCCCCATAGACTTTATCAATACGGCAACCAGCCTTAAGGGCAGCATCTACACCACTGTCCGCGCAGATTACCTGGGACGCCTTTGAAGCGCAATCAAAAATGGCTTTATGACTATTAGGCATAGGGCCACCTGAAATTACTAATACAAATGGAGATTCTATATTAAACATCCTGTCCAAGTGCTCTGAACAATGTCTTAGCAGCTTCAGTCTTATCCTCCTGACCGAACACTGCACTACCTGTTACAAAGAGGTCTGCACCAGCCTCAGAAGCTGCCACGATAGTCTTTGTGTTAATTCCACCATCAACGGAAAGAATAGCGTCAGAGCCATTCTTATCAAGTCTCTCACGGCAAGTAGCAATACGGCTTAATGACTCTCTGATAAAAGTCTGACCACCAAATCCTGGTCTTACAGTCATTACAAGAATAAGATCTGCTGCACCCTTCTCAAGATATGGGAAAATAGCCTCGATTGGTGTATCTGGATGAATAGCAACACCCGCCTTCTTACCGAGAGCTCTAATCTCACTAATAAGAGAAACTGCATTTGTTGTGCACTCGATATGGAAAGTGATGTAATCAGAACCAGCATCAGCAAAATCCTTAATATAATCTCCTGGATTAAGGATCATGAGATGTGTATCAAAGATCATATCTGTATGCTTTCTGATAGAAGCAACTATAGGAACTCCGATAGAGATATTTGGTACATAATGGCCATCCATTACATCGAGATGCAAAAACTTACAATCACCACTTACTGCATCAATATCCTTCATAAGATAAGCAAAATCAGCCGCAAGAACTGATGGTGCTAATTCTTTCTTCTCAAGTGAACTCATTTTCTTATTCCTCCACCATAATTGTTACGCATAGAATATAAGAACTCGTTAAACTCCTTATATCTCTCATATCTATCCTTACTTATGCTAATACCTATTTCTGACTTAACTGCGCAATCCCTCTCGCTGATATGACGACAGTCATCGAACTTACAACCAATACTCAGTTCATTAATATCAGGATATCCGCAGATTACATCCTTATACTCATAACCAAGCTCTAATAAGTCAAGAGAAGTAAAGCCAGGTGTGTCAGTAAGGTACTTGCCTTCATACGAAAACAACTCAACGTGTCTAGTGGTGTGCTTACCTCTACCAAGACGCTCTGAGATATCACCAACCGCCATAAACTCGTTACCAAGCATGTTATTACAAAGTGTGCTCTTACCTACGCCGGACGGACCAGCAAAACCAACAAGCACAGCGTCACCACACGCTTCGAAAAGAGCCTCTACGGAAGGCTTGTTATCCTTAAAAGACATATAACATGATATACCTGTTTTGCTGTAATCATCATACAATGTTTGTGCGTACTCAGAATCAAGGTCACATTTGGTAAAAACAATTATCGGTTTTATACCATTCTTTCCACAGATAATCAGCATCTTATCAAGAAGCTTAAGATCTGGTTCTGGATCCTTTACTGCAAAACACAAAATAAGCGCGTCAACGTTAGCCATAGGTGGTCTCACGAGGCTGTTCTTACGAGGAAGAATCTTCTCTAGAACGTATGGAATATCCGGATCACCAGACTCACTAATCAGAACGTTATCTCCAACTGCTGGAGTAAGGCCTGATTTACGTATGCCACCTCTAATCTGACACAAATATAAAACGCCAGTAGAGGCACCTACAGTGTAAGTGCCTCCAATACCTTTAGTAATAATTCCCTGAATTCGTTCGCTCAAATACTTAACTCCTTATCCAATCGTATCTCCGCCGCCCTCAGGTGGTGGTGGATCAGTTGGAGGAGGCGCATTCTGAACAAATACCGCCTTATAATTAAGAACTATTGTATCTTTACTTGTACTGCTTGGATTAGGGTTTGTTGCCACAAAACTATATGTAGCAGAGTAAGCAACAATATTTCCCATTGGATCTACCCAATGTGAGAAAATATTACCAGAATCTGCCTGAGCAACAAGTGTTACTGTCTGACCCTGCTGATACTCACCCATACCTGCTACAGCACCATAACCTTCAACAGTGATATTAATCTTAATAAGTGCTGGTGTAGGTGTTGGTGTACCACCGTTCTTAGCATCTTCTGCTGTACCTACATACACCTTGATGATAGAACCTCTAGGAAGTGTTGTACCTGCTGGTGGGTCAGTAATAATAACATACTGCTGGCTCTCATCAAGAGATCTAACTTCAGGCGCACCCTCGATTACAGGTGTGGAGAATCCATCTTCTTCAAGTGTCTTCTTATAATCCTTAAGAGTTGTCTCACCAGCCTTAATTACAGGCACTACAGAACTCTCAGGAGCCTTAGCATATACGATTACGATTGCCTGACCTGGAGATACTAGCTCACCTGCTGCAGGCTGAGTTCTGATTACAAGACCAGGCTCTACTTCATCACTAATTTCAGCAAGAAGGCTTACATTATATGTAGAACTAAGTGTAGTAAATGCAGACTGATAATCAAGTCCTGCATAATCAGCCAGAGGAACTGCATCAGGTGCTACACCAACAGTAAGAACGATCTTATGTACATCAGAATCACTCTTAATAGTTACACCTTCCTTAATGCTCTGATCGATTACTTTACCAACCATGTTCTCGTCTTCGGTAATCTCAGTCTTAATCTCAAACTTAATTCCTGCGTTATTAAGTTCTTTCTCAGCCTCTTCCTGAGTCATTCCAACATAATCCTTGATGGTATACTCATTCGTTGTCTGAATATTAGTAGCATTACCGATGGAGTTAACAATAAGTGCTCCAAGTGCCACAAGAACACCAATAATTACAACGATAATTAATACGAGAATGATGTTATCTCTAAGTCTGGAACGTCTTCTGGACTCAGCAGACTTCTCAAGCTCAGAAATTGTATTGTAATTAGGATCCTGTCTGAAGGATACATTCTGTGGCTCCATATTCTGATATGCCTGTGGTGCAGTATTAATAACGCCATATACACCATTAGGGTCTACCATAAGCGCATCAAGCTCAGTAACCATCTGTCTCATAGAACTATATCTGAGCTCAGGAGTCTTCTGCATACACTTGATAATAATAGAATCAAGACCATTAGGAATTCCTGGAACAAACATAGAAGCTACAGGTGGCTTCTCCTGAAGATGCTTAACAGCAACTGCTACGTTACTTTCACCATCAAATGGAACACGTCCAGTTACCATCTCATAGAGCATTACACCAACAGAATAGATATCAGAACTTGGGCCTACATTACCACCTCTTGCCTGCTCTGGAGAAAAATAGTGTACTGTTCCGAGAGCTCCACCAGAAGTCATAGTAATAGTATTTCCAGATGTTGCTCTAGCAATACCGAAGTCTGTGATCTTAGCGATTCTGTCTCTGCTAATAAGAATATTCTGAGGCTTAATGTCTCTGTGAATAATTCCATTGTTATGAGCATAATCGAGAGCCATACCAATCTGAATAACGATAGGTACTGCAACTCTCCAGTCAAGATGACCATTCTGATTAATAAGCTCTTTTACTGTAATACCTTCTACATATTCCTGAACAATGTATCTGATATTACCTTCGTGTCCTACGCCGAACACCTTAACGATGTTAGCGTGATTAAGGGAAGATACCGCTCTTGCCTCTGTATCAAATCTTCTGATAAATTCCTCATCAGAAGACAATTCTGGCTTAAGAACTTTGATAGCAACATTAACTCCTGTATTAATATCAGAAGCGAGATAAACATTTGCCATTCCGCCCTTGCCGATAAGTCTAATGATTCTGTACTTACCTGCCAGAAGCATTCCTTCAGGTCCCTGTCCGTTCATCCTATTGGACTCCTTCCTACTTAAGGTCTAATATTTGCCAGCAACGCGGTAAGATTATCCTCGCTGCCGCTGTTCTTTGCCGCCTGAAAAAGATTATCCAGACAACCCTCTAACTTATTATGTAACTTAAGGCATTCAACAATCTTAGTATCTGTAAGATGTCCATAAACACCATCAGAACAAAGCATTATTAAATCACCATACATTATATTATATTTATAAAAATCAGGATACACATAACTATTTGTACCAAGATACTTAGTAAGCTCACTGCTATTACCCTCAGCAACATGGTCATTTGTAAGTCTAGTAAGAGCTGAACCATGCTTAAGATACGCTCTAGTATCACCAATATGTGCCACGTAAGCTTTACGTTCCTTAACGAGCATAGCAGTAAGTGTTGTGCCCATATTACTCTCACGAAGACCATTATCAGCACAATACTGAACAATCTCCTTATTAGCTTTCTGATAAGCATTAGTAAAGAGCTCTTCAAGGGCGCTATCATCTAGCTCATTATTTGTGAGAGTCTCCTCAACAACATCACACAAGGTCTCAACTGCAATCTTAGATGCAACCTCACCTTTCTTCTCGCCTCCCATTCCGTCAGCGATAACAAAAAGCTTATAGCCACCTATCTGAAGTGACTTTGTATAATCCTCATTATTAGGTCTGAGACCGTTCTCGGATCTAACGCAACTTAACATGTTTCCTCCTCAAGACCTCTTCTTAACTGACCGCAGGCAGCCATAATATCCGTACCCATTTCGCGGCGAAGTGTCGCATTAACACCAAGTCTCTCGAGCTCCTTACGGAAGACATCGATTCTCTTAGGGCGGCAGCGCTTGTATGGGCTTCCTGGGAACTCATTTGCCGCGATAAGGTTAACGTGACAGTTAAGTCCCTTAAGAAGGTGCGCAAGCTGTCCTGCACATGCTATGGTGTCATTTAACTCATCAAAGAGAGAGTACTCGAAAGTAATTCTTCTGCCAGTTTCCTTTACATATTCACGGCAGGCACCAATAAGGTCATTAAGTGCATAGTGCGCAGGAACTGGCATAAGCTGACGGCGAAGCTCGTCATTAGGTGCGTGAAGTGAGATAGCAAGGTTAACCTGGGAGTGAAGCGCAGTAAACTCTTTGATGCGCTCGATAAGACCACAAGTAGAAACCGTAATGTGTCTAGCACCCATGTTAAGACCGTCAGGGCTGTTCGCTAACTTAAGGAAACCAATAAGGTTATCGTAGTTGTCGAAAGGCTCTCCAATACCCATAACTACCACATTATGGATTTTCTCTCCCATGTTCTTACCAGAAAGAATAACCTGACCTAGCATCTCACCAGAAGTAAGGCTTCTTCCAAAACCAGCCTTGGCAGAGGCGCAGAAAGTGCAGCCCATCTTGCATCCGGCCTGAGAGGAAATACACACGGAAAGACCTGTCTTATATCTCATTACAACAGTCTCAATAATATTGCCATCGTGAAGAAGATATACGTATTTTGTAGTGCCATCTATCTGAGACTTAAACTCATGAATCGCCTTCATGCCATTCATAATGAAGTCCTCTTCCAGTGCCTGTCTGATATTCTTAGGAACATTTGTCATCTCTTCAGTATCGATAACACCAGCTGATAACCACTTAAAAATCTGACCAGCACGAAATGCAGGAAACTTCTTTTCCTGACACCAGTTCTTTATATCTTCAAGATTTAAATCGAGACAAAATCTCTTATCCATTATTCTCTCCTTCTTAGTCTGGCAATAAAGAAGCCATCACATTTATCAGTATCTGGGAACAAAGTAATCATGCCCTTCTTGGCAAGCTCCTCTCTATCCCCTAATACCAGTCGTTCAGGCAAGAATGGAGTAATATCCTCAGGATAAAAATCCTCATGCTCTGATAAAAATTCTTCTACCTGGTTCTCATTCTCAGCCTTGTTAATAGTACAAGTGCTGTAAATAAGAGTTCCTCCAGGAACTACATTACGTGCCGCATTATCCAGAATCTTTTTCTGAATAGGAAGAAGCTCCTGAATTCGGTCATAGGTTATCTGAAGTCTGATATCAGGCTTCTTTGCCAGAAGTCCCAGTCCACTACATGGGACATCTGCTGTAACCAGATCATACTGAGCTTTATTACTTCCGAATGTAGAAGCATCACCCTTCATGGCATTAATGCTCTTAATTCCGAGTCGCTTTGCATTCTGTTTAATAAGCTCTACTCTGCTCTCATTAATGTCAAGAGCATCAATCATCGCCTCATCATTAGTCAGCTGTGCAAGATGTGTTGTCTTACCACCTGGAGCAGCACAGCAATCAAGAATTCTAGTGTTCTTCTGTGGATTTGCCACCACTGAAGCCAGCATGGCAGATTCACCCTGAACAATAATCTTTCCATCCTTAAAAGCTTTGCTGTCGCCAATCGCTACAGAACCAGAAGAAACCACCTTAAGGCAGCTATCCATAAAAGATGACTCTTCTACTTCAATACCGTTAGCACGAAGATCAGCTGTTATCTGGTCTTTACTATAAGACGAATCATATCGAATTGTTGTTCCCGATGAACTTAAAAGTGCCTTTCCGATAGAAACCGCACGCTCTTTGCCATAGTCTTTCTTAAATATTCCAAAAATCTCTGGCTTAAGGCTTAGTGCTATCTCTGGCTTATAGACTTCTAGATTCTTTGCCTTGTCGTCCATTTCGGACACCCTGTGAAGAACCGCATTAACTAGACCACTAGAGTTCTTGGCATATTTCTTCGCGAGATTAACGGAAGAGTCGACTGCCGCATAAGCAGGAACCTTAGTAGAGCAGATTAGCTGCCAGCAACCAAGTCTCAAAATAGTTCTGGTTCTGCCGTCCATCTTAGAAACGTCCTTCCCAGATGCCTGCTTAATAATGTAATCGAGGCTGTAAGACATAGTAATAGTGCCGTAAACAGCAGCAGTAACAAAATCTGTTACATCCTGTCCCTTAAGGCTAAGGTTAGAAAACGCGCCCTTCTCGAAGCACTCGTAAAGCACCTTATATGCAATATCTCGTTCTGTCTTACTATAATCAGCCATTAGTTACCAAATACCGTACCAACTTTGTAATTATGAGCGCAGTCAATAGCCTTAAGACGCTTTCCACCCTCTAACTGGAGCTCAAGAATCTTAAGATAACCATTACCACATGCCACGATAAGGTCACCCTTATGCGCCTTCACTACAGTTCCTGCAGGAGCGGCGTCGAAATCACCATCTCTGTAAATAGCAGTCTCATAAACCTTTACTCTCTTACCATCAAGAGAAGTCTGTGCACCAGGCCATGTCTTAAGAGCACGCACCTTGTTATGGATAGTAGTAGCATCATCATTCCAGTTAAAAATGCCATCTTCTGGCTTAATCATGGAACAGTGTGTGGACAAAGCCTCATCCTGTGGAACAGGTGCAATCTTACCGTTAACGTAATCCTCGATAGTATTAACGAGAAGTTCTCCACCTGCTTTAGCAAGCTCCATCATGAGACCATCAGTATCAATATTCTCATCAATAGGTACTTCAACCTTAGAAATCATGTCACCAGTATCCATACCAATATCCATCTTCATTACAGTAACACCTGTAACGGCCTCACCATTAAGGATAGCCATCTGTACAGGAGAAGCACCTCTGTACTTAGGAAGAAGTGACCCATGTGCGTTAATACAGCCATATGTTGGGATATTAAGAACTCTCTCTGGGAGAAGCTTACCGTAAGCAGCTGTGATAATGAGGTCAGGACTATACTTCTTAATCTCCTCGTAAGACTCATCAGTCTTCATGGAGTCTGGCTGAAATACGGGAATACCTGCTTCTAATGCTCTCACCTTTGTTGGAGGTGGAGTAATAACATGCTTACGTCCAACTGGCTTATCTGGCTGTGAAACCACAGCTACAACGTTAAATTTTGCTTCTAAAAGTGTGTCAAGGCACACAGAAGCGAACTCCGGTGTGCCCATAAATACGATTTTAATATCTGATTTATTCATCATTACTCCTGTGGCTGTACGTTTACTACGCCATCGATAGCCTTATCTGTGAAAAGAATACCATCGAGGTGATCGTACTCATGGCAGATACAGATAGCAAGAAGTCCATCAGCTTCGAGCTCGAACTCATTACCATTTCTGTCCAATGCCTTAATTCTAATAACCTCTGGACGCTCTACATCAGCACTCTTGCCAGGAAGTGAGAGACAACCCTCACAGTAAACCTGTGCACCGCTTCTGTATGTAATCTCTGGGTTAATGAACTCGATAAGACCATGCTCATCTCCAACATCTACAACGAATACTCTTCTAAGTACGCCAACCTGTGGAGCTGCGATACCAATACCTCTGTTCTCGAAGTACATAGTCTCAGCCATATCATCAAGAAGCTTAATAATTCTAGGAGTAATCTCATCTACTGGTCTACTTGTCTTACGAATAAGTGGATCTGTCTCAAGTACAATATTACGTAAAGCCATTATGTTTTCCTCTTTATTTATATTATTAATATAGAAGCTATTGTAACACAAAAAAAGATTATTTTCTTTTTCCTATACTTTTTACCTTCTCGGCAAGCAGTCCAGGGTTAAAACCAACATTAATTCCAGCACTTTTAACAAGTCTAATGATAAAAGTAATGAACCTGATCTGTGTGGTAAAATCCATCTTTCTATAAACCTTAAACATTCCAAGATAAGATTCAAATGACTTAAAGTCATAAAGATGGTGAGCCTGACCTCCAGTAAGAAGCGCATAGAGAATATCTATAAATTCTGCCCTCTCCTCCATATTCATACGACTAAGCCATTCTTTCATGGTGCCATCGATAATAAGACTTGTCTTCTTAACTGTCTTCTTACAAGAGAAAGATGTTGGCTTAACCACCCATGAGTACATCTCATGCTGTAAAATACCAATCTCATTTGACTTAACAACTGTATAGTCCTCAGCATGCTCTAACAGCATACCAACGACTGAAAACTCAGGAACAAAGGTATGTATCTTATCCGCTACGGCCTTAAATTCAAGTCTGTTAACAACCTCATCAGAAAATCCAGGACCGTCAAAGTTATAGACCATCTTAATCATATCCTGACACTGGCTATTACAAAAAGCAGCTGAATATACTGATAAGTTTCCACCCTTTGAGTGTCCACCAATAATATACTCACCCTCTGGAAGATTATTTACCGCTTCTTCAAAGTATTCCAAAGCTCTAGTCTGGGCAGGAACAGGAAATTCCACCCCCATATTAAGGTCCTCTTTCCAACCAATAAGAACCTTATCTGTACCTCTGTAAGCAAGGTAATACTTACCATCTACTATCTTAAAGATACATGCACCAAACTGCTTCTCAAGGGCTTCATCAACCTCATATACAAAGTTGGTTATCTGAAGTTCAGAAAATCTCTTACTCTTCTTAATCAGTTCGAGAAATTCTTTGTCCTTCTTAGGATTAACCGCATGGTAATTAAAGTCAGACCTTACAATAGCCTTATTACAGGCTTCCCTAAGGTTCATGAACTCATATTCTGAAGAGACAATACCATCAAAAGGCATATAAGATAGTCTAGCAAAAATCGCAGCATCTACATCGTTAAATGCTACCTTAGAAAAGGACAAATCTCCACGCCATTTAAGATATTCAAAAAATGTATCCACATTAACCTCCTGAGGAATCGCTATCAAATGAGATAGGATAAAGCTCTGCGTCAAAATCCTTCATCACTTGCTTAAAGATAGCATTCATAGCAGATTTGTTATTTGCTTTTATTATAAACACATTTCTGTATCTGCCTCTGAGTTCATAAATAGGAGCAGGAACTGGACCATATAACTCGAATCCATACTTAGCATCCTGTATCGATAGAAACTCTGTCAGATACTTCTGAAGATTATAAGACCTCTCACTTAAAGTATCTTCATCAGGTAATGATAAAACCATCTCTCCCATAGCCTTAAATGGTGGCAGATTCATAACCTTACGATAAGTTATCTCCGACTCATAGAATGACACATAATCCTGTCTCGCCGCATACTGCAACAGCGGATTATCTGGCTTAAGGCACTGTAGAAACACCGTACCCTCACTACCAGCTCTTCCTGCACGACCTGCAGCCTGAGTAATAAGCTGGAAAGTCCTCTCAGAAGCCCTGTAATCGGAAGAGGATGCCACAAGATCTGCTGCAAGAATACCAACAACAGTTACATCAGGGAAATCGTGTCCCTTGGCAATCATCTGAGTACCAATAAGAATGGACGCTTCATGATTACGGAATCTGTTAAGTATCTCCTCATGACTTCCAGCAGTCATGGTTGTATCCTGATCCATTCTGAGAATTTTCTCTGACGGATAAATCTTAGTAAGCAACTCCTGTAACTGCTGAGTTCCGATTCCTGCCTTGGTAAATCTAACTCCACCACAAGTCTTACATGTGGCTTCAAAGGAAGGTATCGTATAACCACAATAGTGGCAAATAAGGAGCCTGTTATTAGAATGCCTGTTGTTATGCAAAGTCATACCAACAGAACAGTTAGGACATGCGCAAGGTTCACCACAGTCAGCACACACCAAAGTTCTGGAATAACCACGTCTGTTAAGGAACAACAAAACCTGCTTCTTATCAGCAAAAGCACGTGCCATGGCTTCCTTTAACGGTGTCGAAAGGATATCACTTCCACCAAATCTGACCTCTTCCTTCATGTTAACGATCCTAACCTTAGGAAGCACAGCATCAGGGTTAGCTCTCTTAGTCATAGGGAGCAACTTATAGTAACCATTTCTAGCCGCGAAATATGAAGATGAAGATGGAGTTGCAGAACCCAATACAATCGCTGCATTGTTGTTCTTAGCTCTAAGCATGGCAATGTCCTTAGCCGAATACTTTGGGAAAGAATCTGACTTATAGGAACCGTCGTGCTCCTCATCAAGAATAATCAATTTAAGATTCTTTACAGGTGCGAAGATACAGCTTCTAGGACCAACAATAATTCTAGCAGAACCATTACGAATCCTATTCCACTGCTTAACTCTCTGCTTATCTGTAAGTCTACTGTGAAGGACCGCAGCAGTATTACCAAACCTACCTGTAATCCAGCTAACAGTCTGTGGTGTAAGAGATATCTCTGGCACGAGATAAATTACACTTCCACCCTGTTCTAGAACATTACCTGCAGTCTTAAGATATACTTCTGTCTTACCACTACCGGTAATTCCGTGAAGCAAAAAAACCTCTGGCTTCTCATTTTTAGTTATAGAATCCGTAATAGAATTAACGGCATTCTGCTGCTCTTCATTAAGCTCATGAACGACAGAGAAGCCTTCAGCAGAAGTAACCTCTTCCACCACTTCAAGATCATCAATTTCTCTTATCTCAGAATCAATGAGACCTTTATCCTTAAGCCCCTTAAGATGAGACACAGTGGACTTAGTAGTAGTCATTAATGATTTACGCTCACACTCACCATTTTCGAGCAGATACTCAAGGACATTACGCTGATTAACGGATCTAAGCGTACCCGCAGCAAGTGCCTCTCTAGCCTTCTCCATATCACTACAAAACACGAAAGTCGCCTTATCTCTATGAGGTTTTCCAAGTGCAGAAGGCACCATCAAAGACACCGCTGTACCCATAGTACAAAGGTATCTAGAAACAATAGGTTTAATGAGTTCTATCTGGTCCGCATTCATTACAGGATATGGATCTAATAATCGAGTGATACTCTTAAATCGCTTAAGTTTCTTCTCCTCTATCTCCATATCAGATACAGACACAACAAGGCCTGCCTGGACCCTGTTGCCGTTTCCAAAAGGAACTTCAACATAATGTCCAGGAACAACCTCCATTCCATCAGGAATGAGATAACTGTATATCTTGTCAGTACTACGAACTGAATCTCTTAAAACAATACCAGCAGTATTACAAATCATCTGTTCACCTTAAAGAAGTGAGAACAAGTCAATCTGACTAGTCTCAGGAAGACCTGTAAGCAATCCATTCTGATTAAGAATTTCCATAGCTGACTTACCGATATGAGCACGATTCATAAGATCTTCTCTTGTGGAGAATGGTGCCTCATCTCTAGCCTCTGTAATGGCTTCAGCCATACTGGATGAAATTCCTCCGAGCGCATCAAGAGGTGGACGAATCTTACCCTTATCTTCCTTAACAAAGTTCGTAGCATGAGACTTCTCAAGGTCGATTGGAAGGAACACGATACCTCTGTGGTACATCTCCTCTACAATCTCACTGAGGTAATACTCGGACTTTGTCTTAGGGTTATCATCCTGATGCATCTTCTCACCTAACTCACGTCTATGATTAGCAAGATGCTCCTCACCCTTACACATATTCTCAGCATTAAATTCATCACCACGGATGGTAAAGAAAGCGCAGTAATACTCCTCAGGGTGGTAAACCTTAAACCAAGCAACACGCAAAGTAGACAAAGTATAGGCAGCAGCATGCGCCTTAGGGAACATGTACTTAATCTTCTTACAAGAACCGATATACCAGTCTGGTACATTATGTTCTCTCATAAGTGCTTCTTTCTCTGGTGCTAAGCCCTTACCCTTACGAACCTTCTCCATGATGTCGAAAGAGTCTTTGTTAGGCAATCCCCAGTGAATAAGAGTTGTCATGATAGAATCTCGACATCCAATAACTGAGTTGATATCACATGTACCATTACGGATAAGCTCCTGTGCGTTACCAGTCCATACGTCAGTACCATGAGAAAGACCCATAAGCTGTACAAGGTCGTAGAATCTTGTAGGCTTGGCTTCCTTAATCATGTTACGAGCCATATTAGTACCCATCTCTGAAAGGCCAAGTGTAGCTGATCCAGCTTCTGTTGCCTCCATTGGGAATCCAAGAGCATTTGTTGACTCAAGGAGCGACATTACCTGAACATCTGGAACAGGAACATCTGTAACCTCAATATTTGTAAGCTCCTGAAGCATTCTCAATACCGTAGGGTCAGCATGACCAAGAATATCGAGCTTAAGGATCGTATCGTGGAGCTTATTAAAGTCGAAGTGAGTAGTAATAATTCCACAATTTGTCTTGTTAGCAGGATACTGAATAGGTGTAAATTAGTATACATACATCTCATTAGGAACAATGACGATATCACAAGGGTGCTGTGATGTTGTTCTCTTAACTCCAACTACACCTTCTGACATGTAAGTCAGCATGGCATTACTATAAGTCTGGCCCTTTGCCTCACCTGCCTTACGAGCAAGTGCGATAGCGTTCTTATCCGCATATGTACCGATAGTACCTGCACGGAATGTGTGCGTAGCACCAAAGAGTACTTCTACATACTTATGAGCACGTGGCTGATATGCAGATGAGAAGTTAAGGTCGATATCAGGCTGCTTATCTCCATAGAATCCAAGGAAGGTCTCGAAAGGAATTTCCTGACCATCTCTTATCATCTCTTCACCACACTCAGGACAGTTCTTAATCGGCATATCATAACCTGAACCGAATGTACCAGTATGGTCAAATTCAGCATAATTACACTTAGGACATCTATAGTGTGGAGCCATAGGGTTAACCTCAGTGATACCACACATAGTAGCAACAAGAGATGATCCTACAGATCCTCGTGAACCTACAATATATCCATCGTTATTAGACTTCTTAACAAGACGGTAAGCGATATAGTACATAATCGCGTAACCATTACCGATAATAGAATTAAGCTCTCTTTCAAGTCTTGCTGCGATTTCCTCGTTAAGCTTGCCGTTATGTCTGTACATACGGTTGGCCTTTGTATATGTCATATCACGAACATCAGCCGCAGCTCGTGCAATGATAGGAGGATATGTTCCTGATGGGAATGGCTTAATACCATACTCGATCATATCCGCAATCTTATTTGTATTAGTAACAACAACTTCAAAGGCCTTATCTTCACCAAGATAAGCAAACTCATCCAGCATCTCTTCTGTTGTTCTGAAATACAAGTCACTCTGCTGATCTGCGTCTGAGAATCCCATATCCATAAGGAGAAGCTTGCGGAATCTGCCATCTTCCTTATCAAGGAAGTGTGAGTCAGTAGTAGCACAACATGGCTTACCAAAGTAATCTGCAAGCTGAACAAGGAGTTCATTAACTGCAAAGATATCTTCTCTGTTAAGAGGAACATTACCTGTATCAGACTTCTCAGGGTTCTCTCTTACCATAAACATGTTATTGCAGATTGGCTGAATCTCAATATAGTCATAAAGGCTCATAATATCAGCCATCTTCTCATCACCACACAAAGTACCGAAGGCAACTTCTTTGTTCTTGCCACAGTTCTTATATGTAGTCATTACATGACGATAAATCTCACCACGCTCACATGCACCTCCGACAATCATAGAAGACTGGAAGTACTTGAGAAGACTCTTAGGTGTTCTTGGTCTAAAGTAGAAGTAATGAACATTACCCTCAGATACAATGTTGTACATGTTATAAAGACCAAGGTTATTACGCGCGAGATAGATAACATGGTATGCCTTACACTGCTTAGACTTAATCTCATCAATACTCAAGTGACCTACACTAGAATTGATCTTAGTTGGATCAACACACTCACTATCAGCAAGATACTTGGACACTATAGCAGCACAATTCTTAGCCTGTGCCAACAATGGCTGATCACCAGACTCATCCTGACAAATATTAAGTTCAGTAGCAAGGTCTAATGGTGCCTTACCCTTATGCTCAGGCATACCATATCGAATTACATCCTCGATACAGATAGCTGGCTGTAAGAATTTATTACGATAATAACGAATTGGTACTTCCTCGATATCCTGACCAAAACCAGCTCTTCTGAGGAATGCCAATGTGTTAAAGATATCTGGTCCAGTAATATAAGAATCACCAATAAACTTAAGAAGCTCTGCTGTTCTGAAGTAAGAATCACATGGATCACCCTTACCTGAATAGATAGCATCTTCTACTTCCGCATAAAAGTCTGCTACATGCTCGAATACAATCTCAGAAGGAACTGTCTCTACACCATCGTCTGAATATATAGCATCAATCTGTGACTCAATATTAAGAACGTGAACAGATGTATCCTCGAATCGCTCAATAACATTCTTAAGGTTCTCGTCTCTTAATGACTCTGGAATCTCATCTGGTTCCCACAGACTAGTATCAATATCATTCTTAGAGAATGCGATAGCATCTTCGTCAGACTCACCCTCTTCTTCAGGGCGCACACCAATATAACCTTTAAGTCTGTACTTAGAAGCCGCAATCTTAGTAATTAAACTTGTACAGGAATCACTTCCTGTTGTCTCTATTGTGATAGAAACAAAAGAACCGATAGATCTTCTGTTCTCCTCATCGTAAGGAAGGTTATAACAGATAGTAGGACCATCATCTACAAGATAACCCTCACAACCGAGAATGGACTTAAACTTCTCTTCAGAGTCACCTACAGTAAGACCCTTGGCTGTGTTATATACATCTGGGAAAGCCTGTACGTTACCATGGTCAGTAATAGCACATGCCTTATGTCCAAATGATGCAGCGAGCTTCATAATATCAGCTGGCTCACTTACAGCATCCTTCTCACTCATCTTAGAGTGGACGTGAAGCTCTACTCTCTTATATTCGGAATAATCCTTACGTCCGGATGGTTTCTTTGCCTCATAGATTCCATTTACCTTAAAGTTAAACTCACCTCTGTTATTCTGAGGCTCACCCTGGAATCCTGCGTATCCACCCTTCTTAAACTTCTTATTAAACTCGTCGGCCTCCTCAGGCTTAACGAACATAATACCGGCAATGCCACCTGTCTTATCGATGATATTAAACTTAGCAATAACGCAGCTACCGGATTTACTTAACTTAAGATCATCTGTCAAAGTGAGCTGACCAACAATGTTAATGTTGCCCATTCCTTCAGACAAATCCTTAATAGGATAAGACGCTACTCCAGCCTTAACCTTACCAAACAAAGACTCTGCATTCTTCTGAACATTACGATAATCAAACCCTGCAGATTCTTTCTTATTCTCAGCCTGTTGCTTCTTAGCCTTGGCGAGCCATGACTCTGGATCAAGTTCTTCAGCAGGCTGATCCTTATCATCCTTACCTTTACCTTTGCCCTTACCCTTCTCCTGAGCTTTGGCAGCTGCAGCTTCTTCATCAGCTCTCATCTGCTCATAAACCTCAGGTGGAATATATGGCTGATATCCATAGTCCTCTGGTGGAGGTGGCATAGGAGGCATACTGCCAATAGGGTATTCAACATTACTTGGAAGATCGTAATCTACAATAGAATCTTCTGTATCGTTAATTACAACACGAACATCAACAGAAGGCACACCAAGCACAGTCTGTACAAAATTTGTTATACCTGAAGCAACATTCTTACGGCCTGACTCATCCATGAGTTCATAACAAACAGTTCCACAACCTACAGTTACGCATGGCTTACCATCTGTTATCTGAACCTTATATTCACACTCGTTCGCGTACTTAATATCACTAAGGCAGTAACGAATATACTCCTGCAAATTCTCAAAATTAACAGGAAGACTAGAAATATTTACCCCAGCAAAAAACAGACTAACCTTACAGTTTGTCTTCTCTGCAAGTGACTTAACAAATGTAACAAGGCCATTAGGATTCTCAAGGCATTCTAACTTAGAGATAACCATTCTAATAGAATTGGTCTCTCTGTACATATCAATCTTATCAACAATAAGACCTTCAAGTCCCTCTACTGAGGAACTTGGAAATTTCATCATCTCAGCTATTCTCTTCATCTAATAAATCCTTAGAAAATTAACCCTTAAGTTTCTCTTCTCCGACCTTAATAATCTCATCGTAGAATTCTTCGAGAGCATTGCAGCTCTTCATCTTACGAACTGGTTCGCCATTACGGAAGAGTAAGAATTCATCCTTACCTCCAGCAAGTCCTATATCGGCATCTCTAGCCTCTCCAGGACCATTAACAACACAACCCATAACAGCAACCTTAAGGTCATATGGAAGATTATAAATTCTCTTCTCAATCTGCTGAGCTAATTCGATAAGAGGTACCTGAGTTCTTCCGCAAGTTGGGCATGAGACAAATGTTATTCCACCCTTACGATAATCAAGAGCCTTAAGAATACTAATACCGGCTCTAACTTCCTCTACAGGATCACCTGTGAGGGAAACTCTAATAGTATCTCCAATATCCTCAGCAAGAAGTGTTCCAATACCTACTGAAGACTTAATTACACCTTCCCATGGTGTTCCAGCTTCAGTTACTCCGACGTGCAATGGATAATCGCACTTAGATGCGATAGTTCTATATGTCTCGATAGTGAGCTTAGGGCTACTGGACTTAATACTGATAACGATATTGTCAAAGTCTACATCCTCTAACAACTTTACAGCACCCATGGCAGAGATAGTCATATTCTCAGCGCATACACCACCATACTGTTCAACGAGTTTACGATCAATAGAACCTGAATTAACACCAACTCTTATAGGGAGGCCTCTTTCCTTACAAGTCTGAGCAACAAGGCGAAGCTTCTCTTCTCCACCAATATTACCTGGGTTAATTCGAATCTTAGCTGCACCATTCTTAGCAGCCTCAATTGCAAGTCGATAATCAAAATGAATATCAGCGACAACTGGAATCGGTGACTTAGCAGTAATCTCCTTAAGAGCCTCAGCAGCTTCCATATCAGGAACTGTAACTCGTGTGATGTCACAACCTGCCTCATAAAGCTTATTAATCTGCTCCAAAGTACTCTTAACATCAGAAGTAAAAGTGTTGTTCATGGACTGAACAGCAATAGGATTACCTCCTCCGATAAGCACATTACCAATTCTAACAACCTTAGTCTTAGTAGACATTTTTCCACCTCACTAAATATTCAGTAGGTATAGTCTAACATTCATCCAACAAGAAGAATGTTACAATTTTCGAGGTTGAAATTTATATATTAATACAAAGGAAGAGCACTTGAAAAAAGCTCATTCTGAAGCAAGAAATCCTTGAACTCGATTCCACCAGAAAAACCAACGAGCATACCGTTCTTACCAATAACTCTGTGGCAAGGAACAAGAATTGGAACTGGATTTTCCGCACATGCCTTACCTACAGCACGAGTAAGCTTACGAGCCTTATTAAGGTCATTATCAGTTAACTCCAAAGCAATATCCTCATAGCTGCATGTTACTCCATAAGGAATCTTCTTAAGCTTCTCCCACACCTGAATCTGGAACTCAGTTCCATCATAAATTCTGATATTAATATCGAAGTCGAATCTCTTCTTAACGAAGAACTCACGAATCTCGTGATATGTCTTAACAAGCTCAGCAGGCAAATATGCGAGGACATCATCATATTCTGTAGGAATGCTATTACGAGAAAGCATTAATCCATCATCATCAGTTAAGCCCTGATACCATGCGCAGTCACTAATATAGCTGTCTTCTATAGGGCTTGAATAATTAAGGAAATGGACACCATCAACATAATCTATACCACCAGTAACGGCTACAACGCCTCTCTGGAATGGCACAAAGCACACATTATAGTTAAGGTACTCAGCTCTTCTTAAGCTGAACATGCCGGCATCTTTATAAGTCTTATGACCATCCACCACTTTAACCACTTCGTCACGCAGCAAAGCTTCCTGGAAAAAGCCAAGACTAATAATAACTTTCTCCAGCAATTCGTCCTCCACCGTGATAAGAATGGACACCTTGTGGCACTCCTCGCGGAAGAAACACTTTCGTACAAACTCGTCCATAATTCTAAGGAGGTCATTCTCACTGGTGATTGTTGTGTTAACCTTGAGAAACTTTCGCTTATGGTCACTGTCGACAGAAGTGGCTCTGCCAATAAAGCCTGGGCAGTAATAATCTTCTACACCGGACTTGGAAGAACCATCACGTATAAATTCTGAAGCCTCTTTGGAAGACATCTGCAGCACACCCTCTGATGAGAGGTTACTTCCATCGCTAATCTTTGCTCTGCGAAGCATATCGTCTACAGCTAGTCTGTCTCGCTTCATTTGAACAAACCCTCCACGTCAAATTCCGGTCTGTCATCGTCATGGTTCTTCTCATAAGAAAAATAATATGAACAGTAGTCGTCAACCTTCTGCTCGAGGCTGCTACCCTTAGTTGGGCAATAATAACTATACTGAATGTTCTGTCTGAAAATCATGGAAACGCTGCCGAACGCCTCGTTACTGCAGATAATGTCCCATACCATATCTGAGTCAGTTATTGGATAATAACCAATCTGTGGCTCCAAGCGATTAAGCAACATCAGCGCATCCATATCAAAACACATGAAGGCTGCAAAGTTAGCAGCAAAAGACTTCTCGGATGATTTAGTAGACAAACACAGTGGATAAACAGACGCATATAGTTCCAAATCACTGTCAATGTCATTACATGGAAGCATTGTGTAATAGATAGTATCAGGATAATAATCTGACCAACGCTGAACATTTGCAGAAGAATCCAGCCACAAAGCAGCACTTCTGGAGATGGTAGGATCTGAACCGAAGTCATCAATATCAGCAGTCAAATCATTCTTGTAAAGATAATCGATGTAATAGATATCCTGAACCAAGAGTGTATTCCAGGAAGCATTAGTTCTATAGTCATCCTTGAGCATGTAGGAACCGTTAGTAATATAAGGTGCGAGCTCATAACCCTTGGCGAAAGGCACCACCCCAGTCTCATCGCCATAAGTAGCCTTTATATCACCCAGAAAACTCTTAAACTCATTATAGGAATTACGGAAAGGAAGCTCCCCGTCCTCATTAACATAATCAGAAGTACCAAAGAGCATCATAAATGTCTGATACATAGGAATACCAAATGCACCGCTGTCATTCATACATGCCACCAATGCGTTTCCATACAAGCTAGATGAGCTCATATCGTACCCATTAATGTAGTTGCTGATATTAGCAGCGTAACCGCCATCAACAACTGCCTCAAAATCGTTTACCAGATAGATATCAGGAACATTGCCGCCCTTATACCAAGACTCCACAGAAGAATAGCTAATTCCATCACTAGGAGTGTTAATTACATTAAGAATCCATGGTGTACTAACGGAATCGAGAAAATCCACATCAATATCGGCACCCTTACTACCTTCAGGCATAAGATCCGTCTGCTTAAGATAATACAGCTTAAGGAGTCTGTTCATAGTCTCATCAGAATAAGGAACTGCCACGGAAATATTAATAATTCGGTTAGTGTCTTCCACTACAACTGCGGTAGCCTCAGGGTCTTCGGAGGCTGCTGTAGTCTCACTGTCAGCAAATGAAAGTTCTGGGAAAGTCTTCTGCTCAGCTTTACATGATGAAATTCCCATCATCATTGATGATGCGAGAATAACACTTAAAAATCTGGCAAACTTTCTTCTCATAAATATCTCCTGAATATTCCTAGTACAATTATACAAATCTTTACTTAATTATACTATTAATAATCAAAGATATACCCGAAATAATAAGCATCACTATAACAACGTTTTTGACGGTGCTTTCCTTAAGTTTCTTACTTAAAAGCATACCTGTAACGAGGCCAATCACCATAACAGGAAGCAAAAGTCCCGCCGTCTTATATGACTCCAGGGTAAGTATTCCCCACATGGTATAGAGCACAAAGCGGATCACATTGTCCACAAGAAAAACGATGCACATATTGGCCTTAAAGGTTGGCACGTCATCCGACACTTTACTAACGTACGCGGCAAGGATGGTACCAATACCAAAGAGACCGCACATAATGCCCGAAAGGAGTCCAAGCACCACGACCACCACAGGGTTAGGCTTACTGCCCTCCTTAGGCTTTAGGAAACGTTCCTGGATAAGCATCTGCAAACCAACAACAATAATAACCGCGCCAAATAAAATCTTAACGGAAGTGACGTCAGCATTCTTAAGAAAAAGCGCACCAGGAATAACGCCCAGCACAACCAGAACCGCCAGAGGCAAAAAGATGCGTGCCCTTGCTTTCGCACGGTTTTTCCACACCATAATAACGTTGGACGGAATGCCGATTAGGAGGTCCACAGGAGAAATATTAATGTTACTGGTTCCAAAGCTCATAATAGAACTAAAGATAAGGGTGTTCGCAAACCCACAAACACCCTTAACAAAAAATGCACAAAATACAGCGATAAACCACAAGTAGTTAATCAAGAATTAAATACATCCTTCTTAAATTCTTTGTTCTGATAAGCAACAACAGTAGTACAAACAGCATCACCTGTAATGTTAACTGCAGTTCTAAGCATATCGAGGATTCGGTCGATACCCATGATAAGTGCGATAGCCTCGATAGGAAGTCCTACGGAAGCAAATACCATGGAAAGTGTTACAAGACCTACAGAAGGAACACCAGCAGTACCGATAGAAGCCAAAGTAGCTGTAGCAATAACTGTGAGATATCCCTTCGCTCCAAGATTAATACCATAAGCCTGAGCTGCGAATACAACGGCACAGCCCTGCATGATAGAAGTACCATCCATGTTGATTGTGGCACCAAGTGGAATTGTGAAAGATGAGATCTTACGTGATACACCAATCTTCTCTTCCAATGTATCGATATTCATAGGAATTGTGGCATTGGATGTGGAAGTTGAGAATGCAAATGCCATTACTGGGAAGAACTTCTTAAGGAACTTAAATGGATTAAGTCTTGTGAAGACGAAGAGCAAGAGCATGTATACGAAGAACAGCTGTACACCGAGAGCAGTAACAACAGAAGCCATATACTTGATAAGAGGCAAGAACGCATCAAATCCAAGGTTAGCAAATGTCTTAGCGATCATGCAGAAAACACCGATAGGAGCAAAGCTCATAACAAGTGTTGTCATCTCCATCATGAGGTCATTACACTGGTTCATGATGTTAGAAAGAAGCTCAGCTCTCTCACCCATCTTAGCAAGAAGAATACCAACGATAAGTGCGAAGAAAATAACCTGAAGCATAATTCCGCCCGCAAGAGAATTAAAAGGATTATCAGGAATAATATTAAGAATTGTATCTGTAATTGATGTAGCATCCTGAGTAGCTACATTATCAGCAGCCTTGATAGAACTCATATCGAGACCCTTACCAGGATTAATAATATTAGATACACCAATAGCAACTGATACAGCAAGTGCTGTTGTACACAAATAGAATATCAGTGTCTTACCACCTACTTTACCAAGTGACTTTGTATCACCGATGGAGGAAGCACCGCATACAAGAGAACAAAATACGAGTGGTACTACGAGCATCTTCATGAACTTGATAAAGCCATTACCGATAACATAGAAAATACCATCTACAAATACTGTATCTCTCACATAAGAATGTGGAATAGCAATATTGAAAATAATACCTACAATAAGTCCTGCGATAAGACCAATAAAAATCTTGGTCGTAAGGGACATCTTCTTTTTCTTAGGTGTCTCGTTTTTTACCATTTTGCTTATTCTCCCTTATTATCTGCTATGAAATTATGGAGATCATCCTTCCAGTCAGGCATCTCATATATCTCAGTCATCTTCAACATAAGATTCTCAAGCAGTGTAGAATCTGTTTCACCATCCACAGGAACTGCAAGTGAAGTATCTGCGCCAATAGTGGACAAAATCTCCTTAGCAAACTCATAACGAGTGCAGCAACCCTCGCATGAAGCGTGGAAAACACCATACTCTGAAGAATCAATCAAAGTGAGGATAAAATCAGCAAGAGTATTAGCGCTAGTTGGAGTGGAAATCTTATATGTAGGAACCTCGAAGGACTCACCCTTCTTAGCCTTATCCTCAACGTATGCCAAGAAGTGGTTATCACCTGCACCATAAACCCAGGAGCTTCTAACAATAACATGCTTAGGGTTAAGCTCTCTTACATACTGCTCACCAGCAAGCTTACTCTTACCATAAACACTAATTGGATTAGGAGTGTCATACTCTGTCATGCGCTTAACCTCAGGGCAAGCGAAGACATCATCTGTACTAAGGTGAATAATCTTAGCATTAAGCTTACGTGATACCTTAGCAAGGTTACGTGCACCAAGAGCATTTACCTTAAATGCTTCAACAATATTATCCTCAAAACATCTAGAAGCAGATAAACTACAGCAGTTAATAATAACTGTAGGTCTGTAAATATCACCAGCTGCCTCTACAGAAGCAGAATCTGTAATATCAACATCAAGATCTGTTCCTACTACTCTGTAGTCTGTGTTCTTCTTAAGTCTCTTAATAAGCTCACTGCCGATACGGCCTGAAGCACCAGTAACCCAGATAGAATTCTTCATTTTCCACTCTCCTTGTATTTTATGTTTTTATAACCAAGCATCAGTATCGTCATTAAAGGCCGTGTTAAGAAGAGTATCCATTCTTATCACATTCTCTTCGCCTTCGATAACATCGATCAATTGTGCATCCTCGAGAACCTGAGGCATCTCTTCATCAGGACCAATTTCCATATCAATATTCTCATCTCCACAATAGGGACAGATCATTCTTGGAACAATCTTTGTATCAAGGAAACGCATATCACAAGCTTTACATTCGTAAAACCCGCACATCATAGTGCCATCTGGAACAAAATTCATATAAAACCTCTTATTTGAATAAAACGAAATAAAGAATAATTAACTCAACGACGACTAAAATACCAAGAGCAACTGAAGCGATAGTAAGGTCAATAGGATTCTTAAAAAAGGCTGGTGAGCCAAAGGCTTCCTTAGGAAGTGGTTCAGTATTAGTCTCCTTCTTATTAAAGGAAACCACACCCTTACCTGTCAGCTTATCTTCAGTTGGATTATAAATGTTAGGAGAACCGTTATAACCAGTGTTATAGTAACCGGCTACAGTAGGCTTAACTCTGCCACTTAATAATTCTTCATCCTCAAAAGGCTCAGTAAAATCAACAGATCCGTTAGTAAATTCCACAGAATCATAACGGCTACTTCTAGCAGCAGCACGCTTAGCTTCATCAGTCTTAACGATAAATCCTGTATCTTCGCTAATATCCTTAGTATTAAGGACATTACGATCTAATGAAGTGTTATCTACATCGTATGAATTGTCAAAATCATACTTTGGAATCATTGATTTTCCTCTTACTTATGCCATGTAATGGAGCCACTTGCCATCAACAGATGCGCATGCAGCTTCAATATCCTTATGAGCAATTTTCTTAACAATTATAGCAGTAGCCTCACTGTCATCGCAAACAATCTCTGTGTCATACTGTGCGAAAGCATCCTTAAGTGCCTGCGCCTTACCACTAGCTGCCTTAACAACGATATCAACTACGATATCCTCAGGCTTAGCTGTAACACGTACACCCTCCTCGCCTGCGAACCAGTTCTTTGTTGTGGAATTCTTCTCAGGTGGCATTGCTGCCTCGAGGATATCACCTACTACTGCAGAAGCTGTTGGGAGCTTACCAGCACCCTTACCATAGAACATAGCCTCACCAAGTGCATTACCCTCTACGATAATTCCATTAAATACATCCTCAACTGGAGCGAGCATGGACTTCTTAGAAACATAGTGTGGAGCTACATATGTAGCTGGCTTATCACAACCATCATTATTAAGGAATACTGCGAGAAGCTTAATTCCGCAACCAATCTTAGTAGCAAAGTTAATATCATCAAGAGTGATAGCAGAAATACCTGTTGTGCTAATCTCCTCTGGTGATACATAAAGGCCACCCATAGCAATGGATGAAAGAATAGAAAGCTTACGCTGTGCATCAATACCCTCTACATCAGCTGCTGGGTTCTGCTCAGCATAGCCATTAGCCTGAGCCTGTGAAAGAGCCTCATCATAAGAGATACCAGCTACTCTCATATTTGTAAGAATATAGTTTGTTGTACCATTAACGATACCAGCGATTCTAACTACTCTATTAGCAGCAAGACATCTGTGAAGTGGACGAATAATAGGAATACCACCACCTACTGCAGCCTCATAGAGGTAAAGGCAGTTATGCTCCTTAGCAATTCTCATAAGCTCTACACCGTGTGTAGCAACGAGCTCCTTATTAGATGTAACAACGCTCTTACCGAGGGACAATGCTCTCTTAGTAAACTCATAAGCGATACGTGCACCACCAATAGTCTCAACTACTACAGTGATCTCTGGATCGTCAAAAACTTCCTTATCATCATGAGTTACGAGATCCTTATATGGGCTGTCTGGGAACTCACGAAGGTCCAGAATCTTCTTTACTCTGATAGGCTCGCCAAGGTGAGCGTCAATCTTCTCCTGATTCATTGTAATAACTTCGGCAACACCGCCACCAACTACACCAAATCCAAGAATCGCAATGTTAATCATTATTATATGTCCTCCAAATTGTATTCACTTTATTCTCTGCTAAGTACCGTACAGGTTCTTACTCCAGCAATTCTCTTAATGTCTGACATGATATCTTCCACGGAACCGAACATGGATGCAGTCTCCAGAGAAATGGAAATATCAGCAAGACCATTAACCGGAATATTCTGGTTAATAGTCAGGATATTTGCTCTGGACTGTGAAATAACATTAAGAATAGATGAAAGGATTCCCTGGAAATTCTCCACCTTAATGAGGAAGGTAACCTTCTTACCATTAGTAGCCTCATAAAATGGGAGTACGGAATCCTTATACTTATAATAAGCACTTCTGCTAAGGCCAGTCTTACGAACAGCTTCATTTACAGACAAAGACTCACCTGTATTAATGCGCTGCTTAACCTCCATAACCTTAAGAAATACTTCAGGAAGAACTTTTTTATCAACAAGATAATACTCTGTTGTCTCGTCAGCCATTTTGTCCCTCCGATAAGTAATTGTTTAGCGCTCGCAAGTCCGTCATAGGCGGACACTTGTGCGCGCCAAGAAATATTATCACTTTTCGAGGAGCTTTTCAACCATAAGGCGCAGTGCCTTACCTCTGTGGCTCATGCTGTTTTTAAGGTCAATACTCATCTCTGCAGAAGTCATATTGTACTCAGGAACAAAGAAGATTGGATCATAACCGAAGCCATTCTCGCCCTGTGGCTCCTTAAGAAGAACTCCGTTAAAATACTCCTCCACAGTGAAGGAAGAACCGTCTGGTCTGACTACAGCAATTGCACATGTAAAGTGCGCAGTTCTCTTCTCGTCAGGCACACCCTCAAGCATTTCGTTTATCTTGGCAAACTTCTCAGGATAAGTGGAGTCCTCACCACAAAAACGTGCGGAATAAATACCAGGAGCACCATCAAGGGCATCAATACAAAGACCTGAGTCATCCGCCATAACGTACTCGTTACAAAGTGCATGAACCGCCTTGGCCTTAATGAGGGCATTCTCTTCGAAAGTGGAACCATCCTCGATAATCTCTGGGTTAAAACCAGCCTCCTTCATGGACACGGCCTCGAACTCAGTTCCTGCCAAAATCTCATTTATTTCTCTTACCTTATCTTTGTTACCTGTAGCAATAATAAATCTCATGATAGTTATTCCTTTACAATTAATTACCAAATAATCTTACAACTGCGCATGTAAAAAAGCTATCTCAATGTTATGAGATAGCTTTTACTAATTATTGTTAGCCTGGGTATCCGATGACTACTCCATCCTCAGTAATTTGGTAACCCAAATATACGCCACCGTTAACTAGCCATCCCCAAGTACCAAATGCATACCATACTCCATCGACATTATAAATACACTCTACGACTTTTGTATAATCTGACTTATAAAACCCTTTCTTACCGTTTATGATTTGCCAGCCCTTCTTAGCTGCACCGTCGTCACCAAAATAATAATAGTGATACTTGCCGTCACTGCCCATTAAGAATACTTCACCAGTCGCCATGTAATTATTATTTTCATAAAAATAATATATTTTGCCATTAATTTCTGTCCAGCCCTTAGCCAGAGTTAAAGTATCAGGATATATATATTTCCAACTATTGCTAGGATTTGCGCCATTGGGATCGGTATTAATCCATCCAACAGTTCTAACACCATTTTTATCAACCCAATATCCATCAACAAATTCATTTGTAACAAGATAAACACCATCAAAATAGTAATATTTTCCTTTTATTTCTTTCCAACAATCTTTAGCAAGTGCACCTGTTTCTGGATCAGCATAAAACCAATAATAATCATCATATATCCAACCATAACCCATGATTCCATCATTCTGCAGATAGTAGGATTTACCCTTCCATTCAACTATCGCTCTATAAGCCATTGTTCCGTCATCATTAAAGTAATACCATTTTCCATCAATCTGCTTCCAAGCATCATGGAGCATCTTATAATCATTATCTATATCAAAATAGTATTTTTCTCCATCTTCAACAAGCCAGCCAGAATATGCAGCACCAGTTTTTGGATCAAGATAATATTTCTCATCGACACCATTATTCCTTAACCATATCCAACCAGTTAACATATGACCATTATCGTTTAAGTAATACCACTTATCCTTATACTTAACCCAACCAGTCTTCATGATGCCATTATCATCAAAGTAATACCAATCGTCATCAAATTTCTTCCATCCTATAGCCATCTTTCCACTGGAAGAATCAAAGTAATATTTCTTATCATTAATAGTCTGCCAGTTAAAAAGCTGGAATCCCTTAACAAAATAATATATGTCTCCATTCATATTAACGAAGCCATCACACATTTTTCCGTTATAACTTGTAACACCACATTTACTACACTTGCCGTTGGCATATGTCTTATTAGAAATACTTATAGAACCATTATCAATTCCATAAGAATTACAAATGCCAATGAACTCCTGTGAACCAGCAAAGCCATTAAAAACCTGTTCACGGCAACCACCTTCATCTAATGCTTTCACCCAGGCATCAAGACCTGCTTTATCTGCGGTTCTTCCAAGAAATGCTTTATAAAGTACTTCAACATAATGAGTGTTACAAAGATTTTTATTTGTAAACTCTGGTGAGAAAACAAATCCATAAGCTACGCCGCTTCCAGAACTTTTATGGTTAACAAGTACAGCTGTCCATTCAGCCATACCCTGAGGGTCACACTCTCTTCCCAAAATCTGTTTATAAAGTCTATCCACAAAGAGATTTACCTGCCCAACCTGAGCATAGTTGTAACCTTCCAAATGGTATCCTCTTATGATTCCATACGATTTACACACACTTGCAAACTCAGATGAATTAGCAAAACCACAGAATACCCTCTCTCTGCTGGCACCATCATCCAAAGCTTTTGTCCAAGCCTGAAGACCTGCTGGATCAGGGTCTCTCTCAAAGAAAACCCAATACATGCATGTAACATAATCACTATTACTTAGTTTTCTATTTATAAACTCAGAAGAATTCACAAATCCATATGCAACTGACGCTCCGGTTGCTTTCTGATTAACCAGGAGCTCACACCATTCATTAACACCATTTCTGTCCGGTGTTCTTCCAAGACAAACCTTATAAAGCCTTGTTACAAACTTTTCAACGCGCACATTATAAGCATTTACTTGATGTTTGTTTATATTAACAAAAGCAAAAATGGTTAAAACACAAATCAACAACAATACTAATTTTTTACGCATAAACAATTTCCTCTAATATTTAATCATATTACTTTAAGTAAATATCTTTTCTAACAACTTCCTTGCCATTATTAATCCAACCTGCTACAGAACCATCTACATTAAAATGAATCGTATAGCCATCAACATCCTGATATCCTTCTGGATAATGAATCCACTGACCTGATGTACTAAAATAATAAGTCTTACCGCTGTAACCAGTTCCATCATGGACCATAATACAAACAAATCCTGTCTGCATTACACCGTCATCATCACTGAAATACCATTTGTTATCGGAATCTTTGAACCATCTTGTGTTGATAACACCATTTTCATTAATGTAATACCAGTTATCATCAAGCTTTTTCCAGCCCTGTTTATCTACCCATACACCGGTTTCATCAATAAAGTAAAGCTTACCCTTATCCTTAACAACGCCTGTCTGCATAATTCCATCTGAACCCAGATAATAGTACTTATCTTTATATAAAACCCATCCAGTCTTCATATTACCGTTATCATCAAAGTAGTACCACTGATCATTAATCGACTGCCAACCAGTCTTCTTAATCCAGGAACCATCAGAATCAAGATAATATTTAGCTCCTTCTATAGTTGTCCATCCGGCGCCATTTGATGGATAAAGCTTAAAATGTGATTTATCAAAGTAATACCACTTACCATCAATTTGCTTCCATCCACAATAAGCTGTCCCATCTTCATTTACATAAATGTAATGGCCTGAATAATAAGCATAACCATATTTATATTCATATTGGCACTCATCGTTAAAATAATAATATTTTCCATCAATATAATCCCAGCCATGGGAAAGGAATCCATTTCTGCTACAGTAATATTTATTACCATCGATGGTATACCATCCCTCGAATATCTGACCAAGTTCATTACTATAGCATTTGAGTCCTCTATACTTAAACATTCCGGTCATCAAAACACCATTAGTATTAAATCTATAACGATAACCATCAATGTCATAAACATCATCAAAATACGCACTGGATACAATATCCCCATCATATTTTGCAAAATAATACTTTTTGCCGTTAATTGTCTGCCATCCAGATAAATTCTGAATCTCATTATTTACATAATAATAAAGATGATTAAATACACCTTCTCTATAAAAGCCGTCCTTAGGCTCCGGTGTTTCTTCATTCCATCGACCACATATACTGCATCTGCCAGTTGCATATGTCTTAGTGGTTGCATTTACTGTTCCGCTTTCAATTCCATATGCATTGCATATACCAATAAATTCCGAAGAACCAGCAAAACCATTAAATACAACTTCTCTAGCTTCACCATTATCAAGAACTGAGGTCCAAGACAAAATACCGTTCATATCACCCTCTCTTCCGAGAAAAGCCCGATAAAGAACCTGAACATAATGAACATTACATAAATGCTTATTTTTAAACTCCGGTGAAAAAACAAATCCATAGGCAGCGTCTGCACCAGTAGCTTTATGACTAACAAGTACACCAGTCCAGTCAGCCATACCTTGAGGGTCACAGCCTCTGCCAAGAATCTCACGATAAAGTCTGTCTACAAAAAGGTTAACCTGCGCTGTCTGTGCGAAATTAGAACCCTCGACGTGGTAACCTCTAACGATGCCATATGAGTCACAAAGAATCTGGAACTCAGTAGAGTTAGCAAAGCCACAGAAAACACGCTCTCTGGAATATCCCTGGTTAAGAGCATCTACCCATCCCTGAAGACCTACAGCGTCTGGCTGACGTCCAAAGAACGCATTATACATATAAGTAACATACTGCTCATTGGTACAGTTCTTGCTCTGGAATTCCTGACTAAAAACAAAGCCATAAGCTGCAGAGATGCCTGTAGCTTTCTTATTCTTAAGAGCACTTGACCAGTCGTTAAGACCTTGAGGATCAGCCGATCTATCGAGACATACTGAATAAAGTCTCTTAACAAAATCCTCTACACCATTATTTACCGCGTTTACTTTCGAATTACTCGCGAAACCAATAGTGATTATTGTTATCACCGCAATTAATGCAGCTAATATTTTACGCATATCTATTCCCTGTTTATACTAATTCACTCTTTAGCCTGGATAGTCATAGGCAATACCATTACTGCCAATTTTGTAACCATCAATTTCTGTGTTACTTGCCATAGATCCACCTGGATAGAAGTAATACCAATATCCATCAATTATATTCCATCCATCGTCATATGCTTTGTATGTATATGGGCTGAAATAGTAAATCACAGGATAGTCTCCATAATTCGGATCTTCATACCAGCCAACGCGAATTCTACCGTTCTCATCAACACCATATCTACCTTCATTTCCGTTAAGTGGAACATTCCAAATAACCTCATTTTTAACCAGATAAATAACGCCCCAGTGTTTTCTAAAACAGAATGGCAAGCCTCCGATCATATTCCAGCCAACCTTTGCCTGTCTGCCGTTCTCATCAAAATAAGTCTCGTAAACTCTTCCGTCGAAATTGGTTAATGTAACAAATCCAGTTACCATGTAACCATCTTTCTCATCAAGGTAATATGTTCCATCACTAAGTGTCAGAAAACCTGTACGCATTTCATTAAGATACGTATCATCTTTCTCGAAGTAGTACCACTTGCCATTGATTTTTGTCCAGCCTATCGGAGCCTGACCTTCACTGTCGTAATAATGCCAGTAATCAAACTGTGTCTTCACCCAGCCAGTCCACATCTCTCCTGTACTGTTATCAAAATAGTATGTTTTACCACCGATAGTATTTTTACCAGTGTAGCACTTGCCATCTTTATCAAAGTAATACCACTTTCCATCTATCTTCTTCCAGCCAGTTACCATCTTATATGTTTCTGGATCAAAATAATTTTGAAAAGGTCTAAAGGAACCACCTTGCCATCCGCTCACTAATTTACATGAATCATTATCAAAATAATATATATCGCCATCAATAGTCCATCTACCAGTTGCAGCGCCATATCCTAAGACATATGGGAAATAATAATAATTACCATCTAATTTAAGCCAGTCTTTATGAAGCGATCCATCCTCGTTGGCATAGTACCAAAAATTATACGAATTATCGTCTCTTTTAAACCAACCAGTAGGAAGATAACCTTCTTTACTATGGAAATAATATTCGACGCCATCAATATAATGGGTACCTGTATACATAATTCCATTATTATCAAAATAATATCGATGTTCTCCTATATCCTGCCAACCAGTTTGAATGACTCCATCCTTATCGGCATAATACCATCTTGAATCATCATTAATCCATCCAGTATGAAGATAACCATCCTTCTTATCAAAGAAATATCTGTCATTTCTATACGTATAAAAACCGGTTATCATTCCACCATTATAAAAAAAGTATTTCTTTTCTTTGTAATTTAACCAGTTCTGGTGTCCCATAAAGTCATCATCAAAATAATACCATCTGGAAGTTCCCTTGCTGTCTTCTAACTGTTTCCACCCCTTTACAGGAAGTCCCTCTTCATCAAAATACCTATGAGTGCTTCCAGTATAATAAAGTCCATATATAGTTACCCCTCCGCTAGTAAAACGATTACACTTTGGACAAGAACCATATGTTTTATCAAGAGCTGCTGGAACTGCAATGTTTCCCGCATCAATACCAAAACTTGCACAAATCTGATTAAATTCGTTAGATCCGGCAAATCCATTGAATATTTTGGCTCTGGAACATCTATCTGCCAAATTTGCTGGCTCAAGTGCACTTAACCATGCCGACCTGCCAGCCTTATCAGCCTCTCTGCCAAGAAAAGCTCTGTAAAGAATATCTATATAACATCTGTTGCAATATTTCTTACTTGTAAATTCCTTAGAGAAAACAAGACCATAAGCAACATCTGCACCACTAGCTTTACGACTAACAAGTACAGATGTCCAGTCAGCCATTCCCTGTGGGTCACACTTTCTCTCCAGCACCACGTCATAAAGTCTGTCTACGAAAAGGTTAACCTGCGCTGTCTGTGCGAAATTAGAACCCTCGACGTGGTAACCTCTAACGATGCCATATGAGTCACAAAGAATCTGGAACTCAGTAGAGTTAGCAAAGCCACAGAAAACACGCTCTCTGGAATAACCCTGATTAAGAGCATCTACCCATCCCTCGAGTCCTACGGCGTCTGGCTGGCGTCCAAAGAACGCATTGTACATATAAGTAACATACTGCTCATTTGTGCAGTTCTTGCTCTGGAATTCCTGACTAAAAACAAAGCCATAAGCTGCAGAGATACCTGTAGCCTTCTTGTCCTTAAGAGCATTAGACCAGTCACTTAATCCCTTAGTGTCAGCCTCTCTGTCGAGACATACTGAATAAAGTCTCTTAACAAAATCTTCTACACCATTACTAGCTGCATTAGATTTGGTAGCACCAGCCAAAAATATAGTGAGAGCAGTTACAAAAATCAATAAAAACGCAATTAACTGTTTTTTCATTAGATACCACCATTTTTCAGATATAAATCATAGTCATAAACAATGGTTTGCCCCAGACTGGTTGGGCCATCTTTAAAAATTCCTTTTACTTGATAAGCATTTATTGATCCATTTTCCCTAAAACGTACAGTCGCTCCATCAATTTCCACTGTTTGACCTGGATATGCTATATTTTCACCTTTATCATTAAATAGATAGGAGCCACTTTTCCCACTCCCTATCAAATTACCATCTTTCATATAATATAGTGATATACTTACAAAACCTGTAACCATTGTTCCATCTTTATAGAAAAAGTACTTATGGTTACCAATCTGATAGAAACCAACAGCAAGAGAGCCATCACTATTTGTGTAATATCTATTTCCATCAATTGTGTACCACTGATTAGGCTTAAGCAAAGCTCCGCTATCTTCAAAATAATATTTTTTATCCTTAATCGTCTGGAAGCCAGTAACCATCCTACCTTTTTCGTTATAATAGCCCGAAGGATCAAAGTAGAATTTGTTATCCAGATAATCTATCCAGCCTGTAAGCATAGTTCCGTTGAATGTAAAGAAATACCAGTCATCATTAATGAGCTGGAAGTATGGTTTTACTACCCACTGATGATCATCATTAAAATAGTAATACTGCTCATCATCTTCTAACCATCTCCAACCAGTGTATCTGTATAATTCACCTGTATCAGTCCAGAAATAATAAGATTTACCATTAATTTTCTGCCATCCCTTAACAGGAGTTCCATCATCAAGCAAATAGAAGGTGCCATAGTTATTCTCTATAAAACCTGTCTTCTTCTGATATTTATAATCATCTCCAAAGAAATACCATTTGCCATTTAAATTTTTCCAGCCTTTATACTTATAACCATTACTGTAACAATAAGTAACTCCCCCCTCGACACGAAGCCCTTCAGCTATTTGTCCATTAAAAGAAGTGCGTGAACACTTTGAACAAACACCATTACTATATGTCTTGGAAGATGAATTAAGTGAACCATTTTGTATGCCATATGTACTACAAATCTGGATAAACTCATCAGAACCAACGAAGCCATTGAATACTTCTTCTCGCGTTGCACCCTTATCAAGTGTATCAACCCAGGCTTGACGTCCATTGTAATCATAAGAACGACCTAAAAAAGCTTTATAAAGAACTTCTACATAACAGTAATTACAATAATTCTTGCTAGTGAACTCAGGGGAAAACACAAATCCATACGCAGCCTGTGCACCAGTAGCACTTCCGTTTACAAGCACTGTAGTCCAGTCCGCCATACCCTGAGGGTCACATGGTCTCTTAAGAACTTCAGAATAGAGTCTGTCTACAAAAAGATTTACCTGGCCAGTCTGAGAATAGTTGGATCCCTCAATGTGATATCCTCTTACGATTCCATAATCATTACACAACATAGCAAACTCATTAGAATTAGCAAATCCGCAGAAAACTCGCTCTCTGGAATAACCCTGATTAAGAGCATCTACCCATCCCTGAAGTCCTACAGCGTCTGGCTGGCGGCCAAAGAAAGCGTTGTACATATAAGTAACAAACTCTTCGTTACTGCAATTCTTGCTCTGAAACTCGTTACTGAACACAAATCCATATGAAGCAGAAATTCCCGTTGCTTTTTTAGTTTTAAGAAGACTTGACCATTCATTAAGACCAGCAGCATCAGCATCTCTATCAAGACACACTTTATAAAGACGCTTTACAAAAGACTCTACACTATATACCGCAGCATTGGTCTTAGTTGTGGTCATCAAACAACAAGTGAAAATTGTCAGTACAGCAAAAACGGACGCAATTATCTTACGCATACCTCTACCCCTTTTAAAATGTTATTCCAATTTGGATTCTATAACATCAAAGGTTCAATGTATACGATTTGAGCAAAAGTTAGCAAGATTTGTAAAAAATCAGAGCAATCTCCACGCTTTTGGATACTGATTCTTGATAGATCCGTCAGAAGTAATCTTTCCAAAGCCTAATGGATACTTACCAACAGCAATAACAATAGTGCCCTTTTTCTTAAGTACTGGGAACTCATTAAAGTCTACAATAATTGTCTCGCCCTTAAGATATCTGATGAGTCTGTCATCATCACGACTAAGACTTACTACAGAATCTTCGCGAATATCATCAAACTTAATTGCTAGGGCCAATGAATGTGATGGAATAAAAATACGCTCTACAGATGTATTCTTAATCTCACCTGGATACTGACCAAGCTTAACTACCTTAAGACCATTAAATAATCTCTCTTCTACATTAAGGAGATGCACACGTCCTGAATGGAGCACAAAGTTATCGTTAGAGTCGTTCTTAAACGCTTTCGCCGCATCCTTGTTAAGGATAGTTCCCATAAACTCGAACAGAGCCTCACGGGACTTACCAAAACCATAATTATCACTGCGCTTACGCTTATAAGATGGAATCTTCTCCAGCTCACTAACCTCCACATCAGCGTCCTCACTCTTCTTAAGATGAACGCAGAAATGTCCGTCACCACGAGTAAGATGAGGCCAGATTCTCATAGAACCAGGAAGAACAGAATCCTCACCAGCATGAGTTACACCCTCTATCTCAGGGTGAGCAATAACAGAATACTCAGGATGACGCTCTATAAACTCCTTAATCTGAATCTCGTCCTCACCATCGCAGAAAGTGCATGTGGAGTAAACCATTTCGCCACCTGGCTTAAGCATAAGGTGAGCCATCTCGATAATGGACTTCTGAAGCGCGATGCACTGAACAGGACCATATTTCTCCCAGCTCTTAGTAGCAGCCGGATCACGTCTGAACATGCCCTCACCGGAACATGGTGCGTCAACAAGAATCTTGTCGAAATAACCACTAAACCTTGGGGCAAGTCTCTCTGGAGTCTCATTTAAAATTACGCAGTTACTGATACCCATGCGCTCGATATTACGAAGAAGTGCTTTCGCACGATTTTCCGAAATCTCGTTAGCAATAAGAAGGCCCTCTCCCTTAAGGTCCTCACCAAGACGGCAAGCCTTACCACCAGGAGCGGCACACAAATCAAGAACTTTATCACCAGGCTTTGCAGCCATTACCTCAGCTGGAAGCATGGCGGAAGGCTCCTGAGGATAGTAAACACCAGCATGGTAATAAGGGTCATTACCTGCTGCCTCAGCCTCAGTATAAAAACCAGACGCGCACCATGGCACCTTGTCAACGCTTTCGTTCAGGTTGCCGAGAACCACCTCATAGTCTTCCTCAGAGACCTTGGCGCGATTAAGACGCAGACCCTTAAGAGGAGTCTCGTCAAAACTCTCCCAGTATCCTTCTTCAGTAACCCCGCTTTCCTTAAGCTGGGTCTTCATTCGTGATATAAATTCTTCAGGTAATCTCATAACTCTAAGAACTGACAAGCACTAAAGGCAAGTCTCTTCATAACTCCTGTGTCAAATGGTGACTCAAGTCCAGCCTGAGCAATAAGCTTAAGGAAAGTATCTGTTCCACCACTACCACAAAGGATGTTGTACTTCGCCAATGCGGACTTCATATCCTCACGGGACTCATCCCAGAGCTGAAGCGCGCAGATATGTGCAAGACAGTAATCGATATAGTAGAAAGGTGTTGTAAAGATATGATCCTTCTTCATCCATGCACCACCCATAGCGTGGAATGGATGATTCTCATCATAGTTAATGCCTGGCTGATACTTCTCCTCTAAGGACTTCCATGCAGCATGACGCTCATCAGGAGTCATATCAGGATTATCGTAAACAATATGCTGATATTCATCTACCATACATCCATAAGGCAGGAACAAAAGCGCCTGTGTCATGTGAAGCTCTCTGTACTGGTCAGCCTTATCGCCATAGAACATGTCCATGAATGGATAAGAAAGGAACTCCATGGATGTGGAATGAATCTCACATGTCTCCAATGTTGGTGAGAGACACTCGATAAATGGTGTAACCTCTGCACTCTTAATAGCAGCATAAGCATGTCCACCCTCATGGACAATAGTAGCAACGTCATCGGCTGTACCATTACCATTCATGAAAATAAATGGGATGGCATAATCTTCAAGATACATGCAGTAACCGCCAGTAGACTTTGCCTTACGAGAAAGCAAGTCTGTAAATCCATGCTCAGAAAGCACATCAAAGAAGCTAGGATCAACACCGAAAATCTTATGGAAGAAATCTCCTGCTACTCTCTCATAACCCTCACCTGGAACGATAGGTGTTGGATTACCCTTACGGAAAAGAGATGGCAAATCGTAGAACATAAGCTCGTCAACTTCCAATCTCTCCTTCTGAAGCTTACGAATCTGAGTAGTAATAGGAACGATATACTTAACTACATTGTCGCGGAACTTTCTTACGTCCTCAGCGTTATAGTCATAGCGCTCCATTCTCTTATAACCAAGCTCAGTAAATGTATTGAAACCAAGCTTCTTGGCAATGGTTGTTCTAATCTTAACCATGTCATCGTAAATCTTATCGAAAGTCTCTTTCTTGCTCATATAGTAGCTATCCAAAGCAGCATGAGCTTCCTTACGAACTTTACGATTAGTTGCCTCAAGATATACAGAAAGCTGGCTCAAATTAAGGGACTTCCCTCTGAACATAATCTCAGCCTCTGACTGAATCTGTGAATAGTCATTCTCGAGAGATGACTCTTTTGCCAGATCTTCGATTACTTCCTTAGAAATAATCTCCTTCTGGTTAACGGCCTTCTTAAAAATCATGTCGCCATACTTCTCACGAAGCTTGTCAGCGCAAGGACAGTTAAGAATACCTGTAAGCACAGCGGAACAAAGCTCTGCCACAGCCGCATTAGCCTCATCAAAGAATTCTAGCTCATCACCATAGAACTCATTAGAAGTATCCAAGTCATGAAGAATCATACAAAGCGCGAAAGCAGTATCAAACTTACTAAGCTGTTTCTCATACTCCATAATCGCCTCATAGGCCTGATCTGGATCCTGAGAAGTCATGAGCTTAAGTCTTACTTCACGAACAACCTCTGTAAATTCCTCGACACTAGGACGAACATACTTAATGTTCTTAAAAAACGGCATTAACTCCATTCCAGCTTCGTACATATTACATCTTCTCCACTACATCAATACCAAGGAGATCGAGACCAGACTTCAATGTGGAGCAAACAGCTTCACAAACTGCGAGTCTTGCCTTTGTAAGTTCCTCAGAATCAGCGCCAAGAATTCTAGAGTTGTTGTAGAAACGATTAAAGTTACGTGCAACAAGAGAAATCTGACGTGAAATCATAAATGGCTCATAAGTAGCTGCAGCCTTCTTTACAGCCTCTGGGAAATCACCAATAGACTTAATAAGCTCGTACTCATCATCTGATGTTAACTTGCTAAGTGTCTCCTTATCAGTAGCTGGAGCAAATCCCTGATCCAAAGCCTTACGGAGAATAGAACGTGTACGAGCATATGTGTAAATAAGATAAGGTGCTGTATCACCATTAAAGTCGAGCATATCCTCCCAAGAGAATACGATATCACGCTCACGACCGGACTTAACGTATGTATAAACAACTGCACCAAGTCCAACCTTCTCGGCAATCTCATCAATCTCAGCATCAGTCATGTTATCGCCTCTGTCCTGAGCATTCTTAGCGATAATCTCTCTAACCTTGCTTACAGACTCATTAATAAGGTCCTCGAGAAGAACTACGTTACCTTCTCTTGTGGAGAACTTCATGTTCTTGAACTTAACAAGACCAAATCCAACGTGTACGCAGTCATCAGCGCACTCATAACCAGCCTTCTTCAAAACGGAGAATACCTGCTTAAAGTGAAGTGCCTGTGGGATACCTACAACATAGATGTTCTTGTCGAAATGGTATGTCTCGTCACGGTAAAGTACTGCAGCGAGGTCACGTGATGCATAAATAGTTGTTCCATCAGACTTAAGGATGATGCATGGTGGAAGACCATACTCCTCAAGCATTACAACCTGAGCACCCTCAGACTCCTCGAGAAGATTCTTCTCACGGAGCATATCAACAACAGCTGGGATTCTATCAGAATAGAAAGACTCACCATTGTAGTTATCAAATTCTACGCCCATTCTCTTATAGAGCTTCTCGAATACAACGAGGGACATGTCACGGAAACGCTTCCAAAGCTTATACTCCTCTTCCTCGCCATCCTCGAGCTTCTTAAAGTTCTCTCTTGCAGACTCAGTAAGAGAAGGATCATTCTTCTCCTCTTCGTGGAACTTAACATAAATTCTAAGGAGCTCCTTAATTGGATCTTCCTCGAGTGCAGCTTCGTCACCCCAAAGTCTGTAAGCAGTAATAAGCTTACCGAACTGTGTACCGTAGTCACCAAGGTGATTCATTCTTACTACGTTATAACCAAGCTTCTTATAAGTTCTAGCAAGGGAATTACCAAGAATTGTTGTGAAAGCGTGTCCTACGTGGAAAGGCTTAGCAATGTTAGGAGAAGAATACTCAACGATAACATTCTTACCTTCGCCTTCATTAGCTGTACCATAATTATCACCAGCTTCGTTAACAGCAGATAATGTATCAGCAGCCATGAAACCACGATCGATGAAGAAATTAAGGTATGGTCCAACATTCTTAACAGTATAGATATCAGACTCAGCGAACTTCTCATTAGCAGCGAGTTCTGTAGCAATCATTGGTGGAGCTTTTCTAAGTGTCTTCGCGAGGACAAAACATGGGAAAGCATAATCTCCCATATCTGACTGAGGTGGAATCTCGATGAGTTTATAAACCTGCTCTACTTCGAGTCCAGTAATCTGCGCGATCGTTGATGCAATATTTGACTTATGATCCATAAAAAGTCTCCTTTTTATTTTTATATATAACTTTAACTTTTGAATTATAGCATTTTTTTGTATAATTACGTAGGTTTTTATAAAGTTAAAAGTAAGGTTATTAACTAGGTTAATAAACGAGGGGAAAATTTATGCCAGATACTATTTATATAATTATCGCTATGATTCTTGCCTGTGGTGGCACTTTTGCCGCACTTTGGTTCCTTCCTTTTGGAGGTAAACTTCTTGGTCACGACCGTGGTCGTAAATTCGCTGCTGGCTCAGAAGTAAATATCGGAAAGCCTACTGGCGTTGGTTTTTATTTCGTGCTCGTTTTCACAGTTATGGCGCTTATCTTCGCTGAGCACTCCGTTGGCTTTATCCTCATGTTAGTGCTTGTTCTCGCATCCATGGTCTGCGGATTCCTTGATGACCGTTCTGCAGCACCTTGGGGTGAATACATCAAAGGCGCGCTTGACTTTGGAATTGCGATTCTGGGTGCCATCTTCTTCGTCTGCTTCTTTGGCAGCGAAGTTTATATCAGCATCGGAGGTGCATCCTTTGATATCCCAGCTGTAATTTATGCTATTCTCGCATGTATTCTTTTTATCGTAAGTATTAACGCGACAAATGCTACAGATGGTGTTGACGGACTTTCTGGATCCCTGACTATTCTGACACTCGTGACTATTACAGTTGCTGGAAGTATTATGGATGGTTTTGATGTTACAAAGGCTGTGTCAGGTCTTATCCTCGTAGCAGTTATCGCTGCTTATCTCTGGTTCAACCACTTCCCTAGCAAAATGCTCATGGGTGATGCTGGTTCCCGTGCAATCGGTTTCTTTATCGCCTTCTACGCTATGTATATGAAGGTTCCATTCGCATACCTTATCGTAGGTCTTCCTTTCCTTCTTGATGGCGGTCTTAGCATTCTTAAGATTACTATCGGTCGTCTTACACATAAGAAGGTCATTATCCTTAAGAATCTCATTACTCCTGTTCACGATCACCTTAAAAAGCGCAAGGGATTGTCAGTGCCTAAGACATGGGCTGTTATCGTTGGATTCGGACTTGTAGTTGATATCTTTTATATTCTTATAATTTTCTTATGTAGCATTTGAAGCTAAAGCATTAATCATCCAAATATTAAATAAACTCGTAGCACTCTAATAAGTAATATTATGACTTATAGAATTTAATATACGGACATTTTTTCTGAAGTTCATCTATAATAACTTTATTATAGATTAGACTATATTCGCATTCCGCTACGTTAATCTACATTATTGATTTTCCCATTCATTCTCAGTATATAAATAATGTGAATTATCAGAAAAATCTACTCTCTAAGTGAATTGAAATTTGCATCTGTAGTCATTACATCAATAAATGTTCCTTATATTGTTCTCCAAAATCACCAATATGTATGCCACCATAAATACTCACTATAAAATTCTCTCTTTTCAATGCTATTTATATATTCCGATTCTGTATA
>JAKSRI010000014.1 GCA_024403695.1 Saccharofermentans sp. | reverse complement strand
CTGTAATACTATATCCATCTTTAAGGATGTCTCTTCCATATTTATACAAATCATCCTTTAACTTTTATCAAAAAATAAAACAGATTCACGTGAATCTGTTTTACATTATATATAAAGTCAAAAATCTACATCAAAGGAACTCTGAGAAATCGTCGAGAGTCTGCTGCTCTTCATCAGTTGGCTTAGAATCATCACCAGCTGGAGTTGCAGGCGCTGCTGGTGCAGCTTCTGGTGTAGGCTCAACTGGAGTTTCCTGAGCAGCCTGCTTTTCAATAGCTGCCATTGCAGCCTCAAAATCATCTTCATCATCTGCAAGCTCAGTAGACTTAGCAATGAGAGCTGCCATTGCAGCTTCCTTCTTAGCCTTAGCTTCAGCAGCCTCTGCTGCTACCTTCGCTTCAGCCTCAGCAGCTTTCTTTGCCTCTTCTTCAGCGGCCTTCTCTGCAGCCTCTGCTAAAGCAGCTTCACGCTTAGCCTTAACCCACGCCTTATAGTCATCATCCTGCTGTGGCTTCTCATTCTTACGTGCCTCAGCTCTTGCAGCAGCTTCTTCCTTCTGCTTACGGATACGCTCTTCCTTCTCAGCCTTGGCTTTAGCAGCTGCCTCCTCAGCTTCTTTCGCTGCCTTCTCTTCAGCCTCAGCAGCCTTACGCGCAAGACTCTCCTCGAGAGCTTTCTGCTGCTGGAGACGACGCTCCTCACGAGCCTTTGCTTTCGCCTCTTCCTCAGCACGTGCTGCAGCAAGTGCTTCCTGTTCACGCTGGATTTCTTCTCTCTTCTCAGGAGTCATATTCTCCTCAGCTGCCTTCTTAAGCTGATTAAGATCAGCAACCTGAGCCTGAGCTTTAATAGCTTCCATTACACGACGGCTCTCTTCAGCTGCTTTCTCTTCTTCTTCAGCAACCTGAGCTCCAAGTTTATTAAGTTCATCAACAGCTGCTCCAGTTACCTTAATCTGGTTCTGCTGAGTTTTATTACCACTATGATGTTCTTTGATAGCAACATCTTCTACACCTGACACGGAAAAGTCAGATGCTGCATCAACAATACTCTTGATATCCGGTACGGCAACACCCGGTAATATCTCGTATTTTCTCTCCTTCATATTCCCTCCAAATATGCCCTCGACAACTACTGTTTTACCTAAAAAGCAAAACAATAATCACTATTAATTCAATTATAGCAATAATTGACATAAGTAATGTTAATTTATTGCGACTTTTTACTACAGGAGCATCAGTAGTCATTGCAGGTTCTATCTGCTCAGGCTCTGGTGCCTCAGTGGAAGCATCAGCAGCCTTATTCTCTGTAGCTGGCTTCTCTTCTACCTTATTCTCCTCTCCCTCAGCCTCATTAGCGTCTTCAGTCTTACGTGACGCTGCTTCGAGGATGATCTGCTTAGCCTTCTTTACATCAGGAACCATGCTCATCTGCAAATCCTTAAAGGTCTCACCACCTCTAGGGAAAGCATCGGCACTAGCCTTAAGTCCTGAAGAATCAGGTGCACCAGTATTCTCGATATAAAGAACACCAAAGGATGAATCATCGCTATTATTAGAACCACCGACAATATACTTCTCGACGATATCCGTAATCTGCTTCTCAGCATCCTCGCGAGAACCCTTCAACGTCTCTACCATACGAGCAACAACTGGCTTAACAAGACCAGAATTCTCATCGTAAACAGAATCCTGAACACCATCAGACATCAATGCAATAGCATGAATATCATCAGTAGTTGTCTTAACAATACGCATATAATCTGCAGCGTGATTTGCTGTTACAAAATATGTGTGACCAGCCAGATCATTCTGAGGCATAGTAAGTGGGCTCACACCAGAAGATGAAACTCTTACGATGAGACCATCACCGAGATGACCAACAATTACTCGTCTGTCCTTAACTGCGACGAAAAGCAATGTGCATGACAAACGCTCGATGGAATCAAGGTTATGCTCCTCAATAAGCTGAGCAAACTTAACGTGTACTGCTGCGATAATAATAGACTTAATTGCTGCTTCACGGTTCTCGTTATAAATGGCGTCGAAATGCTCCGTCATCAACTCAGCAATCGCCTCTGTGGCAGCCTTAGAACCGTACTTGGCATGTGTATACTGCTTGCTGCCGGCACCATCTGCCACAACAACAACGTCTACACCATTCTTTGAAATTGCAAGGGAAGAATCCTCACATGGGATATCTCTATTCTTATGTTTCTGACCAGTTAATGTAACTGCTGCTAACTTATTTGACATTGTTATCACTCTTCCATGAACTTAAAGAAATCATCAACATCAACTGATTCACCTTCTGGTTCAGTATTAATGTTGTAAAGTGCATCATCACTCATTCCTGAAGATACAACGGAAGAACTGGAAGAACCAAGGAACTCGAAGAGCTTACCAAACTCATTAGAAGAAACTGAAATTGGCTCTTCTCTCTTAAGTGAAAGCTTCTTCAAAATATCAAAGTCAACGCTGTTACCAACACCGATATTGAAGATAACGAGCTTATCGTTCTTCTCGAGCTCATTACAAGCCTCGATAGCGAGGTTCATATTTGCCATCGCATTAGGGCCCTGAGGAGCACCATCAGTAATTACTACAAGCCATGGCTGATAGTACTTAATACCCATCTCCTTATAACCCTCTTTACGAGCGTTAAGAAGCTCCAATGCTGTAAGAATACCTTCTCCAATAGGAGTAAGAGTTGTTGATGCAGAAATCTCTGGAAGACCCTCTTCCTTAATCTTTCCGAATGGCATAACAATCTCTACGGAAGATCCGAAAGTAATAATTGCAATATCTGTTGCAGACTTAGTATCATCATTAGCTTTGATAGAAGCTACGAAGTTAGAAAGACCCATATTAAGCTGCTTAATAGGATTTCCTAACATAGAACCTGAAGTATCAAGACAAAAACAAATTGGTAGTCTTCTCTTAGTACTATTTCCAAAATCTGCTGCGCTAAATGCCTCTGCCATCACTTATTCCTCCAGATATCAGCCAAAAAGGCCTTTCTTGAATTTTCCTAATAATCCACCCTTCTCTTCTTCTTTATTGCCTGCAGGTGGAGTAACAGGCTTTGCACCACTATTACTAGGAGCTGCACCCTTAGGTACAAATGGGCTATTCTCTTCCTTCTTTGCAAATGCATCAGGAGTATTAATAGCAAATGGAGATGTAGTCTTCTTTGGAGCAAATGGACTAGATGCTGCGCCTGCACCAGAACCTACACCACTAGTTGCTGTATTTGCATTGTTAGCGTTAGGGTTTACCAATGGGGCTGGCTGATATACAGCACTGTTAAGGCCACTGAATCGAGACTTATATGATGCATTCTTAAGCACTTCCGCTGTCTGCTCTGGAGTCTCAATAGTTGGCTTATAATCCATCTTAGGGAAAACCTTATAAGCTTCCTCATCTTCAAACTTATGAGATGTAAGCATCTCCTTATAGTTTACAACTGCCTCATACCAGACAATTGCCTCGTACTTCTTACCTTCCTTGAAAACACCGTAGAGCATTGTTCTAATCTGCTCTGGAAGATATTCCCAAATGTAGTTATAACCACCTCTAGGAATGTGCTCATCAGAAGAATTATCAAGGAGATATGGGAAGTTCTTCTCGAGAATCTCTTCTCTTAGTGTCTCAGCACCCATTCTTGTAGCATATGGATGTAATCCACAGAAAAGAATGGAGAATACTAACATAGCGATGGAATAATCCTCGTCCTTAAGCTTTCTTAAGAAACCAGAGAAGTTCTGCCCCCACAAAGCAGGATCTGTGAATTCCTCAGTTCCTACAGGGCAAGGAAGATTACCAACCTGAACTGAATCCATATCGATAAGGTAAACAGAATTGGAAGAATAAAGCAAAGCATTCTTCATCTGAATATCGCCAGCAATAATATCGTGCATATGCAAATATAAATACTTCTCGATAAGGTCAATAAGAGTGTCTACAATATCACTTCTCTTCCACTCTGGAAAACTATTAGTAATAGCATCAGGGCCATCAAAAACGTTACCAAGTGTACGACCCTTACCAATAATCATGGTATATCCAACCGGTACGTTTCTATAATAGATAAGATCCTGTGGCCAACAGATACCAACACTATTGATACCCATGGAAACCATCTGCTGCAACTTACTCCATCTAAGTGGTGTGATTACGCCCTTATGGTAAATCTTAGCTACTACCTTAGGATTATCTGTATTGAATACCATTCCCTCAGCACCGCTGCTAATACGCTTTGTGAGAGTAACTGTTGTCTTACGACCAGTCTGAACTTCATCACCAACGTTACAGTAAACAGGTGCATCAAGATATTTATTAACAGAAGCAAGTGGGCTGATTACAGGAACTGGCAAATTAGCTACGAGATCTTCAACTCCGTTATAAATCTCACAACCAGCTTTACTAATTACACAAATATCACCCTTAAAATCAGGCTTTAAATCAAGGATTCTCTTAGTAAAAATAGAATGCTCTGTAATTACAAGACATGCATTCTCCACATCCTTAACCTTATCAAGAAATTCTACTGTATCTGTAGCCTGTACGGAATGAAGCTGTCTATTAGGAAGCAAAACAGCACAAAAATCACGCATAGCATCTGCTACATATGCATACTTTCTATCTGCCTGGTGAATAACACAATAATGGAGAAGCTTAAAAGACTTACTTACGTATACATCCTTATTAGTAGAGACAACAATATCAAGAAAATCTCTGAAAAGAGAAGTTCCCCCAAACTCTCGAATTATGGAATAGTCAACAATGATTGACTTATACGCTTCTAAACACCTAATCTCCATACTAAATTATTATATAAAACTATATTATTTGTAGCAAACAAAATTCCGCCACAATTATGAATATTTTCTTAACAAATATGGCTATTTTATTCCAACTAACCTCATCAAAAATGCAGCATTACTTTCCATGGAAATACCCTTTTGTAGTTTGTAATCAAAGGATATACCCTCATCGTCATACTTCTCAGAGAAATGATAATAAACAATGTTCGCCAATTGTGTCTTACTCATATCGCAAAGAGCATAGTCATGAGTAGTCATCATTCCGATAATATATGGCTGGCCAAGCTTAGTAAGAACAGTCATTGCACCGTCTGTTCTATCCTTTGAATTAGTACCACGGAAAATCTCATCAATAAGATAAAGCATAGGCATCTTCTCGTCTGCTGCCTTCACGATACCTGCGATTCTTACGAGCTCAGCGCGGAATGTACTCATCTGTTCCTCGATACTATCAACTATTCTCATTGAAGACATAATTCTCATACGACCAAGAACAACCTTAGTAGCTGGAACAGGAGCTCCCATATAAGCAAGAACAGAACATATTCCAACAGTTCTAATCAAAGTAGTCTTACCAGACATATTTGAACCAGTAATAAGAGCTGTGGTACCATCAAGTGTGATTGAATTGGACACAACCTTAGTAGGATCAATAAGCGGATGAGTAATATTCTCACCCTCAAAATAAGCGTTCTTAGGAGAATTCATCTCGCAATCAACAAACTCTGGGAATGCATATTCTTTGGAAACTATACCCACACAGGCACAAGACATAAGACACTCAATATCACCAAGGCATTCAATGCTGGTTCTAAGTTCCTCACCATACTTAAGTGCCCAGTCATTAAACTTACGACCACACAAAACATCATATGGATAAATAGAATTCAAAATCAAAGCCAAAATAGGCTGCTCCCTAAGTCTGGCATAAGAGCAAGCTTTGGACAAAGCCTGCAGGCCTACTGAAGCCTTACGATCATCCTTAGCTCCACCCTTTATTAAATTCTTAAGACGTTCTGAATTAACTTCAGTGTTCTCGAGAATCTCATAAAGATTGGAAATAGAAGTTACCTGTCTAGTAATACCATCCACAGCCTTAAGCATCTCACCATAAGCCCCTCCCATAAGGAACCAGACGATAAGGTTAAAAATAGCTACAAGAAGGATGCTTCCACTAGCAAATCTGTTGCCCACAATAAAAAGAACTACAGGTATTAGCCACAAAACAGGCAAAAGTTTCAAACTAATTGAATGAACCTTAGAAAATGGCTTACCACTAGAACTCAACTCGATAAGCGCACTAGGCATTTTCTTGGACTTGCCTTCCATGGCGGTTGCTTCGTACTCCATGAGCATTTCGCGCATAGCCATAAATTCCTTAGCTGCCTCCTGGCGCGCCTTTATCTGCGAATTAGTCAAACCACGTGTGCGACCAAGAAGTGCGCGTGCGAAAGTATCTCTTCCCCATGCAGTAGCACTTACATTAAAACGAGCAAAAAGCGACACGTTTCCGAAAGCATCAAGGTCACCCGCATAATCGTGACCAGGCACCTCAAACTCCTCACCCTTATCTGTCAATTCACGAAAATTACCATCTATTCTGCTAACATATCTGCCACTAACGTCAATAAGATTTACAAGGTGCACTTCTCTTCTCTGGGACTTGCCGTGCTTTACACAAAGCATCACAAAAACAGAGAACATGATAACTGGAGCTACGTACGCCAGTGCACCAAGTTTAAGCTTAAATCCAACGATTAATGTAACAATAATTAGCACGAAAAAAAGAAGTCTCAGCAGACTCAATCTATGATTACGTCCCCTGACACTTTCTAACTCCTTCGTATACTCAGCCTGTGCTGAACTATAGAATGTTTTATTTTGCATCTTGATCCTTCTTTTTTGTAGTTGTCTTCTTCTTAGGTGTCTCCTTAGGCCAACGCTTAGGAATAGCATTATCAAGGACATAGCCTATGCTATCGTGAATTGTGAGCATAGCTGACAAATCAAGATATGTAGAACTCTTATTAATGATAACTACTCTGTTGTGTTTAATAAACTGAACAAATGTAGCAGCTGGATAAACTGTAAGAGATGTACCGCCGATAATAAGGAGGTCACACTTCTTAAGTGCCTTAATAGCTGCATCAATCTTCTCATGATTAAGATCTTCCTCATAAAGAGTGATGTCTGGCTTAACAATACCACCACATCTATCACATCTAGGAACACCTTCCTGGGCTACGAGATACTCAGTACTGAATCTCTTATTACAATCCATACAATGGTTATGGAAAACAGATCCATGAAGCTCGATAGTCTTCTTGGAACCAGCATCCTGATGGAGTCTGTCGATATTCTGAGTAATAATTGCAGAAAGCTTACCATGCTTCTCAAGTCTTACAAGAGCTTTATGAGCCTTGTTAGGCTTAGCATCTGGGTAGATAAGCTTAGTCTTATAAAAATCATAAAACTCTTCAGGATGCTTATCAAAGAAAGAGCGAGAAACTACATCAACCGCTCTATAGTTCTTACCTGTATCCTGATTATAAAGTCCGTCACCACTTCTAAAGTCTGGGATACCACTCTCAGTAGATACGCCTGCACCACCAAGAAATACAATACGCTTTGACTCCATGATCAAATCATGAAGCTGCTGTATCTTATTGGTTCTTGAACCTTCGTATCTATCTAAACGTGTCTCCACTAACTAACCTCTATTACTGATTAAATTCCATCAATATGGCCATCGATGCATCCATCATCAATATGACCAGCTGTTCCGAACATCTCCTTACCAAGAACACGCTTCTCATCACGCTCTTTCTCGATAATTGTACTAAGAGACTTATATACTCTCTCTGAATCCTTGATATTCTTAATATGGAACTCTGGTGATGTTCTATCTGCTGTAACAAGAACAACTGAACCAACACCGAAAATCTTCTGTCCCAATGTTCTTACCAACTTGATATCAAGAACTCTGTAAAGAAGAATCTCATTCTTCTCAGTCTTCAAAAGTCCGATGTTGGAATAAAACTTATCTTCATCAAAGCTATATCTTGTGAAGGAAATTGGAAGTCCAAAATAACGCTTACGGTCATTCCATAAAATAGGCTTTTCCTGTGTATACTGTGATAATCTATCAATTTTATTCTTAGCCATACTCATCCTCCAAACATAACTTATAAAATATTATATAGTTTTTTTAGGTTTCTATCCACCGAAATGGGAATTGCAATATAATTTTAACATTATCTTCAATTGTTGTTTCCATCTTCTGGAACATCCGCATTATCTTCTGGTTCTGGGTCCTGTGCACCATAAAGAACATAATTTACATTAAAAAGCTCACTGAAATCCGTATTACCCATAGAAGTTTGACTAACAATCATTCTGTCGTAGTACAGATAGTTATTACCATAAATGTGATAAGGCTGGGTTCCCATTCCAAGGAAAATCCTGAATCCATTGTTCTTAAGATATTCAGCTCTCTCATCAGTACCATAGATATAATGTCCACCAGGATAATTAATAATATGAACATCACCAATTAATGGTTCAATCTGTGACATCCACTTAGATGTATCGTTAACAATAGTCTCCATATCAGAATCATAAGCATTAATATTGCCATAAGTGCTTGTAGCAAATCTCCATCCATTATCCTGAAGGCTCTCCGTAATAGTCTTTACAGTGGCACGATTAGTCTCAATATCTGCATCCGTAAATTTAGGTGCCGTTCTTCCGATAGACTCACAGTTTGTAGCTCTTGTCTCAGCCTGTTCCTGAGATACAACATAACCAAAGAAAGATTCATTACCACAAATAGAGATGACACCCTTAGCACCATTAAATGAGAAATCTGGATGATTCTCTACAAATTCATCAAGAATACCAATACTCTCAGCATGTCTAGAAACTACTATCTGTCCCTTGGCATCTGTATATTCACCACAAATCTGTCCCTGCTCATTAAGAATAAGTCGGCTACAGCTACCTGTCATGTAGTTAAGAACACTATAGTCCAATGGCTCAATAACTATAATTACAGGCTTCTTTCCTTCTGGAACAGTTAAATCGACTTCGGTAATAAAGTTAGGCTCCTTCTGATCAGCCATTGTCTCAGCATCAACAAGAACGTAGTTATTGTTGTATAGTTCTTCCAGAATTCTGGAGAACTGACTAGGAGTTAGGTAAAGACCAAGATCACCAGATGCTCGATCGTCAGCTGCAATCAATGGTCGTACTGCAATAACCTGAACTGTTCCTCTATATGTTGTAACTGCAGTTGTATGAGAAGTTGCTTCATACAAATCGTTATTAATTCTAGAATCATCAGGGAAAATAACTGCCATATCTGAAAGTAATTCTTCTGCTGAATAATACTTGTTAGTATCGAGCATGTGCTCACCCGCAGAAAGCATTGGCTCATACATTACTTCCTTAATCTCAGTAATTCGATCCTGAGAAAAGTCATATACGAAACCCTCATAGTTATTAGTAATAGCTGTATATTTTTGAACAGAACTGATGTAATCCAGATTAATATAATCCTTCTCTGCACTCTGAACGTCACCAGCGGCCATCTCTATAACCTCAATCTCCTGAAGCAATGGAGTAGCTGATGCGGATACATTACCAATTTGAATCATCTGATCAAAAATAAAGATAACATCTGGCTTCTGTATCTTACCCAACATAAAATCCTCACAGATCTCACGAAGCCATGAAGAAATCTGAGATGATGTAAGCTCCTCCATCTCATTCATAAACTGAAGATCTTTGTTAGATAATACATATCTTTCAGTTCTTACGAGATTCTCAATAGAAATGAGTCTCTCATTAACAATGGATTCCATCTCTCCCATAATCTCAGTCTGTTCTTCAACTTCAGCGATAGATTCAGGATCAGCGGCAACTACCATGTCGTGAGTATGACGATACATCTCGAGTGCATCATCATAACGGCCTTCATCAAGAGCAAGAATAAATTCTGGAATAATAGTTTCCTCTTCTTTATGAACAATATTAAGCCAAACAACTGTAGCAGTAAGCATAGCAACCACAACAAGACAAAGAATTGCGGCAATTAAATTGCCCCAATCCTTCTTAGCCTTACGTTCATATGAATCAAAAATACTATTTTGACCAAAATTCATCTATTCAATAAACACCTCAATTACAATTCGAGACCAATCTGCTTGTTCTCAAAAGAATCTTCCTTAATGTAATAACCAATTGCAGGAATTCTTCTTACTCTGTAATACTCAGGATCATTAATTCCTACCTCTGCAAGTGTAGCAATCTCAGTCATTTCAGAACCTCTCTTGGAAACAAGAAGCTGAACACCCTGTGTTGTTCTTGTTGTCTTAACAGGGATAAGTGATGACTTAAATACAGCTGCTTTCTTAAGGTTACTTCTAGCAACAAGATCTGGGTCCTCTCCTTCTGCGAGCCAGAGGAAAGAAACAGCCTCAGCAATATTACTAAATGCGTTAATAAGCTTCTTACGATTCTGCTTTGTCTCGTATACATTTACAGGGAACTGAGCAGCCTTACCATTCTTAAATCCAATGATAAAGTTACCCTTATAGTCTGTAGTTACGTGCATGTAAACTACCTTCTCGTCCTCTTCCATATCCAAAGAATTGGCAAGATATGTACCAAATTCACTTGGCTTATTGTCAGCAAACTCATAAGTCTTTGCCTTGTAAACATTACACTTATTAGTGAAGAACAAAATCTCACTTCTGTTCTCACATTCGATGTCAACGAAGATCTCATCCTCTTCCTTAATCTTAAGCTCACCTGCATTTCGCAAAGACTGCATAGTCATCTTCTTAAGATAACCATGTCTTGTAAGCATAAGATGACATCTATAGTCAGCAATCATTGTCTCAGGCTTAAACTCTTCTACAGTATCGCCCATGACAATCTCTGTCTTTCTTTCCTGACCATACTTCTTAGCAACATCCTTGAGAGTCTCTTCGATGAGCTTATCGATTCTCTTTGGCTTGGAGAGAATATCCTCGAGGTCAGCAATCTCACTCTCAAGCTTCTCCTTATCAGCAATACGCTTAATAATGTACTGCTTATTGATATTACGGAGCTTAATCTCTGCAACATACTCAGCCTGAACTTCATCAATGGAGAATCCCTTCATCAAATTAGGAACTACATCTTCCTCAAGTTCAGTATTACGGATAATGGCAATAGCCTTATCGATATCGAGGAGGATTTTCTCGAGACCTTCTAACAGGTGGAGTCTATCCTTCTTCTTACCAAGGTCATATCTAAGCTCTCTTGTGAGACATCCTCTTCTCCATGTAAGCCACTCGCTAATAAGAGACTTAACACCGAGAACCTTTGGATTACCGTTAATGAGAACATTAAAGTTACATCCGAAAGTGCTCTGTAAAGTAGTGAGCTTAAAGAGCTTTGTCATGAGAGCCTCATGGTCTGTACCTCTCTTACACTCAATAGTAATCTTAAGACCATTAAGGTCAGTATCATCACGAACGTCATTAATCTCAGAAATCTTCTTAGACTTAACAAGGTCAATAATACCCTCGATAATCTGCTCTACAGATGTAGAATAAGGAATCTCAGAAATCTCGATACTGTTCTCTTTCTTGTTAATCTCATACTTAGAACGGATAACAATAGAACCTCTACCTGTATCGTAGATTTTCTCCATCTGGTCACGGTTATAAAGGATAATTCCACCACCAGAGAAATCAGGTGCAGGCATAATAGAGAGCAAGTCTGCATTTGAATCCTTCATGTAAGCAATAGTTGCTTCACATACCTCTTTAAGGTTAAAGGAACAGATATTACTTGCCATACCAACGGCAATACCCTGGTTACTGTTAACGAGAATAGATGGGAAAGTAACAGGAAGAAGTGTTGGCTCCTTCATTGTTCCATCATAGTTATCAACAAAGTCTACAGCATCCTTATCAAGGCCCTTAAAAATCTCCTCACAGAGCTTCTCAAGTCTTACCTCTGTATATCTGTGAGCAGCATAAGCCATATCACGGGAATACTGCTTACCAAAGTTACCCTTAGAATCAACGTATGGATGCAAAAGTGACTCATTGTCACGTGTCATACGAACCATTGTCTCGTAGATAGCACCATCACCATGAGGGTTAAGCTTCATGGTCTGACCAACTACGTTAGCAGACTTAGTTCTATTACCGGACATAAGTCCCATCTTATACATTGTGTAAAGAAGCTTACGATGAGAAGGTTTGAATCCATCAATCTCAGGAATCGCACGAGATACAATAACTGACATGGCATAAGGCATGTAGTTCTTCTCCAGCATATCAATGATGGACTGATTCTCAATTGGCGCATCAGCAATAGATGCATCTGTAAAACTATCTGTTAGTAAAGACTTCTCATTCTCGTCTTTCTTTTTTCTAGCCATTATTATTCTCCACTAATATATATTCATTCAGATAATTGAGATTAGCTCAAATCGAGCATCTCGAGATACATATGACCATCTTCCTCAATATGACGCTTACGTCCATCAAGGTTATCTCCAAGGAGAAGATCAAATACTTCTGCAGTTCTCTTGGCATCATCAGGAGTAACTCTGATAAGTCTTCTGGACTTAGGATTCATAGTGGTCTGAGCCATCATCTCCTTAGTATTCTCACCAAGACCCTTAGAACGCTGAATTGTAAGTGTCTGACCTTCAAGAGTCTTAACGATATCAGCCTTCTCCTTGTCACTATAAGCGAAGTATGTCTCTTCCTTAGCGTTCTTACCCTTGCCCTTAGCTGTAATCTCGAACAAAGGAGACTCAGCGATATATACATATCCCTCTTCAATAAGAGTTGGAGCAAGTCTGTAAATCATAGTAGCAACAAGAGTTCTAATCTGGAATCCGTCTACGTCGGCATCGGTACAGATAATAATCTTGTTCCATCTGAGCTGATCAAGATTAAACGCTGACATATCCTTACTATGCTTATTCTTAAGCTCTACACCACAACCGAGAACCTTAATAAGGTCAGTGATAATCTCACTCTTAAAAATCTGTGCATCATTAGCCTTAAGACAGTTAAGAATCTTACCTCTGATAGGCATAACACCCTGGAACTCAGAGTTACGAGCAAGAATAATGGAACCCATCGCGGAATCACCCTCTACGATGTAAAGCTCTCTAATACCAGAGTCTTTACTCTTACAGTCATGGAACTTCTTAATCTTATTCGCAATATCAATCTTACCTGTGAGCTGCTTCTTGATGTTAATACGAGCCTTCTCAGCATTCTCACGGGAACGCTTATTAACGAGAACCTGCTCGACAACCTTATCACCAAGTGCCTTATTCTCGATAAACCAAATCTCCAGATTATGCTTAATAAGCTCATTCATAAATTCCTGAACGAACTTGTTATTAATAGCCTTCTTTGTCTGGTTCTCATATGATGTCTGAGTAGAGAATGTACTTGATACGAGGATAAGAGAATCCTGAATATCCTCGAACTTAATCTTGGACTCATTACCCTTATACTTATCTCTTGCCTTAATCTCTTTATCAATGCTGTAAAGGAAAGCATTCTTAACAGCTCGGTCAGGTGAACCGCCATTCTCAAGGAAGCTGGAGTTATGGAAATACTGAAGTTCATTAATCTCGTTATTAAAACAGAATGCAATCTGAGCCTTAACGTTATAAATTGGTCTGTCATCGGCGTCACGGCCCTTACCTTCGCCCTCGAAGAAATATGGCTCTGTAAAGCCCTTCATTGCAGATATCTCTTCACAGTAACCTGTAATACCATTAGGACAAAGGAATGTCTCCTCCTGACCGGTAGTCTCATCCTTAAGAATGAATTCAATACCACCATTAACTACAGACTGCTTCTTAACAATATCTCTAAGTCTCTCATAAGGAACAACTGTATCTGTAAATACTTCTGGATCTGGCTTCCATCTCTGAATAGTACCAGTTCTCAGGAAACGATAAGGCTCCTTCTGAAGCTCGCCAACAGGCTCACCTTTCTTAAAGGAAAGTGAGTACTTTGTCTTATCTCTGAATACTGTAACCTCGAAGAACTCAGAAGAGTACTGAGTAGCACATGCACCAAGACCATTAAGACCAAGAGAATACTCATAGTCACCTGCTGCATTATTATCATACTTAGCACCAGCATAAAGCTCACAATATACGAGCTCCCAGTTATAACGCTCTTCCTTAGTATTGTAATCGAGAGGGATTCCTCGTCCGAAGTCTTCTACCTGGAGAGATCCATCCTTAAATCTTGTTACTATAATCTGCTTACCATGACCCTCTCTCGCCTCATCGATAGAGTTAGAGAGAATCTCGAAGAAGGAATGAATACATCCTTCCAAATCATCAGAACCGAAGATAACCGCAGGTCTTTTTCTAACTCTGTCGGCGCCCTTCAGCATGGAAATACTGTCGTTACCGTAATCTGACTTACGAGCCATATTAACCCCCATAATAAATCATTACCGTACAATTATAACATAACAGCCGTTTTTACAAGTCCCATTAAACGTACAGAACAATAATACAAAGAGCGTTTATAAACAAAAAAGTCCCGAGCCGCCATATTCTGACAACCCGGGATCTCACAACATAGCGACACGACACACTCTACAACTGTAACAACAATGTGCATCTCGTTAATATATTGTTTATCTTTCTTATCAATTAAAACATCCGCTTCATTTCTGAAGCGGATGTCTAAAATTACAACAAGAATTAAGATTGGACTATATTAGTCTTCAACCTTCTCATTCTTTCTCTTAAATACTCTAAGAGAAACGCCTGCCAATGCTGTAGCAATAAAGATGCAACCGAGTACGCTATTGTTATCAGTCTCTTCTCCTGTAGATACTACAGCCTTCTTAGCAGTAATAACTTCGATAACTGTATCACAATCAATAGCTACGATTGTATATTCATTAATTGCACCCTTAGATACGCCATTAACCTTTACATCCTTAATAGAATATCCATCCTTAACAGTGAACTTAACTGAATAGTCAGTACCTGCCTCGACAATATCCTCGAATCCAGCAATGTGTGTTGCATCTGAACCAGCATCTGTAATAACAGTTACTTTATAAGTCTTAATAATCTCAAAAGAGATTGGTGTAGTTGCCTGACTCTTGTGTGTCTTAACAACAAGTTCAGTGCTATAGTCACCTGCTGGGAGACCTAACTTAGGTGTTACAACAACCTTAAAGGACTCTCCTGGCTTAAGGCTTGTAGGAATATCACCAGAAACATCATAATTCTCAAGTTCAGGAATACTGATATCAAATACTGGCTTATTACCCTTATTAGTAATTGTTACTTCAACTCCTTCTGGAGCTTCAACGTACTGGTCATTAACCTTACCAAAGTCTACCTCTGGCTCTACAACGATAGTGTAGTCAGCAGGAGTTACATTAATTCTTATTACACCAACATCAGTAGCACCATGCTCATCTGTCAATGTATATTCAATCTCATCAACACCAACAAAGTCTTCTGGTGCTGTATATGTAAACTTACCTGTTGCTGGATCATACTCGAACTTAGCACCAGGAACAGATCCCTTGAAGCTGTCTGGAACGATAGAAAGAACTGCATCTTCATCTTCGTCAGTATCGTTAAGGAGTGGCTCAACAACTACTGTATTTCCAGAAATAACCTCTGCTTCGTCATCATTAGCAACTGGAACATCATTTACAGAATTAACAGTAATAGTAATTGTATTCTCAGCTGTCTCGCCATAAGCATCTGTTACTTTGTAAGTAATGTTAAATGTTCCATGGAAGTTCTTTACAGGAACATATGTAAGATTATTATTCTCATCAATACTTACGCAGCTATCATCATCGGAAGAAACGATTGTGCAAACAAGCTTCTCATTTCCGTCAAGAACGAGATCCACATCATCAATATAATCATTAAGATTAATCTTCAATGTTGTGTCCTCATCTGTCTCCTCTTCGATAGCTTCAGCTGTAGGAGCATCGTTAACAGACTCGACAGTAACAGTTACTGTTGCCGTAGCAGTAAGACCATCCTCATTCTCGATAGTGTACTTAAATGTATCGATTCCGAAGTAATCCTTAGCAGGTGTATAAGTTACTGTATTATCGCTATTAACAGCAACTGTACCACCATTAGCTGTTGTAAGCGTAAGTGACTTGCTTACAGTGTCATCATTATCAACAGAAATAACCTTAAGTCCAGCAGTGTTGATTGTCTTGTTTGGATCCAAGTTAAGATCCGGATCACTATCAGTATCAGAATCATTCTTAAGAACGATAATATCTACTGGTGTATCCTCCAAAGTAGTCTCTTCGTCATCCACAGCTGTTGGGTCGTCATCTTCAGGAGTAATTGTAAGTTCAATCTCCTCCTTAGCAACTTCACCATAAGCATCAGTTACTGTGTAATGAAGCTTGATTACACCATTATAGTTTGGCTTTGGTGTGACATGGAGAATGTTATTAGCATCAATAGATACCTTTGCATAATCCGTATCATCATCAAGAGTTACAGTAAGCTTCTCATCAGGATCTACTGTTCCACGCTCACCTGTAAGGTCAACATCGTCTACATACTTGTTCATATCGATCTTATAATCAACAGAATCCTCTGGGAGAGACTCAACAACCTTTGTAGCTGTTGGTATATCGTTTACAGAATTAACCGTAATCTCTCTATCAGTAATAACAAGAATCTTATTGACGTTGTTATTGCCCTGAGCAGATCCATTATCAGTGATAGAACAATTGAACTTAACGATTCCATGGTAGTTCTCATGCTCATAATTAGGTGTATATGTAATAGACTTACCATCGTCACTAATCTTAATATCACCAAAATCAGCATACTCATCTGTAAGTGAAACATCGATAATTGTAAGAACATCACCATTTGTATCGATATCCACATCTGTAGCAAGATCCTTGATATCAATTGTCAAGCTCTCACCCTCATCTACATCAAAGTCCTTATCTACTTCTACTGGTGCGTCATTTACAGGCTTAACAGTAATAGTAGCAGGGATTTCTACTGACAAATTAGTATTACCATACTGCTGCTCTTCACCATTATCTGTTACTACGCAAGTAAACTTAATTATGCCGTTGTAATTCTCGTAACCAGGGTTAGGAGTGTACCTAATTGTTACATCATCAACAATCTCAATTGTTCCATACTTTGCATAATCTGGATCAATTGTTACAGATTCATAGCTAAGCTTATCCTTAGGAGATGTAGCAGAAGGCATATCCTTATCCTGTGCAATATCATCCACATTAATATCAAGTGACTCACCTTCATCAACTTCGAATGTATCTTTCTTCATTGTAGGTGCATCATTAACAGGAGTTACTGTAAGAAGCACAGCATTTGTTTTTATAGCTCCATAAGCATCTTCTACAACGTAAGTAAATACATACTGTCCGTTGTAATCAGGTGCTGGTGTGTAATAGATTACATTATCCTTAATCTCTACTGTACCAACTGTTGGATCAACAGATGTATAAGGAGAGATATATGTCTTAAGAGACTCATTAGGATCATATGCACCACCAGACTTCTGCATTGTTTCCTTAAGATCCACATCAGAAATATCTACACCAATTGTAATTGGATATGTTACCAGACCTGAATCCTCAGTTGTTGTAATCTGAATTGCATTAGCAGCTGGAGCATCATTTTCAGAAGCAATCTTAATTGTTCCAGCAATAGTTGTCTGGAGATTCTTATTGCCATACTCCTGATGAGCACCATCATCAGTTACCACGCAAGTAAATGTAATGTCACCAAAGTAATTCTTATACTCATCTGCTGGTGTCCATGTAAGAGTATTGTCATCAGTTACCTCAAGTGTTCCATAATCCTTATACTTGTCATCAAGTGCAACAGATACGAAAGCAAGGACATCATCCTTAGCAACGAGGTTAGTCTTAACATCAACGTCAGATGCAATTTCGTTCACATCAATAGTCTTTGTCTTTCCCTCAACTGCGTCGAAAGTGGTTTTTGCTTCCACTGGGGCGTCATTATCTGGCTCGATTGTGATAGTAATAGTCTTCACGTCAGACTCGAGCTTTCCTGCACCATCATCAATAACCTTGTAAGAAATCTCAAACTTACCGTTATAGTTAAGGTCAGGTGTGAAATATACCTTATTATCCTTAATTACTACATTAAGTCCGTCAGGTACATCACCTACAAGCACAGCTGTAAGGTCATCACCATCTACGTCTGAAATGTAATCATCAAGATCAAAGTATTCTGGAACCTTATCCTCTGTTGCCTTGAATGCAGCATCCTTAGCAACTGGCTCATCGTTATCAGCTTCAACGCGGAGAACGATATCATTTGTCGCGGACTCATTATAAGCATCAGTTACTGTATAAGAAACAGTAATTGTACCATTAAAGTCCTTAGCAGGTTTAAAGTGAAGTATTCCATTTGCATCGATATAGAGAATCTCTGCACCAGTTGGAAGATCTGTCCAGTCAGCTGTAATAGTAAGCTTATCAGCAGGATCTACTGTTCCATGATATCCAGTCACATCAACATCATCGACATAATCATTAATATCGATTGTCTGCTCTGCACAGTCCTCAGCATAGTTGTCAGAAACAACCTTCTCTGCAGTTGGCTTATCATTTACAGAAACAACCTTAATCTCTCTATCACTAATTATGAGAGTAGCATTACCATTTGTTCCGCCCTGAGCCTTTCCATTATCGACAATAGTTGCTGTGAACTTAATTGTTCCATGGAAATTCTCGTGTTCAGTATTAGGAGTATAAGTAATTGACTTTCCATCATCACTTACCTTAAATGTTCCATAATCCTTGTACTCGTCGTTAAGCGCAGCTTCAGTAATCTTAAGTGAATCAGCATTTGTATCAACATCAACATCTGTTGCAAGATCGCTAATGTCAATTACAAGTGTCTCACCTTCATCAACTTCAAGATTCTTATCAACCTCTACTGGTGGATCGTTTACAGGCTTAATTGTAATCTTGCCAGGGATTTCCACTGTCAAATCTGTATTACCATTACCCTGCTTGCTACCGTCATCTGTAATTACAGCCTTAAATGTAACAATACCATTGTAGTTAATTGCACTATCAGCTGGTACCCAGTGAATTACTGTTGGATCAACTGGGTCAACTTCAAGTGTTCCGAGGTCTGCATAAGCAGCATCGATTGTTACTGATACGAATGAGAGCTTATCATCCTCAGCTACAAGGTTTGTCTTAACATCTACATCAGATGCCATCTCACCTACTGTGATATCGAGCTTCTCACCCTCATCAGTTGTATACTCAGTCTTTTCAGCTTTTGGCTGATCGTTAATTGGATTTACAGTGAAGTAAATTGTCTTAACTTCAGACTTAGCACCTGCCTTATCAGTTACCTGATATGTTACTGAGAATGTTCCATTGTAGTTAAGCTTTGGTGTGTACTGAATCTGATTATTAACAATCTTTACTGTACCTGCCTCAGCTGGAGCATTAGACATCAGCTTGGCTGTAAGAACTTCATTCTCATCATATGCACCAGCTGACTTCTCCATAGTCTCCTTAAGATCTACATCAGACATATCAACACCCGCTGTGATGTCATATGTCACAGGCTGTGTTGTAGGGTCCTCATTAAATGCTGGGAAAGTAATATCCTTTGCTTCAGGCTTATCATTAACAGAATTTACTGTAAGTGTATTTCCATTACACCATACAGAAATAGCCTTAGCGATGCCTTCACCACCACCATTATCAGTTACTTCATAATCGAACTTAAGATCACCATGGAAGTTAATGTAATCATCTGCTGGAGTAAACTTAAGCATTGACTTACCATTTACCTCAACGATTGAAAGTGTTCCTACATCAACCATAGCTCCGTTGTACTCGACTGGATATAACTTAAAGTCTGTTACAGTAAGGAACTCATCAGGTACCTCTGCCACGATATCTGGGTCAGTAACATTTGCGAGTACATCTATATTTTTAGTAGTGCCTTCATCTACTGAATAAACAGCTACTTCAGGTTCTGGTGCATCATTTACAGAAGTTACAACAAATAGTGTTTCTGCAGGATCAGAATCAAGAGCACCATCGTTTGCTACAAATGTCAATTTAGTAGTGCCGTTATACTTTCTATAAGGTGTAACTGTTACAGTAAATACTGCTGTATTTGCATTTGCGCCCTGTACAGGAGCAGAAATGACAATACCACCATTATTTGAAACAATACGGCTGTTCAGAGAAGTACCAGAAAGTGACAATTCATCATATGTATTATCAACATCATATACTTCAACTGTAAATGTCTTTACAGTTTTCTCTGGAGTTGAATAGCTTTCTTCAAGAACCGTAATCTTAGGAGGATCATTTACAGGTCTTACATTTACAACAACCTTAAATACAGCTGTTGCACCTGTAGTTGTAGCCTCTACCTCATAGTAGAAGTAATCCCATGTGGACTCATCATTCTGATCGTTAAAGTAATCCTTCTTTGGTGTGTACTTAATATGGTCTACACCACCAACAGAAACAATAGAAATTTCTCCACCATGAGCAGTCTTCAAATCACTATGAGTTACAACGTCAGAACCTGCTGAATTAATCTTAAGTTTCTCGCCCTGAGTTGAAACATCAACACTATCGTTAGCAAGAACATTGATAATCTTGTCAGTATCCTCATTTGTCCAAGATGTGTCATTACCATTGCTGAATTCATCTGGCACAGAAGTAATAATAACTGTAAATGTCTTTTCAGCATAAAGTGGCTTACCGTCAAGATCTGTAACTCTGAGAGTAATATCAGCCTTACCGTGCTCATCCTGATTTGTATTTACAATTACTGTATAAGTTCCATCATTGTTATCAATCAACTCAACATCATCTTTGTCAAGGAGTGGAATACCAGCTGTATCATCTGCATCCGGTGTCTCAACAATCTTAACAACTTCCAACTTAAGTGGCTGACCTGGATAAGAAGGCCACTCTTCGTCATCAACAGTAACTGTAACCTTTGCTCTATCGTCGCCAGTTGCATCCTCAAAAGAAGTTACTGTAAGCGGATCAATATCGATAGTTGGCTTATCATTTACAGGCTTAACTGTAACAGATACTGTTGTCTTGTAAACTCGCTCATCTGATGTATCAGGATCGATTGGATTATGATCAACATCTCTCATTACATATTCAGCAACGAAAGTCTGCTCAGTTGCAGATGTCCAATCGCTAGAAGGTGTAAATACTACAACAGGTCTTGTAACCTTAACTTCTTCCTTCTTACCAGTTACGCTGTTAGTTACCTCCTCTGTAACCTCTGCAGTACCAATTGTAAACATAGCTGCAATCTCTGCATCTGTGTAGCCAAGATCCTTAGCAAGCTGCTTGCTCTCTTCTGTAATAGTTACAGACAAAATCTCAAGGTTATAGTCACCCTCATAATCATTATCAGGGTCGTCATTATAAAGAACATTAACTACAGTTGATGTATTCTCATCAGTTTCGCCATCATCTGGGATAGCTGGGAACTTAGGCTCATCATCTACTGGAGCGAAATAAACCTTAAATGTTGTGGAAGCACTAAGTGGCTCCTTATCCTTTACAGTAACAGTTACATCTGAGTAACCGTTAGCGTCTGTAAATGGAATAAGAGTAAGTGTTCTGGTTGCTCCATCACCATTAACGATAATATTTTCCTTAGGAAGGAGTGTTCCATTTGAAGACTTAACTTCAATATCAAGATCTGCAATATCATTATCAATATCACCGATTGTAAAAGTAACGCCTTCAATCTTAATATCTTCCTTACCATTCTGATCGCTAATAGCAGTAATTGTTGGCGCATCATTTACAGGCTCAACAATGAAGTGTGCAACGAAGGTTCCCTCTTCACCGTGGTCATCTTCCATTACATACTGAACATAAATATCTCCATTCTCATCCTTTGCAGGCTTAAGGCTAATCTTATTATCCTTAACTTCAAGAATTTCAACACCACAAGTAGAAGTGCCGAGAAGTTCAACACTCTTCAAAGTAAGCTTCTGAATATCAGTGGCAGGATTAAGAGATGGGAGTGTATCCACATCATCATTATCAAGCACTTCATATGTCTTCTCAGCAGCATCTTCCTTTATTGTAAATTCATCATTACCGTTCTTATCATCGTTACCAGTAGGTTTGTTATTCACTGGATCAATCTGAACATTAACAGTACATGTTGCTGTCTCACCAGCCTTATCTGTGTATGTAAGAACGATAACTACATCATAGTTATTATTCTCAGCTGGAGTATATGTAAGTGTCTTTGTTGCACTGTCATATGCAGCAACACCATGTGCAGGATTTGTAGTGATAGCAACAGTAACCTCATCACCGTAAATAAGATCAGGGTCATCAACCTTAAGTTCTTTACTAAGAACAGGAATTGCATCACCTGCGTGATACTCATTAATAGTCAGATTATATGTCTCACTAATAGGAGGATCATTATCAGGTAAAACGTTTACATTAATAACAATAGCCTCTGACTGAAGGATACCGTCATTATTACATGTAGCACCTGTATCCTTTACAGCAACCTTAAATGAATCAGTTCCACTATAATTCTTATCAGGAGTATATGTGTACTTACCAGTTGCACTATCAAGTGTAACCACACCATGACCTGCATCCTCTACAAGTACATATGTAAATCCGTCTTTTGTCTCGATATCTTTTGCAGAAAGCTGTCCATTTGTATAAGGAATATCCTCTGTAGTCTCGATATCGTTACCAAATACTGTAGGCTGATCATTAACAGGGTTAATTACTACCTTAAAATCATGTGTAACTTCATTAGAGTTATCACTTACAGAAAGCTTAAGAGTAAACTCGCCATAAGCATTATCAATAGGCTTAATAGTTACTAACTTTCCGTGCTCAGTAGAAGTAACAACGATATCTGCATTTCGAACAAGGCCCTTTGCCTGACCATCAGACTCTACTGTAACCATAAGTTTACTGATATCTGTATCATCATCGGAAAGCAATACGTAGAAGGACTTAGTCTCATCCTCGTTCATAATCCAGGTGCTGTTTGTAGTTTTATTCCTATCCTCGTCGTCTTTGATTACAGGAGGGTCAAATGTTGGAATTACTGTAAATGTAATATGTCCAACACCTGTAGCTGCTGTAGTACCACGATCTACATTAGTGTCGTTATCAGTTACCACGTAATCGAAATGGAAAACCTGAGTCTCATTTGTAGAGTTATCTGGACCTGTGAAAGTAAATGAGTTACCCACAAGTTTCATATATTTCTCTACATCCACACCATCTGTATTAGTTACAGATACAACAGAAAGGCTACCACTTTCATTCGCGTCAACCTCAACGTCAGTACAGCCTTCAAGAAGATCAGCAATTGTATATGCCTTTCCTTCATCAATAGTAAATGCAAAATCTGCAGGCTTTGGTGCTGTATTTATAGGTGTAACAATAATAGAAATAGTTTCCTCGCTAATACCACCCTGTGGATCGGCAACAGTATACTTAAATGTATCTGTACCATTCCAATTAAGGGCTGGTGTATAAGTGATAGAACCATTGCTATGTTTTACGATACGGCCACCATTATCCGTATGCATATCTACTGTAAGGATAAGTTCTGAATCATCTGACTCAGCATCCTTAACATCTTCTCTATCAATGATATGAACAACTACATTTGTAGGTGCACCTGATACATTCTCAGCAACTGTTTTCTCAATAGCTACAACCTCTGGCGCATCATTAACTGGAGAGAAGAAAATATCTGTTGTTGCTTCCTTCTCAAGTCCTTCCTCATCAATAGCAGTAATAGTAATAGTTACTGTACCAAAAGCATCTTTTACAGTTGGGCAAGTAACTGTAACTTTACCCGTAGACTCATCTCTAACAAATGAAATATCCTCAGACTTAAGAATACTTTCATCAGAACTCTTAAATGAGATATTAAGCTTCTCGTGTTCATTGTCACCATGGTGCTCAACATCATAACATTCAAATTCAAAAGTCAAAGGTGGAGTCTGATCCTCTGTACCAACAATATATGTTGGAAGGTCATAGATATATGGAGCATCATTTACCGGCTCAATATAAATGTTAATTGACTCTTCACTATATACCCATTCATTTGTCTTATTATCGATATAACCAGCCTGATACTTAACAGTCTCATCGATAGTATCAGCATCGCGATCACCATCAAAATTCAATGCAGGCTTATAAGTTACTGCACCTGTATCATAATCAATAGTAAATACTGAACCATTTGCAGTAGTAACAATACCATCATTATCGTCATCACCAGAAAGCTTATACTTAACCTGGCTCATTGGTGTATCAATATCTGTTACATAGTTATCAAGATTAAACTCTACCTGGATATCCTCTGTAACATGAACATTAACAGGATTAACATCTGGAAGGTCATCAGACTCAACAACCTTACCTGCAGAAACAAGCTTAACAGTTGCATCACCATCACTTACAGTAAATGTCAATTCAACATCACCATAGATATTTGGAACTGTAGGCATAACAACCTTAGCAGTTACCTTACCATCCTCATCAATGCTGAGAATCTCTGTCTTAAGAGCAGATGTGAATGCAACCGGATTCTCCTCATCTGTCTTTGTAACAGCTGCAATAAAGATTAAGTCTTGTGGCTTAGTCTCGTTATCAACTTTCTCATAATACTCGATGATAAATGTCTGAGTTTCATCCTCTCCAATCTCCCATCCAGTAAATGGATCTGGCTCTACACCAACAATAACTGGAATATCATTCACTGGAGTTACATAAACAGTAATATTTCTTGTGAAAGAAACCGGCTTACCATCTACTTCTGCTGTGAGTTTAACCGTAAGTGTCTCAGAACCAAACTGATCATCAGCAGGAATATACTTAAATGTATAAGAACTGCCAGTAATCGGATCAGTAGAATACTCGATATCCTTATGGAGACTTGGATTATTTCCAGTAATGCTCATTGTTACTGGGTATGGGAAGTCCACTCTTGTAAAGTTATATGTCTTTGTAATAGAAGTATCCTCAGGAGTCTCAGTCCATGTTGAGATACCCATATCGATTCTTGAATAATTCTCAAAGAAAGTAATTGTACATGTTCCGCATGTGCTCTTATCAACAGAATTCATAGGAGCATCTGTATTAGAAATGTACACCTTCATTGTAACTGTAGCATGAGCATTTGGCTTTGTATCTTCAGAAGCATTATCTGGTCTTGTGTATGTAAATGTACCAGTTGCTTCATCATATGTAATTGTTCCATACTCAGGAGAGATATTCTCGTAACCAACTACATAGATTTTCTGCTTCTCTTCACCTGCTGGAATGTACCAGTTATCTACATCATAACAGCTGTTTGTTATCTGTGTTTTAGTAATTGAAGAGAATGCCTTTGGCTCATTAGGTACTGTACGCCAGATTCCGTCACTAGATGGCTTATCTTCAACATTCTCAACGTGCAAAGTAATTGTTGCATCATCAGAAATATCAACGCTATCCTTAACAGAATATGTCAGCTTAACATCACCATAGAAATTATTCTCTACAGGATAGAATGTATATGAACCATCTGTATTCTTCTTCAAATAGCTTCTATCAGGAAGTGTAGAAGACTGAGTATCAGAAAGCGCAATATTATTAATGCTTATGGAATCTCCATCCGCATCATAAATATTCTCATCTGCAAGAACCTGAGCAGGAGTAATAGTATAACCACCACTCTTCTCATTGTATGTAACTGTAAAGTCCTTAGCTTCTGGTGGAGTATTCTTATCAGTTACTGTAACTACTACATACTTACGAGCTGTAATACCTCTCTCGTTTGTAGCTGTTACTTCAATGATTGCTCTACCAGCCATAACGAGCTCGCCATTAACAGTATTATTAAGGGCACATGTATATGTTGATGTACCATCACCATTATCAACTACATCAACAATTGAACAATTAGAAATAACATTAGTATCTCTGCTCTCTACATTAACTACTCCGTTTGCATCAAGATTGCTTACAGTAAATGAGAACTGCTTAACATCAGATGCAGCATTATACTTAAATTTCTTTGTCGCTGGAGCATCAATAGAAGGCATATCATCTGGTGCAGGAGTAATTGTAAATGTAATAACTGCTTCAGCAGTGTCAATTCCATCAGTAACAGAGTACTTCATTGTCACTGTAGTACCTTCGGTAAGACCTGTAGGTGCTGTATAAAGGAATCCACGCTCGTATGCCTCGATTTCACCACCATTTGCAGGCAATGTAGCAATGCTCTTATCATAGATAATAGTAAGAGTCTCATCATCAAGATCATAATCATTAGATGTTGGAATAATATAGATTGACTCACCAGAATATACATCATAAGAATCATCAGCAGCAACAGGTGCATCCTGTACAGGATTAACCTTAACAACAACTGGACAATCAACAGAAGTATATCCGTCAGAAACAGTCAGTGTAACCTCGCACTCACCATTTGCCTCAGGAATAGACTTAACAAGCAACTTATATATTCCAGTCTCAGGATCATATGAATACTTAGAAACAGTATCTGTATTGATAATAGTAGAATCACTAGAACCAAATGAGAAAATAAGCTGATCATTAGGTGTATCAACATCATCTACCTTAAATGTTAATATAATTCCGTCTTTACTATCCTCATCAAAGTTTGGATTTGATGGTTCTACATAAACAAGAGTTGGTGCATCATCAACCTCACGAACATGGAATGTAAATGTTGCAGCATTTGATTCACCATTATTATCATCGAGTATTGTGTATTGTACAGAGACATCTCCACCATAATCCTTTGGTGCAGTATAAACATACTGGCCTGTAGGACTCTTAGCAAGTGTTCCCTGACCTGAAGTGATAGTCATAGAACCAATCTTAAATGAACTACGTGGACTATCAATATCAGTATCATTCTCGAAGATATCTGTAAGATATGAACCTGTTAATGGATATGATTTACCCTCGAACAAAATCCACTTACCTGTCATATCATCATCATTAGCTACAGGAAGATCGTTAACTGGTGTAATTGTTACAGGAATAAGGAAAGTACGTGATGTATTACCATCAGATACTTTAACTTCAATTGATACATCACCTGACTTGGTTGTAAATACATCAGGAACTGGAACAACAGTAATCTTATAATCACCGTCATCAGTCTTTGTAAGAGTTACACCTGAGTTCTTAATCAAATCCTGATTTGTTGACTTAGCAAGTACCATAATCTGGCTGGATGGGGAATCAACATCAGATACTTTAATAGTAAATGAGTTAGCCGGATTAGTACCATCTGAATCCTCAGAAATCTCTACAGATGATGGAACATTCTCAATGATTGGAGCATCATTCACAGGAAGCACTTCAACAGTTACTGTAGATGTGGATGTAAACTTTCCATCAGTAATTTCATATTCAAATGTATCTACTCCGTAATAGTTTTCAGCAGGCTTATAAACAATCTTATTATCAACTACTGAAATAGAGTTACCATCTGCTGATGTATTACTTGGAAGAGATACAGTCAAATAGCTGCTCTTTACCATGTCATCAATAATATCATCATCATAGTCATTATCGAGAACATCAAATGCAGGAATATTCTCCTGATCCTCATCTATTGTATAACTGTCATCAACAGCAACTGGCTCATTTTCTTCATTAGCAACATCGGCATGAATCTTTACTGAGAGGCTACCACCATTACCATCATCAACAACCACTTCGATAACAGACTCACCATACCACTTAGCTGTAGGCTTATATGTAATTACAAGTCCATCATTACTAACAGAACCTTTACCAGAAGCAAGCTTAAGGTCCTTTAATGTTAATGTATCTTCGTCGACGTCCTTAACATATTCACCAATATCAATATTTACAGAACCACCTTCACTAACTTGAACAGGAATCATTCCAGCATCATTAAGGTCATTCTCATCAATAAATTCAGGATCGTCATTTACAGGAGCAACATATACAGGAATCTTAACTGGCTTGTCACACTTCTGACCGTCAGCATCAACAACACTTACAGTAACTGTAACATATCCAGTTCCTGTGTTGGCGTTCTTAATAAGATTTAAATCGATAGCGATAGATGTATCGTCTATAACTGTAACAGGAAGAGATTCAAAAATTTCATCAGAATCAGCAGTTACAGTAAAAGTACACTCACCTGCTGTAGAATCATCAGAAAGATTAATGATAATCTTCTCATTCTGCTGATCCTCTTCAATTTCAATAGAATCCTTATCGCATGTAATTACAGGCTTAAATGTGAGAGACACTGGTTCGAGAGTCTTGTTGCCAGCCTCATCCTCAACATAGATATAGAGTTTATTTACCTTATTTCCTACTGTAATCTTACCATCTGTAACTTCAGTACCAGAAGCAGGATAAGCAGAGATAGATGAACTCTGTCCATAATAAATCTTAGATACTCCAGACACGCTATCTGTAGCATCAACATTTATTGTAATTGTTCCATCACCATTATCTACACAATTAGTTGCAAACTCAGGTGCTGTATGATCATACATTAACTTAAATGTCTTAACTTCATCAGTTGTATTACCAGCTTCATCAAATACTGAAACTTTTACAGTGTATTCACCCTCATCAGAAACTGTAATTCTATTATCTTCAACCTTTGAAGAAGTGATAGTAGGCTTTGTTCCATCTAATGTATATCTGTATGAAACTGGACTTCCACTATCCTGAGTAATGCTGTTAAGGATTGCTGTTGAAGCTTTATCAGGGTCATTAACCCATACATCAATATCACCAGAAACAGTAGTTGCATGTTCTGGCTTAACGTTATCGAACTTAGATACATTGATTGTAAGAATCTGAGATTCATTTGTAGCATAGTCTACAGCATAGAATGAATATTCACCATTCTCGCTAACATCATCAACAACAAACTCATATGTTGAAGAATCAGAAACCATTACTCCATTAGAATCATAGATAGCATCAATATCAACATTTTCCATAGTAGCAAGGTCTGGAGAAACTTTGATAGTGATTGGCTTGTTTGTCCATGCCGCCTTGCTATCATCATAATTTGAAACAAGACCAGGCTTAACATTATCAATGATGTTAGTACTAATATTATTCAATACGAATACAGAGCTCTCAGCTCCATCAGGATAATTAACATCAATTGTGAGAGAAATATACTTAGTTCCTGCAGGAATATCAGCAACCTCAAAGTCGATTGTATTATCACCATTAACAAGAACACTCTTCTTCTGATGAGTCAAATCATCAATCGCATCTGACTCAGTGGCACCAAAACCTAGGGTTACATTAACATCAGCCCCTTCATTAATACCATCTGGATATGTCATCTTACCTGAAAGCTGAATACTAACAGGAACTTTACAATTCTTATCCTGAATTGCTTCTATAAGATTCTCATCAGTAATTTTAATAGAAGAACCAATAGAACTGGTTGTATCACCAGTAAAGGTAAATGAGTTATTTCCGAAAGTAACTCCGCGGTCCTTATCCCAGTGTCCAGTCATCGGTGTAAGTTCTGAATTATACTGACTTGCTGGGTTTAAAACATCAGCCCAGTTAACAAGTGGCATATAATTACCAACAACCATAGCAGCTGAAACAATCGCTGCGCATATACGTTTATAGTTCTTTTTCATACATAGTCCCCATTCTCTATGAAAAGATATAAAATTCCATTTATATTTTATCACGGTAAGTTTGAACAATCTATGAACATATTTATATATATAATTAAAATAAAAGAACCGGGCTTTAAAACCCGGTTCCATCCTCATCAAATTTTTATCACAATTTATGATCTATAGCTACCGTTAATAGTAATGTAATCATGTGAATAGTCACAAGTAAACATTCTGTCGTAGGCGTCGCCCTCCTTAAGCTCAACCTTTACGTTAATGTCATGAGCCTTAAGAAGCTCTGCCATCTCTTCCTCGCTGAACTCGAGAGAAACACCATCTTTACACATCTGAACACCACAAAGGCTGATGGACAGATTATTAGGATCGAACTTAGCTCCTGAATAACCTGCTGCTGTAGCAATACGGCCCCAGTTAGCATCCATACCGTAAATAGCTGTCTTGCACAAAGGTGACTTAGCGATACTACTTACGATGAGGTAAGCATCATACTCATCTCTTGCGCCAAAAACCTCAATCTCAACAAACTTAGTAGCACCCTCACCATCAGAAGCAATCATCTTACTAAGATCCAAAGCAAGTGAAGTAAATGCTTCCTGGAAAAGCGCTGCATCCTCTGTTCCCTCTTCGATAACAGCACCTGACACACCGTTAGCCATAATAACTACCATATCGCATACAGATGTATCACCATCTACAGTTACACGGTTAAATGTATGTGAAACAGCTTCCTTAAGCATCTTATGAAGAAGCTCTGGCGCAATATCAGCATCTGTAGTAAATTCGCTAATCATTGTAGCAAGGTTAGGATGAATCATTCCTGAACCCTTTGCCATAGCTGCAATAGTAACTTCAGTACCGTTCTTCAATGTAATAGTAGCAGCAACTTCCTTAGGCTGAGTATCAGTTGTCATCATTGCGAGTTCTGACTTATGACCTGCCTCTTCGCTTGAGCTAAGACCACTAACAAGCTCAGGAACCTTTGCAACAATCTTCTCATATGGAAGTCTGATACCGATAACACCTGTTGAAGCAGTAATTACCTCATCTGCAGTAACACCAAGTTCTGAAGCAACAGCCTCAGCAACCTTCTGTGCATCCTCTTCACCTACAGGACCTACACCAGCGTTAGCATTCTTGGCATTAACGATCATGGCGCGTACCTTACCACCCTTATTAATTACCTTGATACTACGTGTAAGAGAATGACCCTTAACAAGATTAGAAGTATATACACCTGCGATATTTGCAGGAACATCTGACACAACAAGTCCGACATCAAGAGCACCATTACCCTTAAGATCGGCACAAACACCATTAGCCTTAAAACCCTTAGGCATAGTAATAAATGCTTGATCCATAACGACCTCCACAATTTCTAAGAATTAAGAACTGCCGTGTCCCTAAGGCCACGGCAGACTTGTAGTTCTGTGAACTTTTCGCTTTTGTTAGAAGAATTAGAGCTTCTCCTGAATACGTGCAGCTTTGCCCTGACGTCCACGGAGATAATAAAGCTTTGCTCTTCTTACGCGACCCTTACGTACGATCTCGATCTTCTCGATCTTTGGAGAATGTACAGGGAGAATACGCTCAACACCTACGCCGTAAGAGATACGACGAATTGTCATTGTCTCTGAAAGTCCGCCGCCCTTACGAGCAATAACGTAACCATCAAAAACCTGAATACGCTCACGGTTGCCCTCCTTGATCTTGAGGTGTGCCTTTACATAGTCACCAATCTCAACTTCAGGATAGCTATTCTTGAGGTTCTCACTCTCAACAACTTTAACCAAATCCATTCTTAGAATTCCTCCTGTTCCTGTAGATGTTCTTGCCTCGTACGGGCAGCGGACCATCCTTTTCAACCGCATTAGATTATCATAAGGACTTTTTAAAGGCAATAGCTTTTTGCCAATCTTCCTCAGATAATTGCAATTTATTCATCATATCCGGTCTTTTCTGCCATGTTTCCACCAGTGCAGCGGTTCTGTTGTAGTATTTAATCATGGCATCATTACCTGAAAGCAATACTTCTGGCACATCTTTTCCGTGCCAGCTGCTTGGCTTTGTATACTGTGGCGCCTCCAGTAAGCCATCCATATGAGACTCATTTGTATAAGCATCTTCATTAGGGAGAACACCATCTATCATACGAGAAACAGAGTCAATTATTACGCAGGCTGCGAGCTCACCACCAGTAAGAACATAATCGCCAATAGACAACTCCTCATCACATATCTCATCGATAACACGTGAATCAATTCCCTCATAGTGTCCACAAATAATAGCTACATGCTTTTTCTTACTAAGGTCAATAACCTTCTTCTGGTTAAGAACGCCACCCTTAGGACTGACATAAATAGTGTATGGCTTCTCCTCTTCTGAACACAAAGTCTTCCAGGAATCATAGACAGGATCACACTGAATAAGAAGTCCTGTACCACCGCCATACAAAGTGTCATCCACCTTACCATAATCATTTATGGCATGGTCTCTAATATCCACAGTATCAAGAGAAATAATCCCCTTATCCATGGCACGTCCTGTTATGCTCTGCGCGAGAAAACCACGCACCTGCTCAGGAAATAACGTTATGACACTAAATCTCATACTTATCTCAAACTCACTCGTAAATCTCGTAAAGACCTTCTGGTAACTGGGTCTTTATGACTCTCTCTTCCTGGTCAACCTCATAGCACACTGCCGCCACAAAAGGCACAAGTAAATCCTTCTTGCCCTTGCGCTTCATTTCGAGCACGAAATTGGCACCAGTCTCGATAACATCGCTAACTTTACCAAGAGGACCACGCTCATCGTCCACCACTTCCCTTCCAAGAAGGTCTGCAATAAAGTAAGTATCCTTAGGTAGCTTTACTGCGTCCTTGCGGTCAACTGCGAGGTAAATCCCTCTTATTTTCTCTGCGGCATCACGATCTGTAATGCCTTCAAAAGTAAGGAGCACATTTCCCCTGTCCATGCGGGAAAGGGTGATGTCTTTCTCTGTGATAACACTGCCATCATCTTTTACGAAAAAGACATGCTTTAACTTAGCAAAACGGCGCACATTGTCCGTTATTGGGAAGACTTTAACTTCTCCTCTAACTCCATGTGCGCCTGTAATCTTGCCGATTATAATACGGTTGTCGTTCATCTTAAGAATTATCCCAAGATATCAACTACGACACGCTTGCCGCTCTTAAGATACTTAGCCTTCATGATAGAACGAATGGCCTGTGCTCTCTTACCATTCTTACCTATAATCTTGCCCATATCTTCAGGAGCAACTGACAACTCGAAAACAACTGTGTTTCCACGCTCAGTCTTTTTTACGTTGACTTCGTCTGGGTTGTTAACAAGTGACTTAGCCAAAAATGTTAACAGTTCCATTAAATATTACCTTCTAAATTAAAGGATACCCTGCTTCTTAAGAAGAGCACGAACTGTATCTGTAGGCTGTGCACCGTTACCGATCCACTTCTTAGCTGCCTCTGCATCGATGTTTACGTTGTTCTCAGCAACCATTGGATTGTATGTACCAATCTCCTCGATGAATCTACCATCTCTAGGATAACGGGAATCAGCTACTACTACTCTGTAGAAAGGTGCCTTCTTCTTACCCATTCTTCTCAAACGAATCTTTACTGCCATTTTTGTTTCCTCCAAAAATAAAATAATTTCTTTGTTATATTGATTCACTCAGATAGAGTTGAATTCACTTAATTAAAAGAACTTGCCCTTACGGCCAAATCCGCCCATACCAGGCATTCCTCCGCCAAGACCAGCCATCTTGCCAAGTCCCTTAGGAATCTTAAAGCCACCCTTAGAGAACTGCTTCATCATCTTTGCTGTCTGATCATACTGCTTCATAAGAGTATTAACTTCCTGAACAGTAGTACCAGAACCTGCAGCGATTCTCTTACGTCTGCTGGCGTTAAGAAGATTAGGGTTCTTACGCTCTCTCATTGTCATGGACTTAATGATCGCCATATTACGAGCCATCATCTTGTCAGAACCCTCGAGCTGATCGTCATTAACCTTGCCTGCCACACCTGGAAGCATGTTGATGATATCCTTCATGGAACCCATCTTCTGCATCTGCTCGAACTGAGCAAGAAGATCATTAAGGTCAAACTGATTGCTCATCATCTTCTCAACAGTAGCACGTGCAGCATCTTCATCGATATTCTGCTGTGCCTTCTCAAGAAGACTCATAACATCACCCATACCAAGGATTCTGTCAGCCATTCTGTTAGGATAGAAAGTCTCGATAGCATCGATTTTCTCACCTACACAGATATATTTAATAGGCTTGCCTGTCATCTTTCTGATAGAAAGAGCCGCACCGCCTCGAGCGTCACCATCGAGCTTTGTCATGATGAATCCATCCATTCCGATAGACTCTTCAAAACTCATTGCAACATTTACAGCCTCCTGACCAATCATGGCGTCCACAACGAGGAGCTTCTCGTCAGGCTTAACTGCATCATTGATTTCCTTAAGTTCAGCCATCATCTCGTCATCAACTACTGTACGACCAGCAGTATCGACGATGAGGTAATTACAAAGCATGTACTTTGCCTTCTCGATAGCTTCCTTAGCAATCTTTACTGCATCCTTCTCTTCTGGATGAATATAAGAAGGAATATTAATAGAATCAGCAAGAACCTTCAGCTGTTCAGCAGCGGCTGGTCTGTGTACGTCAACAGATGCAACCATTGGCTTCTTGCCATCTTTCTTCAAGATACTAGCGAGCTTAGCAGCAGTTGTTGTCTTACCAGCACCCTGGAGACCGTAAAGGATGATAACTGTGAATCCACTATCAGAGATTCGGAGCTTTGCCTCACCCTCGCCAAGAAGTTCAACAAGTGACTCATGAACAATCTTTACAATCTGCTGACCAGGAGTAAAGCTACCCTCGATATCGGCATTCTTACACTTCTCAGTCATCTCTGCTACGAAAGTCTTAACAACACTATAGTTAACGTCAGCCTCAAGGAGCGCCATGCGAATCTCACGCATCATATCCTTGATGTCCTGATCAGTAACACGTGCTTTACCCTTCATGGAAGCAGTAATCTTCTGAAGTTTTGCCGAAAGGCTCTCAAACATCTACTTTATTCTCCTGTTATCTCGTCGCGAACAGCCTGTACAAGCTGCTTAGCTTCATCGTATTTTGCCTCATCGATAAGCTCTAAAGCCTTATCTAGAGTACTAGCTTGAGAATTAAACTTAGCAACTAACCCAAGCTTATTCTCATACTCGTGAAGAGTCTTAATCGCTCTTCTTATTGTGTCGTATACGCCCTGTCTGCTAATATTATTGGCCTGAGCTATCTCTGCCAGGGACAGGTCGTCCATGAGATAAGATTCAAGTGCTGTCTGCATCTTATCCGTAAGAAGGTTGCCATAAAAATCATATAAAAGCGCGTCTTCTACTGGTTTCATAGGGCTTTCCTCCTTAATACGCTGTATGATAATACACTTAGCAATAGATGGTGTCAAGCTTTTTTACTTGTCACCCAGAATATTAATTCATTTTTGCCACTATTATTTTGTTATAATAATGAAGATTTTGAAAATAAGAGGATAGACATCGTGAAAAATAGAACTAAATTATTGGCATTACTTCTCGCTTCCAGCATGCTCCTTACAGCTTGCTCAACATCCACAAAGGAAGACAAGAAGAAAAAGAAGCCAGACAGAGATAGCCACAAGCAGGAAGAGGAAGAGACAAGAGTTTCCCGCCGTGAGGTAGACCCTAATAGTGGCAACGAACCAGATCGAGATCTTAAGAACTACAAAATGGGTAAATATCTTGACGATGGTGAGGAATCCTGGTTCGACGAGCAGAAACTCGTTTTCACTGCTACAGGCAACTTCCAGATGAATATGTATTCCTATGGCGAATTCGTTAAGGTACCTGCAAACATAGATATCGTTACTGACTACGATAACTGTGAGAAGGGCTACAAGAACATCATCGCTACAACTAAAATCGATATTTCCATGATGTCGGTAAACTTCTGGACAAGCTCATTCGACAAATACACTGGAACATCCTTCGAATTCCGTAATGGTTCTAATTCACTTTATAACGGTTGCGATATCATCAACGAAGGCGACGTAGAACTTAACATCAAGAAATATCACTACACCCTCCACATTAAGGAGCATATCCAGCAGGAGGACGATATTACTACTATCACATACACTATCACTTGCCCTATTGAGTACGATGGTACTGTACTTCAGTATGGTGCCTATGGTTATGCCGAGGATCAGATGGACAAGGAATTCGGCGGCGGCAACAATTGGCTCGCCAGCGACTTCACAGAGATGCACGGCGCTTATAACTACTTCACACTCCAGGGTCTCCCTACAGAAGCCAAGTAATTAATTACTGACGTAAAAACTCCTCTGGAACGCACTCAGCCATAGCCTTGTAAGCACTTTCGCTAGGATGCAGATGGTCTCCACTGTCAAATCCTTCCGCGAACTTACGGGCGTCTGCTCGGTCCTTCACGGCGTTGTCGAAATCAACCACGCCATCAAAGAGGCTGCTACTGCGAATCCAGTCGTTAAAGCCAACCCTGATTTCGTCACGGAAATCAGCATAAGTGCGCCAACCATAAATTGGGAGCAAAGTGCCACCATAGACCTTAAGGCCAAGTGCACGCGCTTTCGCCACATAGTAGTCCTCCACACCCTTTGCCATGGACTCCACCGTTGGCATATCCTCCCATGGACGGAAAGGATTAACGTCTACGCCAACTGGATGGATGATGTCGTTAATTCCGTGCTGAATGATCACCGCGGACGCACCTGCAGTATTTACCTCCACAGGAAAACGTGTCTCGCCCTTAATTCCATAAGCCGCATATGTAATGCAAGAATACTCACGAAGAATTCTAGTACCACTAATAGCACGTCTGATAACAGACAAATTTGTGATGCCCATCTCCTCGAGACGAAGTGTCAGATAATCTGGCCAAGACTGCGCTGTAATAGAGTCACCAAAGCAGATAAGTGCCTTGTTAGTCTCTTCTGTAAACACATCAATAGTATTAAGGAAATAAAACCAATTAGTCTTACGTGTAAGATCCATTGGCAACTCATCTTCATTCATGTGGTTGCCATAACTATAGTAACCCTCTGAAAGAGGACCAGTAATAAGCACGCCTGAATTCATCTGAGTATATGTTGGCAAATAGATATTAACTGAGAGCATCTGACCACGAGTTACATCGTAGTTAATCTCGTCAGTAGTAACTTCCTGACCTGGCTCGATAACGATATTCTCATCACCATTTAGAGTCAACTTGCTAGAAGTGCTGCTCAACTGCTTCTTACCGCCTTCGCCATTAGCAATTGAAGCCTTAATTGTAACTGCCTCAGTTCCTGAGATATTAGAGAAACGCACTCTTATCTTATTGCCGTTAAAGCACATCTTCACTGGATAACGTAAAGTAATGTCCTTTGCATAAGTGCATGCTGTCTGATCAATTATTGAAGTAGCGTTGCCCCATGCTGCTACCCATTTTGTATAGTTGCCCATTATAGTTCCTTCCTTATCCTTCAATATCCTTTACATAGAGGAACGCTTCCTGATTATGCTCAGAATATGTATCAACAGGTACTATCTCCATCATTACCTGCTTAAACTGGTCATTAATTTTACGTCTGTAAAATATGCAGTGAACTTTGTCGCCCGCTGCAAATGCGGCTTTAATATTATCAAAATCAGTTTTCTCAAGAAAGCGCGCTTTATCATCCGGATGGACTCTGCCCATCTCAGCGAAGTTTCTGAACCAGCCAGAAATCGTACTATCATAGCCCATCTCCGCTGTCTGCTCTGACTCATCCACAGATACAATCTGAAAAGTATCATCAGAGAGATTAATCTTAAGAATCTTGGTATAAAGAGACAAAATAACATCATTTGCTTTCTGACGACCGCGGCGCTCGTGACCTTTGAGGCTATAGTAACGGCCCTTATCTGTATACATGAGCTTATCTGCTATTTTTGTCAGTTCATTTACTGAAGCATCAGGATACTGATGAATAGAAGCTGCGCCAACGGCAATGAACATATGGTCATTGTACTCGCCCTCCCATTCAGAGACCGTTCTGTCAAAATCTCTGCTGAGCTCCTCGTACTTCTCATCATTTATAAAAAGCGCTGCAGCGAACTCATCTCCACCTATTCTGTACACATTACCATATGGAGAGAACACCTGCTTAATACAGTCAGCTGCACCCTTAATAAGCTCATCACCAGCCGCATGTCCCATTGTATCATTAACTGTCTTAAGACCATTAAGATCCAGTGATACATAAATGAAATCCCTGTTCTTAGATACATGTGTGTATTTATTAAATTGATACTCATAGGATTTACGATTACCAATTCCAGTAAGCTCATCAGTAAGAGATTCCGTCTTAATCATCTCGAGAAGATCTCTGTTCTCACTCTCAGCCATAAAACGAAGAATCTTAGTTCTCATCATAAAGGTGCTAACAAAAATAGAAATAACAGCAAACGCACTCACGTTTACAGTATCAGTAATAAATACATTGGGGTTCTTTACCTGTAATTCTGTCATTACAAAAACTATAGACATGAATAAAATTACAAAATCAGTAACAAGCGGTCTCATAGTAAACAACAATGGAACTGCCAGGAGCAATACAATAAATACCGTAGACTCATTAGCTGGGTCATCATAAACTCCCAAGAGCATTCCAAATGCCAGCAAAATCGCCATAAAAAGCACACAACTCAGATAAATGGATTTGGTTTTCGCAGCATGTGTATGAATTGACATAAACAACAAACAGAATGTGAGCGCGGCGCTTACAAAATAAGCGGCAGTCATTCCAGCACCAAAAGGAATCACGCAGGACAGCACGCCCAGTACTACCAGGATAACAGTAGCAAGGCCAGAGAAAACGATGAGATTTTTCTTATTAGACTTATTGATATCCTGAATGATTTTACTGTAATCATTATCCGACACAATAAAAAACAACCTCTTCCAAAAGTCCATCACTACACCCCTAGTTTGTATAATGTGTAAATTTTACCATTTTTAACTCATAGAACAAATGAACATATTATAAAATATAGTCATCGACATTATTGGAGGGCTATATGACACTTAACGACTACGAGATTAAGCATATTGAATACCTTAGAAATCAAGGTGGAGAATGCACTCTTTTCCTTAAACGTAATTCAGATTTTCCTTTGGCATCTGCCTGCAAAGTGGCACTATACGGAAGCGGTGCGCGCAAGACCTTAAAGGGCGGTACAGGATCAGGAGAAGTTAATTCTCGATTCTTTGTAAATATAGAAGAAGCTCTGAAGGACGCTGGCTTCACTATTACTTCCAAAAGTTGGCTCGACAGTTACGACAAGATAATCGCCACTGCAACTAAAGCCTTCTACAAGAAGCTTAAGGACGATGCCAAGAAGCAGCATACTCTGGCCATATATACTGCAATGGGTGCCATCATGCCAGAACCTGAGTATGATTTACCAATCGACGGCGACGGAGACGTTGGTATTTATGTTCTCTCCAGAATCTCAGGAGAAGGCTCTGACCGTACTAACAAAGCTGGTGATATTAAGCTCTCCGCTACTGAGATTCGCGATATTCTCGCAGTTAAGAAAAAATATTCCAAGTTCCTTCTGGTAATTAACGCAGGCGGCGTGGTTGACCTCTCCCCTGTCCTAGAAGTCGAGAACATTCTGGTTCTCTCACAGCTTGGTGTAGTTACAAGCGAGACTCTCTGTGACATCATCCTTGGCAATCAGAATCCTTCTGGTAAACTCGCCACAACTTGGACCGCTTGGGAAGATTATCCAGACTTCGACTTTGGTGACGCTAATGACACACGTTATGGCGAAGGCATTTACGTCGGTTACAGATATTTCGACTCCGTTAAGAAGCAGGCGCAGTTCCCATTCGGTTTTGGTCTTTCTTACACAGACTTTGCCCTTAGTGATAGTGCTGTTAGTGTTGCAGGCAGCGTGGTAACCGTTACGTCCAAGGTCGCAAATACAGGCCCTGTTGCCGGCAAAGAAGTCGTTCAGGTCTACATTTCCATTCCTTCAGGAAAGCTCGACGAGCCATATCAGGTTCTCGCGGGCTTTGGTAAATCCGATTTGCTCGCTGCAGGCGCATCCTGCGAAGTTAAGGTGACTTTTGATCTTTGCGACATCGCGCCTTATTCTGAATCCGATTCAGCATACATCTTAGAAGCTGGCAACTACATCGTGAGAGTTGGAAACTCCAGCATAAACACTACTGCGGTTGCTGCATTAAAGCTTGATGATGAAGTAATCGTTCGCCGTGTTCGCTCCTGCACTACCAAGCCAGATTTCAAGGATTATATTCCTGATGTTTCTGACGCTGGTGCCGACTGTCCATCCAATGTTATCGCACTCGACATCAATGCATTCACAACTATTGATACTTCATATGATATTCCTTGCCCAATTGACGAGCGTGTTTCCAAGTTAGAGGACGACGTTCTCATGCGCCTCGTGCTGGGTGCTTATGGTCTTTCCAAGGGAATGCAAAGCATCGTCGGCAACGCTGGTTTCTCCGTGGCAGGTGCCGCTGGTCAGACTTCACTAGAAGCAACCAATTACGGCATTCCTTCCATGGTTATGGCGGATGGCCCTGCTGGTGTTAGAATCAATCGTCGCGCAGCAGTTGATAAGAACGGCGTAGTACACGGTCTGGAAATGGGCATCCCTGAGTCAATGGTGTGCCTCCTCCCTAAACCAGCAGAAATCATGCTTAGAATCATGAAATACCGCCCAAAGAAGTCCGACAAGATTATCGAACAGTATGCAACAGCACTCCCTATCGGCACAGCTATCGCCCAAAGCTTTAACGTTGACTTCGCCGAGAAATGCGGTGACATTGTCGGTGACGAAATGGAGCGTTTTGGCATCCACCTCTGGCTCGCACCTGCTCTTAACATTCACAGAAGCATCAGGTGCGGACGTAATTTCGAGTACTACTCTGAGGACCCACTCATCAGCGGTCTCATGTCAACCGCTATCACTCGTGGCGTGCAGTCACACCCTGGATGCGCGGTTACTATCAAGCATTATTGCGCTAACAACCAGGAGACAAACCGTGTCCAGAGCAACTCTGTTATGAGTGAGCGTGCCCTGCGCGAAATATACCTAAAGGGCTTTGGCATCTGCGTGCGCAAGGGCAACCCACTTGCCGTCATGACTTCATATAATCTGGTTAATGGCATACACTCTTCAGAGTCCAGACCACTTAACGAAGACATCCTACGCTGCGAATATGGATTTGATGGAATCATAATGACAGACTGGGTAATTAATGGTTTCTCCACTGATAAGTCAAGCACACATCCTGTTGCCCACTCACCAAATGTCATCATGGCAGATGGTGACTTATTCATGCCAGGTTGTGAGAATGACTTCTTAGAACTTAAGGCAGCATTCGAGGCTGGCAAAGTCACTCGCGAGCAGCTCGAGAAATCCGGTTCACGCGTAGCTCGAATGGCAGATAAATTGGTTAAATAGGGAGTTTAAATCATGAAAAAGGTTTTGTTAGGAGATACAGGATTTGAAGTTCCAGCTATCGTTACTGGATGCATGCGTTTGTCTGGTATGAGCGCTGAAGATATGAATACTTTTATCCATCACTCCATTGATGGTGGTGCATATTTCTTTGATCATGCTGATATTTATGGTGGCGGCATGAGTGAAGAAGTATTTGGTAATGCTTTTTCTTCCGATTCGTCTCTGAAGCGCGAGGATGTTATTATTCAGAGCAAGTGTGGAATTAAGAACTCCGCTCAGTATCCACATTATGATTTATCCAAGGATGCGATTATCGCCTCTGTTGAAGGAAGTCTTAAGAGACTTAAGACAGAATATCTCGATATTCTTCTTTTACATCGTCCAGATGCTCTTACCGAGCCTGAAGAGGTTGCTGCTGCATTTGATGAATTGGCCAAAAGCGGTAAGGTTAAGATGTTTGGTGTGTCCAACCATAATCCCATGCAGATTGAGCTTCTTAAGAAGTATGTAAAGCAGCCATTGGTTGCAAATCAGCTTCAGTTCAGCATTCCTGTTTCTAATATGGTTGCTGCTGGTATGGAAGTTAACATGACATCTTCTGGTTCTTACGATCGAGATGGTAGCGTGCTGGATTATTGCCGCCTTAAAGATATGACAATTCAGGCATGGTCACCTTTCCAGATGCCTGAATGGCGTGGATGTTTTATTGATAGTCCTGAATACCCTGAGTTGAATGCTGTTATGGACGAGTTGGCTGCTAAGTATGGTACTACTAAGACTGGTATCGCTACGGCGTGGATTCTCCGTCATCCAGCAAATATGCAGGTTATCACTGGTACTACTTCAGGCAGTCGTCTCGATGAGATTATCAATGCCTGTGATATTCAGTTGCAGAAGGATGAATGGTACAGATTATATTTGAGCGCTGGACACATTCTGCCTTGATGTTGTTTATATAGTTTTGCAACTTCAAAGTATGAAAAATACAGTAGTTTGTGATAAATCAAAGTTGCAAAAGCTCATAAAAAATGTCCCGAGCCGTCAATCGACGACCCGGGATTATTAAATAGCGCACCTAACTAATTTGCGGACTTACGCACAAGCGAAGCGCGGAGGACTGAAGCAAATTAGTTAGTAAGCTATAATTCCTGCATCCTCACAAATCGAAACGAACTCAGGAGCCTTTACAAATCCATTAAATACCTGCTCACGAGTTGCGCCTGAATCAAGCGCTCCAACCCATGCATTGAATCCGCTTGGATCTGGTTCACGATTCATAAATGTAAGATAGCATCTTCTAACAAAATCCTCATTAGAAAGATTCTTTGACTCGAACTCTTGTGAGAAGAAGAAGCCATGTGCGACCTTAGCTCCACTTCCCTCTCTATTTGCCAATGCCTCAGCCCATGCTCTAAGACCAGATGCATCTGCACTTCGGCCAAGACAAGTAGTATACAAACGCTCGGCAAATGCGAGAATCTCAGCAGATGGTTCGATTCTAATATTTGGAGTAGCATTTCCGCCAGACTTAATACCATACTTAAAACATGTATTTGCCCACTCCTGAGACTCTACAAATCCATTAAATACCTGGACACGTGATGCACCTTTATCCAATGCACTAGCCCAAGCATTGAGACCTGCAGCATCTGGCTCACGGTCCATAAATACGAGATACAAAATTACTACAAACTCTTTGTTACTGTAGTTCTTGTTTGTAAACTCTGCAGAGAAGAAGAAGCCCTCTGCCGCTTTCGCACCTGTTGCGCCTGCCTTGATAGCATCTACCCATGACTGAACACCAGAAGGATCAGAAGCACGACCCAGTGCGCAAGTATACAAACGCTCGCAGAAGCCCTGCACACCAGTTGACTGTTTCTTATTGATTTTGAAGTTTATTGTAATGGAGTCCTTATATGATCCAATACCTGTAATCACGATAGATGCTATACCAACGTTCACGTTATTCTTGTACTCAATTGTATAGTCAGAGCCTTCTCTCAACTTCATATTATTCAAAGTAACACTTATGGAAGGCTTGATTGCAGAACCTGTATATTCCTGATCAGCAACGGCTGTTACCTTTGCATCCTTAATAGAAACAGCAGTAATCTGATAATTAAAAGTCACTTTGCCAGTATAATTACCCATGCCAACAACAATCAGTTTTGCCTCGCCAACAGACATGTTATTAAAGTTGTTAAGAGCATAGTCGCTATTAAGCTGGAGTATTACACCATCGATAACGATTGAAGGATAAACATAAACGATACCACCATTATATGGAACACTCTCTGGGATACCAGTAATATCATCAGCAGTAATCTCTCTTGGGACAATCTGATACTTAGTAGAAATCTCGCCCTCGAAGTTACCAAGACCAAGGATAGTAACAGTAGCTTCTCCCACCTTCTTGTTATCACTATAAGAGTAAGTGTAGTCCTTATCCTTAACGAGAGTCTGTCCGTTGAATGTAAGTGATGGGGTTGCTTTCGCGCCCGTTGGATTATAAGTCACAGACGCGATCTCACCAACCTTGGCATCTTCAATACTTGCGCGTGTAATAGCAAATGTTGTAGAAACACTTCCCTTGAAGTTATTGATACCCTTTACTGTAATTACACCATCGCCGCAGTTAACGTTATTTGCATAGATTACTTCATAGTCCTCACCCTCGATAAGAGTTGCGTCATTAAACTTAACTACAGGCTTAAACTCAATGCCCTCACCACGGTAAGTAACGGAAGATGGAACACCAGTAATAACAGCATTAGAAACAGATGCTGGCACAATACTAAAGTTAGTAGTTACTGTACCTCTGTAGTTTCCGACACCAGTTATAATCGCCGTTGCAGAACCAACGGTCTCGTTATTTTTATAAGTAACTACATAATCAACATCTTGCACGAGAGTAACGCCATCAAGTGTTACCTCTGGAACAACTTCGATGCCTTCACCAGTGAACTCGTACTCTGTCTTATCAAGAGAAACAACTGCTGGTGTGATTTCGGCCTGAGCGATAACGAAATCCTCAGAAACGCTACCAGTAAAATTACCCTTACCGGTAATAACAGCAGTGGCTGTACCAGCATTAGTATTGTTCTGATATTCAACGTCGTAATCAACGCCTTCTTCGAGAATGTTACGACCAAACAAAGCAAGGACCGGAGACTTTACTGGACTACCTGTATATACGCTAGAAGGAAGCGGAGAAATATTCGCGCTAGAAATATCTGCAGGAGTAATAGCAAAGCTCATTTCGATACTGCCACTATAGTCACCAATACCAGTAAAAGTAATTTTCGCTTCACCTACATTAGTATTGTTCTCATATTTGCATGTATAGTGAACACCCTTCTCCAGAGCACCCTCATCGGTAAGAAGTATTACGCTTGGTTCGATTGCCTTGCCTGTATACACGCTGGACTTAGGAACGCCATAAATTCTAGCATTTGTAATCACGCCACGGATAATCTTAAAGCTACTTAAAACTGTTCCCTCGTAAACACCTGTACCTGTAACTGTAATTGTTGCAGTTCCAACAGAAGTGTTATCAGTAATCATGAGTGTATAATCAACACCATTAACAAGTGTCTTATCACCAATCTTTACCACAACATCTGGGTTAATAGCTGATCCAGTATAAAGCACTTCATCCTCGAATCCTGAAAGCTCAGCATTCTCAATAGAAATCTTTGTAATATCAAAGGACTTGTTAATCGTGCCAGAATAATTCCCCTTCAGAGTAATTGTTACTGTACCCTCACCAATCTCAGTATTATCACCATATGTAACCTCATAGTCCTGGGATTCAGTAAGTGTAACTGCACCATAGCGAACAACTGGAATAGGCTTGATAGCAGATCCTATATATTCAGCCTTAGCAGGAAGTGACACACTAACTTCATCAGCGGATACAGATGCAATACTGAAACTATAAGTCTTGCTGCCCTTAAAGTTGTTAATACCAACTAACTTAGCGGATGCCTCGCCTGCATTCAGGTTATCACTATACGTAATCTCATAATCCTTACCTTCTTCAAGAACGATACCATTATTAGATACCACCTTAAGTTCAGGAACAATATCGGAACCAGTATACTTAAATGAGTTTTCACCACTAATAGTAGCAAGGCTAATGTCTCCCTTATTAATAGTGAATGTAACCTTCTTATCACCGGAATACTTACCCAATCCAGTAATTACCATTGTGGCTGTACCAGCGTTTATGTTATTCTCGAATGATACTGCATAATCTACATTCTTAACCAAATAATTGTCGTCATACTTTACCACAACAGATGGCTCAAGGGCTGAACCGGAATAAGCCATGCTAGTTGGAAGACCTACTATCTTACTTTCATTAATATCAAGTCCGACAATGCTAAACTCAACAGAACAACTACCAGTGTAATTTCCTATTCCGCTAATACTAACCGTAGCTGTTCCAGTAGCAGTGTTATTACTATAAGTGACAGTATAATCAACATCCTCCTTCAAGATTACACCATTAATTGTAACCACAGGAGAAGGCTCTACAGAATCCTCTAAGAGAGGGTATGAATTATTAATACCAGAGATTGTAGCGTTAGAGATATCACATGGAGTAATAGTAAAACGCTTAGTAAGTGTTCCTCTATATGAATCAACTCCAATTATAACTACAAAAGCAGATCCAGCCTTAGTACTTCCTGAATAAGAAACAATATAGTCTGTATCCCTAACAAGAACCTTACCATCAACAACTACAACAGGTTCTGGCTCAACAGCCTTACCGTTAAACTCATATGTAGACTTATCAATAGTAACTGTTCCAGCGATAATATTAATCGCATTAATTACAAATGTCTTCTCACATGAACCAGTATAATTACCAATTCCATTAACAATAACCTTGGCTGTACCAACATTAACGTTATCTGAATATTCCACCTCATAATCAACATCAGGGGTAAGAACCTTGCCATTAAAAGTCACTGATGGAACAGGCTGGGCAGCCTCACCTGTATAAGTAACAGACTCCGGAATATCAGAAATAGCAGCCTCAGCAATATCACAAGGAACAATCTCAAATTCCTTAGTTACAGAACCCGTATAGATACCAGAACCGGTGATAGTAAGCTTCGCCGTTCCAACCTCAATATTATTCTCATACGTAACAGAGTAATTTGCTGAGTCAACTACCTTGCCACCAAATTTCACAACAGGATTCTGTGTTATCTCTGAACCTGAATATGGCTTAGCACTAATATTCTCGACAGTAGCGTCGCTAAGATCAGGCTGAACAATCTCAAAACGAAGAATGTTATATCCCTGATAATGCTCACCGATTGCATCTACTCTTATATAACCATAATCACCGATAATGTTATTGTTAAAGTACTCTGCAGTGTAGTCCACACCTTCAACAAGAACCTCACCATTGTTCTCCAGCTTTAACTCAGGATAAACAGGTACGCCTTCATAAACTACCTTCTTATCGTAAGTAGCAACGATGCCTGGGTCTGTCATGTATGCTGGATTAATTGTAATTCTTGTCTCATTACCAATATCAGCAGTCTCACCATTATATGTAACTGTTCCAGTCAGTGTATATTTACCCAATGTACGGAAAGACAATGTCGTACCATCATAGGTATATTTGTCGTTATAAGACTTACCGCTCTCATCCACCAGATTCCAATTAATTGTAGCCTGGTCAGTTACATCCTGAACTGCAACATTTCCACGGAGCAAGCAAACCTTAAAATTATGATAGTAATAAAGCGGATGTGGGATACCGTAGTTAGCATAATCAGTAATTAAATATCCCGCATTAGGAACGCCAAGGCGCAAAGGTACACAACTATCAACAACAGGAGAAGTTACTGTAACAGTGTCATTAAATGCTTCCGTATTATTAACATCTCTGCTAAGGTCGAACTTACCAAATTCCTGCACCCAATACTTCATTCCGTTATATTCGATACAGGCGATACCAACATGAGTAAACTTAGAGTTGAGCATATTACGTCTGTGTCCCTGACCAGCGTAAGGCTCATTCTCTTCCACCCACAATTCAAACGCCTTATCCATGTTAACGTTTGTTCCATACAGGATATTCTCACCATTTGTACGAACGCCATTAGAAGTGATAGTCTCGATACCGGTTCCGTCTGGTCTCTGATGAGCAAAATACAAAACAATCTCATATGCTCTAATCATAGCAATCTGTTCGAGATCAGAATCGTAAATAAGCTCACGGCCACCATTCATAATGGTCTTAGAAGCATTATCCTCATTCCAACATTCATGATCCTGAACACGCCATTTATTAAGCGTGTCCAGCATACTACGAGCCTCTGTCTGATGATATGTAACATCATAAGATATACTAGCTGTACCACCTGCAGCCTGCACTTCATGAACAAACAAGAACTGTGAAAATATAATCGATACTACCAACAAAGCAGCAGTAATAACATTTGATTTAACCCTACGCATATTTACTCCCCATGTTACAAATATGTTACCAGCACTAATTATAACAGAGCTAATTTTATAATGCATAAAAAACGGGCCCTAAAGCCCGCTTTTTAAAAATCTATTTACATTTAGAATCACCAAACCTTAATAACGTTTTTACCTGGCTTAAGATTCTCCCATGGACCGACCTTAGGATTACTACCGCGCTTATTACCAGCATAGTCCTCATCAAGCACATATGGCATGCAGTTCTTGTCCTCGTAGAGACCCTCTGTAAGTCTTGGACTACCAAGGTTACTTGTACCCCAGATAGATGTCTTAACATCAAGCATTGCACCATCTACTGAAAGCTCCACGTAAGTGCCGTCCTCTTTCTCCACAATCTTGAACTCTGGGTCCATGCCAGACACAAAGTTATTAACCTCTTTCGTATAGGCAGGGGCGTTCTTAACATAAGCATTTCCGTCGATGTAAACCGCCTGTGGAGTATCCTGGAACTTCTCGTGGTCGGAGTTACCACCTTCCTTGATGAGAGCCGCATACTCTTCCCATCCCAGTGGGTGCTTGTCATAACCCGCCGTGCCGCAGCTGCAGTCGTCAGCGATGGCGCTGCTTTCGCCGATGAAGATGTTATTGTAAAGTCTGTCATCACCACCATAAACGATAGTGCAACCAGCCACTTCCGCACTGTGTGGGAAATGATAAGGTGTGCTTCTGTCGCGGCACTCGATTCTTCTCATGATGCCTGCGCAGAGGTTGTTTACGTAAGCACCACCCTGGGCAACGTTGTCGAAATTATACTCAGAACCAAAGATATTATTCTCTACGAGGTAAGGGCCATGTGTTACCTCAATCATGAGGTCACGGTCGTTGCCGTAAAGCAAATTACGATGGATGTGCGCGCCCTGTGCCTGCCAGTCAAGCCAAATACCAAGGGCACTATTGTGGATGTTGTTATTCTTAATCTCCACGTCAATTGCTGCGTGAAGCTTAATGCCAGCAATCTCGTATCCGAAGAACTCATGCTTAACTGCGATGTTATAGATGAGGTTATTCTCGATGGTGGAGAAAATGCATCCCATGTGGCCAACAACGCCGTTCTGACCGCAGTCGTGAATCACATTGTTTCTAATGATGTGAGAACCGATTGTCTCTCTATCCCACCCCTGGCGACGAGCTCTGAACACAGCTTCCATCTGATACTGATAGCCTGGTTTACGCTGTGTTCTAGTGCACATGTTGTGACCTGTGGACTCTTCCTTACCGATAGAAATCGCGGAGCACTTGGCGTCGTGAATATCGTTATTCTCGATAATCCAGCCCTTACTCCAATTAGCACCAAGAAGTCCTGGCTGATCAGCAGTTGGAGGTGTCCATGGGCACGCTGCCTGACACATCTCAAAACCGCTTACAGTGATGTAGTTACGGCCAGTTCTGCGTGGGAAGAAACAGCTTCTTCTCACATTAATCTCAGTTAACTCTTCATTAGGATTTGCACCCTGGAAGTTAGCAAAAATAGTTGTTGTATCCGCATCATAATCGAGTTCAGCAAACCACTGATATACAGAGTCCTCTGGATGAAGAAGTGGCTCTGGTACATTAGTCCAAGGAGGTGCCACACCTGTTTCTCTTCTCTTTGGCTCGATAAGATCCTTATAGCGGCCAGCCTCATAAAAGGACTTGCCATTCATATATACGTCACCCAAATGGAGATCAAAATCCATAAGAACGCCATCTTCCTCATGTGGCTCCTTAGTCGCGTCAGGATAGATAAACCAGTCACCCTCCAGCTTCTCTTCGTATGGATTAAAGCCATTAAAGAAACTATTAGGAAGAACAACCTTCCATACATTACCCTCGACATTTTCCCATGTTGTGATTCTCTCTGATCCCTTAATTACAGGGCGCTCACCATCAGCAGCGATATATGTGATTCTAGACTGCTCATTAATACCAGAATTCTCAGGGCTTACCCATTCTCTATACTCACCTTCGTGAACAATAACTGTATCACCCGGCATAGCAAGCTTCGCCGCATGAGAAATAGTCTTAAATGGACTCTGCTGAGTACCCTCGTTATAATCCTTACCTGTTAAAGCACTAACGTGATAAATCATAGTCATATCCGTCCTTTATGTAATTATCGATTTTGATATTACTATTAATACAGCGCTTGCAACACACAGAACTTGCTATTTTTACATTAAATTCATAATTTTACGCCACATTTTGAAAAGATTTGCAATTATTTTAACAAAGTCGCACTTTATGTATTATGATTAATCTATGTAGGAGTAACAGGAGGAATTCCCATGCGAGCATCAATTAAAATCGACCTTAAAAATATAATTTCCAATATCGACAATCGTATATATGGTTCTTTTATCGAGCACCTCGGCCGTGCAGTATATGGCGGCATTTATGAGCCTGACCACCCTCTTAGCGATGAATCCGGCTGGCGTTCTGACGTGGCTTCCCTCGTCAAGGAATTATCCGTTCCTGTTATCAGATATCCAGGCGGAAATTTTGTTTCTGGTTATAACTGGGAAGACGGTACTGGTCCTGTGGAGCAGCGTCCTAACAAGCTTGAACTCGCATGGCGCACTATCGAAACAAACGAGGTTGGCATCGACGAATTCCAGGAGTGGACCAAAAAAGTTGGCTCTTCTATCATGATGGCAGTTAACCTTGGCACACGCGGAGCAGATGACGCACGTAACCTGGTCGAGTACTGTAACCTTGACACCCCTACTTATTACGCAGACATGAGAAGACGTAACGGCTTTAGCGATCCATTTGGCATTAAACTCTGGTGCCTCGGAAACGAAATGGACGGTCCTTGGCAGATTTGCGCCAAAACTCCTACCGAGTATGCGCGCCTTGCCCACGAGACGGCGAAAGTCATGAAGCTCGTGGACCCAAGTATCGAACTGGTTGCTTGCGGAAGCGCCCACAAAAACATGCCAACCTTTGGCGTGTGGGAAGAAACTGTTCTTCGCGAGTGCTATGACGATATTGACTACATTTCTCTTCACAACTATTACGGCAATCCTACTGGTGACACTCGTGCCTTCCTTGCCTGCTCACTAGAGATGGATGCCTTCATCAAAGAGGTTGCTGCCATCGCTGACCGCGTAAAGGCTGAGAAGGGTTCCGATAAGACTGTAAATCTGTCATTTGATGAGTGGAACGTGTGGTTCCATAGTAACGATGCCGATAAAGAAATTGCTCCATGGCAAGTTGCCCCTCCACTTCTTGAAGACATTTATAACCTTGAGGACGCACTAGTTGTGGGATGTTTGCTCATTACATTGCTTAAAAATTCTGACCGCGTAAAGATCGCGTGCCTCGCGCAGCTTGTAAACGTTATCGCACCTATTATGACTGAAAATGCAACCGATGGCGGCCGTGTATGGAAGCAGACAATTTACTATCCATATATGCTGGTCAGCAAGTTCGGTCGCGGCGAAGCAGTTGCTGTAGATTTGTCTTGTGATTCTTATCACGTGGAGTCCCTTGGCGATGTTCCATATATCGAGAGTGTGGCTGTTCGTTCCGGTGAGTATATTAATGTATTCGTAGTTAATCGTTCACTGGATGAAGATTGTACTGTTGATTTTAATTGTACCGGTTCGGTTATAGAGCACATCGTCGTTACATCTGAGTCAGTCAATGATATTAACACTGCTGATGCTGAGACAGTTCGTCCTGTAAACGTAGAGATTGGCGATGAGATTGTGTTGTCAGCGAAGAGCTTCAATGTGATTCGTATTAAGATGTGATGTTGCCTAGTTGGTTGCCATAGGAGTTGCCATATTTTGATGAAAATGGCAACTTTTCAACATAGAATGGCAAATTTAAAAATATTGCCATTCTTGTTGTCAGTTAAAGCCATATCTGGCAACTTTTTGCGAAATTCTGTCAACTCGTGATCAACCGCAATAAAAAAGTAGCTTCGAATCCAACCGAAGCTACTTTTAAAATTTCAAATAAATTCTAACAAATCAGATATCAAGAATATCCTTACGTGAATCAAAATCATCGTATGGTCTTCTCTTCTTAACAGACTTGAATGCAGGACGCATGATTCTTCCGCCAGATACAAGCTCCTCGATTCTGTGAGCTGACCAGCCAGCGATACGAGCGCATGCGAAGATTGGTGTAAAGAGCTCTGTAGGAATACCGAGCATGGAGTAGATAAGACCAGCGAAGAAGTCTACGTTAGCGCAGACAATCTTGTCATTCTTCTTAACCTCATGGAATACTTCTGGAGCCAAACGCTCAACAGAAAGATAGAGGTTATAAAGGTCTTCCTTACCACACTCTACAGAGAGGTCATGTGCGTACTTAGTAAGAAGCTTTGTACGTGGATCGGAAAGTGTATATACAGCATGTCCGATACCGTAGATAAGACCTGACTTATCGTATGCTTCCTTCTTAAGAATCTTAGTAAGATAAGCCTTAATCTGCTGGTCATCAGTCCAGTCAGAAACATTCTCCTGAAGATCCTTCATCATTGCAAATGCCTTATTAGAAGCACCACCGTGCTGAGGACCCTTAAGTGAACCAACTGCAGCTGCGATTACAGAATATGTATCAGAACCAGTAGAAGCTACTGTATGTGTTACGAAAGATGAGTTGTTACCACCACCGTGCTCAGCGTGGAGACAAAGTGCGAGGTCAAGAACTCTTGCCTCGAGCTCTGTGAACTGTCCATCTGGTCTAATGAGGTGGAGAAAGTTCTCAGCTGTAGTGTACTCAGGCTTTGGCTCATGGATAAACAAGCTCTGGTGCTCTACATAGTGTCTTCTTGCCATATAACCATATGCAATAAGAACTGGGAATCTAGCGATAAGCTCGATACACTGTCTGATTACATTGTTAAGATCTGTAGAATCTGGATTCTCATCATAAGAATAGAGAGCAAGAACGCTTCGTGCGAGCTTGTTCATAACATCTGGAGATGGTGCCTTAAGGATCATATCCTCTGTAAAGCCCCATGGAAGTGGTCTCTTCTCAGCAAGGAGAGCCTTATATTCAGCAAGTTCTGCCTCTGTTGGGAGCTCACCAGTCAAAAGAAGGAATGAAACCTCCTCAAAACCGAATCTCTTACCATAGAAACCCTTTACAAGATCAGAAACTTCGTAACCACGATAGAAAAGCTTACCTTCTACAGGTACACGCTCAGCATCGTCCACGATGTAACTCATTACCTCACCAACCTCAGTAAGACCTACGAGTACACCTGTACCATCATTGTTACGGAGACCTCTTTTAACGTTATATTTTCCATATAAAGCTGGATCGATTCTTCCTCTGTTAGCAACAGCATTAGAAATCTTTCTAACCATTACGTTATCGTTGTTTTCACTCATACTAATTACCCTTTTCTATTATTCATTTTCCATACATTAGAAGATTATATATTTAAATAAACATTTGTCAATTTTTATGAAAGTTCTACGCACAAAATATTCATTTTGCACAAGAAAATATAATTCAAATATAAGAAATACAGTTTAAAAATGAATATTTCAACTTACTTTCTTGCACAATGAAGTGTGTAACCCATAATTGAAGCAGCTGATGCGGCATTAAGTGACTCCGCCTTACCCGGCATAGGAATTTTTACCTTCAGGTCGCAGCTGTTAATAGTTTCGGACGTGAGACCATTACCCTCGTTGCCGATAAAATATGCCGCTGGAGTTCTCACCACATCTGTCGTGAGGATCTCGCCGTTAAGTTCCATTGCCATGGTAGTCACCGCTTTCGCCGCGAAAAAGTCCAGTGCCTCACGGGCGTCATCCACTTTAATTAGAGGCACATGCCACACGGAACCCATGGATGAACGCAGAACCTTCTCGTTATAAGGGTCAACACAGCCACTGGTCATAACCACCGCAGTAAAATCCAGAGCATCCGCCAGTCTAATAATGGTGCCCATATTACCAGGATCCTGAAGGGCCTCCAGCACAACATAAATGTCGTTACCGTTGTCGCGAAATGGAATCTCTGCGCCAAGGTCTGGTTCCTGAACCACCATAGCCACTCCCTGCGGATTAACCGTGGAGCAAATCTTAGCAAAGCATTCCTGGGAGACAACCACCTTCTCCGCGTGCTCGAAAGCATCAGCATACTTATCAAGGAAAGAAACCTGCTTCTCAGACACACACACCATGGAAGGAACACACTGTGATTTGAGCGCATCCTCACAAAGACGAACACCTTCAATAAACACAAGACCTTCTTTGCTGGCCTTACGTCTGTCATGAAGTGCAGTTAGTCTCTTGACCTTCTGATTGTCTTTGCTTCTTATAACTTCGTACATGGTGTTCTCCTGGGTATAAAAAAAGGACTGCTGCGTGAGCAACAGTCCTGTTGGTGCGGCCTACGAGACTTGAACTCGTATGGGGTGAACCACACGCCCCTCAAACGTGCGCGTCTACCAATTCCGCCAAGGCCGCATGCCTTGTGTTATCTTGGCAACGAAAAGAATTATATTAGTAAGTGCAGAATATGTCAAGCAGATTTTTATGGAAAATAAAATTTTTTCTGCAATAATATATTTATGTACAAATTAGCTGACAGACAATATTCATATGAAGCCTGGGCGATGGAGACAGACCGTCTTAGATTAAGCATATTTCGCCCACAGAAAGCCGGTGACGTTACCGACTATTTTAAGCGCAACCGCAAATTCCATGCCAAGTGGGCTCAGACTCATAATGAGAGTTATTTTACCAAGGCAACTCAGAAAGAATATATAAAGTATGACCTTAAGGAGTTTAAGCGCGGCTTCCTTTTTCCTTTGTGGATTACTTTGAAAGATCAACCCGATGTAATTGTGGGACGTTTATCTTTCTTCAATTTTGCTTATGGCGGCATGATGAGTTGCGCCATAGGTTATCACCTCGATGAGAAAATGACTGGTAATGGCTACATGCAGGAAGCAATTGACGGCGCCACTTCCCTTCTTATGGAAACTCTTGGGCTTCACCGAATAGAGGCATTCATTCTTCCTGAGAACGAGAAATCTATCGCTACTATTAAGAGATGCGGCTTCAAGCAGGAAGGAATTCGCTATTCTTATATGCATATTAATGGCAAATGGCGTGATCATTTGTCCTTCTATAAGCTTAATGTAAAATAATTAACATAAAAAAACACTATTTTTTCTAATTAATATGAGATAATAAAATTGAATATTATGAATGTCTAATGGAGGACAAGGCTTTGAAGAATACTAAGATTAAGAAAATCATCGCTATATCACTTTGTACAGCAACTCTTCTTTCCCTTGGTGCATGCGGTAAGAAGAAGGATAAGGAAAAGAATAAGGACGAGTCCAAGCCATCAGTTGAGGAGACAGCAGGTTCTTCTGCTACACAGACAACACAGCCTCCACAGGCAGCAGCTCTTCCTACATTGTCAGGTCCAATGACAAATCCAAACGAAGTAACATGGACAGTTACTCCAATGGATCCAACAATTAAGTATGCTAACGTTAATGAGTCCCTCCCTGTTAGATCTGGTCCAGGCTCTTCTTATGACCAGGTTGGAGTACTCACAAGAAACCAGAAGGTTATCGTAGACGGTGTTGCTACAAACTCTTCAAACGAGCAGTGGTACAAGACACAGGACGGTTTCTATATCACAGCAAATTCTACTTACGTTGTTGATAATCCGGTTTAAAAATAAGTATTGACAAATTAGAGCTTGTTTTGCATAATTATTAGGCGCTTGAGAACAAGCTCATTATGCAGGTGTAGTTCAATGGTAGAACCTCAGCCTTCCAAGCTGACTACGTGGGTTCGATTCCCATCACCTGCTCCACTATTTTTGGGTCATTAGCTCAGCTGGATAGAGCAACAGCCTTCTAAGCTGTGGGCCGGAGGTTCGAGTCCCCCATGGCTCACCAATAGCAATTATAAGAGAATCGACATTGTCGGTTCTCTTTTTTTATTCCTTCAATATATATTCTTGTTATGCCACAAATTATTTCTTGACTTTGTGTCCCCTTATTTATATAATCTTAGGGCGCTGAGCGGTAAACGCTATACATGGTGGGATTAGTTCAGTTGGTTAGAGCGCCAGTTTGTGGCACTGGAAGTCATGGGTTCGAATCCCATATCCCACCCCAACTTTTACCCTTTGCTTATCGTCATTGGGGTGTCGCCTAGTGGTAGGGCACGGGTCTTTGACTCCCGCAGTGGCGGTTCGATTCCTCCCACCCCAGCCATTATTATGATCCATTAGCTCAGTCGGTAGAGCACTTGACTTTTAATCAAGGGGCCTGGGGTTCGAACCCCCAATGGGTCACCAATAGATACTCCAAAGCCTGCATGAGTTGCAGGCTTTTTTATTTTGAATTTGTTTTGCTCTCTTGTTGCCATGAATACTTGTTTTGTTGCCATTTCTTGTTCAATATGGCAACTAATATGGCAATATATCAAAATTTACCACAAGCAATAAAATAGTTGCCAAATCACTGCAACCATGGCAATACTTTTGGCAACTATTCAAAATACATTATTTATACATCAGCCTAAAGAAGCAAACAAATTAAAGTTTTCCCAGCTGAATACCATCATGTCATATACATCCGTATCCTTGTAATCGTAGCCACCGTCCAGTGAGATCCACTCAATATATGCGCAATCACAATCATCATAGTACTGAAGATTCCTGTTGAAAGAAATATTGTCGAAGAAATTCAAATCCTCTTCATTACCCATACTATCACTGACCTCACCATCTTCTTCAGCTACAGCACCAGATCTCTTTACACCTTTATATTCATCAGTCAGACCATCCTCAGTAAATGTTACATGGTAAACTTTATCAAATGATCCGTCCCTACCAAGATTGATGTAGTTATGCATAGCATAAACATAATTACCATCCATAATCACCCAGTAATAAAGGCTATCGGACCAGTCGAGTTCGACATCATCTTCTGTCTCACCATTCCAGTTCCATGCACCGATAAGCACAAGAGCATCATTCTCAGGATCAACCTCATACATATTGGAATCTGTATTAAGTAGTGATCCGCCAGCCAAAGAAGCAATTACCTCATAGTTGCCATCGTTATCAAGATCAGTAACTGCATATCTTCCAGTTCCCAGATCCCCCTTCATACCATAATCCCACATAGAGCGATTGTTAATGATTATCTTCATCTGCTCTTCATCAAACTCAGCAGAAGCCTGTTCATCCGGATCAATAATGTCATAAGTAGGTTCAGTAGTAGTTGGCTCTGTTTCCTCCGAAGTCTCTACTACAGACTCTTCAGTCTCTTTTACATCCTCGGTCTCCTCTGTCTTAGTACGCTTTGACTTGGAATCAGAATCCTTAGCATCCTTCTTAGAGCATCCAGCGATACCAAGAAGCATCGTTGCACTTACAGAAAGTGCTACTGCATTAATAAGTGATTTTTTCATATATCTATTCCTTTCCCTTACCAACCTATAAGTTGGTATAAACATAAGACGATTAATTTTAGCATAGCGTTTCACGTTTAAAAAACTGCCGCGGTGTTACCCACGGCAGTCATAATAGCAATAAGTTAATTAGAAATTACAATGGATCGTGCTCGAAGCTGGAGATACCAGTCACTAAATCACCATTATTGGTGAATTCATAATTAGCAAACCATGTATTTTCATTAGCAACAACATAAGACGATTTTGTATCAACTGAAATTGCACCAGGGTCATCACCACTTGCGTACATATCCATAAATAATCTTCCATCACCGCCAACAAAGAACTTCTGACCGCCAGCATTTGTAACAACTGATTCAAAATATTCTACTTTAGCACTAGTAATGGCATCTGGACTCTGACCACTATAAGCTGTTAAATCAATAATTTCCTGATCAGTAAGGAATCTACCTTCCTTAAGATCAATCACATAATACTCAACCCATACTCCTCCAGCGTATGGATGAGATATAGAGCGAATTTCCACAGTAATTACTCTATCATTTACTGGAGTTACACTAATACTTCTCACGTATTTTTTAAGTGCATCATTTATAGTATTTTGTGCTTCTGCATCAGCAAGAGTAAATTGTGGCACTGGTCCAATAACGGCATTACCATCTCCGCATGAAAGATATATTTCACTATCAACAATCTGAAGATAATCACTAAGATCATACGTAAATTCAACATCTTCAGGTATTGTATTAGTCTCTGTTTCATCCATAACTGATTCAGTATTCTTGTAATCATCAGATGCAATCCAAAAAGCAGGACGAACGCCACAATAAATACCTGTTAAATCAACAAGAATAGGTTCCTCTATACTAGTAATATCCTGATTAGGGTCCTCTATAATAGTATTAACCTGATTATTATGTACAGCAAAAGCTCCAAATCCTCCAGGACCTCCATCACATGTAATTAAATTATTACGCAAATACCACGAGGTAGTGTTATCACCAGTTAGTGGACATCCTCTTTCTATAGCATAATCCGTTGGGATTCCGCATCTGCCCTCTTTACTATCAAAATATTTTTCTACTTCATTTCGACTTAGAACAAAAACTCTATCCTGTGAATACCCCTCATATTCACAACTTTCAACATTTGAAAGAACAATTCTATCTCTCACATTAGATGGAAGTGCCTCATTATAGAAATCGTCATTAAGCCATTCTCTCAATGTGCTGTTTTCCCAAGAAACATCATACAATGGTTCAGCAAAAAACTGTCTATAATCAATAACATTCTCAGATATAACAAGATACTTTCCATCCTGCTCATCAAGAACAAGCCATGAGATGTCTTCGCCGCCATAGTTACCAAATGTAACCTTGCCGCCTACTTCAAAATCTGGATTAGCAAGTGGATCTACATCAGCCGCAACTGGAATAGTTGTCTCCGAGGATTCCTTCTTTGATTCATCTTTATTTTTGTTTTTTTCGATGAGTTTCATTACACCAATCGTACCGCCACCAATAACTCCAATAGCAACTACGCCAGCGACAACCTTAGTCACAATGCCCTTACCAGCTGTTTTCTTCGCTGCACCAGAAGCAGTTTTCTTAGCCGCATCACGCGCTGGATTTACTACAGGATTACTAACAGGAGCCTGCACACCAGGAGCTGGTGGATTAACACTAGGCACCTGCGGATTAGTTGGCATCTGTTCAGGCGCTTGTGGGTGCGAAATAGGAGCCTGTGGAGGTGTACTTGGGACACGTGGCTGTACGCTAGGAATCTGACCTCCAGCTGAAGCACCACCTACGCCTTTCGAAATGCCTGCGGCAGCCTTGCCACCCGCATTAAGGATAAGGTTTGCGGCCTTGGCAATACCACTTGCCGCCAAGCTTCCTGCGGCACCAAATGCGCCCATACCTGCGAAAGGCATAACAGACACAGGAACGGAGTTTGTGCTTGCCTTGAGAATCATTGCGATAGATGGGATAGCACCGTTGATAGCAAGTCTATCACCAGTCTTATTCTCGTAATCAGTAATTCCCTGCTTAACCTTTATCTTAGCTGACTTAAGACGTGTCTTAACTGTACCCTCAGACACTTCCATAATCTGAGCAATCTGCTCGATTTTAAGGTCGTTATAGTAATACATGAAGAGTGTCTGATACTGAACCTCAGAAAGTTCCTTTTCCATGATTCCCATAACAATCTTACGCTTCTCATCACGAAGCACATAAGTGTCTGGCAACATCTCGAGATTGTCGTCGCCTTCAAGCACTTCCTCCGAACCGATTGCATCGTCGTAAGAAATGTTGTCACGCTTAGCCTTGATCTTGTTAAGGCTTGTATGAACAGCAATTATTTTTGCCCATCCATAGAAAGCATAGTTATCTTCAAGTTCAGATAACTTGTTATAGATATAGATGAGTACTTCCTGTGTTGTATCCTCAGCATCTTCACGATTCTTAAGATAACCAAAGCATGTGTGGTATACCATCTGATATGCTGAATTATAAAGTTCTGTAAAAGCATTTCCGTCGCCCTGCTTAGCTGCAGCTACCAATGCGTATGTTTTCTGATCCTGTTCCATAAATTCCTCCTAATGAATTTTTTGTTCTATACCTAATAGGCAACTCTCCAAAACAAAAAGTTCACTTTCCTCGAGGAAATTATAAAAAAAAAATGACATTTGTCATTACGCGAAAAACACCTAACAAAAACTGCCATCTCTGAAAGACAGCAGTTTTATGATGAATCATCCCTTTGCTGAGCCGCTCTCGCGAAATCAAATTCTCTATACGGCACCTCAACGTGCTCCATCATTTCTTCAAAGAACCTGGTCAGAAAGGGTTTCTGTTCCATTTCATTATCGTTCAACTCATATTTAACCTCCCTTCTATTATGTCCTTATACTTATAAGACACTTCTGGTACTCATATGGTTCAATAAGATTTTATTAACCCATCTTTTCCAATCTTCTTTTCATGGATTCAATTTCTCTATTTCGTCTAGAGATATCTTCACTACAACCCTTTACATCAATGTGAGCATAGTTAAGTGATCCTGACATTCGGCCATCAATACACTTTCTTTGATAAGCATTTTTCCTTTCAAGTTCAGCTATATTTCTTATAAGATCATCTCTATTTTCATTTCTACTACTATCAGCTGAAGATACAGTTGATTTTGTACCAGATGAAGAACCAGATTTGTGAGAAGAAATACTTACAACACCTCCCAATACAAGTGGAAGAACAATAACAGCAACAACCAAGTAAATAACTACCTGACCTACAACCTGAACAGCATTTAATGGATTCTGACAGATAAGCATGAACTTTGGCATAAGAAGCATGTGATTAACAAGTCCCAATATAGCCATAACAAACAGTTTTCCACCTCTGTTACCCAAAATAGAAATAGCAAACAAAATGAAGAAAGCAAGTCCAGATATAACAGTAAAAGCTGACTGTTCGCCATATACAGTTACAGAATATGCAAAACCAACCAAAGAACCGATTGCACCAGTCATATAGATTGGGTGTTCGGCTATAGCAGCAAATACTACCATAAGAATCTCTACGGCACAAAGTCCACCAATTACATATAAAAGTATTCCTTCAGTCATAAAGCTAAATGCTTCGCTATCAAAGCTTGCTTCCAAAGCTCTGTCAAAACTCATTTCCTTAATGTTTTCGAAGAACGAAGCTCCCTGGTAACCACCGTTAATGTGGTAAACAATAATACCTACGATACCAGCTACCAAAGTAATTAAAAGCTCTAACAAAAATGCACTGTTAAAAATACCTTCAAGCTTATTAGCACGAATATTCTTCACGCTATTAAGCATGTTCTTAATCTTTAATTTGATAACTCCGTATCCCATAACCAAATAACCCATTGTAATTTCCTCCTGAAAATGTGTTTTTTGTTGTTATACCTATAAGGCAATGCGAAAAACAAAAAAGTTCATTATTTCAGAAAAATTTTTTGGAACAAAAAATAGCCCGAAGCCAACGCTCCGAGCTATCATAATCAGATTAAAAATAATTAAATTCTCTCGAGAATCTTCTGAGTAATCTCAGCTGTTGTGCAAACAGTTACACCCTCACCGTTACCAGCGATATCAACTGTGCGAAAACCATCAGCAAGAACCTTCTTAACAGCATTCTCGATGTCATCAGCAGCCTCATTCTCACCAAGTGACCATCTGAGGAGCATTGCTGCAGACAAAATAGTTGCCATAGGATTAGCCTTACCTGTACCTGCGATATCAGGAGCAGAACCGTGAACTGGCTCATACATACCAGGTGTACCAGGTGCGCCAAGAGATGCAGATGGAAGCATTCCGATAGAACCTGTAATCTGGCCAGCCTCATCGGAGAGGATATCACCGAAAATATTATTAGTTACAATTACATCAAAGCTTGCTGGTCTTGCGATAAGCTGCATTGACGCATTATCAACATAAAGATAATCAACAGCTACATCTGGATACTCTGGTTTCAAACTTTCTGTAATTTCTCTCCACATACGAGATGATTCAAGAACGTTAGCCTTATCAACAACTGTGAGCTTCTTATTTCTGCCCTGAGCATAAGTAAATCCCTGTCTCAAGATACGAGTAATCTCTCCTACAGAATAAGCCTCTACGTCATAAGCAACAACGCCCTTAGGAGTACCATCAGGAAGAACCTCATCAGAATCCTTACGTCCACGCTCGCCAAAGTAAATACCACCTGTAAGCTCACGCACGATAAGAATATCAATCTCACCCTGTGTCTTAAGAGGTGAAGCCTCTGCCAACTCCTTAAACATAAGAGCTGGTCTGAGATTAGAATAAAGACCAAGACCCTTACGAATATTTAAAAGTCCCTTCTCAGGTCTAATAGAAGGATCTACAGCATCCCACTTAGGTCCACCAACGGCACCAAGCAAAACTGCATCAGAATTCTTACAAGCTTCCAATGTCTCTTCTGTAAGAGGTGCGCCATAAGCATCAATAGATGCTCCTCCGAAAAGTCTCTCATCAAATGTGAGACCAAATCCATACTTATCAGCTTCCTTCTTCAATACCTCAATAGCTGAAGAAGTAACTTCTGGACCAATACCATCACCTGCAATAACGGCAATCTTATAATTCTTTGCCATATTATTCTCCAATCTTTGTCTGTGTGTAAGGAACGAGTCCACCACAGTCGATAATGTTCTTTACAAAAGCTGGGAAAGGCTTAGCCTGATAAGTCTCCCCCTTAGTCCTGTTCTCGATAATACCTGTGTCAAAATCAGCAACAACTTCATCACCAGCAGCGATCTTCTCAGATGCCTCTGGGCACTCCATGATAGCAAGACCAATGTTGATGGCGTTTCTATAGAAGATGCGCGCGAAATCAGCTGCGATAACCAAAGACACGCCACTTGCCTTGATAGAGATTGGCGCGTGCTCACGTGAGGAACCGCATCCGAAATTCTTACCAGCAACCATAATGTCACCAGCCTTTACCTTCTGTGCGAAAGTGTCGTCAATGTCCTCCATGCAGTGCTGCTTAAGATGCTCTGGGTCTGCAGAGTTAAGATATCTTGCAGGAATGATTACGTCTGTGTCTACGTTATCACCAAACTTAAAAACGTTACCTGTAACTTTCATTTCGAGCACCCCCTTACGCTTCCTCTGGTGTTGCCACGTGACCTTCGCACGCAGATGCTACAGCTACTGGCACACTAGCAAGAATAACTTCTGACTTAACGTGACCCATACGGCCAACGAAATTACGGTTTGTTGTGGAAACGCACCTCTCGCCCTCAGCAAGGATACCCATGTGACCACCAAGACAAGGACCACATGTTGGAGTAGAAATTACGCATCCAGCATCATCAAAGATCGCGAGCATTCCCTCATCAAGGCACTGTCTGTAAACCTTCTGGGAACCAGGAATAACGATACATCTGATGCCCTTCTTTACGTGCTTACCCTTGAAGAGCTCAGCCGCAGTCTTCATATCCTCATAACGGCCATTTGTGCAAGAACCGATAACAACCTGATGAATCTCAATGTCTGTTACGTCAGCTGCATTACGTGTGTTAGATGGGAGATGTGGAAGAGCAACAGTAAATGGAACCTTAGAAAGGTCGATATCAATTACCTGGCAGTACTCAGCGTCCTCATCAGCCTCATATACCTTATAGTCACCAGCAGCATAACGTTCTGGGTTTGTTCTCTTTATGAACTCGATTGTGAGATCGTCTACTGGAAAGACACCGTTCTTAGCACCGCACTCGATAGCCATGTTACAAATAGTAAGTCTTGCGTCCATGGAGAGTTCCTTAACACCCTCGCCAGCGAACTCCAATGACTTATAGAGCGCACCATCTACACCAATCATGCCGATAAGATACAGGATTACGTCCTTACCTGTAACGTACTTATTAAGCTTACCTGTGAGATTAACCTTAATAGCCTCTGGCACACGAAACCAAGTCTCACCACATGCCATAGCACATGCGAGGTCAGTGGAACCTACACCTGTGGAGAAAGCACCAACAGCACCATAAGTACATGTATGGGAGTCAGCACCGATCATAGCGTCACCTGGGAACACAATACCATTCTCAGGAAGAATTACGTGCTCGATACCCATACCCTTCTCACCAAGCTCATAGTAGTGAGTGAGGTCCTGCTCTCTTGCAAAGCATCTTACACACTTTGTAAGCTCAGCAGACTTAATATCTTTATTAGGAGTAAAGTGGTCAGGAATTAGGCACACGCGCTCCTTATCAAAAACTTCGTTAGCGCCCATGTCTTTAAAAACTTTAACAGCAGGCGGTGTGGTAACATCGTTACCTAGGACCTTATCAAGCTTAGCCTCAATTAAATCTCCAGGACTTACAAAATCAAGTCCAGCGTGACTAGCAAGAATCTTCTGTGTCATCGTCATTCCCATAACAATAACTCCTTTCTTAATTTTATTACGCTAAATAGAATATATTTTATAGTAGGTAAATTCAATAGAAATAGGACTCACATAGCACCCGATAGTACTTTTAAGGTCATATTCTTTATATTTATTGACGCATTTTTGCTATCCATTAATTCCTCTAGTGTTTGGTTGCCTGGATCTATAGAATACACTTCCATTTGAGCATCTTTTAACATACTTTCGTCCATTACTGAACCACCAAATATTATCAGCCTTTTCCCATATTTATCAGCTAGCTTTTTGATGGTACCAACACCCTTTCCCATGAGGGTCTGTCTGTCCACTCTACCCTCTCCTGAGATAACTATATCTGCTGTGGCGATTTTTGCTTCCAGACCGAGCGCGCTTGTTACTATGTCGGCCCCTGAAACCATCTTAGCGTTCATATAACTTATGAGCGCATATCCTAGGCCACCAGCAGCACCTGCACCAGGTGCATCTATATTGTTTTTATTAAGTGCAATGTCCGATAGGAGCGCGTAACCTCTGAGAATGTCATCAACAATCTGTATATCCTGCTCCTTAAGCCCCTTCTGAGGGCCAAATACAGCGCTGGCACCATTAGGACCACACAATGGGTTAGCAACATCACAAGCAACCGTAAAACAGCAACTATTAAGCATATTGAAAACATCATCTGGAATCTCGATAGACGCTAGTTTCTCGAGTCCTTTCAGCGTTGGCTCTATATCACCGCCATCAATGTCGCGCCACTTAATTCCCAGCTCTGCCAGCATTCCAGCACCACCATCATAGTGCCACTGCCACCAAGTGTGATAATAAAGTCTCTGACGCCTCTACTATATGCATCCTTAATTAGTGTGCCGATACCCTTTGTAGATAGGTGCATAGGATCTCTATTTACTTCTTTGATTAATGTGAGCCCAACAACTCTGGCCGACTCGATAATAGCTGTGCCGTCTTCTCTAATTCCATATATAGCCTTGCCTGGAGTTCCGTCAGAGAACTCGACATTGCATTCGATCATCTCTCCACCAGTGTAAGTAAGTGCATCGAGTGTGCCTTCGCCCCCATCGGCGAAAGGCAATACTTCTACATCAGCGTCTGGGTAAACTTCTCTAATACCTTCAGCAGCCGCCTGACCAGCCTGCAAAGAAGACATACAACCTTTAAAGGAATCCATAACAATTAAATACTTCATGTTTGTATTATAGCTCATTAATTGATTAGACTTCCTCAAAATAGAACTTTTCCGTCGGAAAAGTTCTATTTTTACTTCTAAATTCCTCAATATAGAACTTTTTATTCTGAAAAGTTCTACTGCGAGGAATTTAGAACTTATTTTTTGGTTCATCACGGAAATTTGGGGAATGGATAAATTGAAAGATTGAAAAAGGAGC
>JAKSRI010000013.1 GCA_024403695.1 Saccharofermentans sp. | reverse complement strand
GAAATGATAAGCAGACAACCACTCATAATGGGGATATCGTTTTATACAGTGGAAGCAATATTGTTCTTTTTTATGGTTCGAATTCTTGGTCATATACCAGACTTGGTAAAATGGACTTATCAGAGGCAGAGGTTACTGAACTATTAAGTAATGGAGATGTATCTGTAAGATTAACAAGCACACAAAATTAAAATGACATCTTTAGGTAAGTAAATAATATTTTGTTTCTAACAAAAACAGCTGACTCAATCGAGTCAGCTGTTTTCTATTAATTTGAATTATATTGCTTATTAAGCCTTTGCTTCTTCCTTGTCCTTTGGAAGGAGGATGTTAAGAAGAATAGCAACGAAAGCTGCAGGAACGATTCCAGAACCGCCGAATACGAGCTGAACAAGCTGTGGAGCCTGAGCAAGGATGCTTGTATTAGCACCCATACCATAACCTACACCAAGTGCAACAGAAACGATTGTGAGGTTTCTTGCAGTGAGTGGAGTCTTTGTAATGAGCTGGATACCACTAACTACGATTGATGAGAACATCATAACTGCTGCACCACCGAGTACTGCCTGAGGCATAATTGATACGAGAGCAGCGAGCTTAGGGCAAAGACCACAGAGGATGAGGAAAACAGCACCTGTAGCAAGTGCGATTCTGTTAACTACCTTTGTCATTGCAACGAGACCAACGTTCTGGCTGAATGATGTGTTAGGAAGAACACCAAAGAGTGCAGCAAAGCTTGACCCCAAACCATCACAGATAACACCACCGGAAAGCTCTTTGTCTGTAGCTTCTCTTCCGAGACCACCTTCCATAACACCAGAGATGTCACCAACTGTCTCAACAGCTGTAACGATAAACATGATGATTACAGGGAGGATAGCACGAAGATCGAATACTGGCTTAACAGGAAGAACGCTAGGGATCTCGAACCACTTTGCATCAGCAACTTTCTGCCAGTTAAGAACCCAACCCTTTGTGAATTCGATTTTGTCTCCTGTGCTAGGATCAACAAATGTGCCTGTGTGTGGAAGAGCTAATCCCATAATGATTGCTGCTACATAACCACAGAGAATACCGATAAGAATTGAAGATGAGCTTAAAGCGCCCTTTGTCCAATGCTTAAAGATAAGAATTACAATAAGTACGAAGAGTGCAAGGAGGAGGTTCTCGATAGAACCGAAGTCCTTGGCATTGTTACCACCACCAAATGAGTTGATACCAACTGATATAAGGCTCAAACCAATTGAAAGAACTACTGTACCAGTTACAACAGAAGGGAAGAACTTACGAAGTGGCTTAAGGAAGAAACCGAGGATTCCTTCGAATACACCACCGATGAGAGATGCTCCCATAATCGCACCATATGCGAGAACACCGCCACCCATAGTTGCAGCTACACTGTTAAATACTCCGATAAATCCAGAGGATGTACCCATGATGATAGGCACCTTTCCACCGACTGGACCGATAGAAAAGAGCTGAACAAGTGTTACGATACCAGCGATAAGCATGGCGTTCTGAAGAAGGCTAAGCTGAAGTTCAGCAAACTCGCCACTAGCAAGACCACATGCACCTGTGATAATGAGAAGTGGTGTGAGGTTTCCTACGAACATGGCAAGTACATGCTGAAGTCCGAGAGGAATAGCCTGTGAGAGTGGAAGCTTTCCTTCAAACTGGAATGCTTCTTTTGCAAGAGTTAATTGTTTCTTTTTCCCCATAAATTTTCTCCTATAAAAATTTAATAATGAACTTATTTGTTGTCCTCTGGCTTGGACATTGCAATTCTCTCAGGGGTGATTGGTATCTCGCGATGCCATACGCCTGTCGCACGATAGATGGCGTGAGCGATTGCAGGAGCAGGTGTGTTAATTACGATCTCACCGATGGATTTCGCACCGAATGGGCCTGTTGGCTCGAAACTGTGCTCGAATTCCACACGAAGTTTACCCATATCCAGTCTTGTTGGCAACTTATATTGCATAAAAGATGACTCATAAGGTTTGCCTTCAGGGCTGTAAGTAATATTTTCCATAAGTGTGTGGCCGATTCCCTGAACGATACCACCCTCAGCCTGAATTCTGGCGAGAGCAGGGTTGATAGGAATACCACAGTCTACAACTGACATAAAGTCGATGATGGAAACCTCACCAGTAAGCTTGTCGAGTTCGATCTCGACCATACCAACCATGTAAGGTGGAGGTGATACAGGAGAACTGTGGGATGCAGATGCTTCGGCAATCTGTGGGTTATTAAGCTGTGCCTTAACACCGATATCCTTAACGGATACGCTCTCATCTGTATTGATTCTCTTAAGCAATCCATTCTCGAAGTAAACTTCTTCGACTGAACAGTTAAGAAGTCCTGCTGCGATAGTGCACATCTTTGTCTTAAGTTCCATGCATGCTTTCTCTACAGCCTTACCTGTGATGTAAGTTGTGGATGAAGCATAGGAACCTGAATCATAAGGGGATGCGTCTGTGTCCGCGCCGAATACTGCTACATCGTCAACGGAGCAGTCCATACACTCAGCAACCATCTGGGCGAGAATAGTATCACATCCTGTACCCATATCAGCAGCACCGATGAGGAGCATGAAAGTTCCATCCTCAGTAAGCTTAACTGTAGCAGAACCAACGTCGAGATTGGAGATACAGGAACCCTGCATAGCCATACCCATACCGGCAGTTCTTACCTTGCCATTACCCATATCGCGAACTGGATACTTTGCATCCCAGTCGAACATTTCCTTACAGTGGTCGAGACAGCGGTCGAGGGCGCAGGCGCTTGCCAGCTCGTTATAGTAAGCAGGCATTATCATGCCTTCCTTGAGCATATTCTTGTAACGAATCTCTGTAGGATCCATGCCGAGCTTCTCAGCGAGCTCGTTAACTGTTGTCTCCAGGGCGAAGATACCCTGAGTAGCGCCGTAACCACGGTAAGCACCGGCTGCCATAGTATTTGTATAAACAACGTCGTAGTTGAAGCGGAATGCCTCGAGGCTGCCTGTGTACATTGGGATGGACTTGTGACCACTAAGGCCAACTGTCGTAGGACCGTGCTCACCATATGCGCCACTGTTCGAAAGTGTATAAAGGTCGAGCACGCGGATCTTACCGTCTTTGCTGGCACCGAGTCGCACGCGCACTTCCATTTCGTGACGTGGGGAACCAGCTAACTGTGACTCCTCACGTGAGAAGATAATCATGGCAGGACGGCCAGTCTTATATGTAACGAAAGCAGGATAAACTTCACTTATCGCAGTCTGCTTGGCACCGAAGCCACCACCGATACGAGGCTTCTCGACACGAATCATGGTCTTAGGGATGCCAAGTGCGTGTGAGAGGATACGTCTTACGTGGAAGACTATCTGTGTGGAGGAGATGACGTGAAGTCGTCCGTATCTGTCCATAGATGTGTAAGTACGGAATGTCTCCATCATGGCCTGGTTATAAGCCTTTGTGTGATATGTGCGGTCGAGAACGATATCGCAGTCGGCCATAATGCCGTCAACGTCGCCCTGGGAACTTTCTTCGCTTGCCACAAGGTTACGAAGGTTGCTTCCACCAACCTCGCAAGGGGCAACCCAGTTATCTTCAGGGTGCACCAGGAGTTTACTGTCCTTAGCTGTGTGGAAATCAAGAACCGCCTCTAATACGTCATACTTTACCTTAATGAGCTTGAGCGCCTTGTTGGCAGCCTTCTCATTTTCTGCGGCAACGATAGCAACAACATCGCCAACAAAACGAACGTGTCTGTCGATAATTAGACGGTCGTATGGTGATGCCTCAGGGTATGTCTGACCTGCATTAGTGAAACGATTATTAGGAACGTCCTCCCATGTGTAAATATCAACTACACCAGGAACGAGCTTTGCTGCCTTAGTATTAATCTCAGAAACGATGGCGTTAGCATGAGGGCTTCTTAAGAGCTTTACAACGAGTGCGTCGTCAGGCACAACATCTTCTGTATATACAGGCTTTCCGAGAAGGAGCTGCATGGCATCCTTCTTACGAACGGACTTGTTAATGGCATTGTAATTCTTGTGTTCCATAAACTACTTATGCCTCCTTCTTACGGCTGTCAAGGAAAGTGCGAATTCCTCTAAGCTGTCCTTCGTATCCACTGCAACGACAGAGATTACCTGCGAGGAATGCTCTTATCTCATCGTCTGTAGGATCTGGGTTTTCTCTTAAAAGTGCGATGGTATTCATTACGAATCCAGGATTGCAGAAACCGCACTGGTCAGCACCCTGGTCGGCGATGAATCCAACAAATTCAGATGCCTCTTCAGTAAGGCCCTCGAGAGTATAAATCTTGTGACCATTGGCACGTGCTGTAAGCATGGAACAGGATAATACAGGTGTATCGTCCATAAGCACTGTGCACAGACCACAGTTAGAAGTCTCGCAGCCACGCTTTACGCTATAGCACTTGTGATCACGAAGAAAATCAATGAGAAGGGAATCAGCATCGACAGTATCTGTAATCTTCTTACCATTCAAAACGAGAGAGATGTCAATCATGAGATACCCTCCATATTCTTGATATTACGCTCAGTCAGAACTTTGATTAAGTGAGTTCTGTATTCTGATGAACCTCTAAGGTTAGAGGATGTAGGAATATTATTTGCAACATATTCAGCAAAGGCACTGATGCTGGTCTCGTTAACACCAGAAGCAAGAATGTTATCGCTGTCTGTTACGAGCATCGCCTTCTTTGGTCTTGCACCAATAGCAACTTTGTATACGCCATCGATTACTGATGTGGCGCATGTGAGTACAGGGAAGTCAGTACGCTGATTACGTACGGAACTGTATGACACCTTAAGTGGAGTCTTCTTGACAATGATGCGTACGAGAATATCCTTGTCGCGCTTCATATTAACGAACTCAGAAAGAGGGATGATGCCACCCTTATAAAGCTCGACATAACTATCGAGCGCGAGGAATACTGTAAGAACATCAGAGAAACCAAAACGTCCCCAGATACTGCCGCCGACAGTTGCCATGTTACGGAACTGAACGCCGACGATGTCCTTTACGGAATTTCTGATGGAATTATTAGTGTATGCGTTAAGAGATTCATTAAGCTCGATATCACGAAGTGTAACCATACTTCCGATGCTGAACTGCTTGTCATCTTCTTCAATTCTATTAAGTCCAAGGTCGCTTAAGTCGATAGCGGTCTTGATTTTATTGTTGCTCAGCTTGATCCAGAGCATTCCGCCAATGATGCGACTGTTCTTCGCGCTGTTAAGCTCGTATGCTTCCTCGAGGCTCTGAGCGCGCACATAGTTGTCTATTGTAACCATTACTGATGATCCAATCTATATTTTAATAATAATAGTATTCTACCAAGTTATTCATTGTTTGTGTTGCCTTATTTTGTTATAATCGTTGTCGTTTTTAAAATATAACGCCATATATTTCAGATACGAGAGGGAACGGGAATATATTATGAAGAAAATAATGGCTTTACTGCTTGTTTTATCAGTGGTTTTTATGACAGCATGCAGTTCGTCAACAACTGAATCTGAGGTGGGTGCCGAAGTTTCCGGAAATGCATCTTATCCTATGACTGTTGTTGATCAGGCAGGAAGAGAAGTTACAATCGAATCCGAGCCTCAGCGACTGGTGAGCAGCTATTATATTACTTCTAGTCTTTTTATCGCACTTGGTATTGATGACAGAATAGTAGGTATCGAGTCAGAGCCATATAAGCGTAATATCTATGAGCTCAGCGCACCTGAATTGCTGGACCTCCCATGGGTTGGTTCACCTAAGGATTTTGATTTTGAGGCATGTGTTGCTCTGGAGCCAGACCTTGTTGTATTGCCTTTAAGATTAAGTGATGTGGCAGATAAGCTGGAGAAACTCGATATCGATGTTCTTCTCGTAAATCCTGAGAACGAAGCGGGACTTATCGCTATGACTGAGCTGGTGGCAACTGCGACTAATACTTCTGAGCGTGGTCAGGAACTCATCGCATTCATCGAGCGTGTGAAGACTGTACTTAATGATTCTCTCGGAGATGCGCAGCCAGTATCCGTTTATCTGACAGGTAATTCAGACTTCTTGTCCACTTCACCTAAGGGGATGTATCAGTCAGATATGATTGCTCTTGCAGGTGGGAAAAATGTAGCCGCTGAGATCGATGATACCTACTGGGTAGAGGTTTCTTATGAGCAGGTCCTCGTATGGAATCCTCAGTATATTATCCTGGCAGCTAATGCAGAGTATGACGTGGATTCAGTTATGAACGATGAGAGTCTGTCTATCTGTGATGCGGTAATTAACGGAAATGTTTATAAGCTTCCAGCCGAGGCAGAGGCGTGGGACAGTCCAGTTCCAGGAACAATTCTTGGTTCATTGTGGCTGGCAAATGTGCTGTATCCGGATAAGATTACTGATGAACAGTGTTATGATTTAATTGAAGAGTTTTATGAGACATTCTATGGATTTAGCTACAGTTCAATCACAACAGCAGAAGCTGCATAAGAGAAATATTTTGTTCTTTGTATCAGGGAGCGTACTTTTGTGCGCTCTCTTTTTATTGAGTCTGTTTGTTGGCAAGTATCCATTTACCATAGAAGGCCTGCTGGCAGGTGACGAGCGACAGTGGCTTGTCTTTAAGATGCTCAGGCTTAGCAGAAGCATTGTCGGCGTCGCAGGAGGTTTTGCCCTTGGCGTTGCAGGTTATATTTATCAGACGGTTTTCAGAAATTCACTGGCATCTCCTGATATTATTGGTGTCGCTTCAGGTGCCAGTGCGGGTGCCGCCTTTGGCATTTTGTTTTTTGCAGAAAGTCTGATGGTGACGGTTAGCGCTTTCGGAGGCGCTTTCCTGGCGGTGGTTTTTACCCTCTTGCTGGCGTCCATAGACAGAAGTGGCCGTAACAGTACAGTTATTCTGGCGGGTATCGCAGTGCATGCATTCGCGCAGACGATTCTTATGAGTCTTAAGCTGATTGCCGACCCTGAGAAGGAACTGGCGTCCATCGAATACTGGATTATGGGAAGCCTTAACGGCATCAATTCCAGTTCCATTGGCATAAATGTCGCACTTATCGTTATCAGTATGATTATCCTGATCGTCCTTCACAGGCAGGCCTTGATTCTGGCTTCCGACGAGGGCGAGGCGAAAATGCTGGGACTTAACGTGAACGGCAGCCGACTCCTCGTGCTGATGACTGCAACCGTGGCTGTGGCATCTGTTGTGAGTATGACAGGCTTGATTAGTTTTGTTGGTTTGGTGGCGCCTCACGTGGCAAAGAGACTCACACGTAATAACAGCATCTCTACTATGGTGCTGTGCGGAATTGTTGGCGCGTGCCTTCTGGAGGCTGCTGATATTCTGGCCAGAAGTGTGGCTGCGACGGAACTTCCTGTAAGTATTTTTACCAGCATAATCGGAGTTCCTTTCCTCGTGTTCATTATCTTCAAGGGAGGTAAGGGACATGAGTAACAAGGCTTTGATCAGTGCACGCGATTTATCATCCGGCTACGGTAAGAAACAGATTCTAAGTGACGTTAACCTTGATGTGAACGCCAACGAAATCGTGGCTCTTCTTGGTGCGAACGGCTGCGGTAAGACCACACTTATTAAGACTTTGTGCAAAATAATACCAGGCAGTGGTGAAGTGCTCATAAAAGGTGAGGATGCTTCCTCATGGTCTGCGCGCAAATTTGCTCAGAACTGTAGTCTCGTTCCTCAGAAAAGTGGAATCAGCATAGATATTACAGTGCTTGACGTGGTTCTTATGGGATTTAATCCTTTCCTGTATCTACTCGGAAGACCTACCAGAAATATGTTGGCTGAAGCTGAGAAACTACTGGATCTATTTGGAATTGCTGACAGAAAATATGACAGTTTCCAGACCCTGAGTGAAGGTCAGAAACAGCTGGTAATTATTGCCCGCGCATTAGTAACTGACACTAGTGTGGTATTCATGGATGAGCCTGAGAGTTCACTGGATTTTTCAGTTCGCTATGACATGATGAACACACTGCGTGAGCAGATTGTCGGAAAAGATAAATGCGCACTGGTTTCTTTGCATGACGTTAATCTCGCTCTGAATTTCTGTGATAAACTTTTACTTATAAAGGACGGAAAGATATCTTCTGTGATAGATGTTCATAGTGAGGATAGAAGTTCTATGGAACAGAAATTGCAGAGTATATATGGTTCGGTTCGATTAATGCCGGTTATGGATGAAGCTGGCAAAGAATCGCTAATTATGGTGAAAGCATAACCAGGTGGAGAAATATGAAGGCAGTTACACGAATTGTTTTTGTTGATGATGAGGGTGAGAAATTCTTCGGTGAAGGTCCGTACAGACTTCTTAAAGCCGTGGAACAAAATGGCTCACTTCATGCTGCTGCATCTGCTATGAATATGTCTTATACCAAGGCGTTGAAGCTTATCGCCAATGCAGAAAAATCATTGGGATTCGCACTTACAAAGAAAACTGTCGGAGGCAAGTCAGGCGGTGGTAGTGAACTGACTTCTGAGTGTGTAGATTTTATGAGTAAATATGAAGCATATCGCGATGCTTGCCGTGAGAATAATAGCAGGATATATGATGAATATTTCTCCTGATAATAAGAATAGTAAAATTGGCTGCGTAATAATGGCTTCCGGTCTGGGCGTTCGCTTCGGAGGCAATAAACTTATGGCTGAATTTGGTGGCAGACCTATGGTCAGCTGGATTTTGGATGCGGCCGCTAGAACCTTTGAAGAAGTTGTCGTAGTTACCCGTAATCCTGGTGTAGAGGAACTTTGTAAATCACGTGGGATTAAGGTGATTTTTCACGATTACCCATATAGAAGTGATACGATTCGTATTGGTGTCAGTAGCCTCTGTTCTGATGTTCAGGGCGTGGTATTCTGCCTCGCTGATCAGCCTTTTTTGTCCGCTGACACGCTTAGAAAAATTATCGAAAAAGCTACTGCAGAACCAGATAGTATCTGGCGCACAACCTACCATGGAACTATTGGTTCTCCAACATATTTCCCTAAGCAGTTTTTTGATGAGCTATGCAATTTGCCACAGGATAAGGGTGGTAGTTTTGTATGTAAAACTCATACTGAAGATGTACGTAATTTTGCTATAGAAAATCCACTGGAACTTAGAGATATAGATATTAAGGAAACGTATGAGGAATTGGCGCCTCTGGCATGTTCGCTGAATGTGTGGAGTGAGTTTCTGGGCACAGGTAAGAAGCACTTATTCATTACAGGATATCGTGGTGCGGGTAAGACTACACTGATAAATAATCTGATGCCGCTAATCCATTCGTCTTCAGGACTTACAAGTTTTGCCATTAAGGGCGTTGATGTACATCTTGTGAATAATTCAACTAAGGAAGGAATTGTTATCGGTCGATTCATTCCTGAGAATAAGGTGAAGGACAACAAAATGACACCAGACCTGGATGCATTTGCTGGCCGGGGAGTAGCCTTCGTTAATGAACTTATTGAATCTTCAGATGAGTGGGTGACTATTGATGAGATTGGTTATCTCGAGGAGTTTTCCGAGGCGTACCAGGAAGCGCTTCGACGACTTTTGGCTACTAAGAGGGTGGTGGCCGTTATACGTAAGGATGACCTTACATTTTTGAATGAGCTGACTGGTCGCGGTGACGCATATGTGATTGATCTGGACGTTAGATGTGAGAGGTAATTATTATGAGATTAAAGAGAGTTTTTTCATACATTAGCATTATCATTGGTGCACTTATGGCCAGCTTTTCAGTAGCGTGCATTTTGCTTCCTAATGATGCCATTGACTATGGTACAGCAGGTATCGCCATTATCATTAGCATGCTGACAGGTGCTAATTTGTCCCTGTGCGTATTTCTGATATTTATTCCGTTTATTATCGCAGCATTTTTCTTTGTGGGAAAAGATTTTGTGGCAAGGACATTTGCTGGTGTGACGGCATATATTCTGGGCATTGCGTACTTTGAGAAAATCCCTTTTGTACTTAATACGGAACACTTCCTGGCGGTGGTATTCGGTGGAGCCATTCTTGGCCTCGGACTTACCATGGTTATCAGGGCGGGAGGATGTATCGATGGCTCTGAGATTCTTGCTAATATCATCATCTCGAAGATATCTGATAAGACGGGTCGTAACTACAGTTTGACTCCTGTATTAATTGGTTTTAACGCGCTGGTTTATATCGCGATTTTTATTCTGATTAACAGAGATGCAGCGCTCCTTAGTCTGCTGGTTTACTTTATAGCAACGGCGATTATTGACCACTTCACTGACCGATTCGAGGCGATTAAGCAGGTAACAATTATCACTTCACATCCTAAGGAACTAGTGCGTGACATTAAGAAAGAGCTTAACAAGACATGTACTATCATCTCTTCTAAGGGTGCTATCTCAGGTGATAACACTACTTTGATTTGTTACGTGAACTACTTTGAACTGGAGAAAATGAGAGAAATCATCTCCAAAAACAAGGGCAGTTTCAGCACAGTTTCAACTATTGATGAGATATTAAGATAAAAAGTATATTTATGATTGCGTACAGGGAGGGACCATGGAAACAATTAACATAAATAGAAAAGAACTTAAAAATATAATTCTTGGATACGGAATCGTTGTTGCGGTTGTAAATTTCATTGGATTTTTACTCGCAAATTCTGGTGGTATGCCAATCACACAAACAGAAGATTATAAGGTCTGGATGGACTTTATGGATGAGTATTCAACGTCTATTACCATTCTTAGTGTAATCTCATTCATGATCCCAGTATTTCTGATTTTTTATTATCGCTATATTATAGTTTCCAAAGCTAACGCGCGCATAATCAATTTGCCATTTGCATTTTCATTAATTGGAAGTCTGGGATGGGGATTCACATTTGTTATGGAGGCGTGCTATCTGGTGGCTGCCAAGGTTAAATATCACATTGATATATCTGAGATTATGTTCGTGTCATTTCTGAATATTCTGCAGACATCAATCTGTATTTTTACTTTGGCATTTTTGATTCTGAATTTTATTCACAGAAAGATGGTGCTTCCAAGACTGTTTCCTGAAGGAAATCTTGGCCGATTTGATGTAGGTGTGAAGCCTTCTGTCCGATTCCTTGTCATCGTTTTTTATCTTTCTATCTGCATATTTCCAGTGTTTTTTATCACATCATCCCTGATTAATATAATCAGAAATAATAACATCGAACCTAACTATAAGGTCTTTGTAATTCTGGGATTTATCATGCTTTTCAGTTTTATTATTCTCTGGACGTTCTGCGATTATTTCACAGCTCCACTTGTAAAGCTTAAGCAGGGAATTCAGACTATTAAAGCAGGTGATTATGAGCACCGTGTTGATATCGTAAGTAGCGATGATTTTGGTGATCTGGCGGATGCGTTTAATGAGATGTCCGACTCTCTTGATGAGAAGAATAAGAAGATTCTTGCTATACAGAATTCCATTATTAAAGGAATGGCGGTCATGGTTGAAAGTCGTGACAACAGTACTGGTGGTCACATAAGCAGAACAAGTGACTGCGTGAAGGTGTTTGTGGAGAAGTTGCTCGAAAGCGAACAGGGTAAGAGTCTTACTCCTGAATTTTGTGGCGCAGTAATCAAGGCGGCCCCAATGCATGATCTCGGTAAGATAGCCGTTGACGATGCGGTTCTTCGTAAGCCAGGTAAATTTACTGACGAAGAGTACGAGAAAATGAAGGCTCACTCTGCGGAGGGTGCGCGAATTGTTGAGAGTGTTCTCTCCCAGGTAGATGACGAGGCATTTAAGACTATTGCTATTAATGTTGCCCATTATCATCACGAGAAGTGGAATGGTGCAGGTTATCCAGAAAAGATTAGCGGCGAAGATATTCCACTTGAAGCAAGAATTATGGCACTTGCTGATGTTTTCGATGCGTTGGTTAGTAAGAGATGTTATAAGGATAGCTTCACTTATGACAAGGCATTCCAGATTATCGAGGAGTCACTCGGCTCACACTTTGATCCAGAGCTTGGTAAAGTGTTTATCGCATGCCGCTCAGAGTTAGAGGCGTTGTATAGCGGTTACAATTCACAGGCGTGATAGAAGATGTTTTTGTAGTATTAGGAAGAATTAATATGTTTATCAAATTGCTCGGTATACCAACTATTATTTTATTGGTTTTGACGATAACGCTTGTCGTTTTGATGTTTTATTCAAAAACAAGAAAGAAGACTATTATATTCGGAATTGGAAGCTGGGTGGGCATTCTGGCTTCAGCTTTTGTTTTTGAGGAACATTTGTCTGTCTTGGAATACCCGGAACTACGTCGTGCCCATGAACTGGCAGGATACATGGCTTCAACAACTGTTGCAGTATTCATTGCCGTAGCGATTATTGGATTACTCATACGTAAGAGAAAGCCTAAGGCAATCGTAGTGACTATGTTGACGGGATTCTTTGCTGCTATGGCAGTGGGACTTCTCTTTGTGAATTTTGGAACATATATTGAGATTTCAAGATTTATGGCATCTGATAAGGATATGCCTGTGGTTATTGCCAAAGATGTTACTATCCAGAATGGTACAACATATCAGATAACTGATTTACTGGATATTTCCAATTCGCAGGGAGCGACTTTTAGTACGATAGAATGGTCGCACAGTCATGAAAATACAGATGGCATCGTTGTAAATGAAGATAGAACTGCATTCTGTGTGGAAGAAGGCCAGGGTCAGTTAACGGTTTATGTTAGAACTACGCATGCAGTTACTACTGCTCAGGAGTTTGCAGAATATAACTTTATAGTCGAAGGAAACGTAAATGATTGATGAGTTCTCTGCTGATACTGGTATCACTTTCGACGACTAAACAAATGCGATAGAATACTGACAAAAATACTTTTGTTAATGGAGGGCTTGGTATGCCTGGGTTAAGTATAAGAACTGAACAGTTTACAGATTCAGTAATAAGAAGAATGACACGAATCTCTGATGAGCATAATGCGATTAATCTTTCTCAGGGATTTCCTGATTTTGACCCTCCAAAGGCTTTGACAGATGCCCTCGCTAGAGTTGCTCCTGTAGGACCTCACCAGTATGCGCTTACATGGGGTGCTAAGAACTTCAGAGATGCACTTGCCGATAAGTACCGCCATTTCGCTGGCGTTGATATCGATCCTGAGAAAGAAATGGTAGTGACTTGTGGTAGCACAGAGGCTATGATGGCGGCCATGATGTCTGTAACCAATCCTGGTGACAAGGTTATCGTGTTCTCCCCTTTTTACGAGAACTATGGCGCAGACACTATCTTGTCTGGTGCTGACCCTATTTATGTTCCTTTGGTGCCACCACTTTTTAATTTCGACCCAGAAGTGCTGGAGGACGCTTTCCGCCAGAAGCCGAAAGCAATCGTTATTTGTAATCCGTCCAACCCTTGTGGAAAGGTATTTACGAGGGAAGAGCTGACTCTTATCGGTAGTCTTGCTATAAAATACGACAGCTGGATTATCACTGACGAAGTTTATGAGCATATCCTTTATAAGCCACATGAGCACGTGTATACCATGACTCTTCCTGGTCTTCGTGAGAGAACTATTGTGTGTAACTCTCTTTCCAAAACATATTCAGTTACTGGATGGAGACTTGGTTATGTTATCGCTCCTCCTGAGGCAGCTGAACGTGTGAAGAAGGTGCATGATTTTCTGACAGTTGGTGCAGCAGCTCCTCTTATGGAGGCCGCAGTTACTGCACTTCGTTTTGACGATAAGTATTATCAGGATCTTCAGGATCACTATACACACATGAAAAATCTCTTTGTCGGTGGTATGCGTGACCTTGATCTGACATTCACAGAACCTCAGGGTGCATATTATGTGCTCATGGATATTAGTGAGTTCGGATATAAGGATGACAATGAGTTCTGTGTAGACCTGGCGAGCAAAGTTGGTGTTGGTGCAGTTCCTGGTTCCAGCTTCTTCCGTGAACCTGTAAATCATCTCATTAGATTCCACTTTGCAAAGAAAGATGAGACACTTCTGGCGGCTCTGGACAGACTCTCTGATATCAGAAAGATACTTAAAAAATAAAGACTAAACGGTAAATGTTCGTTATTCGGTTAACAATTTGAGAACTTTTGCCTGTTTGAGTGGTTGCTTAACAGATAGCAGTATAGAATATAGTGTAGATAAATAGGGAAGGAGAGCTCTATGGAATATCTGTATCTGGCATGTCTGTTGGTATCTTTGGGTATGTTGTTCTGGCTGAAAATTTTTGATGTCAGAAATAGCGTAACGCAGTTTGTCTCTCTTCTTATTATTGTTGCATCTAATCTGGGATTTTATCTGGAATGTACTTCCACTGTTTTGGAAGAGTTGTTACTCGCACAGAAACTAGCATATCTCGGTGGCATATTCTTGCCTGTGTTCTATTTTATCCTGGTTCTTGAAATCTGCCATATCGGAATAAAGAAATCCATAAGTACTATTCTTATTATGATTCAGTGTGTCCTGTTTGGATTTGTGTGCACCATTGGTCATAATGGATTATTTTATAAATCCGCAGGTATTAAATTCGTTAATGGCAATGCGATTTTGATTCGCGAATATGGACCAGTTCATACTATTCAGCTGATTTCTCTGTTTGCTTATCTGGTTGCGGTTGTAACGGTTCTTACATACGCTCTTGTTAAGAAGAAAACAATTAACAGACGTGGTGTTATAGCTATGGTTGTTCTGGGCGCATGTTCTATAGTTGCATATGTTTTGGAGAAAATCCTAGGTTTCGAATATGAGATCATTCCTGTTGTATATGATTTGCTTATGTTAGGTGCGCTGATTCCTGTATACAAATCTAATCTTTATACAGTGTATGAGAAGGAAGATATTATTAACGAACAGCTTGGTAAACTCGGTTATTTAACTTTTGATAAAAAGAGAATCTATCAGGACAGTAATGCGTATATGGAAGATATCTTCCCTGAATTATCCAGATATCGTGTTGGCCAGAGACTGGAGAAGTGTAGTGAGGAACTTAAAAAGCTAGTTGATTTGATTGACTTACATGACGAGTTAAATCATAAGAGTTCAAATCATGAACATGGCCATACTGATATTGCACCTTTCTGGCTTGGTGACAAGTGCTATGAGGGTAAGATTCACGCTGTAACTAATACATTTGGACATGTCAAAGGCTATACAATCGAGTTGAGAGATGACACTGCTGACCAGATGGTTATTAAGCTTAAAGAGAATTATGCTGAAGAGCTTAGTAAAGAGGTTCATATTAAGACTAAGCGTATCAGACATATTCAACAGAAAACCATTATGGGTATGGCCCAGATGGTTGAATCCCGCGATCTTAGTACCGGTGGTCATATCAAGAGAACAAGTGATGTTGTAAGAATTTTTGCCAAGAAGCTTCGTAAAGAGAATTTTGGTCTGGACAGCCATTTCCTTCACCTTGTTATCCGCAGCGCTCCTATGCATGATATCGGTAAGATTGGAGTAGATGACGCAGTTCTTCGTAAGCAGGGAAGATTCACTGATGAAGAGTATGCCAAGATGAAGCAGCACTCTGAGATTGGTTATCATATGGTTAGTGAGATCCTTGCGGAAGTGGAGGAGCCAGATTTTGTAGCTATTGCAGAAAACGTGGCTCACTATCACCACGAGAAAGTGGATGGCACTGGTTATCCACATGGCCTTAAAGGGGACGAAATTCCGGTGGAGGCAAGAATTATGGCCCTTGCTGACGTTTTCGACGCGCTGGTAAGTAAGAGATGCTATAAGGATGCATTTTCTTATGACAAGGCGTTCGAAATCATCGAGAACGACGCGGGCACACATTTCGACGCCGGCCTGGCAAAGGTGTTTATCTCTTGTAGACCTGAGCTTGAGGAATACTATAATAAGAGTGAAGCATAATACGCCAAGTGTTATTTTAAATTGTTAGTGAGGTATATATGGAAGTCACAGAACAGAAGGTTTTTGAAGACTACAAAAAGCAGATTTCTGGTCGTGGTTATATTTATATTTTTATTATCATGACGGCTGTTTTTGTCGGTATTGGAGCATTGGCAGGAAGTCCTGTCATGGGACTGTTCCCATCTGCGGCTATGGGAATATATATGTTCATTTCTACAGCTAGTGCCAGAAGATTTTTGAAGAAACTTAAGAAGGGTGAGTTCGAGGTTTACCTTGATGTAATGGTTAAGAAACACTACTCCAGAACCTTTAAAGGAACTTCTCGTTGGTATATTTACAGTGAGAAACTGTTTCCGTCAGGGAAAGATATGCCTACTTTCTTTGACAGCGTTGAAGAAAATCATCCTTTTGCTGCTGTATATGTTGGCAGGAAACCTATAATTTTATACGATCTTACAACTCATACATTAAGCCCCGAGGTGCAAAGTAAAGTTAATGAGAATTTATATTGATTTTGATGATGTGATTTGCGAGACAGCAAAGTATTTTACAAAGATTGCCAAGGAATTATTTGGTATAGATGTGCCTTATAGAGAAGTGCAGTTCTTTAATCTTCAGAAGTCATTTGATCTTAGTGATGAACAGTATGATGAGCTCATGAGAGCAGGTCATTTCCCTGAGAATTTACTTGCATATGAAGAAGCACCAGGTGCATCCGAGACGATTAATAAATGGGTAGATGAAGGTCATGATGTATCAATCGTTACAGGAAGACCTTTTGATTCTTATAATCCTTCACGTCAGTGGTTAGACGAGCATAATCTCATAAGAGTTCCGTTGTTCTGTGTGGATAAATATGGGCGCGAGAGCTTTAACCAGGATTGTTCATACAATATGACACTGACGGATTTGTATAACATGGAATTTGATTTGGCCATAGAGGATTCTCCTGCTGCATTTGAGCATGTGCAGCATTTTGAGAATTGCACAGTTGCTGTGTATAACCGTCCATGGAATGCTAACGCACAGTTCCCCGATGATAGCTTTATCAGATGTGAGGGTTGGAAGGAAATCGATAATCTCTTGCAGTCTATATAAGGCTGCTGATGAAAATTGCAGTTTAATTGACTTTTTTATACTCCGAAGGTACAATTTGTACTGACTAAATACGGCTGTGAAGATGCGTAAGTAGTGTATTTATGACAATCTGAGAGAGTTACGTCACCGGTTGAGAGCGTAATATTAGGGTAGATACATGAATTTCAACATTGGAGCCTTCCATGAAAACGTTTTGTCGCATTGATGAGATGAGTAAGTGGATGCTGGCGTAGCATATACGTTATTTGAGTGCGAATACGATAGAGGATGTATTCGAATATGGGTGGTACCGCGACTAATAATCGTCCCATGGTTTTATGCCATGGGATTTTTTATGGCTTAAATAGAAAACAATTTGCGTTTATTAAATACAGGAGGAAATTATGACTGAACTTAATGAATTAAGTGAGAAGTTGTCTGCCATTAAGCAGGAAATCAAGAACGAGCTTGTAAATCTTACAAGTTCAAAGAGCGTTTTTGAATACCGTAAGAACATTATGGATTCCAAGACTGGTAAAATCGGATCTCTCATGAAGGAAATGGGTAAGATTCCTAAGGAGCTTAAGGCCGATTATGGTAAGAAGGTTAACGAGATTAGAAACTGGGCTCAGGCTGAGTTCGAGGCTCTCGATAACAAGCTTAAGGAAGCGGAAATGCGCGCTAAGTACGAGAGCGAGAAGATTGATGTAACTCTTCCAGCTAAGAAGCTTAAGAAGGGTAATCTTCACCCTAATACACAGGTTCGTAATCAGCTTGTAGATATCTTTGGTTCCATGGGATTTAACATCTACGAGGGTAGAGAAATTGAGACTGATTACTACAACTTTACTGCTCTTAATATTCCTCAGGATCACCCTGCAAGAGATATGCAGGATACATTCTATCTTAGCCCTGAGTATCTTCTCAGAACACAGACTTCATCTGGTCAGGTTCATGTTATGGAAGAGCAGAAGCCACCTATCAAGATCGTTTCACCTGGTAAGGTTTTCAGATCTGATGATGACGCTACACATTCTCCAATGTTCACACAGATGGAGGGCCTTGTAGTAGATAAGGGAATTACACTTTGTGACCTTCAGGGTATGCTCGATGTATTCGTACAGAAGATCTTCGGTGAAGAGACAAAGACAAGACTTCGTCCTTCTTACTTCCCATTCACAGAGCCTTCTGTAGAGGTTGATGTAAGCTGCTTCCAGTGCCACGGTTGTGGATGCCGTCTTTGTAAGGGAACAGGCTGGATCGAGATTCTCGGTGCAGGTGTTGTTAATAAGTCTGTCCTCGAGGGATGCGGAATTGACAGCTCTGTTTACAGCGGTATTGCCTTTGGTATCGGTATTGAGCGTGTAGCAATGCTTAAGTACGGTATCAATAACATTAAGAACTTGTTTGAGTCTGATCTTAGAGTACTTGATCAGATTGACGATTAATGAGAGGAGGATTCTGATATGTTAGTACCATTAAGCTGGTTAAAAGATTATGTAGATATCAATGTTGATCCAGATACACTTGAAGAAAAACTCTTTTCATGTGGATTTGAGGTTGAGGAGAAGTACGAGGTAGGTCACGACATCAGCAATGTAGTTGTTGGTTATGTTAAGACTTGCGAGGATATTCCTGATACACACCTTCACCTTTGTCAGGTAGATGCTGGCCCTCACGGTGAGTTCCAGATTTGCTGTGGTGCAGATAATGTAGTTGCTGGTGGCAAGTTCCCACTCGCTCTTATCGGCGCTACTGTTTACGCTACTGCAAAGGATCACAAGACAGTAGAGGGTGTTATGAAAATTGGCAAGGGTAAACTCAGAGGATATGAGTCCTTTGGTATGCTCTGCTCTGGTGTTGAACTTGGTGTAAGTGAAGATATGTATCCAGGTGCTGGTTATAACGGACTTCTCGTTCTCCCTGAGGACGCTGAGGTAGGCGCAGATGTTAAGCCAATCCTTGGTCTTGATGATTATATTTTTGATGTATCCATCACATCTAACAGACCTGACTGTCAGAGCATCTTTGGTATTGCACGTGAGGTAGCAGCAGTTCTCGAGCTCCCACTTAAGATGCCAGCTCTCGATTACACAGAGACAGATGTAACTATTCCATTCTCCGTTTCTGTTGATGCACAGGATCTCTGCCCAAGATATTCTGCACATTATGTTTATGACGTAAAGATTGAGCAGTCCCCAGCATGGATGAGAAGAAGACTTGCTCTTGTTGGTAGCAGCAGCATTTCTAACATGGTTGATATTACAAACTATGTATTGAAGGAGCTTGGTCAGCCAATGCACGCGTTTGACTTCAATTACCTTGAGGCAGATGCAATTAACGTAAGAAGAGCTAACGATGGCGAGAAGATTATCACTCTCGATGAGAAGGAGTTCACTCTTACAAACAATAACCTCGTAATCTGCGATGGTAAGAAGCCAGTTGCACTTGCAGGTATCATGGGTGGTCTTAACTCTGAGATTCTCGACACAACTTCTGCTGTTATGTTCGAGTCTGCAAAGTTTGCACACGATAATATCCGTAAGAGTTCCAAGGCTCTTGGTCAGGTGTCTGACGCTAGTGCTCGTTACACAAAGGGTGTTGATGAGTACACAACAGTAATGGCTATGAAGAGAGCTCTTCACCTCGTTGAGGAGCTTAACTGTGGTAAGGTTTCTGCTACAAAGTTCGATATCAATACAGGAAATTCTGTAGAGCCATTCGAGCTTAAGGTTAGCGTTAAGCAGGTAAATGGTGTTCTCGGTATTACTGTTCCAGATGAGGATATCGTAAGAATTCTTACTAACCTTGACTTCGCACCTGTACTCGAGGGTGACGAGCTCACAATGCATATCCCAGCTTACAGAGAAGATATGCAGACATATCAGGATGTAGCTGAGGAAGTTATCAGAATGTATGGTTATGAGCATATCGTTCCAACATTTATTCCAACTGCTGAGGTTACAATGGGTGGTTATACTCTCCGTCAGAAGAGAGAAATTAAGCTTAAGAATGCTTTGTGCGCTGCTGGTGCTTACGAGGGTATTCACTATTCCTTCTTCTCACCATCAGACCTCGATCTCATCAGACTTCCTGAGGATGCTCCTGAGAGAACAGCAATTAAGCTTATTAACCCAATTAACGTTGACCTCTCTCTCATGAGAACAACACTTGCACCTCAGATGATTAACGCCATCGCGCGTAACCAGAAGAAGGGCATCCTTTCCGGAAGAATTTTCGAAATGGGTAACAAGTTTATCCCTAAGTCACTCCCTCTCACAGAGTACCCAGACGAGAGAGAAACAATTTGTATTGGTGCTTTTGGTGAGGACGAGGATTTCTTCTCCATTAAGGGTATTGTTGAGGTAATTGCAGATGCTCTTGATATTAAGTTCGAGTATGAGCAGACATCTAACACATTCCTCCATCCATATAGAACAGCAAAAGTTCTCTGTGACGGTAAGGAAATTGGATACTTGGGTCAGGTTCTCTATGAGATTTGCGATGAGCTCGATATGAGAGTTCCTGCATATGTTGCAGAGATTGATCTCAGAGCACTTACTGAGTACTACGGTAAGGACAGAAAGTTCACACCACTTCCTAAGTTCCTTGAGGAGAAGAGAGACTTCTGCTTCGTAATGGATAAGGAAATTACTTGTGCACAGGTTGAGAAGGTAATTATGGATTCCTGTAAGTATATTTCCTCCATCGAGCTCTTCGATGTGTTTGAGGGAATTCAGCTTGGAATTAATAAGAAGAGTCTTGCATTCTCTGTTGTATTCACACCAAAGGATGAGGAATTCACTCCAGAACTTATCGATGGATTTGTTAAGAAGATTCTTAAGAATGTTGAGAAGCTCCTTGGCGCTACACTCAGAGTTTAATTAACTTAGTTGATTGTATTTTTCAAAGGGATGCTTCATATCACATGAGGCATCTCTTTTTGTGTGGAAAGTGGAAACTACCATAAAAGCTTGTAAATCTACCAATTTCTCGATTTTTTGGTAGCAGATATGGTAATTTGAAGAAAACTACCATAAACATACAAAAAACTACCATTTTCGTCGGAAAATGGTAGCCCTTATGGTAGTTTTGAATTCAGCACTTCAGACAAGTGAGTTATATAGAAATTAGCAGAGCAAATCTCTTAGGGTTATCTTGGAAAAATAATCTTTTGTCAGCTTATCAAAGCCTGACCACATTGAGATTGTTTTGCACTTGTCTTTATTCGGACATGCTTCTGCACCATCTTCGAGGCAGGCAACAGAAGACATAGAACTTTCTGTCAGCTTTAGTATCTCGAGGATTGTATATTCCTCTGGCTGGCGTGTTAAATGATAGCCGCCACCTTTGCCGCTGGTTCCTTTTACGATGTTGCCGCTAACTAGAAGTTTTACGATGCTTTCGAGATATTTCTTGGAAAGGTTCTGTCTGTTAGCGATGGCGTCAAGTGTTGTAGGACCGTCACTTTTCTGCTCGGCAAGATCTAATAAAACTCTGATGGCATATCTTCCTTTTGTAGAAATCATAATAATACCTTCCCATGTGATATAATCCTATTACCCATTGAAATGGGGGCTTAATAGGTTTGGTTACAATATATCAAAAGCCTGATGGAATGTAAAACCAGAAGAATCCGTGGTACAATCCACATAAATATATATTTGGGAGTTAACAATGGAGAGAATTGTTGATACTGAGATTGAAGAAGTTGTAGGACTTATTATTTCTGATTATCAGGATGACAGATCAGTTAATAAGGTCGATGTATATAACCAGCCTGATAAGAAGGCTATTTACGATATTGTGGAGAAGCTTCTTAGAATTATTTTCCCTGGTTACTATAGCGATAAGGTCTATAAGGTTTACAGCGTTAAGAATAATATTTCTGCCACAATCGAAGATGTTATTTATAACCTGAATAAGCAGGTGAGTATCGTTCTGAAGTACCATAATGGAAGCGAAGATCAGGCTATAATTGATCAGCAGGCTCGCAGAATTACACTGGATTTCATGCGCAAGATTCCTGATATCAGAGCTATTCTCGAGACTGATATCGAAGCTGCATACGAGGGCGATCCTGCAGCAGAGAGTAAGGATGAGATTATCTTCTCTTACCCAGGTCTTTATGCTATTTCTATTTACAGAATTGCACATGAGTTGTCACTTCTTAAGGTTCCTATGGTGCCAAGAATTATGACTGAGTATGCGCATAGTAAGACAGGTATCGATATTCACCCAGGTGCGACTATCGGTAGATATTTCTTCATCGATCATGGTACAGGAATCGTTATTGGTGAGACAACAATTATCGGTGAGCGCGTAAAGATTTATCAGGGTGTTACACTTGGTGGTATGTCCACAAGAGGTGGTCAGAAGTTAAGTGGTACAAAGCGTCACCCAACTATTGGAAATAATGTTACTATCTACTCCGGAGCATCAATTCTCGGTGGTGAGACTGTTATTGGTGATAACGTAGTTGTTGGTGGTAACACATTTATTATTAACTCTGTTGAAGAGGGAACAAGAGTAAGTGCAAAACAGCAGGAGCTTAAGTTCTCTAATGGTAATCCTTCAAAGTAATACAGGGAGATAATCATGGAAAAACTTGTTGTAATTGCAGGCACTAATGCGTCAGGTAAAAGTGGCCTTGGTATTGAGCTTGCCAGAAAATATGGTGCAGAAATTGTATCTGCAGATTCTCGACAGGTATTCGAGGGCTTAGACCTGGGTTCAGGTAAGGTAACACCTGAAGAGACACAGGGTGTGCCTCACTATCTTATTGATGTAGCTAAGCCTAATGATTTCTTTTCTCTTACTGACTTTCAGGATAAGGCGTATGAAGCGATTGATGACATTATCGCTCGTGGTTCTAGAGCGTTCTTAGTAGGCGGTACGGGCCTGTATGTTAATTCTATTGTTGATGGATTTAATATCATAAGAGAGCCTGTTGATGAGGCGCTACGTAATGAGCTGGCTGCCAAGAGTATTGATGAACTTATTGCCATGCTTCAGGAGAAGAATCCAGAAGTGCTTAAGACAATTGACCTTAAGAACAAGCGTCGCCTCGAGAGAGCATGTGAGCGTGCTATTAAGGGCGTTGCTGAGGGAGCCAAGAATACACCAAGATATGAGACTCTCGTTATTGGTGTTACATGGGATAGAGAGGTTCTCTATGAGCGCATAAGAGAGCGTCTGGACAGACGTCTGGAGCAGGGCATGATCGACGAAGTAAAGCGTCTTCGCGACAACGGAGCAACAGATGAATTCCTTTATGGACTTGGCCTCGAGTACAGATTTATTCTTATGTATCTGCGTGGAGAATTCGTGGATTTTGATGCTTTCTATAACAAGCTGTTTATGGAGATAAGACATCTTGCCAAGGAGCAGATGACATGGTTCCGTAAACGAAAGGATATCCACTGGATTGACATGTCCGGGGACCCAGTTAGTGAGGCAAGCAAACTGATAGAGGAGTTCTATAGTAACTGAGACTAAGTCTTACTTTGTGGCGATGATGGCATAATCCTGGCTACCAAAGATTATGTCGGAAACCTTCTTAAGAGCTTCGTTAAACTCTTCGATGTTTTCTGCATCAGTTTTAAGTGCAGGGATTTCTGTCTGAGGTTTGCTGCTTTCAGTAAATACAATTTCAATCTTCTTAAATCCAGCTTTTTCCAGATAGTACTTCATTGTAAGTGGATGTACTGGCTTTACATGTGATGGATCAATATAGAAAGCATTTGTATAGATGGAGAGGGATGTTGGATTAGGTGTTTCAATAATGATGCATCCACCCTCGGAAAGCTTCTCATATGCAGTATTGCAAAGACTGATAATCTGATGTGGCTTCAGATGTTCTACTACCTGACCTACAAAAATACCGTCAACTTCATCAAGACTGGCAAGGTGTGCAACGCCATCTCCTGTAGTAACATTAAGACCCTTCATACGGCAATAATCTGCATATGGTTCATAGATATCAATACCGGTAGCGTTAATACCGTTGTCCTGCATAAGTGAGAGGAACTCTCCACGACCACAGCCAATATCCAATACGTTTTTCTTGTTCTTAAGGTATGGAATATATGCTTCCTGTGCCTTCTTAATACTGTCGATGGAGCCACGGAAGTGATTCTCAAAGTCGAAGTAGTCGATTTCTTCATAGTCAGAATCAGCTGGTGCAGTAGGTGCAACAGGAGCAGCTACGTCAGTGTTGATAGCAGCAGGTACTACGTTGTTCTTAGCATTCTTCTCGATGGATACGAGTTTGTACTTAACGAACTCAGTGTCACTTTGCAAAGCTTCTATGGCACTGTTATTGTTTCTTAAATTAATGCTGAGATTATCAATTGTTCCGTTGATATTGGAAGTGGACTCATTAATCTTGTTATCCAATTCTGCATCTCTGGAATTAAGCTGTTCGATATTAGGGCGAGTATACTCGTTATAGATATTCTCCAGACCATCAGCGCGATTCTCGAGGTTGTCGATTCGGCCGAAATTAGGACGGATATCCTGATTGATAATGTTCTCGAGAGCGTCGAGTCGCTGATTACACTGATTAATCTGTTCGTCTTTCTGTGCAAGCTGAACCTTAAGTGCATCAACCTGCATCTGCATCTCATTTAACAACTTATCTTTAATTTTCTGCTTTATTCCCATTGATAGAATCTCCTAATCGCGTAAAACACATGTATTTTACACCCAGGACGGGTGATTTTGCCATTATTTGTTCTTATTTAATATAAAAAGAAAGAAATATTAGCCTGTAGGGGAAATTTGTGATAGCATTTCTGTTGGAATATTTTAAAGAAAGGACACACTGATTCATGGGTAATCTTGTAAATTGCTTCACTACAACTGTTATGAAGCATCCAGATAAGAAGGCTGTTGCCTTGCGTGATGACGTTGTTACTTTCGAGCAGCTGGCGCAGATTGCTAGAAGATACGCAGCCACTATTAAAAAAGCACTCCCTAAGACTTCGACTAATCAGCCTGTTGGTGTTTTTACTAACAGAGACGTTAACCCAGTTAAGTGGTTTATGGGTGCACTTTATTCACATAATTTTTATGTTCCGATTGATCCTGAGATGCCAGATGAGAAGATGAAGCTTCTCTTCGAGGATGCTGGTTTTCAGGTGGTTTTGTGCGGTGAGGATAACAAGGAAAAGCTCGCTGCTATCGGATATGAGGGTGCGGTTATTACACCTGACACTATTGGTGATGATGAGTTTGAAGATAACTCAGCTCAGCCACAGGATCCAGCTTATATGATCTATACATCTGGTTCCACTGGTAAGCCTAAGGGTGTTCTTAAGAGTCACGGTTCAGTACTTAGCTTCGTAGAGGCTTATGCTAAGACTTTTGAATTTGATGCAGATGAGATTATAGGTAATCAGACACCATTTTATTTTGATGCGGCTGCCAAGGACCTGTATATCATGATTAAGACAGGTGCAACTATCGAGATTATTCCTACAGAGCTTTTCTCAGGAACTACAGATCTCGTGGAGTACATGAATCAGAAGAAGATTTCCTTCTGTTCTTGGGTGCCAACAGCACTTTCACTGGTGGCTCAGATGTGTCCATTCTCCATGGTTAAGCCAGAGTATCTTAAGAAGATGTTTTTTGTTGGTGAAGTAATGCCAATGAAGCACCTTAATAAGTGGAGAGAATATTTGCCAGAGGTGAAGTATGTTAACCTCTATGGTCAGTCTGAGCTGGCAGGTATCTGTTGCTACTATGAGGTCGAGAAGATATTTGAAAATATTGATACTCTTCCTATGGGAAGACCTCTTTGTAACAGTAAGGTTTACCTTGTGGATGAGGGCGCTGTTGTAAATGAGCCTAATCGTATTGGTGAGCTGTATATAGTAAGTGATGCTTTGGCAACAGAGTATTATAATGACGCTGATAAGACTGCCGCTTCATTTATCGAGAAGGATTTTGGTGAAGGTCCAGTAAGATGTTTTAAGACTGGTGATTTGGCACAGTATAATGAAGAGGGGGAACTTCTCTTCGCGTCACGTAATGATTTCCAGATTAAGCATATGGGAAGAAGAATCGAGCTCGGTGAGATAGAGGTAATTGCAGGTGGTTTGCCTGAAGTGGACAGATGCTGCTGCCTTTATAACCAGGAGAAGAAGAAGATTATTCTTTTCTGTCAGTTGGCAAAAGAATGTGAATTAACAGGCATACAGATCAGAAGTATGCTGAAGGAAGTATTAACAAGTTATATGGTGCCTAATAAGGTTGTGGTGCTGGATGCACTGCCAATTAATGCTAATGGTAAGATTGACCGTCAGGCATTGAAAACTATGTTGTAAGGAGAATAGTATGGACGAGTTAATGGATATTTTGATGGAGATTGATCCAGATATTGATTATGCGAATGAGACAAATCTTATTGATGGTAAGGTGCTTGATTCTATGAGTATTCTTGCTCTTATCACAGAGATTTGCGATGTGTTTGATATTGAGATTGGCCCTAAGTGGATGCGTAATGAGAATTTCAACAGCGTTGAAGCTATGTGGAATATGATTCAGGCTATTCAGGAAGAAGAATAATTAAGGGCGGATATTAAGGCCGATGGCTATTACATCTTTAAGTTTTATTCTTTTCATAATCGCGGTTTTCATCGCGTACTTCGCCGTTCCTAAGCGTTTTCAGTGGATTGTGCTGCTCGTTACCAGCACAGTCTTCTATTTGTCTTACGGAATTAAGAGTGCGCTATATATTTTTGTAACTGCATCGACTATCTATGGTGCTACTAGATGGATGCAGTCCATAACCGACAATCAGAAGAAGTATCTTAAAGAAAACAAGGCAACTCTGAGTAAAGAAGAGAAGTCCGCGTACAAGGATAAGAATAAGAAGGCTCGTAAGAGAATCATGGTTCTTACACTCCTTCTTAACGTTGGAATTCTCTGTGTTTTCAAGTATTTTCACTTTGCCCTGGAGCAGGTGAATGCTGTAATTGGTCTCTTTGGTGGCAATCAGATAAGCGATGTCTATAAGTTTATAGTTCCATTGGGAATTTCTTTCTATACATTCCAGTCCGTGGGATATCTTGTGGATGTTTACTTTGAGTACTATTCAGCAGAGAAGAATTACTTCAAGGTATTGCTCTTCGTTACTTTCTTCCCTCAGATGACTCAGGGTCCTATTAGTGACTTTGAGAAGCTTTCCAAGGAATTATTTACTGAGTATACTCTGGACTATAAGAACTATTCCTGGGGTCTTCAGAGAATGGTATGGGGTTTTGCCAAGAAGATGCTCATCGCAGATACACTGGCCCCAATGGTTAAGGATGTATTCACTAATTATTCCCAGTACACAGGTATTACAACTTTAATCGGTGCGTTCCTTTATAGCATTCAGATTTATGCTGATTTCTCAGGTTACATGGACATCATGTGTGGTATCTGTGAGGTAATGGGAATTAAGCTTACAGAGAACTTCGACCGACCATATTTCTCCAAGTCTATTGCTGAATACTGGCGCAGATGGCACATCAGTCTTGGTGACTGGTTTAAGAAGTACATTTATTACACCATCGGTATGTCTAACTGGAGCCGTAAGCTTGCTACCAAGACCAAGGATAAGTTTGGAAAGCATCTCGGTAACACAGTGCCTGCGACTGTGGCTCTTATCGTGGTATGGACTGCAACAGGTTTGTGGCATGGAGCCACATGGGCATATATTGCATGGGGTCTTGTAAACGGCTTGTTTATTATTTTCTCTCTGTGGATGGAGCCTGTTTATGCTGGCGCGAAATCAAAACTAAAGATAAACGACAACAACTGGGCTTGGCAGGCATTTCAGATATTAAGAACATTTATCCTGGTAACTTTCATCAAGGTCCTTCCTGAGGTTGGAACTTTGTCTGATGGTATCGGTCTTTGGAGACAGGTATTTACTAACCATGTAATTCCTCATACAAAGATGGAACTGATGCCATATGTTAACTGGAAACACAACGTGGATATTCTCGCATTCCTGTTGGCAATGTTTTTTACTTTCCTTCAGTTCTGTGCGTCCGTTATTCAGAATAAGCAGCCTGTAAGAGCGTACTTTAACAAGTTGCCTCAGGTTGTAAGAGTATTTATTATCGCTGTACTGGTTGTGTTGATTGCATCATTCGGAGTACAGGCAACATGGGATGCGGGAGGATTTATGTATGCGAACTATTAAGCAGATTCTTCTCTCACTTTTATACTTTGTTGTATTCTTCGCGACTATCTCAGCGATGGTTATTATTCCATATTACAACAATGAGTCTATGGGTTATCAGGATGCATCTTACAGAAAGTCTCTCGCAGGTAAGATTGACTATATAATTCTTGGTGCCAGCCAGGGTCAGGCAGGATTTATTCCTAAGACATTGGATGAGGAGTTGGGATGCTATAGCTATAATCTGTCCATCGTTCTTATGCCTATGCATGCCAGAAAAATGGAGCTTGAACAGGAGCTTTCACGTAATGACGTTAAGACTGTAGTTGTGGAAGTATCATATGACTTCCTTCAGCTGGAGGCAGGACATGATGCCGCTGTTGCTGATGAGCGTGTTCTTACTAGAATTGATAACTGGTCAGGACGTTTTGAATATCTCACAAAGCACATCAGATTCGATGATTGGCTTAACGTATATGCCCACTCATTTGTTACTGGCATTATCAACATGAAGACCATGTACTATAACCGTGGACTTAATAATGAGATGAATGACAGTAAGGGCCATTTGTACAGATACAAGGCGGATATTACGCTGACAGCTGAAGAGGCTGCTGCTATCCATGAGACAAAGCCATATGAGAGAAATTTCTATAAGGATAATTACGAAGTTCTGAAGGAAATTCTCGACATCTGTAACGAGCATGGAATTACAACTTATATTGTCTGCGTTCCTGTATCAGATGCATATGTATGGGAGTACAGTAATCTTGACGATTTTCTCCAGTGGGGTCAGGAACTCGCAGCCGAGAAGAACTGTCTCTTCCTCGACTTTAATTTGCTTAAGACAAGATATGAGGATTTTACTGATAAAGAATCTTTCTCAGATAAGGATCATATGAGTGAAGAAGGCGCTATCGTTTTTACACAGAGATATATCGAGGTTGTAAAGAAAATCGAGGCTGGTGAGGATGTTTCAGGAATGTTCTACTCTTCATATATAGATATGATTGCTGATTCGCCATATGCAAAATAAAGCGTTTTTTCATCTCCCAGGGCTGTTCGAATTCTACGAGCTTTACAGGCTCCTTTTGCCACTCTGGGAAAATCATAGAGAATATTTTTATGACTGGTGTGAGATTGGTTCTATCTATGGTGCACCTGCTGACTGTCTTTGGGGTGGTGGCCGCGTAGGATTTGGAGACGCGGACACAAAAGAAGTTCTCGCCCTTATGGAGAAGCATGGCATTTCTTCCAGACTCACTTTCAGCAACTCGCTTCTGACGCAGGAGCATCTTAGTGATGGCAGATGCAATAGGCTTTGTAGTGCTTTCGCGCAAAGTCCAGTCACTAACGGTGTTATCGTTCACTCTGACTTGCTTGCTGATTACGTTAAGAAGAATTATCCGCAGCTTTATCTGGTGTCTTCCACCACCAAGGTTATTACGGATTTCGACGCCATGGTGGCAGAGATTAACAGGGAAGACTTCCGTTACGTGGTCCCTGATTTCCGCCTTAATAAAGCCTTAGATAAGCTTGCTAACCTGACCCAGGAGCAGAAAGACAAAGTGGAGTTTCTGTGTAATGAGTGCTGCTGGTTTGGTTGCCAGGATAGAAAGAAATGCTATGAGGACGTAAGTCATAAAAGTCTTGGCGATGACGTTCCTGCTCATGTCTGCGCAAGTCCTGGTGCAGAGGACGGTTACTCTTTTACTAAGGCCATGGCAAACCCTGGATTCATAAGCAGAGATGATATCGTTAACACTTATTTGCCAATGGGCTTTGGCAATTTTAAAATAGAAGGACGTAGCCTCGGCAGCGCGCTTGTACTGGAATTTATTCTTTATTACATGGTTAAGCCGGAATATCATATTCATGTGAGAGAACACATTTATCTTGATAACAGTTTGGATTTATTTTAACTTAGGGAGATTGATATGGAAGTTATTGAATTTAGTAATGAGACAAAGGTTGATCACGTGGTTGCTCCATGGGAGAAATACATGGCTCCAGGTGATTTTGTAAGTTATAAACCTTCTTATGTGGGCGGTGCATTCCTTGATAAGTTCGAGGAGCACACACAGCCTGCTTCTGACGTGGGTGACATTACTTATTACCTTTTTACTCCAGACAAGAGTGCTTACGAAAGCGGCAAGAAGTTTAAGCTTCTCGTGTTTATTCACGGTGCGACAAATGCTCTCGCGGGCAAGGTGTGTGTGTCCCACAGTGGCGGCGAAATGTTCGCGGATGCAAAGCGTCAGGCAAAGATGGAGGGTGCGTATATTCTGGTGCCACTTGCTAATGAGAAGACTGATGAGAATGGTGAGCTGACTGATTCTTGGTCTGAGGCTTATCTTAAGCACTTAAAGGCTATTATTGATAGAACAGTTGAAGAGTGTGGTGATATCGATAAGGTAATTATCGGAGGCGGATCATCTGGTGGATACACAACATGGAAGATGCTTCTCGAATATCCTGATTTCTTCGCAGGTGCATTTCCTGCATCTGGATTTACGGAAGATGACAGCTATCTTGAGACGCTTAACACAAATACAAAATTGTTTATTTCATGTGCGAAATATGATGAATTTGGTTCCTTCGAAAGAGTTACACCAGAAGCACTTGATGCCATGAAAAACGCAACTAATGCGATTTGCTTTTTCCCAGAGTTTTTACGTAATGGCGACAAGGGAGTAGCATCACTTTATTTTGGTATCGAGATGGGTCAGCACTGCATGATTACACAGATTCAGGCGGACCTTATGTACGATGACGGTACTCCATATTTGCCAGAACTTCCTGAAGGAATGACAGGATGGTTTGCCAGCCTTTGATATTATGTAATTAAGCTTATGAATTGGAGGGCACAGACAAGCCACTATTCTTGGTGAGATTGGTTATTAATATAATTATTCTCTATCAGGTAAATCGATAATTTTATATCCACAGCAATTCATTATTGTCGCTCCGGATGGATGCTCGTAAGAGATCTTGATGGAGCGATGATAGTTTGTGTGGACATGTCCATGGAACATATACTGTGGTTTTATTCTGTTAAGAAGGTTATTAAAGCAGATAAAGCCACGGTGAGGGAAGTCCTCCAGGTCTCCGTAGCCTCTTGCTGGAGCATGGGATACAAAGATGTCGACGCCGCCCTTAAGAGTTGCCTTGGCACTAAGTTTAAGACAGCGCCACTTCATCTCTGTCTCAGTATTCATACAAATTGTTCTGTCGTTGTAGCGGATACAGCCACCAAGACCTGCGATCTTATAGCCCTTGAACTTGATAATCTTATCCTCGAGAGAGATGGCACCGAGAGGTGGGTTCTTTACAAGGACATCATCGTGGTTGCCGAGAACATAGAGCATAGGAACGTTTACCATGGTCATAAGGAAATCCAGATAACCTGCTCTTAAATCTCCACAGGCAATAATCAACTCCACGCCTTCTACGCGCTCTTTCTTAAAACAGTCGTAAAGAAGTCTTTCTTCAACGTCAGAAACAACTAGTATTTTCATTCTTTGTCACCGCTTGCACTTCCGACAATTGGCATACCATTTGCTTTAACTGTCTTTTGAGCACCTTCTGTAAGTTCGTCAAAGGCAGGTATAGTACCGATGACGTTGTCAGCCAACCAGTTCATGTTAATGATCTCTTCGTTGGACAATCTAGGAGTATGAGCCTCCTTAATCTTGCCACTCTGGCTTCTGAGTTCACCATCAAAAGGATTGCAGAGGTCTGCAGAAATAGCCTTCTTGATTCCACTAATAAGCTTAAGTGTGGCATATGAGATATTCTCATCAAAAATATTAACATCAATTACTCCGGAACTCATGCCCCACCAGTAGTTGATAGCTTTACCCTTTGCTTCGTCTGTCTCTGCGTTCCACGCGCCATTGAGAATCTTTTGTACGATGAGCTCGTAATACTTACCCCACTTCCATTCAGGGACAGCGATATTAGTGATCTCGTCATTATCGTTAATCTTGAAAAGACCATAAGCATTATCGGCTCTTGTTGGTCTGATAAGATCTGGACCAGATACTATCTTCAGGTCGTTTTCTTTGATGTACTCTCTCCAGTATTCATCCTTAAGACAGGACCATGTGAGGTATACCTTAGCCTGTGGATCAACCATGGATGCACCAATCGCAAAAGCGTTAATGCTGGCGATATTTCCGCAGATAGGGTAAGTACTTACATAACCAATTCTATGGTCTGTGCTAAGTGTAGCAGCAAGAGCACCGAGGATGAACTTAGCCTCGTACATCTTTCCGTAGTATGTTCTTACAGCTTCGTGCGAGATGTGGATGGAGCAGTTAAGGAACTTGATATTCGGATACTTAACTGCAGCTCTTAATGCATATTCCATCTGAACAGGGGAAGTAGTGATGATAAGTTCTACTCCGTCACCGGCAGCTGCTTCTACAGCCTCTTCGAACTCTTCCTCAGTTTCCTTAAGGTCACATGCCAGTGTTCTTACAACGCCTGGGAAAGCTTCCTCTAATTCCTTACGACCTTTCTCATGTCCATTAATCCATCTGGATACAGATACGTCACCGTTATAAAGGAAGAGCACATTAAGAGGGTGCTGTTCGTTATATGTTTTCTTGAAAATATCATCAATGATAGGGATGACAGTTTTCTTCTGAAGCTGTGGCTCCTCGGAGAAAGCAATCTGATTACCGTTATCAGCAATCTCAATCTCACCCCAAATCTGGTTGATTCCCTTCTTAATCTCATCGGCAGTTGCCTTAACGATTGTCTCATATTTGAACATGTCAATATAAAGAAGAAAAGCATCAGCAGTTGTGATTGTCTTTACCTTGTTCTCGACGGACTTGTATCCTTTAGTGAAGTTAAGGTAAGCGGACTTGAGATCCATGATAGTGTCATCGTCCCATGGAATATTATTAAGGTCCTGTCCCATTGCCTCAGCGAGTTTCTGGTAACTGCCTTCCTCAGAGAAGAGAATGTCATAGATGGCAGTACACTTAAAGAACTTAAGGAACTCATAGTAGATAACTACTTCCTTCTGGTCTGACACAGGAGGGAGCACACGCTTAACGTCTGCGAGGATTGTTGGCATTTCGAGGTATTTCATAACGGACACACGCTTGTTGCCCTCGAGGACATAAAACTTACCCATGTACTCCACAACTTTTACTGCATCCTGGATACCTTCTGTTGTCTGGTAATCCATAACGCGCACCCATTTCGCGCCGAACTCAGTGTCTGCGGCGAGAAGTGGCATGAAATTACGTGCGAAAGCCTCCTGACGGCCAACGGTCACGGTACCAACTACCTGTGGGAGCGGAATCTCACGTGTTCCGACATTCTCTTCCTTCAGGAGTGTTCTTGACTCCACAATATTATCAAGGGCTGGGAGATAAGGATTACTATCCTCACTCATTGCCTTCTGCTGTTCTTTCTGACCCTGTTTACGGGCTTTTGCATAATCTTCAAGCGCTGTTGCCATAAGAGCACTCCTTTCTTAATCCCTTATTCTTATTCCCGTGGATATTTTATCATGGTGCTCTTTTTATAAATATAAGATGGGCTTTGGTTAGGATTCATAAGAATATGCGCAAAATAAGCGTTTTGGGCATTATTTTGCATATAATCCCTAGAAAATGGCTCGGAAATGGTCGTTATAAAATTCTTGGCTTTATATTAAAAATTCGTCATCCTAACAATATTCAGGGGCAAATGTTAGTCATGTTAATGATTTTGATTGTCTTGTAATAGTTTCGTAATATTACTATAATAATTTTATCTATTTTTATTTACATTTCAGATACGTAGAGGGATTTGAGAATGGCAAGTTTATTAGAGAACATCATGAGAGGCAAGTCCAATAATATGGCATTTGCCACAGGAGCAGGAAACGTTCCAGCACAGAAGGAAAGTGAAGCTCCAAAGAATATTTCACAGGCAACAACAAGCAACCCATTTGCTAATTATGCAAGAGAGAGAGCAGAAGCAGCAAAGGCACAGCAGGAGGCTCGTAAGGCAATGGAATCAGGTAATTCCAGCGCAGCTACAGAGCCTAAGAAGGATGAGACAAAGGCTCCACCAGTTGGACTTAAGCCACCAATCAAGAGACCACCATCAGCGTCTATTAATCGTGCACAGGCTATGGCTGCTGCATCCGCTACACCAGCAAAGACTCCTGCAACTCCATCTAATGCTGCTGCAGTAACAGAGGAGAAGAAGGAAGAGAATAAGGTTCCAGTAGGACTTCGTCCACCAATTAAGAGACCACCATCAGCATCCATTAATCGTGCTCAGGCTATGGCTGTTGAGAAGGATAAGGAAGCATCTGCTCCTGCTAATAACTTCAAGCCAAAGACAGCTGCGCAGCTCGCTCTTCAGTCTGCAAAGAAGGAGTTGGACATGGCTAAGTCCAAGGAAGAGAAGGCTACTAAGGAAGCTGAGACAGCTGCACAGAAGGCTGTTGATGCTCGCGAGGCAGTTAAGAAGTCTGAGGAGACAAAGCTCGCTGCTATCGAGTCTGAGAAGTTGTCCGCTGAGGCTGCTGAGACCGCTAAGACAGAGTATGAGGCTGCTTTGAAGGAAGCAGAGACATTGCAGGCTATCGCTAACGAGGCAGCACTTGCTGCATCTGCTGCAGCAGGCAGAGCTAATGAGGCTGCTAAGATTGCTGCTCAGAAGATGGCAGAGCAGGATGCAAAGAATACAGCTAAGAGAGCTCAGGAGGCTGCACTTAAGGCCGCTGAGGATTCTGAGGTAGCTGCTAAGGAAGCATGTGTTCGTGCTGAGGAGATGGCAAAGTCTACAGCTGATAAGGCTGAGGAAGCTAAGACTGAGGCTGCTAAGGCTCAGGAAGCATTCGATATCGCACAGAAGAACCTCGATGAGGAAGAGGCTAGACTTAATGCTGAGAAGGCAGAGGCAGAGGCTAAGGCTGCTGCTGAGGCTGCAAAACTTAAGGCTGAAGAGGCTATGAAGCGTGCTCAGGAGGCTATGGAGGCAGCTCGTAAGGCAGAGGAAGAAGCTAAGGCTGCTGCTGCTCTTGCTGAGGAAGAGGCTAAGAATGCTCTCGCTAAGGCAGAGATTCGTGCAAAGTATGCTAAGGAAGTTGAGGAGGCTGAGGCAAAGGCAAAGGCAGAAGCTGATGCAAAGGCTGCTGAAGAGGCTCCTAAGGCAGATGCTGAGCCTAAGGCTGAGTAATTCTGAATTAAACACTTACAAGTGGATCCATTAGGGTCCACTTTTTGTAATTACGGCAAAACTGGAGGGAGATTTATGTCTGAGAATTCTGTTGCAGAATACCAAGGTCATATTAAGAGAGTACTGATTTCTGAGGAGGAGATTCAGGCTGCAGTTAAGGCAACTGCTAAGAAAATTGATGAGTCATACGATGGTACACCTATTTTGTTGGTGTGCATCCTTAAGGGATCATTTGTGTTTTTGGCTGACGTCTGCAAGGCAGTAACAGTTCCTTGTGAGGTCGGATTCATGGCTGCAAAGAGCTATTATCAGAGCACTGAATCTTCTGGAAATGTAAAGATTACAATGGATTTGTCCCAGGATATCAGCGGATATAATGTAATCATTATAGAGGACATCATCGACACAGGAAGAACACTTAAGGATATTGTTAATCTTCTTAAGGGACGTAATCCACTCTCACTTAAGGTTATTACTTTGCTTGATAAGCCTTCTAGAAGAGTTGTTGATTTTAAGGCTGATGAGACATTGTTCTCCATTGATGATTACTTTGTAATTGGATATGGTCTTGATTATGGTGAGAAGTATCGTAATCTCCCATACATTGCTGAATACGGCGAGTAATTGCTGTTTGATTATTTGAATTTTTAATTGAGCCGTCTCGAATTCAGGTTTGAGGCGGCTTTATATGATATTATTGAGGAAAGATTTATTCGGAGGCTTATATGTTAAAGCAGTTATCTATTTTCGCAGAGAATAAGAGAGGTGCCATGAATGCTATTACTAGCATTCTTAAAGAGAATGAGATTAATATCACTACTCTCGTAACTAATGACAGTGCTGAATTCGGTATTGTAAGAATGGTAGTTGATGATCCTACAAAGGCATTTGATGCTATGAAGAAGAATGGTTACCTTTGCAGAATAGATTCTGTTGCAGCAGTTGAGATGCAGGATACTTTTGGTAGTCTTGATGCTCTTCTTGGTTGCATTACAGATGCTTATTTGAATCTTGATTATCTCTATATTTCTTTCAACCGTGAGACACTGGCACCAGTTGCTATCTTGAAGTCCACAGATGGAGATGAGCTCGAGAGCTTCCTTAAGGGAAAGGGATATACACTTCTGTAATCAGAGGCAAGGGGAATAAGTAATGTCTAGAAATCTTAAGAAAACAACATTGGATGTATTAGTTAAAGCTAGTCCATATATTGTTTGTTTTATTGCAATCACAGTTGTTATGAACATTATTCTGGGATTGAGTAGTCATAACTTTAATATTCCTTTTTTCTATGATGGCGGTGATGCAGCTGTTACTTTCTATAGAAGCTTCGAGATGAAGACTGATTATAGTTTGTTTGGATTTAATCAGCTGGGTACACCAATGGGATCCAATACTTATGACTTTTATGTTTTTGATATTGGCCTTTTTGTTATTCAGTTTTTGATAGCACTTTTCTCACCTAACTTTATTGTTGGCTTTAATATCTTCCTGATTGCAGGTGCATGGTTTAACGGAATGGCTGCCCTTTATTCATTGCGCAGACTTAAGTTCGCTGCTCCTGTATCAGTTATGATTGCTGTTATCTATAGTAGCCTTCCATATTTCTTTATGAGATATAGTTCTCATACTTACTTGGCATATTATTTTGCTGCACCTCTTGCTATTGCAATTGCTATCGAATTGTATAGAGAAGAGTTTGTGTTTGATTTCAAAAAAGAAACTCGTAAGCAGTCAATAATCAATGCCATTATCCTATTTGTTATTGGTACAACTGGTGTTTACTATGCAGTGTTCAGCTGCCTTTATTTCTTGATGGTTGCCATGTTAAGAGGCATGGAGGACCTTAAGTTTAAGAGCGCCTTTCCTTCTATTAAGGCTATAGGTGTTACCTTTGCAGGATTCTTTGTTGGCGTATTGCCAGCTGCTATTTATTGGATGAAGAATGGCCTCCCATATATGTTTAAGATGAGAACTGGTTTCTTGTGGGGCGGCGAAGTTTATGGACTTAAGCTGACAGAACTTATTCTTCCTAATGTTCATAGCAGAATCGGGAAATTCCATACACTTAGAAACAACTATGATTCAGTATTTGGTTACAGTGAGAGTATGACAGCTTCGCTGGGACTTCTTCTTACAGTTGGTCTCGCGATTGCACTTATATATATTTTCCGAATTGCCAAGTCTGATAAGAAGGATATTTTAAGACCAGTATCTCTTCTTATTGTTGCATCAATTCTTATTGCTACACGTGGTGGAATCGGTACTTTCTTAGCAATCGTTTTCCCATTTGTAAGATGCTATAACCGAATTAGTGTATATATCGCATTCATTTGTGCTATAGCGCTGGCGTGGGGACTTACCGCTTTGTACAACATCATTAAGGCGAAGATGAAGAAGACTATTGTCCTTAACATTATCTCAGTGGCTCTTCTTCTCGGTATGATGGTCGGTGGTGTGTACGAGCAGAGCTTCATTATCTTGAACCTCGAAGAGGGATATAAGATTATGTACGACGAAGACGATGCCTTCGTTAATGATGTGGTTAATTATGCTATTTCCTTAGATCCAGATGACGATATGGTTGATTGTCTTTTCCTTCCATATATGGATTTCCCTGAGAACGGCAAGCCAACTGCAGGATTCCTTATTGGTTATGAGCCTATGCTCTTGTGCGTTCATTCAGAGAAACTTGGAGTATCTTTTGGTGCTCCTAGAGGACGTGAGTTCTCTGATGAATTGTGGAATGTTAGCCGAGAAGGGGCAGATGAGAATATCGCATTTGCGCGTGAGAATGGCTACGACGGAATCATTATGGATTTTGGTGCTATTCAGACAATGAATCCGGTTGCCTATATGAGAATAGTTAATGAATTGGGCGAACCAGATTATATTTCAGGGAAATATGCATTTTGGTCCCTCGAGGATTGATATTAAGGGTTAAAAAAACATTTAATTTGTGATATAACAAAACGCGGAATACAAAAGTATAAGAGGTGTTTGTTATGTCAGATAAGAAATTCAAGATTCTTGTAATAAATCCAGGCTCTACTTCAACAAAGGTTAGTCTCTTCGAGAATGAGACATCCCTTTTTGAGAAGAGCCTTTTTCATGACTCAGATGTTCTTTTGAAGTTTGCTCATGTTAATGATCAGCTTCCATTCAGATATCAGGTAATTTTGGATATGCTTAAGGATGAGGGCGTTGACGCTGCTTCTATCGATGCATATGCAGGTCGTGGTGGTAGTGCTTGTACACAGCCAGGTGGTATTACTAAGATTGATCAGAAGTTGTTCGATGATACAGTTGCTGGAGTTGGTGGTTCTGAGCACCCAGCAAAGCTCGGTGTAATGCTCGCATGGAAGTTTGCTCAGGAGTTTAATAAACCAGCATACACACTTAACCCTACAAACGTTGATGAGTACTGTGATTATGCTCGTCTTACAGGTGTTAAGGGTATCTACCGTGTATCTCACTCTCACGTTCTTAACCAGAAGGCAGTTGCTGATTATCACGCTACTAAAGTTCTTAACAAGAAGTATGAGGACTGCAACTTTATCGTTGCTCACATCGATGGCGGTATCACAGTAAGTGCTCACGAGCACGGTAAGATGGTTGACGGTAACATGGGTGCTGATGGTGAAGGTGCTTTCACTCCAACACGTATTGGTTCCATCCCAGTAATTCTCGTTCTTGATTACCTTGAGAATCACTCCCTTGATGAGCTTCGTCTTAAGTGCTCTCGTGCTGGTGGTTTCGTAGACCTTTTCGGAACAGCAAACGCAGACACAATCCATGCTCTTGTTGATGAGGGTGATAAGAAGGCATCTCTTGTTTGGAACACAATGATCTATCAGGTTTGTAAGATGATTGGTGAGATGAGTGCAGTTCTTTGCGGTAACGTTGACGGCATTCTTCTTACTGGTGGTTTCATGAGATTTAAGGATGTTATCGAGGGTGTTCAGAAGAGATGTGGATTTATCGCACCAGTTTCTGTATATCCAGGAGAGATGGAGCAGGAAGCTCTTGCTTATCCTACACTCGCTGCACTTCGTGGTGAGGTTGTTCCTCATACATATTCTGGTAAGAATGTGTGGGATGGCTTTGAAGGCATAGAATTCTAATTTGGAGGGTAAATATATGAGTCAGTTAATTGAGAAGATTAGAAGCAAGGCATGCTCTGATGTTAAGAATATCGTACTCCCAGAGGGTGATGAGGTTCGTACAGTAGAGGCAGCTTCCATCATTAAGAAGGAAGGTATCGCTAATCCAATTCTTATCGGTAATCCAGAGAAGATTAATGCGGTAGCTGCTGAGCTCGGTGTAGACATCGCTGGTATCACAATTGAGGATCCAGATACATCAGAAAGAACAACAGGTTATGCAAAGGCACTTTATGAGCTCCGTAAGGCAAAGGGTCTTACAGAGGAAGATGCTGATAAGCTTGCTCACGATGTAATGTACTATGGAATTATGATGATTAAGCTTGGCGACGCTGACGGACTTGTTTCCGGTGCTGTTCACACAACAGGTGATATGCTTCGTCCAGCACTTCAGATCATTAAGACAAAGCCAGAGATGAAGCTCGTTTCTTCTTCATTCCTTATGGATTGTCCTAACAAGGAGCTCGGTGAGGATGGTCTCCTCGTTTATGCTGACTGCGTAGTTAATCCATGTCCTACAGCAGAGGAGCTCGCATATATTGCAGTTGCCTCTGCACAGACTGCGAAAGCATTGTGCGGATTCGAAGAGCCACGTGTAGCTATGCTCTCATTCTCCACTAAGGGTTCAGCAAAGCATGACCTCGTAAGCAAGGTTCAGCAGGCAGTAGAGAAGGCACACGAGATCGCACCTGATCTCCTCCTCGATGGCGAAATGCAGTTCGATGCAGCTCTCGTGCCAAAGATTGGTGCAAGCAAGGCAAAGGGTTCTCCAGTTGCAGGTCGTGCAAACATTCTCGTATTCCCAGATCTTCAGGCTGGTAACATCGGATATAAGATTACAGAGAGAATCGGTGGTGCTGAGTGTTTCGCAGTTCTTCAGGGTCTCAATGCTCCATGTAATGATCTTTCCCGTGGATGCTCTGTAGACGATATCGTTAATACAGTTGCTATGACAGCTGTTCAGGCTCAGGGCTAATTATACTTATAGTATAGAATCTAAGACCGGCATTCGTATTGAATGTCGGTTTTTTATTGGCTGTGAAGATAGTATAATCAAAGTAAATTGATATATGGAGTGGTCATATTATGAAGCGTAAAATCACATTAGCATTATGTGTTCTTTTGATAGTTGGTTCATCTTTGATGACGGTGTCATGTTCTCAAAAGAATGAAGACAAGAAATCAGATGAGACTGAGTATGTTGGCAATCCTGAGTACGAGGGAACATTTGATGGCATATGGGTTGATAAGTCAGGCGTGTTCATGACAATCGACCTGAAAGAAAATACACTTACTGATTCATGCGGATGGGAATTTACTATTGATGAAGTTACCGATGATGGATTGATTCTTACATGGAATCCTATTAATGAGAAATCGCTTTTCTATACATATGAAGTAAATCCAAGAAATTCGATAGTTTATTCACTGCCTCTTTATCATACTTTTTATTTTCCGATGACTCTTGATGGGGAAACTTTGAAGTTTGGCGATGTAACACTTTATAAGAGTACCAGTTCCGAGGGTAAAAAATATAAGGATGCAAAGAGACCTGATACAGGTATTAATTATATTAAGTGGGATAGAAATAATGACTCTATGGCCGTAGTTTTGCTGAATGATGAGGATGATCTTAAGGCATATGGTCCTTCTGATCGCGAATTTGAAGTATCTCTTGAAGATGGAATGGGAGCAGTTACCACCGATGAGTTGTGTGATCATTTCTATGGCGATGTAGTGGATTTTATTCGTGCTGATTCTGTGCTTGGGCAGATGATGCTTTATAGAGATGAGGTTGTTAATAACAAGTTTCAGGATATCTATAATCTTCAGGGATTATCTTTTGAGGATAACGATGTTGTAATTACAATTGATTATGAGATTGATAAGGGTGAATGGATTCCAGATATTTTTGATGTCAGATATTACTCTCTGAAAGAACGCGACAATCTTGATTATGATGAGTTTGCGGAAAGCGTTGGTCCTGAGGTTAACGTGTACACATTTGACGATGACGTTGATTATACAATTACAGTTACGGTTCCAACCGATAAAGTCGAAGAGCCTGATCGTGTAACATTATTCGATACATTTTCATATGGTAGCGATGGACATCATAGTATTGCGACTGTCTCCAAGAAGGTAGAAAATGACGTGCTTACTATAGTAGTCGAAGGTGGTTCAGGCATCGGTTTTTGTGTTGGCTATGACACCAGACCAGCTACTTATTATGAGATAAATGATGTGAAGAATATTCTTAACACAGATCCTGAAGATTCACTCTGGGCCGTTACCTGTGATACTGGAGATATTATTAGGCTTGTAGATATGGATTATCTTGAAGATTCCATAATCGATGAGGATGGAACTGCTATTTTCTGGGTGTCTACACCTGAGCAGCTTGCCACTGCTACTTATTACGTTAATTCACTTGATGTATTGGACGATAACATTAAGACAATGTTCTATATTCATCTTCTTAATGATATTGATCTTGATGGGTATGCCTGGGTACCTATGGGACATCGTGAAAATGAGCGAGAAATTGATGGACATTTAACCAGTCATTACTTCCAGGGTGCGATATTTGGTAATGGTTATGCCATCAAAAATCTGACTATTTCAGGTTTTCGAGGAAGTGGATTACTTAGTTCATGTCATCTGACAACTGTAAGCGGGCTTACATTGGAAAATCCAAAAATCGAAGCGGATAGTATGGGTTTTGTTTTTGCATTTATTGACGACTGTTCATGTATTAGTGATGTAATTGACTGCAAACTTGTTACTGATAATAAAGATGCAGAAATATATGATTTTGCAGATGATGGTAATAAATCATTGGTATATATTGATTGTTTGTTAGTAGTACATCAGGGCGGTGATAAATCTCAACTTGTGCCACTTAATGATGAGTTCAATCATGAATTTTATAATGGATATAGCAACTGGATAATGAGATATTACTGGGATGAAACAAGTAATACTTACGTATACGATGCCCAGAAGGAGTATGAGGATTTCTGTGCTGATAGTTCTCACTTCCTTGATTGTTCTTATTATTACGCCGAAGGAGATGAGTTCGGTGAGGACTTTACTGGATATCTCAATTTTACAGGCTGGTTATATAATAACGAATTCATGGTTAACTATGGAAATATCCGTATGCCTAATGATTAAGCACTTTTTGTGAAATAATCGTTCAATTAATTGATTATTATCTACTCAATTTTCAAAACAGCTTTAAAAAACTTTCCAAAGTGTTATATTACAACCGCAAAAATTATAAATGGCGGTGTTTGAATATGTTAGCTGCACAGATTATTGCCGTTGTTATCTTTGTTGTTATGTTTGTTCTCGTAGTTATGGAAAAAATCGAGAAACAGTATGTAACACTTGGATGCGGCCTTTTGACATTAGGATTGGTATTTGGTGTCGCAATGCGCGATATGAATGCCGTAGTTGAGACATTGAATTTTAAGAGCATTGTTAATGCAGGGTTCTGGATTGGTGAAGCTCCAGAATCAGCTGGTATTGACTGGGCTACAATCATCTTCCTTGGAGGAATGATGGTAATGGTAGAGGGTATGGCTAAGGCTGGTTTCTTCAGATGGCTTTGTATGCTTCTTGCTAAAGCTGTTAACTACAAACCAATTCCATTGTTCTTGGCATTTATGATTATGTCTGCAGTACTTTCTATGTTCATTGATAGTATTACAGTTATTCTCTTCCTTGCTGCGGTTACAATCGAGCTTGCAAAGCTTCTCGGATTTAACCCAGTGCCAATGATTCTTTCGGAGATTTTCTGCGCAAACCTTGGTGGTTCTGCGACAATGTGTGGCGATCCACCAAACATCATTATCGGTAGTAAGCTTCACTACGCTTTCGTTGACTTCCTGACAAACACAGGTCTTATCGCAGGTATTGCCCTTGTAGTTATGGTTTTCTATTTCTACGCTATTTACCACAAGGAGCTTTCTCAGGTAAGTAAGGTGGTTGATGTTAATTCCATGCCAAAACCAACAGAGGCTATTAAGAGTAAGAGCGGTTTTGTTATCAGTTCGCTTATTTTCGCATGTGCTGTTGTAATGCTTATTACACACTCCTCAACTCATCTGTCAGTAGCATTTATTGGTACTACAGTTGCAGTTCTCACATGCATCTTTAACTTCAAGGATATCAAGGAAATTATGTCCAAGGTTGACTACAAGATTCTCCTTTTCTTCATCGGTTTGTTCGTTGTAGTAGGTGGTCTTGAGCAGACTGGTATCCTCGAGGCAATTGCAGGATTTATCGAGAAGGTATCTGGTGGTAACATTTACGTTATGGTTGCCATCATTATCTGGGTGTCTGCTGTTGCATCCGCTTTCGTAGACAACATCCCATTCGCAGCTACAATGGTACCTATTATTCAGGGCCTTTCTGCTGGTAACCCAGCACTTCAGGCTACACTCGCATGGACACTTTCCATGGGTACAGATATCGGTGGTGCAGCAACTCCAATTGGTGCTTCTGCTAACGTAGTTGGTACTGCTATTGCTGGTAAGAACGGTTATCCTATCTCCTGGGGTAAGTACTGTAAGAGTGCTGCTCCTGCAACATTGATTGTAATTTTGATGTCAATGGTGATAATCTATTTAAGATATTGCTGATAAAGGTGACTAATTATGGGAAAGAATTTAAAAAAGCAGGTATTTGTTACAGTAGGCCGTGAATTTGGTAGTGCTGGACATATTATTGGTGAGAAGCTTGCTGAGCGTCTCGGAATTCATTTCTATGATCGTAAGATTATGGATGAGCTCGGAAAGCAGATTCACCTCGATGATGAGGAAATTAAGAAGTACGATGAGAAGCCTAAGAAGGGTTTCTTCTCTAGAACAGTAAATGGATATTCTAATTCTATCGAGGATATCCTCTTTGAAATGCAGTGCAATTTCATCCGCGAGAAGGCAGATAACGGAGAGTCATTTGTTCTCGTTGGACGATGTGGCGAAATGGTTCTTGCTGACCGTGAGAATCACATTTCTATCTTTATCCTTGGTGATAAGGAAGAGAAAATCAGCCGTGTAATGGAAGTATACTCTCTCCCACGTGATAGTGCTTACGAGAAGATGAGACGTCACGATAAGGCTCGAAAGGCTTATCACAACAGCCGTTGTGAGGGTAAGTGGGGTGATTCCCGTACTTACGATGTGTGCGTTAACAGTTCCAAGCTTGGAATAGAGCGTACAGTTGATATGCTCGAGACTTATGTAAAGAGAAGACTCGGAGAGCTTGATTAATAGAATTGGGAAAGTAAACATAGAAGACCGTCTCAAGTATGCTTGAGGCGGTTTTTTTATGGCATAATAATAGCGTAATCAATGAAAGGTGAATGTATATGCTGAACTGGCTTGCTGAAAATTTATCTACGCTTGTAGTGGTTGTAATACTTGTTGCAATTGTGGTGTTAGTTGTTCGCAAATTAATTAGTGATAAGCGTCAGGGCAAAAGTTCCTGTGGCTGTGGTTGCAGCACATGTGCTATGAGTGATAGTTGCCATTCAGATCAAAAAACAAAATGATGGATATATTTACAGTATCAGCTATTCGTCCCATAAGGGATTACATGACTATTTCGAGGGATGCACACCTTGGAATAACAAACAAAGTTACTTGGTTTTCTATGGGTAAAAATACCTCTATAAGCCAGGAATGTTATGATCATTCGACCATATATATGGTTAATGATGGCGAAGGTGTATTTGTAATTGGTATTGATGGTGATAAGGTCGTTGCTAATAAAGGGGATATTGTTTTTATTGAACCAGGTACATTATTAGGAGTGGAAACAAGAAGTGGTGTTATTTTCACTGAAATTATTAATCTGGAGGCTATAAAGATGACTGAGAAAATTGTACCAGGTGAGATCTTTGCTCTTAAGAATCTCATTGATTATGAAGATGGAAGTATTTCAAATCTTGATTTGGCAAGTAATGGTACTTTTAAATATGTACTTATGGCATTTGATGAAGGTACTGGTCTTACACCTCATAGAGCACCTGGAAATGCAGTAGTATTTGCTCTTGAAGGTAAGGCAATTATTGGTTATGAAGGTCTTGATTACGAGATTCATGAAGGTCAGTGTTTCAGATTTGAAAAGAATGGTCTTCATAGTGTAACAGCAAAGGGAAGATTTAAGATGGCCCTTCTTCTTGTGATTGAATAATTATGCGTAAAATAGAGGATGTAGTATTCGCTTGCAAAGTTCCCAATGTCGCCAGACTCGAAGAGTATGGTTTTACTAAGTCTGCTACCCGATGGGTGTATGAAGAGGACTTTCTTGACGGTGATATGAGAGCAATTGTCTCCGTTGATAACAAAGGACAGGTTACTGGCCTAGTGTGGGATGTTGTATCAGAGGAAGAGTACATGCCTCTTCGTATTGAATCGTATGATGGTGCGTATGTAAATACCGTTAGAAGCTGTTATGAGGAAATACTATTGGACATAGCGGACAAGTGTTGTGATGAGATGGCCTTTGCATGTCCTCAAGCCAATAGAATAACTCAGAAAATTTATGCCAAATACAGACACGATCCAGATTTTCCATGGGATGATAATAATGCTGTTTTCCGTAATCCTTCGAATAAGAAGTGGTACGGACTGATTATGTATATTCCTTTGTCCAAGCTCACTCAAAACGAGAAGGATGAAGATAACTATATTAACGTTCTTAATCTAAAAATTGATGAAAGTGATGGTTCTGTATTAAGAGCGACACATGGTATATATAGTGCTTATCATATGAATCACAAATCATGGATATCCGTAAGATTAGATGATGTCCTGGACGATGACACCATAATGGAACTTATAGATGTGAGTTATGGATTTACTCTTGGTCGTAGTGGTAAGAGAAGCGGAGGGGCCAAAAACTGGATAGTTCCTGCTAATCCAAAATATTATGACATCGTTGGTGCATTTACAGGTGTCGATCAGACTATCTGGAAGCAGGGAAAAGGAATCGAAGTTGGTGATACAGTTTACATGTATGTCGGGGCTCCCTATTCAGCAATCCTATATAAATGCTATGTAACTGATACTCATATAGCGACTTCCAATCGAGGTGGTAAAGCAAATGTTATGGAGCTTATGAAGGTCAGAATAGATGCTCGTTATCCAACTAAGAAGTGTACGCTATATAAGATGAAACAGTTTGGTGTAACAACAGTCAGAGGACCTAGATTTATGCCAGATGAACTTATTAAATTCCTGGAGGAAGATAAATGAGATCAGCGACAGAAAGATTTATAGAGTATGTAAAGTTTGATACAGGTTCCGATAGTAGTAAGGAATGCTTTCCATCTACACCAGGACAGAAGGTGTTTGCTGCTCATCTGGCTGAGGAGATGAGATCCATTGGCGTTAGTGATGTTGTAATGGATGAGACATACGGTTATGTGTATGGAAAGATTCCTGCTACTCCTGGCATGGAGGATAAGAAGGTTGTGGCACTTCTTGCTCATATGGACACATCGGAGGAGGCATCTGGCAAAGATGTTAAGCCTCGTCTAGTGGAGTATAAAGGCGGAGCAATTGAGCTTAACGATGAGGGAGATTCACTTAATCCTAAAACATATCCTGAGCTTAATAGCTATGTAGGCAAGACACTCATTGTTACTGATGGACACACTCTTCTTGGTGCTGATGATAAGGCTGGTGTTGCTGAGATTATGACCATGGCGGAGACTCTTCTTAATGATGCATCAATCGCTCATGGCCCTATATCAATTGCATTTACTCCTGATGAAGAGACTGGCAGAGGAGTCGATTACATCAGCCTCGAGAAGCTAGGTGCTGATTATGGATATACAGTAGATGGTGGTGGAATTGGCGAGTTGGAGTATGAGAATTTTAATGCTGCTTCAGCCTCAATTGTTATTCATGGAATTAGTATTCATCCAGGTGATTCTAAGAATAAGATGGTCAATGCATCCCGTGTTGCTATGGAGCTGGATAGCAAGATTCCTGATAGTATGCGTCCTGAGACCACAGAAAAATACGAAGGATTTTTCCATCTGGATTCATTCGAAGGATCCGTGGAAAAAGCTGAACTTTATTACATAATAAGAGATCATGATAGAGGTCTTCTCGAAGAGAAAAAGAAACTCTTGGTGAATGCTGTGAATGAACTTAGGGCCCGTTATGGTGATGGTGTATGTGATCTGGAAATAAAGGATCAGTATTACAACATGAGGGAGATTATCGAGCCAGATTATATGTTCCTTATTGATTATGCAAAGGCTGCATATGAGGCTGAAGGTGTTGCTCCGATAATTAAACCAATTCGTGGTGGAACTGATGGTGCCAGACTATCATTTATGGGTCTTCCATGCCCTAATATCTGTACTGGTGGCAGGAACTACCATGGAAGATTTGAATATTGCTGTAGCGAAGATATGGAGACAATCTCAAGAATTCTCGTGAGACTTATATCTGCTTTCTAACGATACTGTATTCGTCTCCGTTGGAATAATATGGACAGTCCTTGCTTCCCATGGAACTGAGGCGGTAAATCTCGTCCTCATCCATATTGGCATCGCAAACATATTGTGACTGATATTCATCGTATGCATAGTACATACATGTCTCGCATCTAAATGCCATAGGACCTCCTCATTGGAACTTCAATAATATATTGGCAACTATATCACATTTTCGTGCTCAAAATATGATAAAATCAAAAAATATAAAATAAGGAGCAAGAATATGCCTTACTCAAGTGTTTTTCTGTCAGATATAGTTAAATATTTTGATTTGGAAGTTGTATATGATTCCGGTGACATTGAAGAACGTCGAATTCGCGTAGCGGACGTTACTAGACCGGGCCTTCAGCTTGCAGGTTACTATGATCACTTTGGACCAGACCGTATTCAGATGGTTGGTAATATGGAGCATGCATATCTTGAGCATCTTACATCAGCAGAACGCAAGAGATCTTTGCTCGCCTTATTTAATAAAGAAATTCCAGCTCTTATTATCACTCGTAATCACGAGGCTCACACGGAGATGATGCAGGCCGCTGCAGAAGCTAAGGTTCCTATTCTAAGAACTGAGCAGGCTACATCAGATTTCTCTAGTGCTCTTGTTAAATATCTTAAGAACGAGCTCGCTCCACGAGTTAGCATGCATGGCGTACTGGTCGAGGTTAACGGTGAAGGTATTCTTATCCTCGGTGAGAGTGGAGTAGGTAAGTCAGAGACTGCTCTCGAGATTGTTAAGAGAGGACACAGACTTATCGCTGATGATCAGGTAGAGATTCGTAAGGTATCTGAGACTACACTTCTTGGTAGTGCTCCAGATGTTATTAAGCACCTTATCGAGATCAGAGGTATCGGTATCTTGGACGTTAAGGAACTTTACGGTGTATCTTCCGTAAAGGCTCAAGAGTCCATCGACTTCGTTATAAATCTTGAGCTCTGGGATGAGAAGAAGACATACGACAGATTAGGTCTTACAGAGGAGACTACAGAGATTCTTGGTATTAAGGTTCCATCACTTACAATTCCAGTAGGTCCTGGACGTAACCTCGCTATTATCGTCGAGGCCGCAGCTATCAACTATCGTGTTAAGAAGATGGGCTATAACGCTGCTCAGGATTTGGTATCAAGAGTATTCCCAGGAGGTACTCAGTTAACATGAGTTCATATGAAGGATTGAATGTAAAAACTAACGTAATGCTCGCGCAGTACTCCACTTTCCGTTGTGGTGGCCCTGCCAAATATTTCGCGCAGCCTTCCTCGGAGGAAGAGATTCTCGCCCTTCTTGACGCTGCAAAAAATAGTGGTGACGAAGTGTTTATCCTTGGTAGTGGCTCTAATATTTTGTTTTCTGACAAAGGATTTGATGGTCTCGTTATTAAGATCGGCAAGGAGTTTGGTGAGGTTACTGTGGAAGATGAGGGAGATACTGCTCTTGTTAAGGCACAGGCAGGCGCTCCTATGGCTACTTTTGGTATGAAGTGCGCTAGTAATTCTTTGCAGGGCGCTGAGTTCATCTGCGGTATTCCTGGATCAGTTGGTGGCGGTGTTTATATGAACGCAGGTGCTTATGGCGGCGAGATGAAGAACATTGCCGTAAGTGTTCGTTATATTTATGAGGGTGAGATTCACGAGATTGCCGCAGAAGACTGTCAGTTTGGTTATAGAACAAGCATTTTCGAGAAGAACCCAGGCATGATTGTTACTGGATTTACTGCCAGACTTCCTAAGGGGGACAAGGCTCAGATTGATGCTCTTGTGGCAGAACTTCGAGAGAAGAGAACTAAGTCTCAGCCACTTGATGTTCCATCCGCTGGTTCCACATTTAAGAGACCAGAGGGTTATTATGCAGGTAAGCTTATCGAGGATAGTGGTCTTAAGGGATTTGCTCTAAATGATTCCGGTGCGCAGGTGTCACCAAAGCATGCGGGTTTTGTTGTAAATAATGGTGGTAAGGCCAAAGCTTCAGATGTAATGGAGCTTATCAGATATATTCAGGACAAGGTCTTTGCAGATTCAGGTGTTCACCTGGAGACTGAGGTAAGACTCGTGGGAGGGGATTTTTAAATGGAACTCATTTTTCTTACAGGCATAAGTGGAGCCGGCAAGAGCCAGGCTGCAGCCTATCTTGAGGATCAGGGATATTTTTGTGTTGATAATCTCCCTCCTGTATTTCTTCCTGATATTGTAAAAATGTTTTCCGAAGGTGAGGGCGATGCTTCTGGTATCGGTAAACTTGCCATTGTAGTTGACGTTAGAAGCCGTTCACTTCTTAGGGGCTGGGGAAAGGCACTTCAGGTAATTGAGAATGAGCTCGGTATTCCTTTCAGTGTTATTTTCTTGGAGGCAAGCGATGAGGTTCTCGTAAGTCGTTATAGACAGACAAGACGTAATCATCCTCTTAATGATGAGATGTCCTTGCTCGATGCTATCGCAGCTGAACGTAAGCTTCTTCAGAATATCAGAGGTCGTGCTACTTATATTGTAGATACTACAATGCTTACTAATGCTGGCCTTAAAAGAGAAATTCGTAATATTTTGAAGCAGGATGCCAATGCTGGTATTTCAGTGTTTATCGAGTCCTTCGGATTTATGTATGGTACTCCTGCAGACTGTGAGAATATTATTGATGTCCGTTTCCTTCAGAATCCTTTCTGGGTGGAAGAACTGAGACTTATGAGTGGTCTTGATGAGCCTATTCAGAAGTATTTACAGGGCTTCGAAGAGACTTCTCAGTTTATGGAGAAGATTTCTGATGTGTTCGATTTTATGCTTCCACAGTTCCTTCGTGAGGGCAAGAGCCGCGTAACTATTGGTGTTGGCTGTACTGGTGGAAGACATAGATCAGTTTATATTGCCGAAGCACTTGGCAAAGCTATTGAAGAGAAGGGCTATCGTACAATCGTAAGCCATAGAGATATTGACAGAGATCCTAGGTATGCCGTCAAAGAAAACAAAGAATGATTCATCTGAGAGTTTTTCCGCTCAGGTAAGAGAAGAGATTATATCCAGCGTTCCGAAGAAACAGAATGAGAGACTTGCCATCTTGGCAGGTGCTTTTACTGCGGCCGGAGAACGTGAGATTCTTGGCGAGCAGTATCTGGAAAAGCTATCTGATAGAGTAGAAGGTGTACCAGATATTGACCCTTCTAGTTCCGTGGAACGAAGACTTTTCCTTAGAGGCGTATTTATTTCTTCTGGTTACTGTTCAGATCCTGAGAAAAACTACAGAATCGAGCTTCGTGCTAGTGATATTAATGCAGTAAATATAATTACACACTTCCTTGAGAGTGAGAACTTATCTCCATCCTGTGCCGAGAGGGGTGGTATTTATGCTATTTACCTTAAGAATGGTGATGACGTTTCTGATTATCTTGGTATGATTGGTGCACCGGTCGCCATGATGAAATTCGAGAGTGTTAGGGCAGAGCGTGAGGTTCTTGCCAGAGTTAACCGCACTATGAACTGTGATTCTGGTAATACTAGACGTCAGGCAGAGGCAGGTGCTGAGCGTAACAGACTTATCCGTAAACTCATGGATTCAGATAGAGCAAAGGACCTTTCTGCTGACTTAAAAGAGGCTGCGATTATTAATCTTGCTAACCCGGGAGCATCCATATCAGAGCTTGGAGCGCTAATGAATCCGCCTATTTCCAAGTCTGGAATGAATCACAGACTTAAAAAGCTTATCGATATCGCAAATTCACTTGATTGAGATTGACGGCATACCGTGATATTATGTACTTTGATTTTCTTTATTTATATTAAATAGCTAGGAGAACAAATTACGTAATGGGTCGAGGCGATCAGTACATCGAATCTGATAATTCATATTACGAGCCTTCCAGGGACAATTCTTCTGGAACCATGATGCTTGTCGTGGTTCTTACGGTTTTGTCTGTAATTTTGACTTCTGTCCTGGCTCTTATTTATTTCAATCAGAATAAGGAGAAGAAGGAGCAGGCTGAGGCATCAGGTAATGCTAATCGTTATGTTGCTGCAGCTACACCTACACCAACTCCTATCCCACCTATTCAGAGTTATCAGAATGCTATCCTGTATCCAGCTACTGCTACTGTGAATGTTCCAGAAGGTGTAGAAATTGCATCAGGCAGTAATCCATCTACAAGAGGTCTTACTCAGAATGTAATTACTGGTTCTACTATCGTTACAGATTATTCCAGACCAGAATCCATCTTTATGGGTGATCCACTCTTCTATAGCCAGGTTGCAGGAATTCTTACTTATAGAGGAAACAACTTCCGTGATTCAGCTGCATTTGGAATTGTTAATCCATCTGATGGTACTATCGATTCTCTTACAGAGGTATGGGAGTTTGATCAGACTCATTCCTTATTGTCTTCCACTATGACTTATGAATGGAAGGGTTACCAGCTTACAGGTCAGCCTCTTATCGTTCAGTGGCCTGAGAATGTTAGAACATCAATGAATATTTATCCAGAGAAGGTACATAAGCAGAATCTTACAGAGGTTATTTCTGCTTGCCTTGATGGATATGTATATTTCTTTGATATAGAGGATGGAGCTCCAACAAGAGACCCAATTTACGTAGGTTCTTCCATTAAGGGAACACCTGCAGTTGATCCACGTGGTTATCCACTTCTCTATATCGGACAGGGTGATGATAACGGCGGTGAGTATAACGGATTTGGAATGTATATCTATTCCTTGATTGATGGCTCACGTCTGTATTTTTACGAAGGTCTTGATGACGGTGCATACCGTGTTAACTGGGGTGCTTTTGACTCATCCCCAATTATTGACGCCAGCACTGACACACTTATTTGGCCTTGTGAGAATGGTATCATTTACACATTTAAGCTTAATTCCTCATATACTTCATCCACATGTCAGGTATCAGTAAACCCACAGTGTGCTGGATATAAGTATATTTTTAATGATACTCAGGGCAGATTCCTTGGCGTAGAGAGTTCCATTGCCGTATATGGCAATTATGGATACTTTATCGATAACAACTCTAACCTTGTATGTTTGGATTTGAATACATTCCAGATGGTATGGGTTTTCAGAACAAGTGATGACTCTGATGTATCACCTGTAGTTGCAGAGGAAGATGGTATCCCATATGTCTATATTGGAACTGAAGTAGATTATCAGGGCGGACAGGGAGAGTACTCCGGTGCCGCATATACATACAAGATTAATGGTCTCACAGGTGAGGAAGTATGGCAGACATCACAGCCTTGCTTCACATATAACGGTGAGACTTCTGATACTGATCAGACAGGTGGTTGTGTTGGCAATCCTATTATCGGAAGACATAACATCTCCAATCTTGTTATTTTCTCATACAGTATGACAAAGGGCCTTATGAGCGGAAACCGTATTGTTGCTTATGACAGAAATACAGGACTCGAAGTATGGCACTATGACATGAATATTTACACATACAGTTCACCGGTTGCTGTTTATGATCAGTACGGTAATGCATATATTATCGTTGCTGATAGTCTCGGACAGGTTCATATGCTTAATGGACAGACAGGTCCGGACGATAATGGGGCGGCGATGTTTGTTTACTCTGTTCCACGTCACATGGGTTCAGACAATGAGACTACAAGTGGCGTTGAATTCCAGGCATCTCCAGCAGCATTTGGTAACATGGTTGTGATTGGAACAACCTCTGGTTCTTTATTCGGAATACGAATCGAGTAATAAGAGGGTATAGAGAGGCAAGTTATGGGGAAGACTACTTTGTATGACAAAATCAAGATTCTCGAGGTAGAGATTATAGCCATTGGCGGAGGTGGCTATAAGGTCAAGTATGACCTCGAGCGCAACTTGATTTCATGGAGTGATGGATATATGTGGAATAACAATTTCATGAAGTTCATTACTACAGCAAAATTGGAGTTTATAAAAAAGGAACTTCCTAAGACAAATATGCTGGAGTGGCTTAAGGGCTACAGTGATGGTGAGATTGAGAAGTACGGACATGAGACAATCAATCCATCCACTTGTAAGCCAAATGTTAAGTTCGAAGATGGTACAAGTCTATCTGTAACAGCAACAAAAAATTTCCCAAAGGAGTGGAATAAACTTAAGGGATTTATTGAAGAAACAACAGAGTGTAGTTTCAGACTACGATAATTAAATATATATTGTGTTAAAATATTTTTATTAAAACTTTACGGAAGGAGGACTGACAATGGATTACTTGGAAGGTTTGTTTCTTGGTAAGCTGTGGAGCGACACAGATTTTGAGAACAGACGTCATGTAGGACTGTTCATTTTATATGGACTATTTGTCGATATCCTCCTGCTTTTGTCTTATATTAAGGGCTTTAATATTTTGGGAACAGGTGCACTTAGTGTGGTTCGTGTTGTTATGTACATTATGTTCTTCCTCGCATGCCCTTTCCTTTGCTTCAGATATTATCGAATGCCTTTCTGGGGCAAAGTACTTGTATTGATTGAGAAGTTTTTAAAGACATTTTTCCTGATTGGAATCACAATCAGTTTAATTCTTCCAAGAATTAAGGTTCAATCTGGTGGATTGCAGAATTATCTCATCGATTATCTTAATTCCACATTGGAAAAATATACAATGAAGTTTGCTGCTGACGGTGGTTCTTTCTCCACTGTAATGGGTGTACTTACAGGTGGTATTCATGTTGTTCTTGTAGTTGTACTTATCCTTGCAGCGGCGGTTATTTTACCAGGGCTTATATTTATCGCATTTAGATATCTTCAGTATTTTTATGATTGGGTACTGGATAAAGTAATTATTAAGAAATTCTTCCGCTATAAGCGATGAAGGGGAAGGGGTCATCATGGCAGAGCTTAAAGACAGAATAGACATTAACGTCGAAGAATTGGAAATGAGACTCGGAGCCAAGAAACTTCCTGAGTTTATAAAAGAATGCGAACAGGGATTCATCGATAGAATCGACAGTATCGTGGAGAGCATTTGTTCCGATTTCACTAAGAGAGCAGTATTTGTATCCGGACCAACTTCATCTGGTAAGACTACTTTTACTATGAGACTATCAGATGGTCTTAAGAAGCATGGTAAGGAAGCATCTTTCTTGTCCCTTGACGATTACTACATCGCTACAGCACTTAAATTTGATAAGGATGGCAGACCTGACTTCGAGACAATAGATTCTCTGGATATCGAGCGTGCAGCTAGAGATGTCAGAGATATTATTGATGGAAAGAAGGTTATCCCACCATTTTTTAATTTTATTACTAGACAGTCTGAGGAGCTTGGTGAAGATAGCGCTATTCAGCTTCCTGATAATGGCGTACTCGTTGTAGAGGGACTTCACGGTTTATCTGAGAAGTTCGCCGGCAGTGTTGATTCTTCCATGTGCATCAAGGTATTCATCATGCCTTATGGTAATGTTTACTGTGATACAAAGCTTATGGACAGTCAGGAAATCAGACTTTTGAGACGTATCGTAAGAGATAATCGTCATAGAGGTGCAAACGCATTGGCAACTATTGATTACTGGCCAATGATCGAGAGATCCGAAGAAACTTTACTGGATGATTATCTTCCTAGAGCGGATTTCCACTTGAACTCTTATCTGCCATACGAGACATTAATTATTGCTCCTATGGCTCTTAACGATATAAAGGCTGCTTTGAAGGCAGTAGAGGACGGAACTATAGAGCCAAATGCTTTTATGGAACGTTCTAACAAGAAAAAGGATTTTGCAGATTTATCTACTGCATTATCCAGATGCAACAAGCTGATCAGTCACCTGGAGATGATTCCGGTAGTTGACCCTAATCACGTGCCTTCAGCATCTATCTTGAACGAATTTATTACTTAAGGAGAATACTGATGCCAATCAGAATTGCAGACAATCTTCCTGCCAGACAGGTTCTCGAGCAGGAGAGAATATTTGTTATGGAAGAGAACAGAGCTCTTTCTCAGGATATACGACCAATTAGAATCATTATTCTTAATCTTATGCCTGAGAAGGTTACTACTGAGACACAACTTTTAAGAGCTCTTTCCAATTCACCTATTCAGGTAGATATTGATTTGTTAAGAATTACTTCACACGTATCTAAGAACACATCCGAAGAGCACCTCATTAAGTACTATGAGACTTTTGATGAGATTAAGGACAGATATTACGATGGAATGATTATTACTGGTGCACCTGTAGAGCAGATGCCTTATGAGGAAGTGGATTACTGGCCAGAGCTTCAGATGATTATGGATTGGACTAAGTCGCATGTATATTCTACTTTGCATCTTTGCTGGGGGGCTATGGCAGGACTTTATCATCACTATGGTATTCCTAAGTATGACCTTCCAAAGAAGTGCTTTGGTATCTTCGAGCACAATATGACATACAGCCGTCCAGTAAAACTTTTCCGTGGCTTTGATGACGTGTTCTATGTACCTCATTCCAGACATACAGAGGTTCGTAAAGAGGATGTAGAGAAGATTCCTTCCCTAAGAATTCTTTCTGAGTCTGACGAGTGTGGTTTGTTTGCAGTTTCTGATCTTCACGGAAGACAGATTTTTATCATGGGTCACTCTGAGTATGACAGAGATACTCTGGATAAGGAGTATAAGAGAGACGTAGCCAAGGGACTCGACATAGAGATTCCTGTTAACTATTACACTGACAATGATCCAGAGAAGGAAATCATTAAGACTTGGGCATCATCTGCCACATTAATGTATACAAACTGGCTTAATTATTACGTATATCAGGAGACACCATTCGACCTTTCCCTTATGGAGGAGTATAAGAATGGTAATTGATGAGAAGCTGATTAAGTCCTGGGCTCCGATTAGAAGTGATGAGGGTCATAAGGGAACTTTCGGAATGGCACTTGTTGTTGCCGGAAGTGAGTTTATGACTGGAGCACAGACTTTGGCTGTATCATCCTGTCTTAGAAGTGGTGTTGGCATGGTAAGAGTTCTCGGTCCTAAGGAGAGCTATGTTTCAACGAGAGTTACCTGCCCATGCGCACTTTTCTCACCATATGATAGTTCCGTGTCTAGACTTATGCGCCAGACCACGGAGTATTTGTCACGCGTTACTGCTGCACTTATTGGTCCTGGTATTGACACAGAGGATCCACGTTCCTACGCGCTTCTTACACTGTTACTTACCAGCGCACCTCGCCTTGTAGTTGATGCGGGTGCTTTAGGGCTGTTGGCGAAATACAGTGAGGAGCTTTTGCCTCTTCTTAGAACAAGACGTGAGCGTAACTTAGAGAGAGCAATTCTCACACCACATATCGGAGAATTTCGTCGCTTGGTAAAGGGTGCTGGCCTTAGTGAGGCGGAATTAGAGAGCAGATGTGCAGAATTTTCCACGGATAATGACTGTATAGTTGTGTTAAAAAACCATAAAACAATAACTCAAACACCAGACAAAGAGTGTTATATTAATATCATGGCGAACAGCGGAATGGGCAAAGGCGGTTCAGGTGATGTTCTCGCGGGCCTTATGACAGGCTTCCTTGCTCAAGGTATTGATCCAGTTGTAGCTGCATGTAGCAGTGTTTATATTCATGGATTTGCTGGTGCTGTCGCTGCCTCGGAGCTTGGTAAGAGGGCGATGCTTCCTACTGACCTCATCGAGAATTTACCTTATGCATACGAAAGTGTCGGTTGGAAATAATGAGTTGGCTTGAAGATAATAAATATCGTAAGTTATTTGATCGTTCATGTGTAGAGATTGATTTGTCTGCACTTAAGCATAATATTCGTGAGATTAGAAGAGTGGCTTCTCCAGAGGCTGATATTATGGCGGTTGTTAAGGCAGACGCTTATGGTCATGGTGCTATCGAAGTTGCAAAGACTTTGCTGGACAACGGTGCGAATGGTCTTTGTATCGCTACTATCGGTGAGGCTATTCACCTCAGAGAGAATGGTATTACATCACGTCTTCTTATTCTTGGTGGTACTGACAGCGCTTATTATGAGGATGCTGTTAAGTACGATGTTGACCTTGCTATCTATGATGAAGAATCTGCGAGAATCCTTTCAGAGGAAGCAGTAAAGCAGGGCAAGACAGCAAATATTCATGTGAAGCTTGATACTGGAATGGGAAGAATTGGATTCCCAACAGATGGTTCAGCAGTAGATAAGATTGTTGAGATTTGCTCACTTCCAGGTCTTATTCCTTATGGAGTATTTTCTCATTTTGCTGTTGCTGATACTGATGATGATCAGTACACAGAGAGTCAGTATGAGAGATTTACTGCTACGGTAAAGGCAGTTGAGGATAAGGGCATCAAGTATATTAAGAGACATATCTGCAATAGTGCAGGTATTTTACGTTTCCCTGAGAAGCATCTTGATATGGTTCGCGCAGGACTTATTCTTTATGGACTTATTCCAGCAGGTTGTCCAGAAGGCCCAAGTGATATTGACCTTAAGCCTGTAATGACATGGTATGCCAAAGTTATTCATGTTAAGGAGATTCCTGAGGGGACTACAGTATCTTATGGAAGACACTTCACAGCATCTAAGCCAACTAAGGTTATTACAATCTCTGTTGGTTATGCGGATGGATTGAGCAGACGATTCAGTAATGGATTCGAGCTTATGGTAAATGGTCAGAGACTTCCAATTATCGGTAATGTTTGCATGGACATGTGCATGCTGGATGCCACAAATATGGAAGGCGAAGTTGCTAAGGGACAGATTGTAGAGATTTTTGGTAAGAACAGAAGTGCTGATGAACTTGCAGATTATCTCGGTACAATCAGTTATGAGATTACCTGCGATGTAGGTAAGCGTGTTCACAGAATTTTTGTTGACGATGGTAAGCCAGTCGACACTAATTAATATTTTGCAATAGAGGATAGAGTATGAAGAAAACAAAAATCGCAGCTTTGATGCTCGCAGCTTCTCTTGGTGCAACAAGTCTTTGTTTAACAGCATGTTCCAAGGAAGAGACAAAGAAGAAGGACAAGAAGTCCAAAAAAACAGAAGAGACTACAGTAGAGACAACAGAGGAGACAGTACCTGAGACTACAGTTGTTGAGACTGAAGAGCCAGAAGAAACAACTGCTCCTGTTGTTGATGTAGTAGAGTGTGCAAACGAGGATAACGAAGCTGATGCAAAGGCATATGAACTCTTTAAGGCTTTTGTGGCGTCTAATGATTTTTCAGATGATGCACGTTTTAGTTATGAGCAGTATCACTTCTTTGATGAGGATGAAGTTGACAGCCGTTGGGGACTCATTATTACAGAAGGTGATGATTGTGTTGCTTATGGAATAATTAATGGTGAAGTTACTTCTTCTGATGCTGGATATGGTCCAACATCTTTCAACGCTGGTCTTGATAAGGAAACTTTCCTTCAGCTACCAATGATGCTTGATATATATGATTCAATCGATGAGCTCATTTCTGCAGAAGATATTGAAGATGGTACTTATTATGGCGGAATCATCTGTGCTTCAGAAGATGGAAAATTTGCATTTGCAGATATTACTGATCCAATCTATATTGATGAGGATACTTTTAATAGTCTTGATGGTGCATCTTCATTTAAGGATGTTGATGGTGAGAATTATGAAATTGCCGATTCTTATGATAATACTTTGTATATAACAGATGAAGCTGATAATGGACTTTATGGATGGTTCACAAAGTTAGATGATGGTCGTTATATTATGATGACAGATTCAGACTGTGTAGTATCTCACCATAATAGATATTGCTTTATCGAGCTTGCTGATGATTGTGAGATAAATGATCATTTTGCATGGCTTATTGGTGGTGGTGAAAACGATCCAACAGTTGGCGTTAATCCTGATGAACCATTAACATTACCTAATTCTCATTATTATTACAGCATTTACACTTCTGTGTTTGGTAATGTGTATAACGGCTGGATAACTGGTGCAAGCGCTATGTTAGAGCCAGTAGAAATCAAGGACGGAAAGATTGTAAGCGTAACTCTTGGTTGGAGATAATTTTTAATAACAACAAGCATAATAAAAGGTCCACAAGCAATTGCGTTTGTGGACCTTATTTTTTGTATTGTTATAGATGATTAGAACTCTGAGTAAGAACCAAGATAAGTGAATGCCTCTGGGTCCTGGTCTAACTGACAGAGCAGGTTGACGAAAGCATCTGAGTAAATGGATGCGTCAATATCCAGATAGAACATGAACTCGAAGTCTCTTCCCTGAATTGGTCTAGACTCAATCTTAGTGAGGTTAAGACCAAGCGCGGAGAAACGTGCGAGTGTGTTCGAAAGGGCACCAGGTGTGTGACCGAGTGCGAGCATGATGGACGCACGGTTGGCACCAGGGAAAATCTTAAGGTCCTTTGTAATACAGATAAATCTTGTGAAGTTATGGTCTGAGTTTACGATGTCATCCTTAATGATGTTAAGCCCATACAATGTTGAACAGTCGGAAGAAGAAATCGCTGCAACATCATCACGATCGGAATCAGCTACCATCTTTGCCGCAATCGCTGTGTTTTCTACGATAGTAACCTTAATCTGCTTGTTGTCCTTGAAGAACGCACTGCACTGGCCAATTGCCTGTTCGTGAGAGAATACCTCACGGATGTTCTCGAAGTTTGTACCTGGCTTCGCGAGAAGTCTGTGTCTGATCTGAAGCTTATAAGAACGAACAATATGGAAGTGGTGTGACTTCATAAGGTCGTAAACAGCAGTTACTGAACCATAGGATGAATTCTCGATAGGAAGAACGCCATACTCTACCATACCATTCTCAACTGCCTGGAATACACCTTCGAAAGTTCTGAAGAACATAATGTTAGCACTGTTAAACATCTTGTCACATGCAATCTGTGAGTAAGCACCCTCAACACCCTGACATGCTACAAGGGCCTTAGTAGGGAATACCTTAGGAGTATCTGTGAGAGCTTTGGAAATCTGCTCGGAAAGAGCTGACTTGTGACCAATCTGAGAAGCACTATAAGAGTGAGAAAGATTAAAGAGTGTACGGAAAAGAACTCTCTCGCAACTTTCCATATTGATATCGTGTGATTCGATGGAACTCATAAACTCACGCTCATATGCACGATTCTTAATAGCAGCCTCACTCTTAAGCATGGATGCATCAGATTCTGTGGCAAGTTTTAATCTCTGGGCAGCCAGTTCTTTAATCTGCTTATCGATATTTGAAATTTGCTCCTGTGTTTCTCTTGATACCATGTGTGTTCTCCTTAGTATTAAAAAGGTCCTGCAGTTCACTGCAAGACCCGTAATTTCTTTATTATCTTTATCGGATTTTAAGCAGTGAACTTAACTCTTCGTCTCATAAAAAAGAATACGAAGCTAAAAAAGAAATCATTGCTTGTAAAAAATCGTCTATTCATACTTGGGAATTATATACTTTGAGGATATTTTTTCAATACCCAACTAATTTTTGCCACGTTTTACGCATTGATTTATGTATATTAATGTGCAAAAATTGCGCTTATGAAGAAAGTGATTAAAGTTTTACGATACATTTTGCTAGTTTTTGCAGGGTTGCTGTTCATAGTTTCAATAGCAGTTTTTTTCGTATCCAAATTTCTTCTAAAGACATGGCCAAATCTCACTATGGATGAGCTTCTCTTCCATATGAATGCCAACCTACAGGGTACAAATCCAGAAATAATTCGTAGTGCTGTTTTGAAGTATGGCTTACCAGCTATTCTGATTATCGCTACATATATTGTCGGAATGGTTCTTCTTCGTAAACGTAAGAATATTCAACTGATAACAGCAACAGTATGCATGTTAGCAGCTCTCGGATTAGGAATTTACTCTTTTATCACACTGGATCGTAAGCTTAATATTACGGATTATATCCAAAAGAATAATATCTCATCTTCATTTATAGAAGATAATTACGCAGATCCTAAGACGATAACGTTAACTTTCCCAGAAACTAAACGTAACGTTATCTATATTTATCTTGAGTCTATGGAAGTTACTTATGCTGACCCTGCTAATGGCGGTTACTTTGATGAGAATGTTATCCCTGAGCTTACAGCTCTTGCCCAGGAGAATGAGGATTTCTCTGGTAGCAGTAACATGCTTAATGGTGGTTACTCTTTTATCGGAACTACTTACACCATGGGTGCCCTTTTCGGACAGACCACAGGACTTCCTTTGAAGACCGGACTTAGCCGTAATGACATGGATACTCAGGAAGAGTTCTTCCCAGGTGCAACTGCTCTCGGAGATATCCTGGCAGAAAACGGTTACACTAACGAGCTTATGATCGGTTCCAAAGCGACTTTCGGAGGACGTGCGCTTTATTTCCAGACACATGGTAACTATGACATATTTGATTATGATTACGCCGTGGAAAAAGGACTCATTCCTGAGAACTACTATAGATGGTGGGGATACGAGGACGACAAACTCTTTACTTATGCACAGAGCGAGTTGTTAAGGCTTTCCAAGCAGGGACAGCCATTTAATCTCACACTTCTTACTGTAGATACTCATTTTGAGGATGGATATGTTTGTTCCAAGTGTGGTGATAAATTTGGGGACAATCAGTATTCAAATGTTTTTGCTTGTTCCTCATGCCAGGTAAATGAATTTGTAGAGTGGATTCAGAAACAGGATTTCTACGAGAATACAACTATCATTATTTCCGGTGATCATCCAACAATGGATGCGGATTACTGTGAAGACGTTGATGAAGCATATAACCGAAGAGTTTATACTTGCTACATTAACTCAGCTGTTACTCCTGAGGATCCTACTCGTACTAGACAGTTTTCTACTCTGGATGATTTTCCAACTACATTGGCTGCCATGGGTGTTAAGATCGAAGGTGACAGACTTGGTCTAGGAACTAATTTGTTCTCATCCGAAGATACACTTATAGAAAAGTATGGAACAAAGTATGTAGAAGAGCAGCTCTCCATGAAGTCTCCATTCTTGGATTCTCTTAATGGAATTGAAATTACCGATACTTTACTGGAGAGAATTCACGACAGAAGTGATATTTATACTGAATTCGAGAAGGGTTCAAATGGTAAATATAATCTTAAGGTAACTGTTGACTCTTATACGAAGCTCACTGCTGGTGTTCTAATCGAGAGACTCGAAGTGGAAGTTAGTTATGGAGATACCACATTGGAGCCAGTAACTTTATCAGGCTTTATTGCAGATGGTAATATATATTATAATGAGACGGGTATTGAAGTACCAAAGGGTAAGGAAATAACGGTATCTTTGTATGTCGTTGGCTCTGATTCTAAGAGATACCACATTAAGGATTTGGTGTCATCATCTGATAATCCTGTAACACCAATACCTACACCACAATCAGAAAAATAAGGAGAGATAATATGCATTGTACATTTAATCCTAAGGGCGTTTGCTCTGTTCAGATCGATTTTGAACTTAATGATGGTAAGGTTTCTGATGTCCAGTTTATGGGTGGATGTAATGGTAACCTTAAGGCAATTGCTCGTCTGGTAGAGGGTAAGGATGCTTTGGAAATTGCTAATATCCTTGAGGGTAATACTTGTGGCATGAGAACAACATCCTGTGCGGACCAGTTCTCTAAAGCTTTGAAAGAGGCTGTGGCTAAGGCTCAAGCATAATTAATGTTATAATAACAAAGTATTCGGGAGACCTTGGAGAGTAATTATGCTTAGTGTAGTTGTACCTGCTTATAACGAAGGTAAAACCATTAAAGACAATTTACTTAAGATTTGTGAAGTTATCGGACAAGAGTTCGATGACTATGAGGTTATTCCTGTAAATGACGGAAGTAAAGATAACACCCATGAACAGATAATGATTGCTGTAAGCGATGTCGCGTCATGCGGCAAGATTCATCCAGTGTCTTATGAAGTAAATAGAGGCAAGGGTGGTGCCATTAAGGCTGGTGTTGCTGCGGCCAAGGGCGACTATATTGGTTTTCTTGATGCTGATCTTGATATTTCAGCTGATCATATCGTTCGTTATTACAAAGCAATTCTTGATGAGAAGTGCGACGTGATTATTGGTAGTAAGATGCATAAGGAGTCTAAGCTAAAGTATCCTTTTGCACGTAAGCTTTTCTCTTGGTGTTATTTTGTAATGCTTAAGGTGTTATTCGGATTGTCTGTCCTTGATACTCAGACAGGTGTAAAGCTTTATCGCGGAAATTTGATTAAAGAAATATCACCTAAGCAGAGAGTAGATGGCTTCGCTTTTGATATTGAAGTTCTGGCATTGGCATCATCCATGGGTGCTACTATTAAGCAGATGCCAGTTAATATTGTTTTTACGCGTAATGAATCCTTTGGAAGAATTAAAGTTTCTGACGTATGGAAGATGTTTACTGATACATGGAAAATCTGGTGGAACCTTAAAATCAGGAGGAACTACAAATGAAGTGTCTGATTTTGGCAGGTGGTAAGGGTGAGAGACTCTGGCCTCTTTCACGTAAGAATTATCCTAAGCAGTTTATCGAAGTATCTGGACGTCACTCCATGTTCCAGGATACAGTTGCGCGTAATATTCCATTTTGTGATGAGTTTATTGTTGTTACAAGTTCAGAGTATAAATTTCTTGTAGAAAATCAGCTTAAGGTTTTCCAGGGAATCTCATACAGAATGATTTATGAGGAAGTTGGTAGACGTACAACCGCTTCTATTGCTTTGGCGTGTATGGATCTTAACCCTTCTGATTTTGTGTTTGTTGTAGCATGTGACCACATGATCGAGGCAGACGAGGAATACCGTAATGCTATTGTTAAGGCCAAAGAATATGCTGGCTCAGGTAAGATTGTTGTCTTCGGTAAAGAAGAGACAAACTTTGATAGCAGATATGGTTATATAAATGCAAATACTAATACCTTTGTAGAGAAGCCTGATATAAGCACACTTGATATGAGTGAAAAGTATCTTCGTAATCTCGGAATGATTATTTGTCGTGCTGGCGATGTCTTAAGTGAGATTAAGAAGTTTGATATTGATGCTTATAAGAATATTAGAGAAGCATTTATGAGAAGAGGCAGAAGCCTTGGAGATACTACATATATGGAAGAGGTTCTTAATAGAATCCCAGCTATTTCCATCGAGAGATTTGTTCTGGAGAAGACAAGTAAGCTCGTAGCAGTTCCTGCAACTTTCCCATGGGATGAGTTGACTAATCTCGAGGACCTCGAGAAGTTCTCATATAAGGCTGATGGTGTCAGTGTTGTAGAAGATTGTACTAATACTACTGTACTTAATAATTCTTCTACTGAAGCTGTTGTAGTTAACGGACTTGAAGATGTAATTGTCGTTAATACAGATGATGCTTTGTATGTGGGTAAGAAGGGAACTTCTCCAGAAATTAAGAATATTATTAAATCTAACGATAATTTGAAACCTTATGCTATTAAGAGCAACAGAACTTATCGTCAGTGGGGTTACTACGTTACATTGAATGATGGTGAGAACTATCATGTAAGACAAGTTGTTCTTCTTCCTGGTAAAACAATTTATGCTCATAAGCATCAGACAAGAGCTGAGAACTGGATGATTGTTAAGGGTGAGGCTAAGGTAACAATTAATGATGAGGTAAATACTCTTCACGCAGGTGACAGCGTTATTATTAACGAGAACTACACACACCAGATTTCCAATATTGGAAATGAGAATGTGGAGTTCATCGAGTCCTCTTACGGTACTAGTCTTCAGGAGGAAGAAAACTCACCAAGACTTCAGACTAAGGATCTTAACGAGCTCGACCTTGGTGTTAAGGTAGAACCTCTTGTTAAGCTTAAGCCTATTTTTAAGGATTTCTTGTGGGGTGGCACACACCTTATTTCGGACTTCGGCATGAAGTGTGATTACGATATCGTGGCCGAGGCATGGGTTATGTCTGCTCATCCAGATGGACAGTCCGTAGTTAATTCCGGTCGTCACAGAGGTATGAGATTCGGTAATTATATTCACACAGTTGGTAAGGATATTCTTGGATGGAAGTGTTCACCTCTTCAGGAGTTCCCATTGCTTGTAAAGTTTATTGATGCTAATAAGGATCTCTCTATTCAGGTTCATCCAGGTGATGAATATGCTATGGAAGTTGAGAACCAGTACGGTAAGAATGAGATGTGGTATGTTGTATCTTCTGAGGAAGATGCAGGTCTTTATGTAGGATTTAATAAGGATGTAACTACAGATGAGGTAAGAGAGGCTGTTAATAATGGTACTATTACTTCTCTTCTGAATTTTTATCCAACTCACCCAGGTGATGTTTTTTATATTCCTGCAGGGACAGTTCACGCTATCGGTGCTGGCAATGTTATCGCAGAGATTCAGCAGAGTAGTACATGTACATATCGTCTCTATGACTTTGATCGTGTGGATAAGTTTGGCAACAAGCGCGAGCTTCACCTTGATAAGGCTCTGGCTGTATTAAATACAAATAAATATGAAGGTCAGGATCTCTCCGACGATTCTGAGAATAATCTTGTTTGTAGAAATAAGTATTTCACAGTATCCAGAATGGTTGTTAACGAAGCAGTGACTATGCCTGTTCAGAATGAGAGCTTTATGGCTATTATTGCGATTAATGGAAATGGTACAGTTTGCAGAGATGGCCAGAAAGCTATCATAAAAGCCGGTGAAGTCGTATTTGTCACAGCAGGTGACGGTACAGTAACTCTGGATGGCGATTATGAAGCTCTGATCTGTCGTGTCTGATCGAGACTTTTAATCTTTATACTAAATACAATAAGAATATATACTGCGCAGACTGCCCAGCTGATTGGTTCGCAGATTGCAATTCCAGTGTATCCCAGAACTCGGGCAAGATAACCCGCAGTAACTGCCTTTATCGCCAGCTCCATAATGCTTGCCGCGATAGGAACCACTTTCGCGCCCATTCCCTGTAATGTTGTTCTTGTGATAAGAATAACTGCCAGCACGTAGTAGAAAGGCAGATCCACTCTTAAATAAAACATTGCTGTGTTAATGAGCTCGACTGTCTCAGAACCAGATACGAATCTAACGAGGATGCCACCGATACTGTAGATCATGATGATAAGAAGTGTGGCGATACCAAATGAGAACATGAGCATTTTACGAAGTCCGAGCTTGATTCGGTCGTATCTTCCTGCACCGTGGTTCTGGCCAGAGAATGTTGCCATGGCATTAGCAAGTGTACTAAGCATCATCATGCAAAGCTCGGATATTTTACGTGCGGTAGTGTGAGCTGCGATTGTAACCTCACCAAAGCTATTAATAGCACCCTGGAGAATAAGTGTTCCAAAGTTTACTACTGTATACATAAGAGTGAATGCGATACCGGATGAGAACAATTCGAGAATAGTGTTTCTGCTGAGAACCATATCCGCCCTGGTGATGTGGAGCTCTGGCACATATTTAAGAATGTAAATAAAGCAAACCGTAACGCAAATCGCCTGGGAGATAATAGTGGCGCGTGCGGCACCCTTAAGTCCCATGTGAAGCTTATAAACGAAAAGCAAATCAAGTGCGATATTAATAGTTACTGAGATAATCAGGAAGTAAAGTGGTGCCTTCGAATTACCGATGGCACGAAGCATTCCAGACAAGACATTATATGTGAATGAGAAGATAAGCATGGAAAGAATAATGGATGCGTAGCCATATGCCATGTCAAAGATAGAAGCCGGTGTGTTAAGCAGTCTCATAAGAGGCTTCAGAAGGAAAATTCCGAGAAGTGTAACGACAACACCCCAGATGGCTGCGATAAAAATTGTGTTAGCAACCGCGCGCTTCAGTTTCTTTGGGTCACCGGCGCCGAAATGCTTGGCAATGACTACGGAGAGACCGGAACCCATACCAAAAAGGAATGAGTTAAAGAAACCGCAGATAATAGATACTGAACCTATGGCGGACAAAGCGTCATCACCAAGGGCGTGTCCAATAATGGAAATATCAGTAAGGTTATAAAGCTGCTGAAAGATGTTGCTCAAGAAAAGTGGCAACGCGAACATCAGGGTAACCTTAAGCGGATCACCATGTGTTAAGTCAGTAGATGTTTTTCTTGTTTTCTTCTCGTTTGTAATCATGAACGCTATTTTACTTCGACTTTTAGAATATAGCTATCAAGATTTGTTTATATATAACAGAAAATTTATAAGAATTGTATTTTGATTTCATATTTGAATATTAGTATAGTAATCGAGGACTATATAAGGCTGGGGAGAGTATTTTGAAGAAGACAGTTAGTGAATATAAGATTGCTAAGGAAATCTTTGCCATGGGCAAAGATATTATTATGTCGTCTGAAGCCCAGCGAATGAAGTCATTTATCCAGCATGGAACAACAAGTGTATTTGAGCATACAGTGTCTGTAGCGAAGTTCAGCTTGTTAATGGCAATTGGTCTAGAGAATCTGGGGATTAAGTTTGATCACAGAAGTCTAGTGCGTGGAGCGCTGCTTCATGATTATTTCCTATATGACTGGCATGAGAAGAATGAGTACCATAACTTACACGGTTTTACTCATCCAGGTAGATCACATGATAATGCTATAAAGGACTTTGAACTTAATGAGACAGAGAGAGACATCATTAAGAAGCATATGTTCCCACTTACAGCGATTCCGCCAAGAAGAAGAGAGAGTTGGCTCGTGTGTATGGCAGATAAATGGTGTGCTATATGTGAGACATTCAAGATAGATATATCTTCTTATATTATATATAGAATTAATCTACATTATGAATTGGAACGTGGAACAATCCGTATTGGAAGAGAGAAATCAGAAGAGAAAATAAACCCAGCAGAGTGAAAAAGCCCGTATTATCGGGCTTTTATAATGCTTTGAAAAATATCAAAAAATAAATATGAAAAAAATGTAAAAAAGCTATTGCAAAACTATTGGGTGGGATATATAATTACTGAGCCTTGAGCAAGGGAAACGCCCTAGCAAAAAGGTTAAAGAAAATCTTGAAAAAAGTTCTTGACAAAAGAAAACAAACGAGGTA
>JAKSRI010000012.1 GCA_024403695.1 Saccharofermentans sp. | reverse complement strand
ACTTTCAGGTTTGGTTCTGATTCAGTTCCAAACCTTTTTATTTGCCTATAACTACCGCTAACGGCAGATCCAATCTGCTTAACTAAATCATGGGCTTAATCCTCCTTTCTGACGAACGCTGTCCCATTGAGCGTTTTTATTCTACAAACATATGTTCGTTTGCAAAGCGATATTATCACCAGAACTTATGTTTGTAAAGGTATTGTAACATCAATATAGGTTCATTAAACGGACAGTTAAAAAGGTGATGCCCTAAAGCACCACCTTCGGAGTAATTTGAATTACAAGAATGATTAAGCCTCAAACGGAGACATGCCGTCAATTGTTAGTGAATCGAAGTCGATATCCTCAAGTTTAAGTTTTGAAGACCATTCATTAGCTTCCATTGTTTTTAAAAACGCTTCAGGAAGCTTTAATTTATAGTTCTTAACATAGTAAGCCAAATCACCTGGCCACAGCCAAGTACCATCTGTCATCGCGGAAAGAGTTCCAATTTCACCTCTATCTGGATTTATTACATCATTCGCAACGCCAGGACTAGTAACTAAAGTTACTCCTGATGCTAAATAGTCACAAATCTTTTCAATAAGTTCTTTCTGCTCTTTACCAACAACATCTTTTATTGAAGGCGAGTCAATCTTACCGTGTGGCATTTCCTTATAATAACCGACGCTAATAATATCCATAAAGTTTACCTGCCTTTCTTCTGTGGTTTATAAATCTTCCAAGTACCAGTATTCTGAAATTGAGAAGGACCTATTGTCATCCTTCCAGTTGGCCATACCCACACTGTATCAGTTGGAGCCTTAACTGAAACACCCATCTTGTTCGCAAGATTTTGAGCAAATCCCGAATCAAGCATTCCTGTGCTACATGAAATCAATCGAATACTTCCAGATTTATAACCAGAGTCTTTCTTTAACATTAATGCTAATGTTCTTTGATCAACTTTAACCCACTTGCCATTATGATAGTATTCAGCATTATTGGGGTTTCCATGAATTACTACATCTGTAAAACCGGGTTCTTCTTTAACAGCTTTAGCATACTCCTTAAGCATATCACCTTGACGCGTTCCAACAAAAGACGAAGATGCACTTATAGCATTTATCTTTTTTGATCCAGAAGTTGAACCAAAACCGCCATGATATCCTGCACCCATTATACCACCTCCTGACGAGGCTTCATGGATTTACTGTATTCACTTTCGAAAACAACAATCTCAATCTCAAGTTCTCTAATTGGTTCAAAAACATCATCAGGAGCACCCCCATAAACAACAATTACCATTGGCTTGAGCCTTGTAGCAACTACCATTAATCCTTCAGCAAACAATTGACGATCAATTTTGTTTTTTAGTGTCCCGTGACTTCCTACAGCAATAACACATCCTGTAGAAATACCATCACAACAAATACGGTATGTACGCTTATCTCCATATCTGATATTAGGGATAACTATAATACCATTCTGCTGTAACCAACACCCAATAGCTCTGCTCCTATAGATATTCCATAATTGCATAACAAAGGGCATATCTCTATAAAGACTGAAATCTGGAAGAATTACCCCTCGATACTGCTGTAATATCTCAAGATACTTATGTGGGTTCTTCCAAATTCTTTCAAAGAGATAATCATCTTCATAAAAGTGAACCCACTGGTCATAATCTTTAGAAGATAATGCCTTTGAGAAAGGAATTAAACGATTAGGGATACAATTCGTTGGCTCGATAACTGGAAAATCAAATAACCCAGCATATCTAGCCATGCGTACTAAAAACGCATTAAATACATCACGACAATTTTGTCGCATACAATTTAAAAGTGACATGTAGCCACCTCCTTGTTGAATAAATTTTTAAAATAATTAGTTCTACCTAATTGAATTCATTCTTCGGAAATGGCATAATGTCTTTACCTAATTAACGGATGTCAAATCCGAAGAATGACACTTTATAAGCAGCTGGTAACTACTTATAGAGTGTTTTATTTTGGGATATTTTAACCCTCAAGGGACATCACCTCCTAAGATACTTCAGCTGATAATTTGCAGCATCAGAAGATACACCGCAAAATATCTCTATTATTGCAGCTGTTGGATTTTTAAGTTTTATTAACTTGTGATATGGAACCATTAATTCTCCTGCGAGGCATTTAGCTTGCCATTCAGGATCTTGGTATGATGGCACCGGCTTTCCACTACTTCTATATAGCTTTACATCAGTAAGGCAGATTAGAATGAAATGAGCTATCTCATGAGCTATCGTCATTCTATCTCGCCCCAAGCCATTACATGCTCGCAAATATACGCTCTCACGAATTCTTATAGTGCCACTAAGCACATCTGTATCTGCGTGTGCAGACGGATTATCCCACTCATCATCGGGAATAATTTCATAAGAAAAATCCTCAAATTCTACACACATCTTGTCTAAAAGCAACTCTACTGGGATACTCCAAATATCGAGATATCCAAACTTTTTTCTTATGAGATATGCAAGTTGACGCATATCTTCTCTCGAAACAGCCTGAGCATAATAATTACTCATCGGTAGTTCCTCCTTTAAGCTTAGAATCTAGTAACGCTAATATTTCCTCACTAGTCTTCTCATCGATTTCTTCAAATCGTCTTGCAAAACGAATAGCCAGCTTCTTATTAGCTGAAGAAGCATTTGCAATATTTAATTCAACTACATCCATAGATTCATAAGCAGCAGACTTAAATTCCTCAATTTCATCAGGCTTCAACTGATAAGTATCAGGAATCAAGGTGAACCATGAATCTGGCATTTTCTTTTTACCATTCTCCACAGCTGATAGAAATGCAGGTGAAATATGCAAATCATCAGCCATTTGTCGTAATGATTTATCTACATTCATTCTTATCTTTCTTAAATACTCGCCTAATTTGTTGTGCATGGTCGTTCCTCCTGTTAACCGTAATTGGTTAACATAATTCTACATAAGTATTCGTTCTGTGTCAACCACGCAGGTTAACAAAATAGTTTTTTATGTTGTAAAATGTAGTAGAAATGTTTGATTTTCCAAATGATGTGAGAAAACACGCTTCTGAATTGTCTTATATAGTGAGTACTCAAATAATCAAGGAGAACAATTGATGAAAAAGGAAAAAGTTCTAAATCTGTTTGAATCATATGCTGATGACATATTTAGATTTGCCCTTTCATATGTTAAATCAAAACAAGAGGCAGAGGACATTGTTCAGGATGTGTTTTTGAAATTGCTTACTAAACAAGTTGTTTTTAGTGTAGGCAAGGAAAAGTCATACCTTATGAAAATGACAGCTAATATGTGCAAAAACTATCTTAAATCATCTAGGTATATAACAACTGCAGACATAGATTATGATGCCCTAAATGTCGCCGTTTCTTGTAAATCAGATACTAATTCAGAATTCCTTTTTGATGCAATTATGAAACTTGATATAGGTCAAAGAATGCCGCTTTATCTTCATTACTACGAAGGTTATTCCTACAGTGAGATAGCAAAAATACTGAAGATTTCCAATTCATCAGTAGCAATGAGAATAAGTCGAGCAAAAGATAATTTGAGATTGTTTTTGGAGAACTAATTATGGAAGACATGATAAAAGAATTATTTGATGATTTAGTTTTAGATGAGACAAAAAAGAGCGAGATTAGAAAAAGTATTATAAGCACGAAAACACAGAAATATACTGGCGTAAAAATAGCGATAACTTCATTGGCTGCAATATTACTTGTATTATTTTCTGTTCCTTTTACAAGAAATGCAATTGTTTCAGCTGCAACAAAATGCATTAAAGTTTTTATTTTCTCTAATGGTGAAACTCTCACTGTTGGTTCTGAACCTGATGAAACATACGTGGCATTGGATAATACTAATGAAAACCTCAATTCGACTTATATCAATGGTTTAGAATATACCGAAAACGAATATGTAAATATAGATAATGGGAGGGTCATATTCACTTACGAGGATATTACATTAGACATAACAGAACAATGTAGTAATTCTACTTATTACCGATTTGAAACAACGGACAACAATGGTTATAGGATTATTATATGCGTTGGTGGTGAATCTGATAATATTGGTTGGTTAAAATTGATTTTTTCTCCTGACGGTGAATATTTATTTAATGAATCAACAATAGGCCATGAAAGACCTTGTGAATGTAGATGGCATGATTTAGCTGCATTTAACGAGGGTGTTCCATGCGGAAATCCAGAGTTTGATAGTCTTCTAGAAAAATAATAGGAGGAGATTATGAAAACTCGATATGTTGCTATTATATTAGTTATTTCTTTTTTGATGCCCATTTTTACAGGATGCAAGGCAAAAACTGAAGTAATTATATTAGAAAATTCAGCATGGTATAACCATACTCGTTCCGAATTCCAGATTGAATATGATGATGAATTAATAAATTGTACTTCGGAACTTATCGGAGAATGTAATGGTGGAATTGTTATTTATTCTTATGGGCAAGTACTAAATTCTTCCAATTTGTGGACTGATGAAAATGCAAGCCATTATGATACAAATCCTGAATGGCTTGATTACTATTCTTTAAATGGCGAACATATATCAAGAATATATGCAAATGAATTACCTGAAATGACTTTATCGGAGCACATTATTTCAGTAAATATATCAGGTGAAAGTATAAAGATATTAACAGAATGCTTTCGTTCTGGAAATCGAACACAGACGGTTTACTCATATGATCCCGACCAAAGGAGGTTAGTATCATCATTTGAACTAACAGGAATAGATGATATGCCAAATGATGCTATTATGACAACTGTAGATTACTATGGCGAAAAATATGTAATAACCTATAGGGATAATTCTTCTAATAATGTATTATTTGCCATTTGCAAGAATGACGAGTTGATCAAAACAATAGATACAAGTGGAATTCTGTCGAATACATCAGTAACTGAAAGTAAACTATATGACTATGATGATAACTCTTGGCTTTTGGAATACTATTCTGCTAATCAAGAAAGAAACTTCGTGATTGTAAATAAAGAAGACAATAAAATAAATCGCATTGATCATAATGTTTCTAGTGAACTTATATCTGATTATTCAAGCTTTAGATATGATGAAGAAATCGGCCTTTATATTGCAGAGTCAGACGGATTAAAAGTGGTTGATTTTGCTTCAAAAACCAAAACAACAATTTTTGATTATAATCATACCTTTGCTAATATAAGTGAGGGCCTAGAATATACAATTAAAACTAGCTTCAACAATGAAGATATTGTCATTTGCGGAATGGGAGAAAATCCAACACATAGTCAAGCATATAGTTCAGAATATTGTTTTGTTTATGTATTAACCGGTTCTGATGACGATCCTAGAGAAACAAGAACAGAAATAAAACTTGCTTGTGTTGATATTCCACCAGCTTCTTTATATTGTGAGATTAGTGAGTTTAATACTAATAATAATGAATACTATATTTCTTTGGATACAAGATATCAAATAGATACCTTGATTCCTGATTATACTTCCTATAATGAATATGATTATGAAATGGTGGCCGCTATTTCTGATATTTGTGACCAACTGGCAGTGGATTTGCTTTCTGGAGAAGGTCCGGATATCGTTATAAATGCTTTTGAGTTTAACGGATTAAATTCAACAGAATACTTGTTGGATTTAAGCAGTTATGCTGATTCGTTATCGAATGAAGAGTATTTTACATCCATAATTGATGCTTCATATAAAGATGGCGTTCTATATCAGCTACCATTATCTTTTAGCCTTCAGGCTATTATTACAGAATCATCTTTAGGTGCATATCCAGTTAATATGTCTTTTGATGATTACGAAAGATTTTATTCTGATTATTGTAATGGTGATGATCCAATTAATTTTTCTAGAGATGATTATTTTATATTTCTATATAACAGTATGAACGATTTATTTATTCACAATAATGCTCTTGATATCAACAATTCAGATTTTATAACTATTGTAAACTATGTAAATAACAATATTCCATCATCTGGAAGAAGTATACCATTTGATGTATTGTGGGAAACTACTGGTCAAACTAATAGACCTGCTTATCTGAATGTTAATTCTGATTATTCAACTTTAGTTTGGAGTTCTAATTCCAGTTTAGAGAATATTGATTTAATTGGAGTTCCCTCTGTAGATCAAAGAGGTCCAGTAGCAAGAATAACGAATTCTATAGCAATATCAGCATCAACTGATTCTGCTGAAGGATGTATGGAATTTATAAACCAATTAATTGATGACGATTATCAATATGATATTTCTTGTGGTATGGGTAATCCAATAAAGCGAAGTCAAATGATTGCTATGATAGATGATGTTGTTGAGAGTCACAACCTATATATCCAGTACTTAATGGACAATAATACAGTTCAAGAATTAGAAAGCATGGGAATTGATAGTTACCTAATTGAAAATATTGATTATGAAAGTTATTTACAAATAATTGATAGTTGCAATCATGTATATACTTCAGATCCATCTATTTCAAACATATTAAGAGAAGAAATGCCTGCATATTTCGAGGGCCAAAAATCCTTAAATGATGTAATAATCATAATTGAAGATAGAGTAAATACATATCTTTCTGAGCGAGGATAACACAACTACTAATTGATTTCACTTATAATATAATTACGCATATGGCAATAAGTCATATGCGTAATACCTTAAATCATCTTAAAATACTTTAGTGCTTCTACGATAGCTTTTTCTTTATGCTCAGGACATTTAGGTTGTTTAGCGTCTTCTGACTTTGGTAGGTTATAGCAATCTCTTTCTATAATTCCATATTTCTGCTTAACCTGTGCTATGTAAAGTGAGCTTACCTTTAATCCAGTGTGTTCCTTAACATATTCCTTAATCTCTGAGTAGGTAGCCTTAGCTTCAGCCTCTGTAAGGTCAAATTCAGTGAGTTTAACTCGCATTTCCATCTTAGGAGCTTCAGAAAGTTGCGACAAAAGACATACAGTCTCAGCTGTAATCAAATTTTCCAAGGGAATATCATTCCCAAGAGAAACGCTTCCCACATCCTCAATTGTATCGTTATTTCTTATAATCGGCACCTTAAAATTGAAGTTAATGGTTTTAACCCAGTTCTTGTCTTTATCGCATTCAGGGTAGAGTTCAATACTGTCAATAAATGCACGCATTAATTGTTTCTTCTCGGTGTCACTACTCATTGAGTAGATATCGTTGAAATGAAGGAGGATTGTATAAACACTTTCGCTAGTTATCGCATTCTTTTTAAGTTCTGCTATCTGTGTGTGTATTGAAGTCAGTTCATCTTCAATCTCGTCAATCTTATCGTACTGAATATCAAGTCTTCGCTGTAAATCTTTTACCTTTCTATCGTAATGAGAATCATCTATATCAAGGGAATCGAGCTCGTCCTCAAGTCGTGTTTTTACACTTTGTGCTTGTCTAAGTTTATTAGAAAGCGTGTTATATTCTGTCTGTAAATCAGTAGTATCAACTGCAGATCCGATTTTCTTTTGGATGGCATCTTTAAATAATCCTTCTTTGGTCATTGCTTTTATGATGTTAGCCACAACTGAATCAATCTTTGATTGTTCAATATTAACTCTAAAATTGCACTTGTGCCCTGTATGACCTGTGGTGTTTTTGCAGTAGTAATAATATCTGGTCTTGTTATCTTTGCTGTGAGCTTTTGCGATATTTCCATAGAGTTTCTTTCCACAATCAGGACAGACTATCAATCCTGACAAGATGTGTGCATGCTCAGGATCAATATACTTCTCTCTAGTAAACGCATTCTTAGACCTTTTCTCTTGAGCAAGTTTCCATAATTCTTCTGAGATAATCGCCTCATGAATACCATCATAAATAGGGAACTCACTTTGGGCTACAATATGAGTCTCATTACGAGTGCCAGTCTTCTTCTCAGTCTTTCTTCGTCCATAGGCAATCTTTCCCATATATACGGGATTATCTAGTACCTTCTTTATGAAGGCGGATGAAAAACCAGGTATTGTTCCGTTCTGTCTTAGAATTTTCTCATATCCATGATTGTTAAGATATTTTGCAACGCCTGCAATGCCGTCATTTGTATTTATGTATCTATCAAATATAAGTCTTATAACATCAGCTTCTTCCTCAGCAATCTGAAGTTCGCCATCTACAAGCTTATAGCCGTAGGGAGCAAAACCACCATTCCATTTTCCTTCGCGAGCCTTTTGTTCACGACCCGCCATAGTCTGAACTCTTATGTTTTCTCTTTCCATTTCAGCTACTGCAGCGAGAATCGAAATAAGAAGTTTTCCTGATTCCTTTGAGCTATCAATACCATCCTCAACACAAACTAGGTTTACGCCATAGTCCTGCATTAACTGTAAAGAGTTAAGAATGTCGGCAGCATTTCTTCCGAATCTGGACAATTTGAAAACAAGGACGAAACTTACATCGTCCTTGCCACTTTCAATATCATTAAGCATTCTTGTGAATTCGTGTCGTCCTTTGATGTTCTTACCAGAGAAACCTTCATCAGAATATTCACCAACAATTTCCATCTCTTGGTATTCTGCGAACTTACGAAGCTTATCTTTCTGAGCATCAAGTGAGTAGCCATCAACCTGAATAGCAGTCGAAACACGAGTGTAGATATAACATTTCTTTTTGGATTTAATCATATTATTCCTCTATTCCTGGTAGATTCGATACATTAAGAGAGCTTAATGTGGTCATTTGCTGTACTGCTAATTCATGCAGTAATTGCATTCTTTCTGCCTGTGATTTTCCTTGCTTAATAAGGATTGCGTTGTAACTTTCCATATTGGATAGAACAAGCAACTGATAAATTGAAGCGTTATCTCTAATGTTTCCTGTGCTATCTGGATTCTTTTCTCTCCATTCTTTGGCTGTACATCCGAATAGAACAGTATTCAATAGATCAGCTTCACTCGCATATGTATATGAAATCTTTTGTGGAGTAAGTGCTGGAGGGATGAGGTTTTCTTTAATTGCATCTGTATGAACTCTATAATTCAATTTGGATATTTCACGATTAAGATTCCAAGATAAGGACAAACGACTGTTTTCGTCACGTTTTAATCTTTGATAGTCCTTAATAACATAAAGCTTAAATTCTGGTGATATCCATGAAGCAAACTCAAAAGCGATATCAATGTGAGCATAAATGCCACCACCGTATCGACCAGACTTGGTAATAAGACCGATAGCGCCAAGATTTTCTGTCCATTCTTTAATCGAAAAAACATAAGCGTTAGAACCTGCATCTTTTTTAAACGTATCGAAATCGATACGTTTAAAATTAGGATTATGAAGTTCTTCCCATAATCCGAGAAATTCTACGATATCACGACTGCGAAGCCAGTTATGAATAGTAATTCTTGGATCTGTACTTCTGAACCTTGCGATGTCCGTCAGTGAAATGAATTCATTTTCAAAATCAGTTGTATATATGCCAATATCTATACCATTAGCGTGTATTGTATCTTTCTTTATTGTCTTTCCCATAATCCTTACTCCTTACAAATTACTAATAAAAATTAGTAACTCTAAATACCTCGAATTCGAGGCAATTAAAGTTTTAGTGATAATTATGCTTTGTTCTTGTCGTAATAAGCTTTGTATCTATAAATAGTTCTCTCGCTCACATCATTCTTCTGAGCTATTTCCAAAAGTGTCATACCAGACTCATAACAAATGACAAACTCGTTATATAAAGCCTGCCATTTATCGTTATGTTTCTGTCTGCCACTTGTTTTTTTATTGTGGTAATACTCTAATTCCTCTTTAAGTTTTGAATTCTCTTCTTCAAGTTCAGAGATTCTTTTAAGTGCATCTTCAAGGTTAGTAATCTTTTTCATAGATTTTCTCCTGACATAATGGTTTTGTCATAATTATAAAATCGACATAGTACGATTGTCAATTTCATTTTGTCATTTGGAGAGTTTGTCTCTATAAGACTGTAATCGCTCTTTGGTAAGATCAAAATTGAAGATATAGTAGACATACTTTTTGAAGAACTCTCTTGATTTCTCTTTTTCCAAAACTCTGGAACCATACTTTTTGATTAAATTTGTTATCACATCAACACATCTGTTGAATGCGATTCTATTTCTAGTATCTTCATCTATTTCGTTTGTATCTCGAGTCATTAACGCCTCCTTTCCGTAATAAATTTCTATTGTAGAACAAATGTTCTTTTAGAATTATATACGCCAGTAAAGAGGAGTTCAAGGTCAATAATCGTACAGTTTGGTTAAAACGGAATAGGTCTTGAAAATTGGAAGCAGGATAAAGCAGGGATATCGTTTTCTCCATCTCAGCGATTACAACAGCCGGCAGTGCCTGCTGTTATTGCGTTTCGAGGATTTACCCTTGCGATATCGTTTAATTTTTACGATATCGTTTCTGGCTACAAAAGGAGAAAAATATACTCTAAAGCACTGCAATATCTGCGTTTGTTGCGATATCGTAAACGACATCCTTAACGAAATTACCGGCAAAAGAAAAGCACTTACGATAGATGGGCTCAGCCCATCTGTAAGTGCGCACTCCTCTTGAAAAGATGAGTGAAACCATCAAGTCCTACAGAGACTAAGGTAGCAAGCAACGTTTTGTGGGGACAAAACACATTTCAACTGAAGTTGAATGCTTGTTAGGGTAACCCTAAGACCCTGAGTATTGTATAATGTTGTAAGTTGAAGATTAAATTAACTATGATAAAGAATAAAACAATTGAGCAGGAAACTATGAGAAGAATTTATTTAGCCATTATGATATTACTGATCGTGTTTACTTCCACATCATGTTCAGGGAATCATGAGATTAAAAAAGCAGCGCATAATATGGCAGATTATATTTTGAGTAATCTGTCTAATGACAGTATCAAATGCTCAGATATTCGTTATAGTGATGATGGTATTCTTATCGAGATATATGGTTCTGATTCAGCTGGTGATGTGATGGAAATAGCTGATCTTAGTAATAATTGGATGGTGAATAATATTGAATCAATTATTTGTACTGATTCTTTATGTGTTTCTATAGAATTATATCTGGAGAAACCAGAGGAAGTTGATAGGGAATACCTGAACTATATCGCAGCATTCCGTAATTATGACTACGATTTTGATCGAACTACAAGTGATAATATAGATTGTCTTGAGATTATTCAGTGTCATGAGTTTTCGACATCTTTATTAGATAATGGAAATGATTACCGAGTTATAGTTTTACCCGGAGATGTAATTGTTGATAATTCTGAGGTTTTTGTCCATATGGATAGTTTGAAGTATGTGCTTATAAAGGATTATGATTTTGATAATATAATGTATTCACCAGAGGAAATAAATGCGCGAATCGAAGAAATAACTGGTAATCACGATGTTGATTTTTATGTTGGGAATATCTGAAATGACATCTTTACGGTAGTTAGTTAAATTTTGATTCTATTGAATAACAAATCTGAATTTATCAAGGAAATTAGTTCAATATTATATTGAGAATACGGGCTATGAGAATACAGTGCAAGGAGAGATATCATTGGGAAAACAAATAAATTATTATATTGAATATGATTCCTTCGTTTTATTAGCACAAAAAGCATTAGACCTTGGTTGTAAAATTATAAAGGAAGATTTGCTGAAAGGTGTTGTTATAGAATCTGATTCAATAGATATTATTTCAGAAGAATGTAAAGTCTATTATTTTTATATTCCGGAAGCTGGTAAATATAAAGTTGAAATGATAGGAAATAAAGAGCGAATAGATCATGGCTACTCAGCTAGTGGAGTTACTATGATAGAAGCACGCATGTCAACAATTCTTAATAACAATAAAAAAATAACCAGAGGTCGGTTATTTTGTATTACTGATTATTATGATGAAGAGGGCAATTTGATAAAAAGACTAGATTTAGTTACAAAGATTTATAATGCACTAGCTAGATATGTAAAAAAATTAGCTCCATATACAGATGTTGAGCATTATGTATTGAATCCGATGTATGAAGGAAAGAAAGTTTTGACAAAAGAGTATATAACCAGCAAATGCTTAGCTTATGTCGAAAAAGATGGCTTTAAAATTTGATGATAATCAATTGATATTTATTATTATGAGAATACTGGCTATGTAAATTTTGATTATATTAACTAAGGAAAAGAAGACTTTTAATGAGTTAATAGAATACAAATTGGATGTTGATGTGTGAAAAGTATAAGAAATAATGGGGGGGATTGATAATGCCTGTTTTTGATAATATAAATGTTTTCAATCAGAAATATGAAAAATGCTTAAGTTTATATGCTAATAATTACTACCTTGAAGGATTGCAGATTCTTTTTGAATTATGGGATATGATTCCAGACAATAAGTATGAATATAGTGAAAGTTTCTTAGTGTCTTGGAGAATAATCGAAGGTGCAGTAGCAACTAATGACAGCGAACTTGCAAATAATTGGAAAATCCATATTGCTAATGCAGCTCCACATAGACTAGACACGGGTCATAGAGATTTATTGCTCGGTAAAATTGCATATTTAAACAAATCATTTTCAGAAGCATTATCATTCTTTAATATTGCAAACAAAAAATCACATGGTAGATGTTTTGGTGCCAAAGACTCCATATATAAAGAGTTTTTATTAAGTGGCGGCAAATGTATATCAAATGAAAATTTGACAACGGTAACGACTGCCGAACTAGATGATAAACAGTATGAAAAGATAACTAAACTCTGTGATCAGGGTAATAAAGAATTTGATAAACAACACTATGATAAAGCAATTAGTATTTTCAAAAAGGCATTGAAATTAGTGCCTAATCCTAAAATGGATTGGGAAGCAGGCGAGTGGTTGTATGCATCCATAGGTGATGCTTATTTTTTCAAAAATGAATACTCTCTGGCAATTGACTATTTTAGAGAATTATATGATGGTTGGGGCATCATAAATGAGTTTGTTCTTATTAGGTATGGAGAATGCTTATTTGAAACTGGTGAGATTGAGAGAGGAAAGAAACTGATTTTTGAAGCTTACATGCTTGGAGGAAAAGAAATTTTTATTTGCGAGAACGAGAAATATTTTGAATTAATCCCACAAGAGCTTTTATGAAATAAAGACATCTTTACGTTAGTTAAATGAATTGGAATTCTATCTAACAACGATATTTAAAAGAATCTTCTCTGGGTCTTAGGGATACCCTAACAAGCATTCAGCACAAGCTGAATCTGTTTTGATAGCACAAAACGTTGCTTGCTACAGAATGCGACATAGAAATACCAATAAATACCCTATGCTGTATGTTTGTTTTATTCGTACAACATAGGGATATTCATTTGCTACTTATATCATCTTAAAATACTTCAAAGCTTCAACTATTGCTTTTTCTTTAGATTCAGGACACTTAGGTTGCCTACTATCATCCGATTTTGGCAGGTTATAACAGTCCCTTTCAATAATCCCATATTTCTGTTTTACCTGCGCAATGTAAAGAGAACTAACATTTAATCCGCTATGCTCTTTTACATAAGTTTTAATCTGCTCATATGTTGCAGGCTTATCCACGTACTTGGCAGAACTTACATTTTCCATTGAAAACTTGACCTTAACATCCTGACTTGGAACAGAACCCTTGGAAAGCTGAACAACAGTCTCCACATGACTAGTCTGTGGAAACATATCTACTGGAGTCACGGAGCGAATTTCATATTTACCACTGCCAACAATTTGTGCGAGGTCACGTGCCATAGTTGCTGGGTCGCATGACACATAACTTATGCTGTCAGGGGAGAGCTTTAGAAGGTGGTTTACGAAAGCAAAGTCCAGGCCCTGACGTGGTGGGTCCACGATGGCGGCGATAGGAGTTGGTAGTTTCTCCTCTTGAAAATTAAATTTTTCTGCAGGCTTGCAGATGAATTTTGCGTTAGCTACGCCAGAAAGAGCGGCGTTTTCCTTAGCAGAAGCAACCGCCTCTGAGACGCTTTCGACACCAAGAAGTTGCTGCCCCTCGTGTAGCACAGAAAGACCAATAGATCCCGTGCCACAGTAGATGTCACATACTGTTTTCGCATTCGCGATGCTCTCGCTAGCGAGCTTGTATAAAACCTCTGCCTGAGGGATGTTTACCTGGAAGAAAGCACCCGCCTTGATTTTAAAAGTCCTGCCGCATAGTGTCTCGGTATAGAAGTCTTCACCTGTTATTAGTACGCGCTTTCCGCCACGGGTTCTCTTTTCAACGGCACTTCTGCTCATTCTGAGAGTGATGCCTCTGAGGTTGTAGTCACTAATAGCGTCCTTGATTTTCTGAACCATAGATGATGCAGCAAGGTAATTGTTTGTGGCGTTAATAATTCTCTCATGAGTATCTTCGGAGTCGGAAACTAGTTCCATCAAGACCTCTTGGGTTCTCTCAGAACCTCTGAGCACCAGCCCTGAGAACAGGGTAGTAGGTGCAACGTCAAATATATCATCAATCGTCTTACGAATATCGGAGAACACAGAGTATTCCAATGGACAAAGCTCTGCTGGGACAGGAGTATTTGATCCTTCTGCTGTAAGACTTACCTTGCCGTGGGCGATTTTATATTGCATGTGGTTACGGTAGTTGGAAGTTATTGCTGATGGAACAGTGTCGTTTACAAGAGAAGTGATTTCTTGTGGGAGATGACCAATTCTTGTAAGACAGTTAATAACCTTGTTCTGCTTATATTTAACCTGCTGATCGTAGGACAGGTGAGCAAGATTACAGCCGGGAATAATTACTCCATGCGGTTGAATTCTATGCTGTGATTGTGTTAATAATCGTGTGCATACACCTTCGGCATAACGAGAAGATTCTTTTGTCAGCTCGATTAAGCATTCTTCGCCAGGAAGAACGCCAGGAATAAAAATTTTCTTGCCGTTAGGAAGCGTGGAGATTCCGCGCCCTTCGTTATCAAGAGAATCAATTGTTAATGTGTATGTATCCATATTAATGAGATTGTAACACTTTTAGGCGTATAATATATAATAAGAAACTATTGGAAATTGTAATTAGAGGAAATGCATGAACAATTATCATGAGGATAATAACCGAAGAAGCAGTAAACCGGTTGCTCCTGAAGAGAGCGCCCTTGCTGATGAACTTCGTAAAACATTAAAGGGAAAACCTACGAGAACCGGATTTAATCGTAACTGGTTCCGTGAGACCATATCTTTTTTGTGGGATATTGGTCGAGTTCTCCTTATTCTTGTTTTGTGCTTTGTTTTTGCATTTGGTGGTTTTGGTGCAGGTATGCTCCTAGGATATGTGTCCACAACACAGCCACTTTCTATTTCTGATCTTACGCAGACAGAGGAGATACAGACTTCTTTTGTATATGATAGTAAGGGTAATGTAATTGCGAAGCTTACTGGTAATGAGAACGTCGACCGTATTTATATTTCTATTGGTGAAGTTAAGAATACTTATATTGAAGAAGCTATTTCTAGCATTGAGGATGAGCGTTTCTATGAGCACTCAGGAATTGACATCAGACGTATTGGTAGTGCGGTTCTTTCTGCTCTTATGAATGGTGGTACAGCTACTTATGGTGGTTCCACAATTACTCAACAAACTGTAAAGCTTATCTCTGGTGATGATCAGCATTCCACATCCCGTAAGGTTCAGGAGTGGTTCTCAGCTATGAGTCTTGAGCAGGAGTTGTCAAAGGATGAGATTATGGAGCTTTATCTTAATCTCGCACCTATGGGCAATAACTATGTAGGTATTCAGGCTGCTGCTCAGAATTATTTTGGCAAGGATGCTTCAGAACTTAACCTTGCAGAGTGTGCTTTGCTTGCTGGTCTTCCTAAGAGCCCATCCTATTACAATCCGCTTCGAGAGTCTGGTCGTCGTAATGCTCTTAGAAGAATGAGAATCGTTCTTGGTAAGATGTATGAACTCGGAAGAATTACTGAAGACGAGTATAACGAAGCTCTTAATACAGAACTCGTATTTAAAACAAATGAGACAAAGTCCTCTAATGACGTGATTTCCTACTTCGCGGAGTATGCGATTCATGAGGTTGTAGTTGATGTGGCAGAGTCACGTAATATCTCTATGTCCTTGGCGACTACAATTGTATATAACCGTGGTTATCATATTTATACAACATTAGAGCCTGATGTTCAGGCAGTTGTAGACGAAGCATTCCTGAATAGAGACTTATTCCAGTCTGATCCATCACTGTTAGTAAATCTCCCAGAGAAACCGCAGGCCGGTATGGTTGTAGTAAATGCTCAGACTGGTGCCATTAGTGCCATGGCGGGCGGCTATGGTCGTAAGACCATGAACCTGGGACTTAACCGAGCCACACAGGCTTATCGTCAGACAGGTTCTTCTATTAAGCCGTTGATCGATTATGCACCTGCGCTGGAGTTAGGAATTCTTGTTCCGTCTACTGTTTACGTTGATCAGGAGAGTCACTTTGATCCAAACAATCCTAATAATGTATGGCCTCTTAATTCTGACAGATCTTATGCTGGTCCTATGACAGTAAGAAGAGCGGTAGCTGTTTCTAAGAATACAATTGCCGTTGCCGTATGGAATGATGTTGGTGGTGATACTGCTGCTTGGTTCCTGTCAAGAATGGGTATTGATAAGACTGCCGATGGAATTTTCCCGTCTCAGGCTATTGGTGCTTTTACAACCGGTATTACTCCACTTCAGATGGCGGGTGCATATAACACTCTTGCTTCAGGCGGAACCTATACTGAGCCTTATTCATATACAAAGGTTCTGGATAATGATGGCAAGGTAGTTCTTGAGAGTCATCCTACCTCTTACAGAGTATTCTCTGCAGAGACTTCTTTCCTTATGAGTGACATGCTGGAGGATGTAATTACAAACGGTACTGCATCAAGCCACGCATCAATTATTGTTAACTCATCCGGTGAGTATATTGGTACAGCTGGTAAGACAGGTACGACGGACGATAACCTCGATAAGTGGTTCTGCGGATATACACCTTACTATACAGCGGCCGTATGGTATGGCTATGATAACAGACTTAGACAGACTGTTATTCCTCAGGGTGACAGAAGTAATGCCATTAAGATTTGGTATTACGTGATGAGCAGAATTCATGGCGACTGCCCTGGAAAGGGTTTTGCAAAGCCGGATACTATTATCCAGATGGAGGTTTGTTCTTCTGGTTATGCTGCAACACCATACTGTCGTGAGGCAGGAACAACCACAACAGATTATTTTGTTTCTGGTAAATATCTGACACCAAATATGGATAATCCATGTCCTTTGCATCTTGCTCCAGAAGAAACTGAAGAGCCAGGCGAGAATCCAGGTGAAAATCCAGGCGAAGGCTAAAACAAGCCATGCTATTTATGTTTGTAAGAACGGGTTGATAAATCAGCCCGTTTTTCTTTTTTTACTTATTAAAGTGTTGTAAAGATATGTAATAAACATCTAATCACGAAACGACTAAAAAAAAGAACAGTTTTTTAGCATCTATTTTAGAATTATTCTAAAACAGGGTTGTAATATGATTTTCACTTTGTTATATTATGACTACATAAAAAACATATTAATTCAGAAAGGATATATGACTATGAAAGATTTTCAGCAGTGGGAGTCATTCGAGGGCCGTCTTTGGAAGGAAGAAGTAAACGTACGTGACTTCATCCAGAAGAACTACACAGAGTATCTTGGTAACGAAGACTTCCTCGAGGGAACAACAGAGGCTACAGACAAGCTCTGGGGCAAGGTTTCCGAGTATTATAAGGAGCAGCGTGCTAAGGGTGGTGTACGTAACATGGATACAGATATCGTATCTACAATTACATCACACAAGCCAGGTTATATTTTTGACGACGAGGCTGGTCAGGCACTTGAGCAGATCGTTGGTCTTCAGACAGATGAGCCACTTAAGAGAGCATTTATGCCATTCGGTGGTATTCGTATGGCTGAGCAGTCTTGTGAGACATATGGTTACACACCAAATCCTGAGCTCCACAAGATTTTCACAGAGTATCACACAACACACTCTGATGCAGTATTCTCCGTTTACACACCAGAGATCAGAGCAGCTCGTAAGGCTCATATCCTTACAGGACTTCCTGATACATATGGTCGTGGACGTATCGTTGGTGACTACAGAAGAGTTGCTCTTTACGGTATCGACTTCCTTATCGAGAAGAAGCAGGAAGATCTCGCTAACTGCGGTTGCGGCGTAATGGTTGATGACGTTATCCGTCAGAGAGAAGAGCTTGCAATGCAGATTAAGGCCCTCAAGGAAATGAAGGCTATGGCAGCTTCTTACGGTTACGATATTTCTGCTCCAGCTCAGACAGCTAAGGAAGCAGTTCAGTGGCTCTATTTTGGTTACCTCGCAGCTATCAAGACACAGAACGGTGCAGCTATGTCCGTTGGTCGTGTAGCTACATTCCTTGATATCTATATTGAGAGAGACCTTAAGAAGGGTATCCTCACAGAGAAGGAAGCACAGGAGCTTGTTGACCACTTCACAATGAAGCTCAGAATGGTTAAGTTCGCTAGAATCCCAGCTTATAATGAGCTCTTCTCCGGTGACCCAGTATGGGCTACACTCGAGGTTGGTGGTCTTGGTCAGGATGGCCGTTCCATGGTTACAAAGACTGACTATCGTTTCCTCCACACACTCGAGAACATGGATCCAGCACCAGAGCCAAACCTCACAGTGCTCTATTCTAAGAGACTTCCTTCTAACTTTAGAAAGTATTCTTCTTACATCTCCATCAAGACATCTTCTCTCCAGTATGAGAACGATGACGAGCTCCGTCCAGTATGGGGTGATGATTACTCTATCTGCTGCTGCGTATCTGCTACACAGACAGGTAAGGAGATGCAGTTCTTCGGTGCACGTGCTAACCTCGCTAAGTGCTTGCTCTATGCTATCAACGGTGGTAAGGACGAGCTCGAGAAGGGTAAGGATGGCAAGCCAATGCAGGTTGCTCCTGAGTTTGCTCCAATTACATCTGAGTACCTCGACTACAATGAGGTTATGAAGAAGTTCGATGTAATGATGGATTGGCTCATTGACCTCTATGTTAACTGCCTTAACCTCATCCACTACATGCACGATAAGTATTACTATGAGGCAGCTGAGCTTGCTCTTATCGATACAGACGTACGTCGTTCCTTCGCTACAGGTATCGCTGGTTTCTCACACGTTATCGATTCCCTTTCTGCTATTAAGTATGCAAAGGTTAAGACAATCCGTGACGAGAACGGCATGGTAGTTGACTTCGAGACAGAGGGTGACTTCCCAAGATATGGTAACGATGATGACAGAGCTGATAACATCGGTGTTGAGCTCCTCGACACATTCATGAAGAAGCTCAAGAAGCATCACACATACAGAGATGCTGAGCCATCTACTTCTATCCTTACAATTACATCTAACGTTGTATACGGTAAGAAGACAGGTTCCCTCCCTAACGGACGTAAGGCAGGCGAGCCACTCTCTCCAGGAGCTAACCCAGCTTACGGTGCAGAGCAGAACGGTCTCGTTGCTTCTCTTAACTCTGTTGCTAAGATTCCTTACACATGGGCTCTTGACGGTATTTCTAATACACAGACAATTAACCCATCTGCTCTTGGTAACACAACAGAGGATCAGGTTGATAACCTCACAAACGTTCTTGATGGTTACTTCGCTAAGGGTGCTTTCCACGTTAACGTAAACGTATTTGGTGTAGATAAGCTTCTCGACGCTCAGGAGCATCCTGAGAAGCCAGAGTACGCTAACTTCACAATCCGTGTATCTGGTTACGCTGTAAGATTTATCGATCTTACAAGAGAGCAGCAGAACGACGTTATCGCTAGAACATGCCACGACAGACTTTGATCTAGAGTTTAGTTAACTGTTAATCAGGCGGCTGTCTTCCTAGAGGACAGCCGCTTTTCTCTTATAAATATTAAAAGGAGTTCTTTATGACAAAAGGTTTTATTCATTCCACAGAAAGCTTCGGAGCAGCAGATGGCCCAGGAGTAAGATATATTATTTTCTTTTCAGGCTGTGCGATGAGATGCCAGTATTGTCATAATCCGGATACCTGGCACATGAATACAGGTAAGGAGATGGATGCAGATGAGCTCCTTAATCAGGCACTTCGTTATAAGGAATACTGGGGTCCTAAGGGCGGTATTACAGTAAGTGGTGGTGAGCCATTGCTTCAGATTGATTTCCTTACAGAGCTTTTTGCTAAGGCAAAGGAGAAGGGAATACATACAACTGTTGATACAAGTGGTAATCCTTACACCAAGAGTGAACCATGGCACAGCAAGTTTATGGAGCTTATGAAGGTAACAGATCTTGTTATGCTTGACCTTAAACATATTGATAATGAGAAGCATAAGGCGCTTACAGGTCAGCCTAATACAAATATTCTTGAGATGGCACAGGAGCTGTCAGATATGGGTAAGCCTATGTGGATTAGACATGTACTTGTACCTGAGAGAACAGATTATGATGAGGATCTTAATAATCTTTCTGAGTTTATTAAGACACTTAAGACAGTAGAGCGTGTTGAGGTGCTTCCATATCACACATTGGGTATTCATAAATGGGAGACACTTGGCATTGAAAATGTTCTTGAGAATGAGGGCATTTCAACTCCGACAAAGGACAGAGTAATCAATGCTAAGAATATTCTTGGCGCAGTACAGTAAAAAATAGTAATATAACGGATGTCCAACGGACGTCCGTTTTTATTTGAAGAGGTAAGTGATGAAGGCTGTAGTTTTTGACATGGATGGAGTTATCTTTGATACAGAGAAAGCTGTAATCGAAGTTTGGAAGGAAGTTGCTTCACGCCATGGAATTCCAAATATTGAATACTACTGCCGTGAATGTACTGGAGTTACAGCTGTTGCAGCTAGACAGAAGTTTATGGAGATTTACGGAGATAAATATTCCTATGATGAGCTTCGAGCTGAGAAAACAGGCATGGTAATGGATAGATTCAGAAAAGGCCTTATCGATATTAAACCTGGTGTTCATACGATTATGGAAACACTGAAAGAGAATAAAATATTAATCGCCTTGGCATCATCCACTAGAAGAGCAGCGGTTATTGAAGAACTTACTATGACAGGCCTTATTAAATATTTTAATGAGATAATTACTGGTGACATGATTACAAATTCTAAGCCTGCGCCTGATATATTTATCAAGGCATGTGATGAGCTTGGAGTCGCGCCTCAGGATGCTGTAGGAATAGAGGATTCCTATAACGGAATAATTAGCAGCCATAATGCGGGACTCTATACTATAATGGTGCCAGATTTGCTGGAACCTACCGAAGAGATACGACAGATGGCAGATTATATTGCTGAAGACCTCTATGAGGCGCTGAAAATAATAATGGAGAGAATCAATAATGACTGTTAAATTTATAGCTTTTGACCTGGATGGAACACTTCTGGATTCTAACAAGAAATATCCGGAGGGATTTATTGAGTTCGTAAATAATCATCCTGATATTATGTTCGCATTAAGTAGTGGTCGTCAGTATTATTGTCTTCGTAAGCAGTTCGAAGAGATAGCTGACAAGATTGTGTTCATCTCAGAAAATGGCGCAGTGGTTTTCTATAAAGGTGAGATCATCTATAAGAATATTATGGAAGACAGCAAAGTAGAGGCTTCGCTTGCCCTGGGTAGAAGTCTTCCAGGCAACGCCCCTATTGCATGTGGAATTGACAGTGCATATATGGAACCTGTAGAGGAAGAAGTTGCTAAGGAGCCGCTTATGTACTATGACAGATTCAGCTTTGTTGATGATCTGGATTACTATGCTCACAATGATGAGATAATGAAGATAGCGGTTTTTATCCGTGATAAGAAGGCAGAAGAGGTCTATAACACAATAGCTTCTGTGCCAGAGGGCACTGCGGCAGTGTTGTCAGGTGACAGCTGGATTGATATCTCTAACAGGGACGTGGACAAGGGTCAGGCGATAAAGGTGGTGCTCGATAAGTTTGGCATAGACCCTTCGGAGGCGATGGCTTTCGGAGACTACCTTAATGACATCACCATGATGCAGGTGTGTGGCGAGAGTTACGCCATGGCAAACGCTTTGCCACAGGTTAAGGCGGCGGCGAAATACGTGACGGAGTTTGGCAACGACGACGACGGTGTCATGCGAACTTTAAAAAATTTATTCTAAGGTGAAATTTTCCACCAAAGTTTTTCCTCTTTAGAGTATAATCAGAAAGAAATTAATTTTTAATAGGGGGGCGTTATGGACATAACATATCTAGGCCACGCATGTTTTAAAATCACTGAGAATGGCTATAGTGTTATTGTCGACCCTTATAAATCAGGTTCCGTTCCAGGACTTTCCCCATTGAATGAGACTGCTAATCAGGCAGTAGCATCCCATATGCATTTCGATCACTTTGCACTTGATGAGATTAGTATTACTGATGGTGCTGAGAATCCATTTGATATGGATGTTATTGATACTTTCCACGATGATAAGGAAGGTTCTCTTAGAGGTGCAAATAAGATTAGTATTTTTACTTCCGGAGATATTAAGGTTGTTCACATGGGAGATATCGGATGCATGATTTCCGATGAGGACATGAATAAGATTAAGAACTGCGATGTTCTTCTTATACCTGTTGGCGGATTCTTTACTATTGATGCAAACGAGGCATATGAGTACGTTAAGGCGGTTAATCCAGGTGTCGTAGTTCCAATGCACTACAGAAGCGATAAGTTCGGATACGGCGAGATTGCTACAGTTGAGGGATTTGTATCTTTGTTTGATGCAGAGCAGGTTTGTAGTTGTGGTTCTTCCATTAAGGTAGAAGCTAGAAATAAGGACTTGAAGGTTATGCTTATGAGTCCTATGAATGCAAGATAATTATTGAATAGGAGATATACTTATGATTAAAGAGGGTTTTAGTAACGATAAGTACACTAAGCTTCAGTCACAGAAGATTAGAGAGCGTATCGACAAATTCGGCGGCAAGCTTTACCTCGAGTTCGGCGGAAAGCTTTTTGATGATTACCATGCATCCAGAGTTCTTCCTGGTTTTAAGCCAGATAGTAAGATGAGAATGCTCATGGAACTTAAGGCTGATACAGAAATTGTTATCGCTATTAATGCTTCTGCTATCGAGAAGAGTAAGAGAAGAGGAGACCTCGGTATCACATACGATCAGGATGTTCTCCGTCTTATCGATACATTTACAGAGTTTGGCCTTTTTGTAGGTTCTGTAGTTATTACTCAGTATTCTGGACAGCCTCTCGCTGAGAAGTTTGAGAAGAGACTTCGTCAGCTTGGTGTTAAGGTTTATAAGCACTATCCAATCGAGGGTTATCCTTCAAATATCCCACTTATTGTTAGCGAGGATGGATATGGAAAGAACGATTACATCGAGACATCTCATTCTCTCGTTGTAGTTACAGCACCTGGTCCAGGATCCGGAAAGATGGCTACATGTCTTTCACAGCTTTATCACGAGAATAAGCGTGGAATCAAGGCTGGTTACGCTAAGTTTGAGACATTTCCTATCTGGAGTATCCCACTTAAGCATCCAGTAAACGTTGCTTATGAGGCTGCTACAGCTGATCTCAGTGATGTTAATATGATTGATCCATTCCACCTCGAGGCTTATGGCGAGACAACAATTAACTACAACAGAGACGTTGAGATTTTCCCTGTAGTTAATGCTATTTTCCAGAAGATTTATGGTGAGTCCCCTTACAAGAGCCCAACAGATATGGGTGTTAACATGGCTGGATTTGCTATTATCGACGATGAAGCATGCCGTCAGGCTTCTAATCACGAGATTATCAGAAGATATTATCAGGCTAAGTCCGCAGCACTTCAGGGCCTTTGCGATCCTGCTGATGTAACTAAGCTTGAGCTTATTCTCAATACTTCTGGTATTGATACATCTGATAGACGTTGTATTGGTGCAGCTCTCGTAAGAGCTGAGCAGACAAGCGGTCCTGCAGTAGCTATTGAGCTCCCTGATGGAAGAATGGTAACTGGTAAGAGTACAGAACTTCTTGGCCCTGCTTCTGCAGCTATCCTGAATGCACTGAAGGTTCTCGCAGGTGTAGACCATGATATGCCACTTATCTCGCCTAATGTTATCGAGCCTATTCAGGATCTTAAGGTTAACCACATGGGTAACCGTAATCCAAGACTCCATACAGATGAGACATTGATTGCTCTTACAATTTCAGCTACAACAAACCCAGTTGCTGAGCTTTGTATGCAGCAGATTGGAAATCTTGCAGGATGTGATGCTCACTCTACAACAATTCTTAGTAGCGTAGATATGAACGTATTCCGTAAGCTTGGAATTAACATAACAACAGAGCCAAATTACGCTACAAATAAGCTCTATCACAAGTAATACACGATAAATTGTAATATTCAGCGGGATCAGTTGTGCACTGGTCCCGTTTTAATTTGGACCAAACGGTTGTATAATGTGTAACGAAAATGTAATAAAGGGTGAGTTTATGTCCAGAAAAATTAGAACAGGCATATTAGCAATCGCAGTATCCGCTACAGTAGCGGTCCCACTTTTGTGTATGCCTTTTGGTATGAATGAAGATAATCCTTCTTACATGGTTAGAAGCGCTTACGCAGCAGCTTTCCCAAAGGAAGAAGTAGAGGAGCAGGAGGAGATACTTGTTGAAGAGTGGGCTATTCCTGAGTCTGAATATTCAACTGAAGGTCTTATTGATGTAAGTAATGGTGGTACAATTAGTGCTACTTATTTTGAGGGTTATGAAGAACAGAACTGGGCAATGGATGTTATTTATTCAGATGTTCTTTCTTATACAGTCTATCAGTCATATGATTCAGCAGGACTCCCTGTAGAGCTGTTGGATCCTATGTATTTTGCTCCAGATAATACAAATTACTATATTAAGGCTAGAGATTCCATCCTTAAGGAAACTCCTGATATGGATTCTAGAACATTGCAGTATCTCGGTCTTGGTGAAGCTGTAACACGAGTTGCTATTGGTGATAAGTGGTCTAAGGTATTAACTCAGGATGGTAATGAGGGTTATGTATTAACAGATACTTTGTCCTATGAGATGGTATGGGTTGATATTGACCGAATCGTATGGGTAGATACATCTTCTCTTACACTTCGTAAGGAAGCTTCAACTGAATCTGAGGTCGTTGCTACACTTAGTGATGAGACTAGACTTAGAGCTGTATCTATTTCAGATAAATGGTATAAGGTAATTACAGACAGTGGTCTTGAGGGATACGTTTATATCTCATATACAACACAGACAGCACCTCCAACACCTACACCTGTTCCTCAGCGTACAGGTGGCTCTGGTAGCAAAGGTGGCTCTGGCAGCAAGGGCGGCGGTGGCGGTGGAACACCTGTCATTACTGGTAAAAATGCTCAGAGTGTTGTAAATGCAGCAACAGCTCTCCTTGGAGTTCCATATGTCTGGGGTGGCGAGAGTTCCAGTGGTGTTGACTGTTCAGGACTTGTTGTATACGCATACAGACAGATTGGTGTAAGCGTTCCGCATTATTCTCAGTCACTGACAGGCTGTGGTGTATCTGTAAGCAGAGCTAATATTCAGCCAGGTGATATCGTTTGTTACGATTATGGCGGAGGATATTGTGGTCACGTTGCCATTTATGTTGGTGGCGGACAGGTTATTCATGCATCTAACTCACGTTCTAACGTAAGATATGGTAGTGTTGATATGATGCCAATTATGACTATTAGAAGAATCGTAACAGGTTAAAAGGAGATAATATGAGAGAGTTTACTATCGATCAGTTTACAGAAGCATTAAGTTCTGCAGCACCAGTACCAGGTGGCGGAGGTGCAAGTGCACTTATGGGTGCTTTGGCAAGTAGTCTTTGTTCCATGGTTGCTAATCTTACTACAGGTAAGAAGAAGTATGCTGAATACCAGGCTGATATCGAGAGAATTCTTGATGAGACAGCAGTGCTTACAAATGATATTTCTGCACTTATTGAGAAGGACGCAGAGGCTTTTGAGCCACTTTCTAAGGCATACTCTATCCCTAAGGATGAGCCAGGCAGAGACGAGATCCTTGAGAACGCGTTAAGAGTTGCTAGTGATGCTCCTTATGAGATTGTGGCTAAATGTCAGGAAGTTGCTTCCATTATCGAGGAGCTTTCAGTTAAGGGCAGCAGACTTGCTATCAGTGACGTCGGAGTTGCTGCATCTGCTTTGAGAGCAGCAGTAACAGGCGCGTCCATGAACGTTTATATTAACACTAAGCTTATGAAGGACAGAGAGTATGCAGCTGACATGAATGCTAAGACAGATGCAGCAGTTGCTTCAGTTATCGCTACATGTGATAAGGCGTACGAGCTTGTACTTGGAGGTTTGAAGGGATGAGAGAATTAACAGGTAAGCCAGTAGCAGACGCTATTAATGAGAATCTTAAGCCAGTAATTACTGATCTTAAGTCCAAGGGTATTGTTCCTACATTGGCAGTTGTTCGTGTTGGTGCACGTGAGGATGATCTCGCATACGAGAGAGGCCTTCTTAAGAAGTTTGCATCTATGGAGTGTGACGTTAAGGTCGTAGAGCTCCCTGAGGATTGCACACAGGAAGAACTGGATAACACAGTAAAGACTCTTGATAATGATCTTACTATTCACGGCATTCTTATGTTCCGTCCACTTCCTAAGCATCTCACTGATAAGAATATCGTTGCTACAATTAGTGCTGGCAAGGACGTTGACTCCATGGGTATGGCTAATATGGCTAATATCTTTGCCGGTAACGGTGAGGGTTATGCTCCATGTACTGCCCAGGCTGTAATCGAGATGATTAAGTTTTATGGCATCGAGACAAAGGGTAAGAAGGTTACAGTTGTTGGCCGAAGCCTCGTAATTGGTAAGCCAGTAGCACTTATGCTCATTAAGGAGAATGCTACAGTTACTGTATGTCATACAAGAACAGCTGATCTTAAGGCTGAGTGTCAGGCAGCAGATATCATTGTCGCAGCAGCAGGTGTTGCTAAGATGATCAAGTCCGAGTATGTTCGTCCTGGTCAGGTTGTTCTTGACGTTGGTATGAATGTTGATGAAGAAGGAAAGCTTTGTGGTGACGTTGATTTTGCTAACTGCTGCGAGATCGTAGATGCTATCACACCAGTTCCAAGAGGAGTTGGTTCCGTTACTACATCAGTTCTTTTGAGAAATACAGTTACAAATGCAGCAAGACTCATTGAATAATAAGAAAGTTAGCTGTCGTCACTTTACTCATTGCGGCGGATGCGCTTATATGGGTAAGACATATGGTGAGACATTAACTATTAAACAGGATACTGTAAGGAAGCTTCTTAAGGGGCTTCCTGTTTCTGTTTTGCCAATAATTCCTTCGCCGGACAGTTGTTATTATCGTAATAAGGTTCATGCAGCTTTTGGATATAACAGAGGCAAGGTTATTTGTGGTATGTATGAGACCTCTTCACATAGAATTTGTGAGAATGAAGGTTGCTACCTGGAAAATCAGAAAGCTGCATCCATTATTAATACTATCAAGAATCTTGCTCAGAGTTTCAAGTTGTCAATTTATGATGAGCGTCGTGGGATTGGAGTTCTTAGAAGAGTGCTCGTGAGAACCGCAGATGAGACTGGTCAGATTCTGGTTGTAATTGTTATTGGTGACAGGAATTTTCCTGGTAAAAAGAACTTTATTAAGGCACTTCTGGATAAGCATCCTGAGATTACTTCTATTGTGGTAAATATTAATATTCGTAAAGATTCCATGATCCTTGGTAACAAGAGTGAGGTCGTTTATGGAAGGGGATATATCACGGACGTTCTTTGCGGACTGAAGTTCAGGATTTCACCTGAGTCCTTTTATCAGATTAACCGTAAGCAGACAGAGCAGCTGTATTCCAAAGCTATAGAGCTTGCAGAACTTTCGCCTAAAGATAAGGTGATAGACGCTTATTGTGGAATTGGTACCATTGGCATGGCGTGTTCTTCTGCGTGTGGCAGTGTAACAGGAGTGGAACTTAATCCACATGCTGTTAAGGATGCCATTAATAACGCGAAAGCAAATGCGGTTAAGAATGTGCGTTTTGTTTGTGGTGATGCAGGTGAATTTATGGTTCAGGAAGCGTCATCAGGAAATAAATATGATGTGGTTATTCTGGATCCCCCACGTGCTGGAACTACACCTGAATTTATAAAGGCGTGCCAGACTTTGTCTCCTGAGAAGATAGTATATGTTTCCTGTAATCCAGAGACTCTGGCAAGAGATATTCCTGTATTTATGAAGCACGGGTATATCCCTAATTCGGCTGTTCCTGTGGATATGTTCCCCTGGACTGATTCTATTGAAACTATCTGTGTGCTGACTAGAAAAGGAAAAACAAATGGCTGATGCGAATATTCCTAAGATAATTCATTATTGTCACTTTGGAGAAGCGAAGTTCGATGATGCCATATTGTCGGCTTGGAAGAAAATCTGCCCTGATTATAAATATATTTGTTGGGATGAAAGCAGTATTGATTTTTCATTCTCGCCATATCTGAAAGAAGCTTATGACAGAGGGATGTGGGCGTTTGTTTCTGATGTGGTCAGATTACAGGCTCTTTATCAGTATGGCGGAATATATCTGGATACAGATGTAGAATTGGTAAAAAGCTTTGATGAGCTTCTTATAAATGATATGTTTTGGGGTTTTGAGAGTGATTCTTCAGTTGGAACTGCAGTAATCGGAAGCGCTCTGGGTAATAGCATTATTCGGGAATTGTTAGATCAGTATAAGTATCAGCATTTTATTGTGGATGGAGATGCTGACCTAACAACAAATGTACAGCGTGTAAGCCGTTTCTTGGAGAAAAGAGGGTTTGTGCTTAATGGAAAACTTCAGGAAAAGGACGGGGTAGTAATTTACCCTCAGGAATATTTCTCCCCTAAGGATTTTGTTACGGGTGAGATAAATCTGACCCCTAACACTTTCGCCGTCCATCACTTTAGTGCCTCATGGAAAAGTGAAGAGGAAAAGATGCGTGATAGCATTTTCTTTAAGTTGAAAAGGCGTTTGCCAGAAAAAATTGCATGGAATATGGCTAGTTATGTAAGCGTTATGAAATGTAGAGGAATTATTAAGGGCCATAGAGATATGTTCCGTCTGTTGGCGCGAGGAAAGTCCAAATGAGTAAGTTAAGCATAATAATTCCGGCCGCAACCGCAGAAAAGACCATAGATAGATGTCTGAGAAGCATAACCGAAAATAACAAGGTTGATGCTGAGATTATAATTGTAGTAAATAACTCTGTGGATAACACCCTGGGCAAGTGTCGTGATTGGCAGAAAGATTATTCGAATCTGATTGTCATAGAATCTGATGCCAGAAATGTCTCGCAGGCTAGAAATGAAGGCCTTAAAGTTGCATTAGGAGATGTTATTGGTTTTTGTGATGCGGATGATTACTATGAATCATCAGTTCTTGACGACTTGCTTGATAAGATGGCTGACGCCGATGTGTTGGTGTTTGGCTTTAATCGCGTGATGGAAGATGGCAGAGTTATTTCTGAACATCAGTTGTCAGGCGGGGTAAGAAGTGTTAACAAAATGCGCTGCGATCTGATTAATAACCCTAATATGATGGGCAGTGTATGGAATAAGCTGTATAGGAAGGAACTTTTGCAGGGTGTCTTCTTTGATGAGAAAATAACCCATTGCGAAGATATGGATTTTAACCTTAGGGCATTAAAAAGAGAAGATGTTAATGTAATGTATACCGACCTGATCGGATATAACTACGTTCACTCCGCAAGCAGTGCGACAAATGCTGTAAACAGTGTCTTTGATGAGAATGACAAGCTCAGATATCTGTATTCTATGGAGAAAATTCAGAAGGAATATGCTGGCGACAGAAGAATTCAGAAGGAAATTGGATTTAAGATTGCCACGCTTTGCATTGATAATTATTCTGATGAACTGGATTTATCCAGGAAACAAGGGTTAACATTAAATATAAAAAATAACACAAAATATCTTTGGGCGTATTTGTATAAATATGAGCCAAGAGAGAACTATAACCGTTTAAAAAAAGCACTGGGAATCATTAAGAAATAAATGTCTGATACTACAAGAACACAAAAAGCTGCCAAGAACTATATGTTTTTCATACTGGGAAACATAACTGTTTATGTGACAACTTTTATTATGCAGACGCTGTTTATTTATTATCTTGGTACAGAGTATAACGGTGTAAAAGGCCTTTTCAGTAGTATCTTGGGTACATTATCACTTGCCGAGCTGGGTATAGGTACGGCTATCAGTTTCAGTCTGTATTCACCGCTGGCAAATGGTGATAAGAAAAAGATACAGGCACTTATTAAGTTCTATAAAACTGCATACAGATATGTTGCGCTTGTGGTTGGATTGATCGGTATAGCACTGATTCCTTTCCTTCGTTTCATCATCAATGGCGGCGAGAATATAAAACACATTACTGTTATTTACCTTTTGTATCTGGCAGACACTGTTCTTTCATATCTGGTTATCTATAAGTCAACTATTCTGGAGGCTGACCAGAAGGCCTATATAATGACGAATATTTATTCTGTATCCAATATAGTGATACTGATTGTTCAGTCATTAGTCATTGTTCTTTTTAAGAACTTTATCCTGTATCTTGTGGTGCAGGTTATTCTGGGATTCATTAGCAAACTTATCGTTAATTACAGCGTGAACAAATATTATCCTTATCTGAAGGAGAAGGATGGTCCTACTCTGAGTGAGGAAGAGAAAAAGACTATATTTACCAAGATAAAGGCTCTTGTTGTTCATAAGGTTGGCGTAGTTACAATCACGCAGACCGATAACATTATTATGTCGGCTTTTATAAATATCACCACAGTTGGAATTTGCGCTAATTTCACCATGATTATCAAGATTATTGATAGTCTGGTTACTGGCTTCTTTGTGGCATCGGCACCAGGGCTTGGAAATGTTGTAGCAACTGAGAGTGATGAGAAGAAGCTGGAAATCTTTAAACTATACGATTTTCTTGGATTTATTCTGTTCGGCTGGAGTGCGATTTGTCTTTATTTCCTATTAATTCCATTTGTAACTGTATGGATTGGAGGAGATAAGTTAATCGACAGTTTATCAGTTTTCCTTCTGTGCCTGAACTATTACCTTACAGGGCAGCGCATATCACCAACTAACATGAAAGTTGCCGCAGGAATAGTAGAGCAGGATGCTCCTCTTTCCATAGTTGAATCCATTGTCAATATTGTAGTATCAATTGTCTGCGTACGATATTTTGGACTTCCAGGCATATTTGTCGGTACATTTATTAGCGGTCTGATTCAGGATATCGGTAAGCCTGTTGTTCTGTACAAGTATCTTTTCCGCAGAAGTTCTAATAAATATTTTGTCAGATATGTTCTGAGAATAGTCGCACTTGCATTGGCCTGCCTGGTTATTGCCAGCGTAAAACACTTTATTGTTATCAGCAATCTGATTGCTGCACTGGCTGTGGACTTCTTGCTTTGTGCAGTGATTCCACTACTTGTTTTTGCAGTTTTGTATTCCAGATCACATGAATGGAAATACTGTGTATCCGTAGTAAAAAAGACGCTCAGGCTTCAGAAGTAACAGGTAAAAATAAATTTACCTGCAACTGTGTATATACCAACAATGAAAAAATATGTAAAATAACTGAGAAAAGAAGCATAAATTGGAGGTTAATATGGATATTGTTTGTCTTGATATGGAAGGTGTTCTTGTACCAGAGATTTGGATCGCGTTTGCAGAGGCTTCAGGAATTCCTGAACTTAAGAAGACTACAAGAGATGAGCCTGATTACGATAAGCTTATGAGATGGAGAATCGGAGTTCTTAAGGAGCATGGTCTTGGTCTTAAGGAGATTCAGGAGACTATTGCTAAGATTGATCCTCTTCCAGGTGCAAGGGAGTTCCTCGATGAACTTCGCAAGGAAGCTCAGGTAATTATCCTCAGTGATACATTTACACAGTTTGCTATGCCGCTTATGGCAAAACTTAATTATCCTACATTGTTCTGTAACACTCTTGAAGTTGCTCCAGATGGTGAGATTACTGGATTTAAGATGAGATGTGAGCAGTCCAAGCTTACAACAGTAAAGGCTTTACAGTCCTGTGGCTTTGATACTATTGCAGCTGGCGACAGTTACAATGATCTTGGCATGATCAAGGCAAGCCGTGCAGGTTTTCTTTTCAGAAGTACAGATAAGATTAAGGCAGATAACCCTGATCTCCCGGCTTTTGAGGAGTTTGATGACTTCCTTGCTGCAATCAAATCAGCACTTAAGAACTAATACTGAGGATATTTGTGTCGTTACCAACATATATAAAATATGCTAGTGAGGCGGAATACGAAGCCCAGAGCTACTATCTTTCCAGCGGATCCTCATATGAGGTTTGCGATGAATTGAAGAATCTCGGTACTAAGCGAGTTCTATTTGTGTGCAGTAAAACTATCAGTAAATATATGAATTTTTCAGACTTGGTAGCTGGATTTGAGAAGGTTGGATTCCGATCATTTTCTTTTATTCGTAATGACGGACGACTTTTAAGCTCAGATATCCTTAAAGGATTGCAGATATATAAGGAATTTAACTGCGATACCATAGTTGCAGTCGGTGGTGCGGGCGAAATAGACTGCGGCAAGATGATTTCTGCCATGCATACTAATAACGTTTCGAACCCTAGTGAACTAGTTGGTATAGATAAGTTAAAAAAGGATATTTCTGTTTTGTGCTGCATTGTTACTGATAACAGCTGTGCTGCGGCTGCGTCTTTTGCAGAGTTTTTTGACGAGTTTACGTCGAAATGGTCTGTGGCCATGAGTGCGTACCTTATTCCACAAGTTGTAGTTATAGATACTGATATTGCAATGAGAACAGATAAGAATATAGCCCTTGATTGTGCTATTACAGCTTTTGGTGTGGCAGTCGAGTCATATCTGAGTCAGTATGCGGCTAACTACCCGGAATACAGGGCAAATGCCATAGAGTCATGTCGATCATTGGCAAAATATATTAATTTAACTATGGAAACTCCAGATGAGTCATATTATAGACGTCGAATGGCAGTTGGCGGATTATCTGCAGGTCTTTCTGCTAGAATGACTGGGCTTGGAGTTGCACATATTGCATCACATGCGCTGATGAGCAAAGTAAAAGATATTCGAAGTTGTGTATATCTTAATATTTTACTTAGTATTCTTTTAGAAGCTGATGACGATACAATTGCTCGTGCTGCACAGATGGCGCGCGATCTTGGTTTGGTGAAAATAGCTATGGATGACAGAGGCGCTGCAAACGCATTAATTGATCATATTAGAATATATATGGACTATTATTCTGAGAGTGATTTGAACGTTCCACTAACCGATAAAGATGTTTTGGGTATGGTCTCTGATATTGTTAAAGAATTAGATCAATTCGGTGGAGATAACAAAATAAAGAGTGTAATTGAGCGTTCATTACTCAAATTAATTGCAAAATGATAAGAAAATTTGAAAAAACTCTGTATTTTCCGTCACAATTGGTATATAATCGTTATGATTTTTTGATTTTTACTCTAAGGGAGTTTTTAATATGAAAAAGATTACAAAGATTAGTAAGAAGGGTTTTACACTTGTTGAGATGATGCTCGTTGTAGCTATCATTGTAGTTCTTGCAGGAGTTGCTTTCGTAAGTATTGGAACTGTTTTGAGGGACTCTAAGAATAAGCAGAATCAGTATAAGAGTAGCCATATTCCTGCTGTTGATAGCAAGGCTGGTTCAGTTAGACAGATTATGAATACTACACCAAGTGCCAAGATGCCTAAATAAAAAACTATTTGTATATTGTATTGAAGCCTCCTTCAAGGAGGCTTTTTTATTGCCTGGAAACAGCGCATCACGATAATAAACTTCACAATTTCGCCACAATCTATTAGACAATAGTAAATTTATTAACTACTTGTTACCTCGATTTTAGGTTTGTTCACAAAAGAATCAGTGTTTGTTAAAGAAAATGTGGCGCGAATGTGTCATAATTGATTTATCAAAAGAAATTCAAATGGGGAATACTTACAAAGGAGGATTCACATATGTTGCGTTCAAAAAAAGGTTTTACATTATTAGAGATGATGATAGTTACAGGTATTGTTGTAGTTGTATCCGGTGTTGGCATTGCAACAGTTGTGGATTCAATTCAGAAGTCAAAACAGGGTCAGGCAGAAATGCAGACTTATAGTAATAATTTTGATACTGCTCAGCTCGGAGTTTATGGAATTCTTAGTGAGAACAATGCTAAGTTACCAGCTCAGTCTTATACGCCAGTAGTTCCATCTGGTGGAGAGGCACATGATAATCGTAACGGCGAGAAGAATGATGATAATGGTAATGGCAAGAGCCATGAGAACAATGGTAATGGCCAGGACAAGGACAATAATGGTAATGGCCAGGATAAGGGCAATAATGGCCAGAACCAAGATAACAATGGTAATGTTCAGGACAAAGACAACGGAAAGAACCATGAAAGCAATGGCAATGGTTGGGGCGTTGGAACAGATAATGGCCATGGACAGGCTGATGATACAGGTAAGGTAACTTTGAAGGCTAATAGCCAGTATGATGTTCAGGCTAATACTACAATTAAGAGTACAGGCAATAGAGGAATCGAGACTCTTGTTATTACTGTTCCTGATGGTGTAACACTTAAGAGTGTTGGTGATGCAGGCAATGGTGGTAGATATGACGTTAAGGTAGACGGCAATACTATTACTCTTCAGGTGAAGCATGATAGCTGGGTAGTTCCACAGACATCACTTAATGTTAACAACATTTCCTGGAGTGGAGCTCAGAATATTGATATCTCCTACCAGATCGTATACGCAAAATAAAGAATAATTGCAGATTTGTTTTATACCTCATTGGGCCACCGGTTGAAAAACTGGTGGTTTTATTATGGAAATGTTGCTATACTACAGGTAAAGACACATTTCTGCCACATTCTTGCGTGAAATCTAAGCCTTGTTAACTGCTTGTAAACGCAGTTATTTGTTTATTCACAGAAATGAAGATGTTCGTTAATTGAATATTGTGAAGTAAATGTGTCATAATTGAATAGTAAAGAAAAGGTATAAAACATTGATTGAGGAGGTAAGTACCATGAAATCCAAAAAAGGTTTTACTTTAATCGAGATAATGATCGTAGTAGCGATTATTGTTGTTATTTCAGCTGTTGGAGTAATTGCAATTGGCGATACACTTAAGAACACAAGAGATAAGAAGATTGAATATCAGCAGCATATTGACTCTATGGGATATGCACAGGGTAATGTTAAGAATATTATGGCTGACACAAGAAGTCCTAATGTTCCAAAGGGATCTGCACAGCCTCCAACTCCTCAAGGTGATAATGGAGATAAGACTGCTGCTAACCCAACTCCAGCTGAAACAAAGACAGAAGATAAGGAAGAGCCTAAGACAGAGACAGAGACTGAGACTCCTGGTACTGTTGAGATAGAGAAGAAGGAAGAGGAGCAGAAGCAGGAAGAAGAGAAGCAGGAAGAGACACCTGTAGTGACTCCGGGCGATACTGTTACTCCAGGATCCGTATCACCAGCTGCAGGTACAACAACATCTACAGTTAACTATTGGAATAAGAGAGATGGTTATTCAGATGGTTTCTTCAAAATTACAACAGAGAAGTCAGTAAGTGAAATGACAATCGTAGTTCCAAGCGGTGTTAAAGTTAAGAATCTTGATTGGCGTTATAAGCAGGAAACTAATGAGGATGGAACAGTTACAATTACATATACTGCTGATCCAAGTCATGGAAAGATTAAAACTTTTGATTTGCAGTTTGAAGCAAATATGAAGGAGATTCCTGCTGGAACATTTGTTGTAGTGTCTTATAAGTAAGAATTTGCTTTATCATAAAAATAAAGAAGATGCAGTAGATCTACTGCATCTTTTTTATAGGACGATTTTTTATAGTTTATTCACAAATGACAGCAACAATTTAGTAATTATTTTTTACAATTTGGTGTATAATACTAACAGTCTATTTTTACTAGGAGTACTATTCATGAAGAAATGTCCAGTATGCGGAGTTATGATGGGTGACAATATCGCTCGTTGCTCCATGTGTAAATACGATTTCCAGAAGGCCTCCGGCGGTGATGCATCTGCTGCTGTTGCTGAGGCTCAGAAAGTTCTCAATCAGAAGGAAGAAGAGAGTATTGCCAGAACAGAGGCAAAGCGTTCTGAGGAAGAGAAGCATCTTGCAGAGATTAGAGAGAAGATTAATAGAGAGATTGAGACTCTTACTGCAAAGTTTGAGTCAGAGAAGCTTAAGCTCGATAGTGAGTATGCAGCAATGCAGAAGCAGGCTATTGACGAGAAGCTTAGACTTGAGAATGAGCTTAATGAGACAAGAAGCCAGGTAGAAGCAGAGCGTAATAAGATTAGAGAAGCATCTGCCGAAGGTGAGAGAATTAAGCAGTCTAAGATTGATGAAGGTCAGGCTAAGCATGATGAGATGATAAGAGCTGCTGAGGCTGAACAGCAGAGAATGATCGAAGAGACTCAGAAGGAGATTCAGGAAGCAGCAGCTAAGATCGATGCTGAGTATGCAGAAGTTCTTCAGAAGCGTAATCAGTTGGTAGAGGAAGCTGAAGAAGCACAGGCATATTTGAACAATGTTGATTCAGTAAGAAAGGAACTTGAAGCAGCACAGGCTGAGCAGGATCAGATTCTTGCACAGAAGAAGCAGGAGATTGCAAATACTGAATCCGAGCTTACAAAGATTCAGGCTGACTTTGAAGTTGAGAAGGAGCGTCTTGAGAAAGAGGGCCGAGCTATTGCTGAACAGCAGGCTGGTGAAGCTCTTGCTAAGAAGGAAGCAGCTGAAGCTGAGCTTGCAAAGATAACTGAAGAGAAGGATGCAATTATTGCCGAGGCAGCTCATCAGAAGGAGAAGGCAGAAGGCGAGCTCGAGACTATCAGAACACAGGCTCAGCAGATTATCAGTGAAGCTGAAGAAGCTGCAGCTCAGCGTGATGAGATTATTAAGGAAATTAACGATAAGCAGGAAGCTATTGATAAAGAGATTAGCGAGAAGATGGCTGCTGCAGATAAGGAACTTGCCGAGAAGACAGAAGAAGCAAATAAGATTGTTGCTCTTGCAAGTGAGAAGGAAGCAGCTATCGCAGAGTATGAGCAGCAGCTTAATGATTGTCAGGCCTCACTTGAAGCTATGAATAATCAGATTGATTCAATCAAGGCTGAATATGAGCAGGCTCAGGTAGTTATCGCAGATTCTAAGAATATTACAGTTACAGCACAGGCTGAGGCAGAAGAGATTGTTCTTATGGCTGAGAAGCGTGCTGTATTCCTTAAGGAAGCAGCTCTTAGCGAGAGCTTGAAGGGTCAGCTCCTTAATGAGATTGCAGATAAGGAGAAGAAGATCGAGGAAATGGAGAAGCAGAGAGACGAATTGATGAACAAGATCGAGGCTCTTGAGGCATCCATGGAAGCACTTCAGAAGAAGGTTGCTTCTGGTGCATTCGGTGGCGGAGATGCTGGTCCTAAGGAGTATTGCGTAGAGGTTGTTAATCACAATGATTCAAGTGAAGTTGATGCTAAGGGTATCGACTCAGTTCTTAAGGCAAAGTCAGCAGATGGCTGGAAGCTCGTTCAGATTATCAATGATGACGGTGGTAAGTTGCAGTCTTCCCTTGGCGACAACAGCGGAAGTTCTGGATCCCTTGCAATTGGTGCTTTTGCTTCTGCTTCTAAGGAAGACAGAGTAGTGCTTATTTTCGAGAGAAGCCGCAAGTAATTTGTTAATAAATTTTAAACATTAAAGGGCGCACAGGAGCTTGTTTTCTGTGTGCCTTTTTTTATGCATTTTTGATGAAAAATGGACAAAAACAAGCGGTGATAACAAGTCTCTTTTGTGGAAATTGAACATATATAGGCATATAATTAAACCATATTTGTTAATTCCAAAGGAGGACGGACTCATGGGAAATTATTCCGCAGACAAGATACGTAACATTGCGTTGCTCGGACATGGTGGTTCTGGTAAGACAGCACTGGCTGAGGCAATGCTTTTCTGTACAGGTGCCATCGACAAGCTTGGCCGTGGTGCAGACGGAAACACAGTAATGGATTTCGAACCTGAAGAGGTTAAGCGTAAGATTTCTGTTAGTGATGCTGTAGCTTATTGTGAGTATAAGGATAGTAAGATTAATATTATCGACACTCCAGGTGATTTCGACTTCCTTGGAGAAGAGATGTCAGCTATTAGAGTCGCTGATAGTGGTATCGTAGTTGTATCTGCTAAGGGTGGTACTTCTGTAGGATCAAGAAAAGCTATCAGACTTATGAGAAGAAAGAAAGTTCCTTTCCTTTTCTTCGTAAACCGCATGGATGAGCCACATGCTGATTTCGACGTTGTTGTAAATCGTATGATGGATAGATATGGACCTTCTGTTATCCCTCTTTCATTCCCTATTATGGAAGACGGTATGATGACAGGTATTATCGATGTAATGAACAGGAAGGCATTTGAAGTAGATCAGGCAACTGGTTCTTTGAAGGAGTTCCCACTTCCTGAGAAATATAATGCAAGAATTGATGATCTTCAGAATCAGGTAAATGAGATTGTCGCTGAGGCAGATGACGCTCTCATGGAGAAGTTCTTTGCAGGCGAGCCTTTCACAGAGGATGAGTTCAGACATGGTGTACATGCTGGTTTCCGTGAGGGTAAACTCCACCCAATCTATTGTGGTTCTGCTTATATGAACTGGGGTGTTGACTTCCTCCTCAACTGTATTTCTAAGGACACACCACCTGCAGGTAAGAAGCCAATGCTCGTTGGTACTAAGGCTGATGGTTCCACAGAAGATGTTCCATGCAAAGAGGAAGATCCACTTGCAGCATTTATCTTTAAGACAATTGTTGACCCATTCGTAGGAAGAATTAGTATCTTCAAGGTTAACGCAGGTTCTATTAAGGCTAACTCTACAGTATTTAATGCTACTAAGAATAAAGAAGAGAGAATTGGTTCTTTGTTCTTCCTTAAGGGTAAGAAGCAGATTCCTACAGATGTAGTAAGTGCAGGTGATATCGGTGCGGCTGCAAAGCTTAGTATCACTGAGACTAATGATACTCTTTGCGATAAGTCCAGAGTTCTTGAGATGCCTAAGATTTCCTTCCCAACACCTTGTCTTTCCAAGAGTATCCTGCCTAAGGCTAAGGGTGATGAGGATAAGATTGTTGCAGGCCTTTTGAAGCTTCGTGATGAGGACTGCACATTCGATATTGTTACTGATCCAGAGACTAAGGAAATGGTTATCTCCGGTATGGGTGAGCAGCAGCTTAATGTACTTATATCCAAGCTTAAGGCTAAGTACAACGTAGATGCAACACTTGCTGAGCCTAAGGTTCCTTACAGAGAGGCTATTAAGAGTCGCATTAAGGTTCAGGGTAAGCATAAGAAGCAGTCCGGCGGTCATGGTCAGTATGGTGATGTTTGGATTGAGTTCGAGCCATGTGATGCAGAAGGACTTGTATTTGAAGAGAAGGTATTCGGTGGCGCAGTTCCAAAGAACTACTTCCCAGCAGTTGAGAAGGGACTTCAGGATTCTATTAAGAGTGGTATCCTCGCAGGCTATCCAGTAGTTGGACTTAAGGCTACACTTCTTGATGGTTCTTATCACCCAGTAGACTCTTCTGAGCAGGCATTTAAGATTGCTGCAAGCCTTGCATTTAAGGCTGGTATGGAACAGGGTGGAGTTACACTCCTCGAGCCAATCTCTGCAGTTTCTGTTCACGTTCCTGATGAGTTCCAGGGTGACATCATTGGTGATATCACAAAGCGCCGAGGACGTATCATTGGAATGGGTACTGACGAAGCAGAGCCAGTTGATGACAAGAGTGCTATCCTTGGTGCAGATGCAAATACTGCAGTAGTTATCTGTGAAGTTCCTACATCCGAGATGATGGAATATGCTACAGATCTTAAGGCTATGACTCAGGGCCGTGGATGGTTCTCTATCGAGCATGCCCGCTATGAGCCAGCTCCACAGGATGTTGCAGCAAAGGTAGTTGCAGCTTCTAGCGCAGAGTAATTAATTAGTCAAAGCATAAAGAAGGCCGTCTCATATGAGGCGGCCTTTTGTTATGTCAGAAATAATAAGGAATTAATAAATCTGATAAATAACTGTGTTGTTGTCGTTAGGGAAGTATGCAACTGGTGTCAGGTATTCAGCGAAGAATTCAGGATTATATTCGAAGCCCTCACTCTTGGCTGTTCCGAAGAAATCAGGATCGTCGATTACGTACTTGATGCCACGTGACTGACAGTAAGCTTTGAACGCTTCAGGATTATTCTGGCATCCACTGGCGAGCCACTTGTAGATAGTATGGCGGGTTGTGGTGTCATGACCTGCGGAATATGCGTAGTATGGCCAGCCGTAGTACATTGGACGTCCTGCCAAGCTGAATCGGTTCATGGTCCACATAGGTGTAAGGAAAACATCAGACGGGTCGGTGTTTTCTTCAATCCAGGTGGATAGTTCGGATTCAGTGTCTACAACGAGGTGGCATCCTTCACCGTTAAGATTAAGATATGTACACCACTCACTGATTCCTGTGGCTGTAAGTGGAACGAGAAGCACGATTCCAACAATAATTCCAAGTGTCTGGCATGCAATAGTAATCGCTTTGCCAGAATTTTTGGTAATGAAGGATGGCAGAACAAAGAGTTCCGATAGGAAACATGCTACGAACACATCCAAAAGGATAAGCGAGAACTGTATGAACTTGTGGTTAGCAAGCATCTCCACGGTAATCTGGAAAAGGAACGCGAACACACCAGGGAGTGTAAAGCAGAGCACCAGGATACTTCTGTAAACAGGTGTGCCCTTTATGATGTCGTGGATAAGAAGATAAACACCATAAGCAAACGCGAGAACCACAGTTAATCCGGTAACAATAAGGATGTATCTTGTGTATCCGAAAGCAGTTTTGTTATCAACAACAAATCCAGGAATGAAGCGGAAACTGATAATGTTGTCCGCGCCGCCAGAGAAGAGGTGTGACTGCACGAAAGCGGAGGTTACTGCGGCAAATGCGGTAACAAGGTAAAGCACACGGCTTTCGCTGACTATTGCCATGCCAAGTAGAACAAGAAGTGCACCAATAAGCGCGGAACCATGGAAATATGGTGTGCAGATTACAAGGGTAACAGCGAGAGCACCGATGCCAAGTGGCTTAAGTGGATCGTTAGTGCGAAGTACCCATGCTTCTTTGGATGCGATGAAGGCTTTTACTTTGCCGGAACCAGATGCCTTGATAATGCTGATGCACATTCTTCTCACAAAAGGTGTGAAGATGATAATAAGAATGAGAATTACGCTCATGCCGAGCATAAGGTGACGCTGATTAGGATATACGTTGACTGCCCAGATGCCCCATCCGTCATAAGGAGTTACTGCATACCACAGGCGGGATTTGGAGATTGCTTCCAATGTGTCACCCAGTCCGATACCCATGCTTCTTAATTCCTTGATGTGATAGAAAACATTAAGGGAACTTCTGAAGAGAACGAGAACAGGAGCGATAGCAAATGCTACTCTGCGTCTAGAGAACAGAACTGCCAAGAGACCGAGAAGCTCGAAGCAGCAAACCATGGCAACAATACTAGGTACATTAATTGCCCAGTCGATAGGAAGACCTAGGTACTGCAAAGTTCCGCACAGGAAATAGAAGAAGAAATGGTACTGAATACCATCGCCTGCAAAGTGCATATATTCAGTAGGAAAGTTGAATCCACGGCCGAAAGATGCAGTCATGGCAGTGTGTGGGGACATGTCGGAATACACTGTATAGCCTACCCAGAGGTCCTTGTTAACGATTCTGTAAGTATAGAGCATCAAGAAAGATGCGAGCATAGTAAGTACGATAGTTACCATGCCATAGTAAATGATATTGCCTGAAGTGTGCTTGTACTCAGGGATAGCGCCAGGCATATTTTTGGCAGGACGCTTGAGAATAATTGACAGATTAATCGCTGTAAGAGTTACAAATATAGCGAGTGTGAGAAGTATACTGATCTTCTTGCACAAATCGTAATTGAGTGGAAGTTTACTCATCAGAGAAGTGACATAGTACAGAGTCATAGTAACAGTCATGAGACCAGTAATTATTCCCGTTGGAATCACAAAAATCATTCCAGGGATTTTCTCAGTGACATTCTTAGATGGTGAACACGCAGCAAAAAGTCGCTCTGTATCAGGTACACAAAGTTTTATAAAAGAAACGCCAAATACAGCAACGATAATTAAAAATACAACAGCCAGCATATGGGTCTCCTTTCTTATTATTTTAAAAATTATATCAATGAATATGCGGGCTTTTTTTACACTGATATTACTTTTGATGGGATTTTGGGGAATATCCATGCAAGTAATGAAACTGTAATCTTTACTGAGGCTTGATGGTAATATGCGATTGCTATAATCGACAATCATGAATCATTTATTATGGAGGAATTCCACATGAAAGTCGTAGTGCTCGGAGGCGGTTTAAGCCCAGAACGTGATGTATCCAAGAAGTCAGCAAGCCTTATTGCAAATGCTCTTTTGAGAAAGGGTCATGAGGTAGCTGTTATTGATTTATACGATGGAATCGAGACAGATGAGCCATGTGAATCTCTCTATCGTAAGGGAAATGACAATGAGTTTTCCTATACTATTCCAGAGACTGAGCCAGATCTCGATGCGATTATTGCAGCTCATGGCGGCAGACAGGAGTGGGTTGGACCTCGAGTAATCGAGATGTGTAAGACAGCAGACTCTGTATTCCTCGGTCTTCATGGTTCTCATGGTGAGAATGGTCAGGTACAGGCTGTTCTTGATGCATATGGAATTAAGTACACAGGCTGTAACTATCTCGGATGTGCTATCGCTATGGATAAGGCCCTTTCTAAGGCTCTCGTAGCTGGTGCAGGAATTAAGACCGCTAAGTGGATTACTGCATCTTCCGATGAGATTTCAGTTGAGATGGTTAAGGAGCAGATTGGTATCCCTTGCGTTGTTAAGCCTATCGGATGTGGTTCATCCTGTGGTGTATCTGTTGTTAAGACAGAAGAAGAGCTTAAGGCTGCTATCGATTATGCATCTAAGTATAAGCAGCTTATCCTCGTAGAGCAGTTTATTACAGGTCGTGAGATCACTATCGCAGTACTTAATAATCACGCTCTTCCTATTATTGAGATTAGACCTCACGAAGGTTTCTATGATTATAAGAATAAGTATCAGTCAGGTCTCACAGATCATATTTGTCCAGCAGATCTTGGCAAGTATACAGAAGAAGCCAAGAGAATTGCTGAGAAGTCCTTCGAGATTCTTCGTATGAGCTCATATGGACGTATCGACTATATCTTCGACGAAGAGAAGGGTGAGTTCTGGTTTATCGAGGCTAATAACCTCCCAGGTATGACAAATACTTCACTTGTTCCTGAAGCAGCTGCTCAGGAGGGCATCGAATACGATGACCTCTGCGAGAGAATTGCAATGTCTGCAGGTAGGAACACTATTTAATGACAGAACATAGAGTAGGAGTAATTGGCGGCGGTGCAGCCGGTTTGTTTGCAGGTTGTTTTCTTAAGAAAGCAGGCGTTGATTTTTGTATCCTCGAATCAGGAAATGAAGTTGGCAGAAAACTTCTTATTACAGGTCACGGACGTTGCAACATAACTAACCGTAAGCCATCATCTGACCTTAAGTCCGGTTACCATGAGGCTGGTAACTTTGTTTACCCTGCGCTTAAGAAATTCTCACCAGATGATGCAGTAGCTTTTATTCAGGATGAATTAGGTATTCCGCTTAAGGAAGAAGATAATAACCGAATGTTTCCTGTAAGTGATAAGGCATCCGATATCAGAGATGCTCTAGTCAGATATATTGGTGAGGAAAATATCATTACTAACTATAAGTGCACAGACCTTTCCAAGGATGGTGCTGTATTTGTGGTGGAGGCTGATGATGGACGCACCATGGCTTTCGAGCAGGTGATGGTAGCCTGTGGTGGCAGAAGTTACCCTAAGACAGGTTCCGATGGTTCTGGCTACGAGTTGGCGCGCCAAATGGGCCAGAACGTAACTCCTCTTGGCCCAGCACTTGTGTCAGTGGACGTGTGCGAGAAAGACCGTGAGTTTACATCCAGTCTTTCTGGTGTGAGCGTTAACGCTGGTGCGAGCCTTTATTATGATAACAAGAAGCAGACACAGGAGACTGGTGATGTACTTTTTACTCATCGTGGTGTTTCCGGTCCTGCGATTATGAGAATGAGTCGTTCTATCCCTAGAGATATTGTGTCCCGTGATGGATGGATTGAACTTGATTTCACACCAGGACGTGATGAGAAGGAAGTGGACGAGGAACTCCTGCGCGAAATGGATGCCCACGCCGACACTAAGTTAACAACACTTGCGTCCAAGTACGTTCCAGGTTCTGTAGCAGGTGAACTTGGTAAAAGAGCGGGTGTTACTGACCTTTATGCGGCCAAGGTTACTCGTGAACAGCGTAAGGCATATGTGAGGGAACTTAAGCATCTGGAACTTCATATCGATAATCCTCCAAAGTACGAGGAAGCATATGTGACTCGCGGCGGTGTAGCTCTTAAGGAGTTGAAGAGAGAATCCTTGGAGTCCAAGATTGTTCCTGGTTTGTGGTTCATCGGTGAGATTATTGATGTGGATGGAATATCAGGTGGATATAACCTTCAGGCCTGCATGAGTGAAGCTTTTATAGCAGTATCCAATTTGATAAAATAACAGGGAAGTTGTCGCGGCAAGAATGGCGCTTCAGAAGGAAGGGGAATTATGACACTTAAAAGAAAAGATTACATTTCTTGGGACGAGTATTTCATGGGCGTAGCCAAGTTGTCAGCACTTAGATCCAAGGACCCTAGTACACAGGTTGGCGCATGTATCGTTAATGATGATAACCGTATTCTCACAGTTGGATATAACGGTTTCCCTAAGGGTTGTTCTGATGATGATTTCCCATGGGAGCGAGAGGGCGGCACATATGATTCCAAGTATGCATATGTTTGTCACGCAGAGCTTAACGCCATTCTTAACTGTGGTACAGCAGATCTTAAGAACACAAGAGTATATGTAACTCTTTTCCCATGTGAGAACTGTACAAAGGCTCTTATCCAGAAGGGAATTAAGGAAGTAATCTTCGATTGTGATAAGTATCACGATACAGATGGATGCAAAGCAGCGAGAAGAATGCTTGATAGTGCAGGAGTAACTTATAAGCAGTACGAGTCTAGCTCTAGAGAAATCACAATAGATGTGTGAATTGCACAAATATATTGCAAAAAATGCGCCTGGAATTTATAATTTTACACAGTGACTAAGTTCAGGCGGCGATTATCTACATAAGTTTATTAATGTCCCGTCATTAGAAAAACTAATGATGGGATTTAATTTGCAATTGGAAGGGTGTCAGCCAGCAGAAAAGGAGAATTAATATGCCAAAAGAGTTCAAACCATGGATTTGGGATGAGAAGAACGAGTGCATGAGCGACGAAGAGCGTGAAGCTCTTGTAAGTGAGCGCCTTGTTGCTTGTGTTAAGAGAATGTATGAGAAGATTCCATACTATAAGAAGAAGCTTGATGATGCTGGTGTTAAGCCAGAGGATATTACAGGAGTTCAGGATCTTGCTAAGCTCCCATTCTGCGATAAGTTCGATTTCCGTGATAACTATCCATTCGGAACACTTGCAGTACCTAAGGAGGAACTCGCTCGTTTCCACGCTTCATCAGGTACAACAGGCCGTATGAAGGTTGTTGGTTATACAAAGGCTGACGTTGACCTCTGGTCCGAGATGCTTTGCCGTTGCTTCGCAATGGGTGGCGTACAGAAGGGTGACCTTTGCCATGTGTCTTATGGTTATGGTCTTTTCACAGGTGGTCTTGGACCTCATTATGCATGTGAGCCTTATGGTTGCGTAGCTATTCCAGTTTCTTCTGGTCAGACAGAAAGACAGGTTCAGATTCTTAAGGACTGGCAGTCAGATGTTATTTTCTGTACACCATCTTATATGCTTAATATTCTCGACAAGATGGATGAAATGGGCGTTAAGAAGGAAGAAATTAACCTCCGCTGCGGATTCTTCGGTGCTGAGGCTTGGACAGTTGAGATGAAGAAGGAAATCGAGGAGAGATCCGGTATGCATGCTATGGATATCTATGGTCTTTCTGAGACTCTTGGTCCTGGTGTTGGTTGTTCTTGCTCATGCTGTGACCAGATTCATATCAATGCTGACCACTTCTGGCCAGAGATTGTTGACCCAGAGACAGGTGCACCACTCCCTGATGGAGAGCTTGGTGAGCTCGTATTCTCATCTGTTACTAAGGAAGCTACACCTCTTGTTAGATACAATACTCATGACCTTACACGTCTTTACCATGGTAAGTGCGCATGCGGAAGAACAACACCTCGTATCGACAAGATCACAGGTCGTGGTGATGACATGCTCATCATCCGTGGTGTAAACCTCTTCCCAAGCCAGATTGAGGAAGCTATCGGTCGCCATAAGAAGAATGTAGTTATTAACTACCTTATCCATGTTGATCGTGTAAATAATGCAGATACTATTTATGTTGAAGTAGAGTCTAAGAAGCCTCTTACACTTGTAGATAGCCCAGATGCCATTAAGAAGGCAATCGAGTCTGATATCACATCTATTACAGGTCTCCATATTAAGATTAAGCTCGTTGATCCTAACTCACTTCCTAAGTCAATGGGTAAGGCAAAGAGAGTTATCGATAACAGATTCCAGAAGTAATAAAGTCTTCTAGATAACAATTATGTTAAATTACGTCAAAGGCACTGGTTTTACCGGTGCCTTTGCTTTTATTGATTTCTAAAATTTGTTATGCTTTGGAGTGATTGTAACAAGGAGAGAAAGAATGAAGTTACGTAAATTGTTATCAGCATTTCTTGCTTCAGTGGTGACTGTGGGAGCTATTTCCATGGCTATGCCAGCAACACTGGTTAATGCTGACCCTACTGCAAAAGTTGAGAGTACTAACCCATGGGGAACAGGCGGACAGATTACACTTAACCTATCTGGTTGTAAGGGATATCAGACAATCACTGTAGTTGTAGAATTCGATGGAACTGTATCCAAAGCCTCAGGATGGGGTTTTGATTCATATACAATAAATGGTAAGCAGGTAACTGCAGTTGTTAGCGCCGACGGTCCTAACAATTGGGGATTTGATGGTAATGTCGGAATCCAGGTTGATGGTTCCGGAATTACTTCAGTCAAGCTCGTATCAATTGAAGGCTCCGGCACAAGTTCAGTTGAGACTCCTTCTGGTAACGAGACAACTCCTACAACAGGCGCACCTGTTGGTGATCCAGTAGCACCAACAACTACAACACATGGTGTTCAGGGTGATGACTGGCTCACAACTGATGGAGATAAAATTCTTGATATGAATGGTAACGAGGTTTGGCTTACTGGTCTTTCCTGGTTCGGTTATAACACTGGTTCCAATCTCTTTGATGGCGTGTGGGCTTGTAGCCTTGATGACGCACTCATTTCCATTTCGGACCACGGCTTTAACCTTATCCGCGTGCCTATTTCCGCAGAGCTCTTGCTTCAGTGGTCCCGTGGTGAGTACCCTGAAGCCAACTATAACCACGCGTCTAATGCTTATCTTGATGGCATGAACTCACTTCAGATTTGGGAGCATGTTCTGGAGGTGTGCGAGGCCCATGGTATTAAGATCATGCTTGATATCCATAGTGCTAAGACAGACGCCATGGGACATATGGACCCACTTTGGTATTCCGATAGTTTCTCTGAGGACCAGTACTTTGAGGCACTGGACTGGGTATCCAAGCGTTATGCCAATAACGATACTATTGTTGCTTATGACATTAAGAATGAGCCACATGGTAAGGCATCTGAGCCAAGTCATGCTATCTGGAATGACTCCAAGGATTCTAATAACTGGAAGTATGCTGCAGAACGTGCAGGTAACATCATTCTGGATAACAACCCTAACGCACTGATTGTTATCGAGGGTATTCAGATCTATCCAACAGATATTAAGAGCAATAACTTTACTTCAACTAATGATGAGGATTATTTCAATTCCTGGTGGGGTGGAAACCTCCGTGCGGTTGCTGATTATCCAATTGATTTTGGTTCTAAGGATCGTAACAGTCAGGTTGTTTATTCCCCTCATGATTATGGTCCTGCAGTGTATGCGCAGCCATGGTTCGAAGGTGGATTTACTTATGAATCACTGATGGATGATTATTGGTATGATTCATGGCTTTATATCGATGATCAGGAGATCGCGCCACTTCTCATTGGTGAGTGGGGCGGCTTCATGACAGGTGATAATCTTACTTGGATGACTTACATGAGACAGCTTATTGGTGAGTACCATCTTAATCATACATTCTGGTGCTTTAATGCCAACTCCGGTGACACAGGTGGACTTGTGAAGGATGACTTTACTACATGGGATGATGAGAAGTACACATTCGTAAGTGAGGTTTTGTGGAAGAATTCTGACGGCAAGTTTATCGGACTTGACCACGAGGTGCCACTTGGAAGCAACGGTATCGCCCTTAAGGACTACACAGGTGACGAAATAAAGCCAGTGGTTCACGACGAGACCAAGCCTTCTACTACTGTGGAACCCGAGGAGGAGACTTCTTCAGCAGTGACCGCCGACGAAAGTCAGGAGACATCTGGTGAGGCAAAAGCAAAAAAAGGAACAAGCACACTTAAGCTCGTGTTAATAGGCGCAGGCAGCATATTGGGTGGAATCCTGGTGGTTGCAGGTGGCGTGTTATCATATAAATTAGGAAAGAACGGATTACCTACTAAGAAAAACAAGAAGGAAAACTAAAGGAGGCATACTATGGAGAAGCATGATTTGAACATTGCGATTATCACAGGCGCATCTTCAGGAATTGGAGAAGCATTTGTAAAGCAGGTGGTAAAAGGTCATGGGGTATACGGCAGTTTACCCTTCCAGGAGATTTGGATTATTGCCAGAAGAGGCGACAAGCTCGATCTTCTTAAGTCCCATATCGGTGACTCCAGATTGGTTTGCATCCAGGCTGACCTGACTAAGTCTGAGGATCTTCAGGCTATTAAGGAAAAGCTCGAGGAGGAGAAGCCAAAAATCGGACTTCTTATTAACTGTGCCGGCATGGGTAAGCGCGGATATGTTGTTGATAAGGACGAGGATGCACTCGCTGATACTGTTGCTCTTAACTGTACTGCACTTTCAGTTCTTTCCAGAATCTGTCTTCCTTATATGACTAGAGAAAATATCGTTTTCTCTAGATTAAATGGTCCAAGAATTATTAATGTTGCATCTTCTGCAGCATTTTTACCTCAGCCAACATTTGCTGCCTATTCCGCTTCTAAGGCATATGTGGTAGCATTTTCCAGAGCATTGGATATCGAGCTCCGTCCATATAAGATTGCTGTAACTACAGTTTGCCCTGGTCCTGTTAAGACAGAATTCCAGAGTAATGCGACAGATGGTAAGGCCAAGGATTTCTCAGGATTCCGCAAATATATCGTAGCGGACCCTGACAGATTGGCAGCAGCTTCCATTAGAGCAGCGAGATTCGGCAGACAGATGTTCGTGTATGGTTTTGTTCAGAAGGCATTACATGTAGTATCTAAGATCGTGCCAACTTATTGGATTATCGCGCTCGAAGGATATCTTATGCGCCGTAAAGAAATTGAAGGATAAAGGAAGTTTAAGATGATTGATGTATCAAGTGTAGAGCTCCGTTTTGGAGCTCGCATTCTGTTCGAAGATGTTAATATTCAGTTCAATAAGGGCTGTTGTTATGGAATTATTGGTGCCAACGGTGCTGGTAAGTCTACATTCCTTAAGATTATTCAGGGGGAGATCGAGCCACAGAAGGGATTTGTAAATATTCCTAAGAATGAGCGTCTCGCTGTATTGGAGCAGGATCACTTTAAGTATGATGAGTATACAGTTCGTGAGACTGTAATCATGGGTCATAAGCGTCTCTATGAGATCATGAAGGAGAAGGAAAGACTCTACGCTAAGACTGATTTTAATGATGAAGATGGAGTTTTGCTTGGTGAACTCGAGGGTGAGTTTATCGAGTTGGACGGATGGTCTGCTGAGAGTAATGCGGAGATACTTCTCCAGGGTCTCGGTCTTGGTGAGGATTTCTATGAGAGACCAATGAAGGATCTTACTGGTGGACAGAAGGTGAAAGTCCTTCTCGCACAGGCACTCTTCGGTGAACCGGATTATCTCCTCCTCGACGAGCCTACTAACCACCTTGACCTTAACAGCTGTCGTTGGCTCGAGAATTATCTTCTCGATTATGAGAACTGCGTTCTTGTTGTATCTCACGACAGACACTTCCTTAATAAGGTATGTACTCACATTGTTGATATCGATTTTAGTAAGGTTACTTTGTTCCAGGGTAACTACGATTTCTGGTACGAGTATACACAGCTCTCTCTTCGTCAGCTTAAGGATCAGACAAAGAAGATTGAGGCGCGTCGTAAGGAGTTGCAGGACTTTATTGCACGATTCTCAGCTAACGCTTCTAAGTCCAAGCAGGCTACTTCCCGTAAGAAGCTTCTTGATAACTTGGAGCTCCCTGAAGTTAAGGCATCTTCTAGAAGATACCCATTTATAGCATTTAATCAGGACAGAGAAATCGGTAACGATGTTCTCTTTGTTAAGAACCTGACTGCAAATAAGGGCGGAAGACAGACACTTAATGATATTTCCTTCACAATGGAGAAGGGCGATCATATCGGTATTATCAGTAAGGATGAAGTTGCTATTACACAGCTGTTCGATATTCTGGCAGAGGTTTGTCCTGAGGACGAGTTCCAGGGAGATATTAAGTGGGGTGTTACTACATCAAGATCTTATCTTCCTAAGGATAATTCTGAGTTCTTCGATAACTGTGACTTGAGTCTTGTTGACTGGCTTCGTCAGTATTCTAAGGATCAGAACGAGAGTTACGTAAGAGGATTCCTTGGTCGTATGCTTTTCTCTGGTGAAGAGGCTCTTAAGAAGGCTAATGTTCTTTCCGGAGGAGAGAAGGTTAGATGTATGTTAAGTAGACAGATGCTTGTTAATGCAAACGTTACTATCTTTGACGATCCTACTAACCACCTTGATTTGGAGTCAATTACAGCTCTTAATGAAGGTATTAAGAAGTTCCCAGGAAGCATTCTTTTCTACTCACATGACCGTGAGCTTATGAATACAATTGCCAATAGAATTATCGAGATTGTTCCAGATGGAATTATTGATAAGCGTATGGGATACGATGAGTATCTGGAGTGGAAAGCAGAACAGGGAATGGAATAATCCCAATTATTAATTAGATATTAACTTTTGAATACTGCCCTCTTTTTGCCCATATCCTTCCGGTTTATGGGATATAATAAGAGGGTAATATTTGTTTGAGGGAACGATATATGAATATAGCTTTTTTTATGATTCCTAAGGCTGAGACAGCCTTTCTTTATAACGACTATACTGTAAGACAGGCGTTGGAAAAGATGCGCCATCACGGATATTCTGCTATTCCGGTCATCGACAGAGAAGGTAATTATCAGGGAACTATCAGTGAAGGCGATTTGCTCTGGTTTATTGTTAAGGGTGAGTCCGGTGAGCCTCACACTAGAGCTATTGAGGATCTGGAGAATTTTCATATTAGTGAGATTGACCTTGCTAAGACACTGGAGAATAATCCTGCGGTTAATATCATGGCATCTATTGATGAGTTGCTTATGAATGTGCTGAATCAGAATTTTATTCCGATTGTAGATGACAGAGGAGCATACATCGGAATTGTTACCAGACGCGCTGTAATTAAATACTTCTACGATAACTCCATGGATAAAAAGTTGTTGGAGGAGAACTAAATAAAATCAAATCAAAAGACCTGCCTCATCTGAGACAGGTCTTATAATTTGGAGCCTCCAGCCGGATTTGAACCGGCGACCTCATCCTTACCATGGATGCGCTCTACCTCCTGAGCTATAGAGGCGTGAAGAACAAGACGGAGTATAACACAAACTTACTATGTTTGGTAGTTGTTAATTACTCCATGTTTTTCTGAGCTTCGAGCATCATGGTAATTTGATCGTTCAGAATTTTCTGGTATTTAGGGTTAAGATATTTGATTCTTTCAAAAGTTGTAGGTGTTTCACCGTGTTTTACTCCCATAAGAAGATAATCGCATGACACAGCTAACGCATCGCTAATTTTGCAGATGGTTTTAAGAGACGGATTTTGAACACTACGCTCAATAGCGGATAGAGTTTTCCAATTTATGCCAATTAAATCGGCGAGTTGCGGCTGGGTAAGATCAGCAGCATCTCTGGCTTCTCGTATTCTTGAACCAATTGTTTTATTCACGGTTTTTGTCATAGTTTTATTTTAATGAATACTTGATATAAGCAACACAATGCATTACCATGATTATTAGTCAATGTACTACGTTGAGTAGTGCGATATAGGTTAACGTCATCAGATGTAAAAGAGAACTAGGAATCTTTTATATTTGGTGACGTTTTTTCTTTACCGTGATACACTATGGTAAAAGGGGGACAAGCGGTATGAGTGATTCCTACAAACTGGTATGGGCAGATGAATTTGATGCAGATGAATTTGATTCGTCCAGCTGGAATATCGAGTGCCATGAACCTCATTGGATTAATCAGGAACTTCAGGAATATACAGATAATAAGAAGATAGTTTTCATTAAGGATAGTTGTGCTGTCATTAGACCAGAGAAAACTATTAATTCCGATGGTTCCGTTAGTTATTATTCAGGATATCTTACAACAAATGGACTGAAGACTTTTACTTATGGCCGTTTTGAAGCAAGAATCAAGATTCCTTCAGGAAGAGGATTCCTTCCTGCATTCAAATTAATTTCAGATCAGGAAATTTATGGTGAGTGGCCACGAAGTGGTGATATTGGCATTATGGAGATTCTTGGTCAGGAACCTACTAAGAATTACTCTACTGTCAGATTCGGTGCCCCTATTGCTCAGCGTCAGGGAACTGACCATATTTATGATGGAAGATATTGTGATGGGTTTCATGTGTATGCCTGTGAGTGGAATCCTGATGAGATATCATTTTTTATAGATGGAAAGAAGTTTTTCAGTACAGGTTATTGGTTCTCTCAGAATCCTGACGGAAGCGAGATAGCACCATATCCTGCTCCTTTTAATAAGCCTTTTGCTATTTGTCTGAATCTTTCTATTGGCTCTACATGGGCAGGTGAGCCTGATATTAAAACTAAGTATGGCGATAGTGCACAGATGTATATCGACTATGTGCGTGTATATCAGAAGGATGAATATGATGAGAATGTAACCCGTCCAGTTAAAGAACTTAACATGAGACCTGCAGATGAGACAGGAAATCTTCTCCTCTCAGATTCGAAGGACTGGGAGTTCCAACTCCACAGAAATGGTAACGGAAACTGTAGTATTGTTGACGACGAGTTTGTTGTTGACATAAGCGATGTTGGCGACGAGGTTTTCTCTATCCAGGTTTTGCAGGGTAAAGTTCCTCTTGTTAAGGGTGAGACTTATTGCCTCTCTTTCGACGCCTGCGCAGAAAGCCCAAGGACTATTTCGGCAGCGGTGACAGCACCTGACGTGGGTTGGGCGCAGTATCTCCCTTACAGATCGGTGTATTTGGACAGCCACTACCAGAGACATAATATTTATATCGATATGAAGTATGACACTGACGATAATGCTCGTGTCGAATTCAATCTTGGAAACACAGAAAGTCTCGCCAGTGTAAAGATAAAGAATATTCGATTAGAAAAGATTTCCAAGTGTGAAGATAAGAGAAAAGTAATTGCAGTTTGCGGCGTGTGGGAAGATGCTGAGAATTTTAACCAGTTTATTTCTGCTATGCAGACACCTGAGATTGCTAATGATTATGTTGTTGCGGGTGTGACATTTGGCTCGGTAATGCTGGATTTCAGTAACGAGGAAGTTATGCTCAGACTGGTTGATTATATTAGCGAGATGGATCTGGCTGCGATCATTATGTTTGTAGAGATGCTGGAGTCTAAGAAGGTTGTGGATGCACTGGTTGCACTTGCTAAGGAGAGACAAATTCCGATATTCAGCTTCGAGCATGATGTGGATGGCTGTATAAACAGTTCTTATGATTATAGAAGTGGATTTAAGCAGATGGTTGACCATGTTATCGAGGAACATGATTGCAAGATTGTCCACATGTTCGCAGGTAATAAGGGTAACCCTTTCTCTGATGAGAGAGAAGAAATCTTTAAGCAAAGTCTTCTTGAACATGGTCTTACGTATTCTGAAGAGAATATCTTCCATGGTGATTTCTGGGATGCTAGAGCAGAACTGGTTATGCAGGAACTTATTGATAATGGTTATGAGATGCCGGACGCAATAGTATGTGCGAATGATTCCATGGCAGTTGGTGTTTGTGATTGTTTGATGAGAAATGGAATTCTGGTTCCACAGCAGGTTGTAGTGACTGGATTTGATGGCATCAGAGAGGCCAAGATGCATAATCCTGGAATAAGTACATGTGAGCCTGATTATGAAGGTATCGTCAGCATGATTATGGGCACAATAAGTGAGTGGAGTCCTAATTTGACAGGCGTAACTCAGAAGAAAATCACTCACTATATTCCTAAGTTTGACAGTTCCTGCGGATGTCCAGCTAGTCGTAATCAGGAGTGGTTTGATGTCGTATCACGTCTGTCAAAGGACAATCAGGATTATTTCAGACACATGTTAGAGATGGGTCACTTTGTATCCCGTTCAATTAATATGGAGAGCATTGATGATGCGGCTATGGAGTTACGACACTATTTGTGGCTTTGGACAGATTATTATTATTTTATCGGTATAAATAATCACGCGGGTTGTATTCACGGAATATTTGCCGGGGTTAATGGTGAATTTAGTTATCGCAATAAATACTATAATTATCCAACCACAGCACCTGATATTGATTTGGTTCTGAAGAAGGGTGGTAAATTCAATATTATTCTTGCAAAGCAGATAAGATCCAACGATGAGTCCTGGGGTTTGATGGTGCAGGCATACGATAAGATTGATCTTAGAGATGAACAGCGTTTTGAAGAATTCTCGCTTTACATGTCATCAGTAGTCAGTGCGGTAATTAATAAAAATAAGCTAATCGGTGCTATGAGCAAGATTGAGCATCTGAGCGAAAGCGACTACCTCACAGGGCTTTATAACCGTCGTGGCTTCTTGAAGAAGGTGCAGGAGATGATAGATGACCCTAAGAATATGGGAAGTGTTATTTCTGTTTTCTCCATTGATATGGATGGCCTTAAGACAATTAACGACAACTACGGCCATAACGATGGTGACTGTGCGATAAAGGCTTTGGCGCGTTCTCTTAAGGCTTACGTGGGCAACAGAGGTATCTGCGCGAGATATGGTGGTGATGAATTTGCCATCTGTATCGTCGGTGACAGAGAACTTCTCCCAGACTTTGTGAATATACACGATAGAATCCGTAATCACTGTGCTACGGATCCTGAGCTCGAGGACAAGTCTTATGAAGTAGATGCTAGTATCGGTATTTCTGAGCGTCGAATTAGAGCCGGAATTAATCTGGAAGACCTGATTAGTTTCTCAGATACAGCTATGTATATTGATAAACAGTCACGTAAAATGAAGTAATTAAAGAACCTTTAAGGAATTTTCCTTGACAGTTCTATACATCGAGAATATAATTGGAAAGCTAATTATGTTCAGAAGTAGCGCCATGTGGCGTAACTATTAAGATAAGATATGGAGGAATATTACAATGAAGATGACATATCAGCCTAAGAAGAGACAGAGATCCAAGGTTCATGGCTTCCGTGCAAGAATGGCTACACGTTCTGGTCGTGATGTTCTTAAGAGAAGAAGAGCTAAGGGAAGAAAGGTTCTCGCAGCTTAATTAATGACAGCCTAGGACCACGGCAAGTGGTCCTTTTTTGAATTCTAGTGAAGGAAGGCCTGAAGATAAGTGGAATCTTTAGCATTAAGGTTCAACTATGAGTTCTCCCGTGTGTATAAGAGGGGAACATTCGCATGCGGAAGGTATATTACCATCCATGCTTTTAGGCGACCTAAGGGGATTAAGCATAATTTGACGCCAATCCCTAAGAATATTGTTAGAGTTGGGTTCTGTGCTAATAAGCGACTTCTCGGCGCTGTCGGAAGAAACCGCACAAGGCGGCTTATGCGTGAAGCATACAGAAGGCTAGAACCAGGAATCGTACCAGGGTACGATATTGTTATTACCTTGAGAAATTTGGAAAGCATACCTGAATATAGTGAGATTTTCCAGGATATGGAAAAGCTATTGAAGAAGGTTGGTGTTCTTGAGGAGACAAATCATGATAGGGAAGTTTCTAATTAAACTTATTAGAATGTACCAGAAGTACATTTCTCCTTCATTAGGTAATTGTTGTAAGTATCAGCCAACATGCTCAGAGTACATGATTGGTTGCATAGAGAAGCATGGGGTTATTCGCGGAGTGCCTCGTGGAATTTGGCGAATTTTAAGATGTAATCCCTTTTCCAAAGGTGGATATGATCCGGTTCGCTAATTTGTATTTTTGGAGTTTTTATGGTTAACACATTATTAATTATGGGTGCTGCAAAGTTCAGTCTCTTGGGACCTCTTTACACACTCTTCGGATGGATTACAAGATCCTTCTACCAGTTCACTGGTAACTATGGTATCGCCATTATCCTTTTGACAATTCTTATTAGAGGACTTCTTATTCCTCTTAACGTAAGAAGCCAGAAGTCAATGATTAAGATGCAGGCTCTCTCTGGAAAGACTGCAGAACTTCAGAGAAAGTATGGCAACGATAAGCAGAAGTATAACGAAGAGCTCATGAAGCTTCAGCAGGAGAATGGTGCAGGTGGTTTTGCCGGTTGTATCCTTCCTTTCCTTCAGTTGATCTTCATCTGGCCTATCTGGCGTATCGTTAGTGGACCACTTTGTTATGTTGCTCAGGTTGGTTCCTCTAATATCGATAAGATGGTTAAGATCGGTGATAAGATGGGTGTTCTCAAGAATGCTAGAACAATCACTGAGACATCTCATATCGGACTTATCGAGGCTTTGAACAACAATAGTGAATTCCTTAGAAAGTGTCTCTCAGAGAAGCTCATCAATATGGATCAGCTCTTTGACTTCCACTTCCTCGGAATGGACCTCACAATGACTCCATCATGGAATCCTATAACAATTTTCAAGGATCCTAAGACATACGTTCCACTTTTGATTTTCCCAATCCTTGTAGTAGCAACACAGATTCTTGCTATGAAGCTTACAACATGGCTTAAGCCAGGTTACAAGGAGCAGAAGGAAGCCAAGGAGCGCGCTAAGAATAATCCTGCAAGAGCTGGTCAGGTTCAGGAAGATCAGGCTGAGCAGATGATGAAGACAATGAACATCGTTCTTCCTATCTTCATGCTCTTTACTACATTCACTCTCCCAGCAGCAATGGGTCTTTACTGGGTAGTTGGTGGTATCATGGGTCTTCTCACACAGGTTATCGTTTATTACATGTTTACTAAGCCATATGAGGCAAAGAAGGCTGAGATGGCTGTTAAGAAGGCTAATGCATTTAAGAAGTCCGGCGACGGAAACAACAAGAAGTAATCTAGTTTTAAGGAGCAAATATAATGGAAAAGTCAGTTATTAAGACAGCTAAGTCCGTTGGTGAGGCTATCGATTTGGCAATCGCAGAGCTTGGCGTATCTAAGGATGATGTTAAAGTTGAAGTAATAAATGAGCCTGCAGGTGGATTCCTTGGTCTTGGCAGCAAGGATGCTGAGGTTAAGGTTACAGCTGATATTGCTGAGGAAGAGGAAGAGGTTATTTACTACGGTGATGACGAGAGCTTCGAGGGTGATGCTGTAAGTGAGGCTGAGGAAGCTGCAGTTCAGTTCGTAGCTGAGGTTCTTTCCGGTATCGGTATCCACGGTAATATGGATTCCTATCGTGAGGATGATGCTATTTATATTTCTGTATCTGGTGGTGACTGTGGTGCTGCTATCGGCCGTCATGGTGAGACACTTGATGCTATTTCTTACATGACAAACCTTATCGCTAATAAGCACAGCGAAGAGCGTGTTCACGTACACCTCGACGTTGGTGGATACAGAAAGCACAGAGAGCAGGTTATTAAGAACCTTGCTGATCGTGCTGTTTCCAAGGTTAGAAAGACAGGCCGTAAGGTTGCAATGGAGGCTATGAACCCAGCTGAGAGAAGAGTTGTACATGCTTATCTTCAGAATACAGATGGTATCTCAACACACTCTGAGGGTGATGAGCCAAATAGACGAGTAATCATTACTCCAGACGAGGCTTAATTAAATCCATGTCAGTTCTTGGTGGAGACGAGCCTTTCTGTGCATGTTCTACGCCAGCTGGAACTGCTGGTCTTGCAGTAATACGCGTTTCAGGTGCTAGTTTATGTGAAATTATGTCTTCCTGCGTGCGTGTATTAAGAGCTTCTAACGATCGATGTGGAATTGCTCTTTCAGAGGTAAAGGGTTACGAAGCTGCTTATGCAGAGTTCTTTGACCCACAGACTTCTGAGTCTATAGATAAAGTGGTGCTTGTTCGTTACGAGGCACCACACTCATATACTGGTGACGAGATGATAGAAATCTCCTGTCATGGCGGCGACGCTGTTAGACAGGAGATTCTTCGCGTTTTATACAGCATTGGTATACGCCCTGCTGGTCCCGGTGAGTTCACCAAGCGTGCTTTCGTAAACGGCAAGCTGGACCTTAGTGAGGCGGAGGCCGTTATGAAAGTAATTGGTGCCTCTTCCGAACGTGCCCTCAAGGCGGCTAACTCCCAGCTTTATGGAAAACTTTCGGGCAGACTTGCCACTATCGAGGACAAGCTTTACAAGGTTATGGCTCTCATCGAGATGATTGTGGAGTTTCCGGAGCACGAGGACACACCTGAGAATGCGGACAACGTGTCACGTAATTGCCGTGAGTGCGCAGACAGCCTTAAGGATTTGGCCGAAAGTTACGGCCGCGGCAAAATGCTTACCAACGGCATGAAAGTGGTTCTCCTTGGTCTTCCTAACAGCGGTAAGAGCACACTCCTTAACTCTATTGCGGGCTTCGAGAGAGCAATTGTTACTGAAATTCCTGGTACTACAAGAGATACTCTGGAGATTGCGGTAAATATCGAGGGTATTCCTGTGGTGCTTACTGACACTGCCGGCATCAGAACAACTGATGATGTAGTGGAGGAAATTGGTGTAAAGCGTGCGAGAATGGCTGCCATGGAGGCGGACATGATTCTTTGCCTTATAGCCCCTGATACATCTGTAGACGATGTTAAGGAACTGATAGCTGATGCTGATGTGGCTAGAACACGTGCAGTATTTACTAAGAGCGATATAGGAGAGAATCCTGATAAGGAAGAGATTATCAAGGTGTTGGAGTCCATGGACATTACTCAGAATGTATCTATTAGTGCTCCTGAAGGAATTAATCTTGGAAGTCTTAAGGAGATGATTCTCGACTGCTACGAGCATGCAGGCGGACTGGTATCCGATGAGGTTATCGTAATTAATGGAAGACACAGAGAACTTCTTATGTCCGCCAATAACAAACTTAATGAGGCGGCTATGGTATGCGACAGTGGAATGGGCGTTGATATCGCATCCTCCGTTATCAGAAGTGCTCTTGACGATATCGGAGACATTACAGGTAAGACAGTATCTTCCGAGCTGGCTGATACTATTTTCTCAGAGTTCTGTATTGGAAAATAAGGGAACGTAATATGAATATTGAAGAAGCTTTGAAAATTGAATATGCATATATGGGCGGAGAGTATGACGTAGCCGTTGTTGGTGCTGGTCATGCTGGATGCGAAGCTGCTCATGCCTGCGCCAAGATGGGTCTTAAGACAGTATTGTTTACATTGTTTCTCGATAGTATTGCTAATCTTCCATGTAATCCAAGTATTGGTGGTACAGCTAAGGGCCAGCTCGTAAGAGAGATTGATGCTCTCGGCGGCATTATGGGTAAGGTTGCAGATGAATGTTGTATTCAGATGCGTATGCTTAATCGTTCCAAGGGACCTGCTGTTTATTCCCCTCGTGCCCAGATGGACAGAAGCAGATATTCTTCCGTTATGAAGAGTGCTCTGGAGGATATGGATAACTTGGAGATTCGCCAGGGTCATATTACTGATTTGCTTACTTCTAAGAATGCTGAAGGCAAGGAAACAGTATGTGGTGTAAGAACTGCGTCTGGTGCTGTTTTTAAGGCGTCTGCAGTTGTTATCTGTTCTGGTACATATATGGAATCCATTACCATCAGAGGAGAGGTTATCGCGCAGAGTGGTCCAGATGGACTTCCTCGTTCTGAAGGATTATCTAGGTCACTAGCTGATCTCGGAATCCCTATGCTCAGATTTAAGACAGGTACTCCGGTTCGTATTAATTCGAGACAGGTTGATTTTGATGCACTTACCAGACAGGACGGTGAACTTGATGTGCCACCTTTCTCATACGATAGAGAGATGAATGGTGCCAAGGTTCCTCAGGAGCAGATTCCATGCTGGTCCTTGTGGACTACTCCTGATACTAAGGAGATTATCTCTAGTAATATGGATCGTTCACCTTTGTATAGTGGCGTAATCACTGGAATTGGCCCACGTTATTGTCCTTCCATCGAAGACAAGTTTATGAGATTCAGCGATAAGGAGAGACATCAGATATTTGTAGAGCCAATGGGCAAGGATACAAATGAGATGTATCTTCAGGGGTTTAGTACCAGTCTGCCTGAGGAAGTTCAGGTTAAGATGGTTCATTCCCTTCCAGGACTTTCCAACGCGGTTATTCAGCGTCATGCGTATGCTATCGAGTACGATCTCGTTGATCCGCTCTCATTGAAGTCATCTCTGGAGTCTAAGATTGTAGATGGTTTGTTCACGGCTGGTCAGGTTAACGGCTCTTCTGGTTATGAGGAGGCTGCAGGACAGGGTATTGTGGCAGGAATAAACGCCGCTCTTAAGCTTCTTGGTAAGGAACCAATGATTATTGACCGTTCTCAGGGCTATATTGGTGTACTTATTGATGACCTTGTAACTAAGGGAACACAGGAGCCATATCGTATGATGACTTCCCGTGCAGAATATAGACTTTTCCTTAGACAGGATAATGCGGATAGACGTCTTACACCTGTCGCTCATAAGATTGGCATGGTGGATGATGAGCGCTTTGCTAGGTATGAGGAGAAACAGCAGCTTATCGAGGAAGAGAAGGAGAGACTGGCAGGTGTATATCTTGGACCTTCTCCTGTTATGGAAGAGATTCTCGCTTCTGCTGGATATGTTTTGCCACCATCAGGTATTTCGCTCATGGAGTTGGTAAGACGTCCTAATATTACTTACGACATGATCGCACCTTTGGATAAGAACAGACGTGAACTGCCTGATTACGTGAAGTATGCGGTAGAGACAGATATTAAATATGAAGGCTACCTTAAGTTGGAGTTGGAGAAAATCGAGAAATTCGCTGATATGGAGCGTCGTAAGCTGCCTGAGAATATCGACTATGAAGATATTAAGGGATTAAGACTTGAGGCTCGCCAGAAGCTAAGCAAGCACCGTCCAGAGAACCTCGGACAGGCTTCAAGAATTTCTGGAGTTTCTCCTGCGGATATTTCTGTATTGCACGTTTATCTTGAAATGATTAAGAGGAATAAAAATGGCTGATGGAATTACACCAATTTTGATGGAAGCACTGAAGGATATCGGTATTGATCTGTCCCAGGAGAATTATCATAGCCTGGAAGTATATGCCGAGTTGCTTCGTGAGAAGAATAAGGTAATGAACCTTACAAACATCGTGGATGACGAAGGTGTTGCCATTCGTCATTTCGCGGATTCACTTACACTGCTTCCTTATATTGCTGCTGAGCAGGCTAAGCAGAAGCGTAAGAAGCTTTCTATTATTGACGTAGGAACAGGTGCTGGTTTCCCTGGTGTTCCGCTTAAGATCGCGGTTCCAGACATAGACCTCACACTTATGGACTCACTTCAGAAGCGTCTTAACTTTCTTAATGAAGTTGCAGGTGAGCTTAAGTTCGACACTTACAGAACGCTTCACTCTAGAGCGGAGGACGCAGGAAAGGACAAGAAAACAAGAGAGCAGTACGACATCGCCACAGCAAGAGCGGTTGCGTCGCTCCCTGTGCTTTGCGAGTATTGTCTGCCTTTCGTGAAAGTTGGTGGCGTGTTCCTTGCCATGAAGGGCCACTCAGAGGATGAGGTCGCAGCTTCTGGTAAAGCTATCGCGGTCCTCGGAGGCAAAATCGAGAAAGTGGATGAGTTTATGCTTCCTGGCACGGACATGAATCGTTCTATCGTGGTTGTGCGTAAGACTAAGCACACTCCGCCACAGTATCCAAGACAGGCAGGAAAGCCAACCAAGAATCCAATTAGCTAAAAGAAGTCAAAAAAAGAGCCCCCGATTAAACTCGGCGGGCTCTGCTGTTATATGAGAGGTAATCATCTTTTGCATTTTGCATGCGGGCTCTTTGGATTTCCTCGTGATTAATTCGTTCCACAGCTTTTGCTGGATAGTTAGCTACTCCTTGTTCCTGCGCGATTAGGGCGCTTGTGTTGCCTTCGATGAGTACACTAGAACTTGCTTCAGCATCTAATGCTGGTTCAAACTGGACTTCTTTGTGGTTTCCGAAGAAGTGTGTCATTCCGGAACTAATTAGAATAATAACCGCAGATGCTAATGCAGCAGTAAGCCATATGATATTTGACTTTCTGTTACGCTGATGCTGCTGATTGTTGTATACATAGTCTGGGGAAATTGCAGTTAATTCAACTTTATTACGAGGAGTCTCGATAGACTCGTTGTTAAGGCGAGCCAGCAATTTAGACTTTAATTCGTCAGATGCGTGAATGTCACCGAGATTCTCCTCGAAAGTCTGTTTGATGTTGTCGTCAAATAGATTTCTCATAAATTTCTCCTGGCAAATATCCGTTTTTCTTCTCGTACTTAATAAGTTTCTTTCTTACTCTGAAAAGTCTCGATCTTACAGAACTTTCTGTGATGCCACAGACTTTAGCTATGGACGCGTTATCCATATCAAAGTAGAACTTATACATTACAACGTCTTTGTAAGCCGCAGGAAGCTCGTTAAGAGCATTCCACAGGTCTCCTTCTGGTGGAAGTTTGTCAAAGTATTTATCTTCCTGCTGGCGACCATCCTTGGAAGGTGTTATTCGTGATGAGTGAATTTCAGATACATCTGCTTTCTCACCAGCTGCTTCCTTCAGATAATCAAAGCTGCTTACTTTGGTAGACCAGGCAGACTTAAGATAATCTTTGCAAACGTTACGAGTAATTGACAGGAGCCAGTACTTAGGCGGGCACTTACCATCGAAAGTGTCACTTTTTCTAAGTACCTTAAGGAAAACATCCTGGTAAGCATCTTCGGCGAGGCTTCTCTTGCCAAGATAGTATGTGCAAACCTTAAGAACATCATCAGAATAATGTTCTATAAGTTCTTCAATATCTGGCAGTGTAAAGCTCATTCCCATAATGAATAACCACGACTCCTTTCCTCGTATGAATATTAGACGATATCAGTTTTAAAAGTGTTGCAAAACTGAAAGAATTTTTTTCTCTATTATTATAATAATACGCGCGTATTTTATAAATATATTTAAAGTTATGTTATAATTATAAGCGGAATATTTTTTGTATTGATAAACCCTAATACAGGGCGGAGGAAAAAATGGCAAATAACAAATCCAAAGAACAGAGAATGAAGATTGAAGCGGAGATGGATTCCGTCTTTAAGTCTGAGCAGAAAACTATTGTTCCAGTAGATCTTGAGCAGGAGATGAAGAAGTCATTTATCGACTATGCGATGTCCGTTATCTCAGACAGAGCTCTTCCTGATATCAGAGATGGACTTAAGCCAGTTCAGAGAAGAATTCTCTATTCTATGTACACTCAGAAGTTTACTCCAGATAAGCCTTACCGTAAGTGCGCTACTACTATCGGTGATGTTCTTGGTCGTTTCCATCCACATGGAGATGCTTCTGTATATGATGCATTAGTAAGACTTGCTCAGGATTTCTCACTGAGACACACATTGGTTGACGGTCACGGTAACTTCGGTTCTATCGACGGTGACCCACCTGCTGCTTACCGATACACAGAGGCAAGACTTGAGAAGGTTGCCCTCGAGATGATGAGTGATATTGAGAAGCAGACTGTAGATATGCGTCCTAACTTCGATGAGCATGACTACGAGCCAGTTACACTTCCAGCAAGATTCCCTAACCTTCTCGTAAATGGTTCTGTTGGTATCGCTGTTGGTATGGCTACTAACATCCCACCACACAACATGGGTGAGGTTATTGATGGTGTTGTAATGATGCTTGATAACCCTGATGTTACTGTAGATGAGCTTATGACAGTTGTTAAGGGTCCTGACTTCCCAACAGGTGGTATGATTCTCGGTACTTCAGGTATTAGAGATGCTTATACAAGAGGTAAGGGTCGTATTGTTGTACGTGCTCACGCAGAAATTGAGGAGTATGGCAACGGCAGACAGAGAATTATCGTTCATGATCTTCCATTTGCAGTTAACAAGGCCCGTCTCATCGAGAGAATGGCTGACCTTGTTAAGGAGAAGAAGGTAGAAGGTATCTCCGGTATTCGTGATGAGTCTGACCGTAACGAGATGGTTCGTATCGTAATCGAGGTCAAGAAGGAAGCTAACCCAGATGTAGTTCTTAATCAGCTTTATAAGAATTGCTCATTGCAGGAAGCTTGCTGCGCTAATATGATTGCTCTTGTACCTGATGCTGACGGTAAGCTCGAGCCAAGAACAATTACACTTATCGATGCACTTAAGTACTATGTTGCTCACCAGGAGGATGTAGTTACTAGACGTACAAAGTATGATCTCGAGAAGGCAGAGGCCAAGAGACATATCGATGAGGGTCTCCTCGTTGCTATGGATCATATCGATGAGATTATTAATATCATCCGTTCTTCTAGAACTGAGGCTGAGGCTAAGGTAAGAATGCAGGAGAAGTTCGGATTCTCTGATAAGCAGGCTCAGACAATCGTAGATATGAGACTTGGTCGTCTTACTGGTCTCGAGAGAGAGAAGTTGGAGGCAGAGATTGCAGAGCTCACACTCAGAATCGAGCACTTCAATAAGATTCTCAGCGATAATGGTCTCCTCAGAAGCACAATCAAGGAGGAAATCCTTGAGGTTAAGCGTAGATTCGCTAATGACAGAATAACAGAGATCGTTCACGGTCAGTTCGATGATATTACAGATGAGTCTTTGATTCAGGAAGAGGATATCGTTGTTACTCTTACACACTTCGGATATATCAAGCGCCAGCTCGTTGATTCCTATAAGAGTCAGCACAGAGGTGGACGAGGAATCTCCGCTCAGGGTACAAGAGAAGAGGATTACATCGAGAAGATCCTTACTACAACAACACATAAGTGGCTCCTCTGCTTTACAAATACAGGTCGTGTATTTAAGCTCAAGGGCTATCAGATTCCTGAGACAATGTCCCGTACAGCTAAGGGAACAGCTCTCGTAAACCTTCTTAATCTCCAGGAGAACGAGAAGATTAGAAACATCATTCCGGTAGATGGATTCGATGGTGAGGAGCGTTATCTCACAATTGCTACACGTAACGGTATTGTTAAGAGAACACCAGTAGATAGCTATAAGAACATTAATAAAAACGGTCTTATTGCTATTAACGTTCGTGAGGGCGATCAGGTTGTTGGTATTGCTGAGACACTTCCTGGACAGGAGATTATCCTTGTTTCTGCTTCAGGTAAGGCTATCAGATTTAACTCAGACGACGTACGTGAGACTGGACGTAACACATCTGGTGTTCGTGGTATGAAGATTGATGATGACGATGCTATCGTAGGTATGGTACCTGTAACAGATAACGGTGAGCTTCTCGTTATCTCTGAGAAGGGTTACGGAAAGAGAAGTTCTGTTGATGAGTACCGTTATCAGAACAGAGGTGGTAAGGGTCTTATCACATACAGAGTATCTGAGAAGACTGGTAATCTTATCGGATGTACATTGGTATCTGATGATGAGGATCTCCTTATTATCACTAATACTGGTGTCGTAATTAGAGTTCATGCTAAGGAAATCCCTACACTTTCACGTGCAACTTCTGGTGTTAAGCTCATGAGATCTAACGGAGCATCCGTTGTTGACTTTGCTTTAACTTACTATGAGGAGCCAGAAGAGGAGGTTGCTGAGGAAGGCGCAGAGGGTGCTTCCGAGGTTACATCTGAGAACGCTGGCGAAAGCACAGACGGCGCCGAAAGCGCAGAAAGTGCTAAGGGCGAGGACGATTCTTCCAGCGAGAATTGATAAGGAGTATAGATATGATTAAAAGAAAGATTTCACGTGTGGTAGCAGCCTCAGTAGCAATACTGACGGCTGCCATAATGGTCTTTCTGCCAGGGATGAGGACTGCAGCCGACGTAAGTCAGCCTGTAATTGATATCCCACCACTTGAGTCAGTCAATTGTGCTGCATATTGTGCGTACGATACCACAACAGGTGAGATCGTACTTGGAAAGAATGCTCATGATAGAGTTTATCCAGCATCCATGACCAAGATTATGACAGCACAGCTCGGACTGGATTACATTGATCCAGATAAGATTTTGACTGTATCTCAGAATGCTATTGATAATGTAACTTCTGACTCTACACTTATGTATGTATCTGTAGGTGAGGAAGTAAGATTCTCAGAACTTCTCTACGGAATGATGCTTCCTTCTGGTAACGATGCAGCTAACGTAGTTGCCGAGGGTGTTATCGATTCCTTGTTCGAGAATTATCCAGCTGGTTCCGGTAAGGTTGGACCAGACGGTGTAGATGCATCCTATATTACTGATCAGCTTGGTCTGACAGCTGATGAAGTACTTGCTAACTATAAGTTATCCGCATTTGCTGAGCTTATGAACCTTAGAGCTCGTAATCTCGGATGTACTGGAACACACTTCGTAAATGCTAATGGTCTTCACGACGATAACCATTACACAACAGCCTATGACCTTACATTGATTATTACTAATGCGGTTCAGAATCCTGATTTCTGTATGGTAATTGGTTCTCCATCACATATCTTCGAGGGCACTAACTATCACGCAGATGGATGGTCTATTGTTAATAACACAAATAAGCTTATCTTGGATCCATGGCTTTGTGCTACAACAGCAGAGGGTGAAGATTCTCACATCGCTGCTTTCCTTGGTGGTAAGACAGGTACAACATCTCTTGCTGGTACAGGAATGACAGTTTATACAGTTAATGAGAATGGTCATGGCGTGGCGGTCGCAGTCTGCGGTATCCCTACTACAGAGTATTCAATGCAGCCATGGTATGTAGCTACTGTTACAGCTTATGGTAACCTCGCATGCTGGGAGAATGATCCTACATCTGTTATGCCTGGTACATTAGGTGATTATCAGCACTTTAATCTCACAGTGAGTGAGAGGCCTGTATGTGATCCTATTATGACTCCTGATGACACGCTTCCTACTGAATCCAGTGAAGTAGTTGCTGAAACTAGTGGAGAAGAGGTAGAGGTTACTGAGACTAATAAGTCAGGTGAAGTGGTTAAGAAGAAGCCTGCTGTCAAGAAGGGTAAGCTCGCAGCACTTGAGAGCAAGCTCGAGAAGAGTAAGCTTGGTAAGTTCATTAAGAAGAATCCTGTTATCAGTACCATTGTGGCAGTTCTTATTACAGCTATTATTGGTTGTGTGATTGCATTGGTTGTCAGAGCAACTAAGGGTAGAGGTAATGGACGTAAGAAACGTAGGATGAGAGCATATAAGGGAACACCTACTTTATAAATATTTATTTATTAACATTAAAATATGGCTGTGTAAAGTGGGAAACTGATTTTCACAGCTATTTTTTATTGTTGATATAGGACATTTTATGTCTAGTTGCCGTGATTATGGAATTTCCCACTTTATGTCGTGGCGTGAGTGAGAAAAATAAGGGAAGATGAGTCAAACGTTGAAAGGAGAATCTCACAATGGAGATTTTAAAAGCGGAAAACTTAGTTAAGACATTTCGCATCAGCAAAGCGCAGCAGAAGAAATTAGATTTGCAAAGTGACAAAAAGGTAGCAGTAGACGGAATCAGTTTTGAAACACACTCGGGAGAGATATTTGGTATCCTCGGCCCTAATGGTGCAGGTAAGACAACAACTATGAGAATGCTTGCAACATTAATTAAGCCAGATCAGGGTGATGTTATTTATAACGATATTAGTGCGGTTACTTCACCTGAGGAGGTGAGATCTAAGCTCGCGTTTCTCACAACTGACTTGAAATTAGACATGAAGTCTACTGCAAATAATATGTATGATTTCTTTTCTGAGCTTTATCACATTCCTAAGGATAAGGCACAGAGTAGAAAGGTAGAATTGTTTGAGAACTTTGGTATTACTTCTTTTGCAGACACTAAGATTAGTAAGTTGTCTCAGGGTATGCGTCAGAAGGTATCTCTTGTAATCTCAGTAATCCACGACCCAGAGTTTATTATCTTTGATGAGCCAACAAATGGTCTCGATATTATTGCTGCTAGAGATGTTCGTGATTTTATCCTTACGATGAAGAAACAGGGTAAGTGCGTTATTATTTCTACTCATTTATTTGACCTTGTTGAGAAGGTATGTGACAGAGCTGCCATGATTATGGACGGCAAGATGGTTGTGTGCGATACCCTTGAAAATCTTAAGGGTGACAAGTCATTAGAGGATGCATTCTATGACTTCTACACTACCTACAAAGCAAAGGAACAGGAGGGAGAATAAGTGATGAATTTAAGAGATATATGGACCGTTACTAAAAAGGAACTTAAAGCGGGCTTTTCTGACAAAATGGTATTCTTTCAGATTGTGTTTATGCCATTTCTAATTATTGCAGGTTATGCTTTGCTTATGGGTGTTATGAGTAGTGCTGCTATCGATTCAGATAGTGACAAAGATGTAAAAGCATATTATGTGAATGCCCCTGAGTATATGGAAGAAGGTCTTAAGGAGCTTAAATTAGAATCAGTTTCTAGCGACAAGATTGATGAGATTAAAGCAGAGATTGAAAATAAAGACTGTGAACTTCTTGTGGTATTCCCAGAAGACTTTACTTTGTCTGATGGTAATAGCACAGATTTATCTAATATTGAGATCTGGTACAACTCTACTGATACTCAGTCATATAAGATGTTTTCGGAAGTAAACATGTTCTTCAGTGCAATTCAGCCTAAATTGTTTGCAGTGAATGGTGTACAGGACGTTAATTACGATATGGGTGATGAAGATGCATTTATGCGAGATATGCTCGCAGGTCTTATGCCAGCGATCCTTTTGATGGCTGTCTATATGGTAGTTATGAACTTAGCGGCAGAGTCTATTGCAGGTGATAAGGAGAGAGGCTTCTTAAATACAATGCTTATCGCACCGGTAAAGCGTGCTAGTATCGCAGGTGGTAAAGCACTCTTTATGCTCATCGCTTCTATAATTGGTGGATTATCCGCATTCCTAGGATTAGCTATTACTCTTCCAAAGCTTGGTGAGCTTATGGAGCTTGAAGCCAAATTTTCTTATGGTTTAAAGGATTATGCAGTATTGTTTGCAGTAACTATCACAGCAGTTTTTGTTATTTCCAGTATCCTTTTGATTCTTTCTACAATTGCCAAGGATGTTAAGCAGGCAACAACATGGTCGCCAGTGGTTATGATGATTTTGCTCATTGGGGGTATGCTTTCTACAACAGAATCATTTAAACCAATGATTGATAATCTGGGCATGGTGAATAACATTATTCCTGCGTGGAATTCGATGATTCAGATGCAACACATAATTAAATGTGAATATACTGCAGAGACAATACTTATCTAATGTGCAATTAACTTGGCATTCTCAGTGGTAGCAGTTGGATTAATAGGTAAGTTCTTCGAAAGTGAAAAGATACTTAACGGATAAGAAATAGGTTATATATAAATAATAAGGGGCTGTTGTGTGACAGTCCCTTTTTGATAGCAATAAAAATAGGCCATCTCACATAAGTGAGACAGCCTATAGATTAGATAATAATATATCTATTTATTAGAGATCCTTAACGGAATCGATAACTGTTCTGATGTTCTGCTCAGAAAGTGCGAGCTTAGCCTTCTCATCATCTGTGAGGTTGAACTCGATAACCTTCTCGATACCATCCTTACCAATCATACATGGAACGTTAAGAGCTACATCAGAGTAACCATACTCACCATTCATGATAGCGCATACTGGACGGATTGTGTGCTCGTCACGGAGAATTGTCTCAGCGAGTGTTGTACAAGAAACTGCGATACCGTAGAATGTAGCACCCTTAAGAGCGATGATGTTAGCACCAGCCTTCTTAGTTGCCTCGCTGAACTCTTCCTTCTCTTCCTCTGTGAATGGCTTACCGATGAAATCAGCATAATCGAGAACTGGCATACCAGCGATATGAGAAGCAGACCATGCAGGGAACTGTGTCTCACCGTGCTCACCGAGCATGTAAGCGTGAACGTTCTTGATGTCTACGCCGAGCTTCTTGCAGAGCAAGCTTCTGAAACGAGCGGAGTCGAGGTTTGTACCAGAACCGAATACACGGCCAGCTGGGAGACCAGACCACTTAGCGAACATGTATGTGTTTACATCACATGGGTTAGATACGATAAGAATTGTACCCTTTGTGTAGTTCTCCATGATGCTGTTGCAAATTGTGTGAGAGAGCTTAACGTTCTTAGCTGCGAGGTCCATTCTTGTCTCGCCTGGCTTTCTTGGGATACCAGCTGTGATAACGATAAGGTCACAATCTCTACACTCTTCATAACCACCAGCCTTGATTACCATGTGACCAAGGAATGGAAGACCGTGGATAATATCCATAACTTCACCCTTTGCCTTATCGAGGTTTACGTCGATAAGTACGAGCTCAGAGCAGATCTGCTTCATTGCCATAGAGAAAGCGATGGAAGCTCCAACTGCGCCAGCACCGATAATGGCTACTTTATTACCTTTTGTTTCATTCATAAGGATTTCCTCCGTATATATAGTTTATTTATTAAAAACTCTTATTAATAATACTACAGAATTAGAATTTTTGAAGAGGAAAAAAAGAGCAAAAAAATTTTTAAAAAAGTACTTGCAAAACTGTTGGGTGGGATATATAATTACTGAGCCTTGAGCAAGGGAAACGCCCTAGCAGAAAGGTTAAAGAAAATCTTGAAAAAAGTTCTTGACAAAAGAAAACAAACGAGGTA
>JAKSRI010000011.1 GCA_024403695.1 Saccharofermentans sp. | reverse complement strand
ACCTATCTCTTTCTCACAGGAGATTTCTGGTTGGAGATCTTCCCTCGAGAGAGACATCGAGCTTATTAAGCTTTCTGTTAACCCACTTAAGGAGCTTGCTCTTGGTGGTACAGCTGTTGGTACAGGTCTTAATGCTCCTAAGGGCTTTGACACATCTGTTGCTGAGAAGATTTCTGAGCTCACAGGTAAGAACTTCGTTACAGCTGCTAACAAGTTCCACGCACTCACTTCTAAGGACGAGCTTGTTTTCGCACACGGTGCACTTAAGGCACTCGCTGCTGATATGATGAAGATTGCTAACGATGTTCGTTGGCTCGCTTCTGGTCCTCGTGTAGGTCTCGGTGAGATTACAATCCCTGCTAACGAGCCAGGTTCTTCCATCATGCCAGGTAAGGTTAACCCAACACAGTGTGAGGCTGTTACAATGGTTGCTGTTCAGGTTATGGGTAACGACGTAGCTGTAGGTATGGCTGCTTCCCAGGGTAACTTCGAGCTCAACGTATTTATGCCAGTTGCAGCTTACAACTTCCTCCAGTCCGCTAGACTTCTCGCAGAGGCTATCATTTCCTTCAATGATAACTGTGCAGTTGGAATCAAGGCTGACAAGGATAAGATGCACCACAACCTCCACAACTCTTTGATGCTCGTTACAGCTCTTAACCCATACATCGGTTATGAGAAGGCAGCAAAGACAAGCCACCTCGCATTCGAGGAGAACATTTCTCTTAAGGAAGCTTGCGTAAAGCTCGGCTTCATGACACCAGAGGAATTCGACAACGTTTTCCACCCAGAGCAGATGGTCTAATAAGATAAACTGATTTTCATTAGTTAAATCACACAATAATAAAGCCGATTGATTAACGTCAATCGGCTTTTTGTTTTACTTTAGCGCATTGAAGTAGCATGGCACAGCTAGTATAATTTATGAGGTTCTGTATATTTAAGTAAAGAATTAAATTTTATATATTATCGGAGGCTTTAATTATGGCTAGAGTTTACAACTTTTCAGCTGGTCCAGCTACAATGCCACTCCCAGTTCTTGAGGAGATTCAGGCAGAACTTCTCGACTACAAGGGAAGCGGAATGAGCGTAATGGAGATGTCACACAGATCCAAGGTTTTCCAGCAGATCGCTGATGAGGCTGAGGCAGATCTTCGTGACCTCATGGGTATCCCTGATAACTACAAGGTACTCTTCATTCAGGGTGGTGCTACACTTCAGTTCTCTATGATTCCTATGAATCTTATGAAGAATGGTGTTGCTGATTACATCGTAACAGGTGCTTGGTCCAAGAAGGCTGCTACTGAGGCTAAGAAGTTTGGTAAGGTTAACGTTATCGCTACTTCTGCTGATAAGAACTTCAGCTATATCCCAGATTGCTCTGACCTCCCTATCGATGACGATGCAGATTATGTTTATATCTGTGAGAACGAGACAATCCACGGTACAACATACCAGACACTTCCTAACACAAAGGGTAAGATTCTCGTATCTGACCAGTCTTCTATGTTCCTCTCTAAGCCATGCAACGTATCTGATTACGGCATGATCTACGGTGGTGTTCAGAAGAATATCGGTCCTGCTGGTATCTCTATCGTAATCATCCGTGAGGACCTCATCCGTGAGGATCTCGCTGAGAACACACCTGTTTACATGAGATATGACACACATGCAAATGCTGGTTCTATGTACAACACACCTAACTGCTGGGCTATCTATGTTTGCGGTAAGGTATTTAAGTACTTGAAGTCCATCGGTGGTCTCGAGGCTATGAACAAGCTTAACGAGGAAAAGGCAGCTATCCTTTATGACTTCCTTGATAACTCCAAGATGTTCAATGGTACTGTAGAGAAGGAAGTTCGTTCCCTTATGAACGTTCCATTCGTTACAGGCGACGCTGAGAAGGATGCAGCAGTTGTAGCAGCTACTAAGGCAGCTGGTTTTGATAACCTCAAGGGTCACAAGTCCGTTGGTGGTCTCCGTGCTTCTATCTACAACGCAATGCCAATCGAGGGTGTTAAGGCTCTCGTAGACTTCCTTAAGAAGTATGAGGAGGAGAACGCATAATGTTTAAGGTAAATTGCTTAAATCCAATCGCTAAGTGCGGTACAGATAACTTTGGTGAGAACTACACTCTCACAGATAACGTAAATGAGGCTGACGCAATCCTCGTTAGATCTGCTGCAATGCACGATATGACACTTGCTCCTAACACAATCGCTGTTGCTCGTGCTGGTGCTGGTGTTAACAATATCCCACTCGACAGATTCGCTGAGGAAGGTGTTGTAGTTTTCAATACTCCAGGTGCTAACGCTAACGGCGTTAAGGAGCTCGTTCTCGCAGCTATGCTTTACGGTTCCCGTGATATCATCGGTGCTGCCGCTTGGTCCCAGGAGAACAAGGACGACGAGAACATCGCTAAGACAGCTGAGAAGGCTAAGAAGGCTTTCGCTGGTAAGGAAATCAAGGGCAAGAAGCTCGGTGTTATCGGTCTTGGTGCTATCGGTGCTATGATCGCTAATGCAGCTATCGCACTCGGCATGGAAGTTTATGGTTATGACCCATATGTTTCTGTAGATGCTGCTTGGAAGATTTCCCGTGATGTTAAGCACATTACTAACGTAAATGATATCTACACAGATTGTGACATCATCACAATCCACGTACCTCTTCTCGACTCTACTAAGGGTATGGTTGACGCTGAGGCTATCGCTAAGATGAAGGATGGTGTTATGTTCCTTAACTTCGCTCGTGACGTACTCGTTGATGAGGCTGCTATGGTAGCTGCTGTAGAGTCTGGCCACGTTGCTAAGTACATCACAGACTTCGCTAACCCAACAGTAGTTGGTAAGAAGAACATCATCGTTACTCCACACATCGGTGCTTCCACAGAGGAGTCCGAGGACAACTGTGCTATCATGGCTGTTAAGGAGCTTAAGGACTTTATCGAGAATGGTAACGTTATCAATTCTGTTAACTATCCACGTTGTGATGCTGGTATTCCACAGTACGCTGCACGTCTTACAGTTTGCCACAAGAATATCCCTCACCTTCTTACACAGTTCACAGGCGCTTTCTCCACTCTCGGTGTAAACGTTCCTGAGATGCTTTCCAAGTCACGTGGTGATTATGCTTACACAATCATCGATATTGATGATAAGATTCAGGATTCCTGGGTTGAAGCTATCTCCAAGATTGATGGAGTACTTAAGGTAAGAGTTGTTAAGTAATTAATTATTAATCGACTTACTAAGGGCCATCACTTCTGAAGTGGTGGCCCTTTTATTATTAGGGAAAAGGTATAGATATATGAATATTGTTTTAGAAACAGAAAGACTAATTCTTCGTAATCCTAAGGTGGATGACTACCAAGCCATGTTCAAATGGTGTGGTGATCCTGAGGTTAACGAATTTATGTATTACACTCTCTACAATAACGCAGAGGAATGCATAGACTATATAAAAAGTCTTAATCCAGATAATCCCGACAATTGTGATCTCCTCTTCACGCTTAAGGAAACCGGTGAGGTTATTGGCATGGGCGGACTTAATTACCACCCAGAAAAAGACGCCTGGGAAGCGGGCTATAACGTACGCCGCGACATGTGGGGTAATGGTTATGCCTCTGAGGCTTTGAAAGCCATAGTTGAGCACGTAAAAGCCACAGGAAGGCTCCGCTGCATGTATGGCACGTTCGCGAAAGCCAATCCTAAGAGCGGACGCGTTATGGAAAAGCTCGGCATGACCTATAGTGAAGACACCACTTACACCAAGATGGATGGTTCCAGAACTTTCGATGCTATAATTTATAGAAAACAGTTTGACTAAGTAATTACGGGGCTTTTCGCCAATGTTAACTTGCGTTGCTAGCAGCAACGGGCACTTTAAGCTAAGGTGAAATCACCAAAGATCAAGGAGGAACATAAAGATGTTCAATGAAAATTTAAAGACACTTCGTAAGATGAAGGGATTTACACAGGAAGAGTTAGCTATTAAGGTCAATGTTGTTAGACAGACTGTAAGTAAATGGGAAAAAGGATTGTCCGTACCAGACGCAGAACTTCTTAGTAAGTTAGCAGACGTTCTTGAAGTTAATGTTAGCCAGCTTCTCGGCGCTGAGATTAAGGAAGATCCTGGCCGTAATGAGGTAGCTGAACAGCTTGCAAAAATAAGCGAGCAGATGGCTATCAAGAATAGAAGAGCCAGAAGAATCTGGAAAGTAATTGGTCTTATTTTGATCATCGGCTTAATCATTACGATTCTAGGAGCCGTTCTATTTTCTGCTAATACTTCAACCGCTACTTATAGTGAGGGTCCAGTTGTAGTGATTGATGAAACTAATGAATAAAAACAAGAATCTACCACAATCAGCCAATAATCTACCATTTTCTTTATAATTTGGTAGCACGTGTGGTAATTCAGGCAAAACTACCCAAAATCAGCAAAAAGCTACCATTTCACGCAGAAAATGGTAGCTTTTGTGGTAGTTCATAAAACAACTCTCGTTTATAGCTTCAATTCATACAAGAGTTCAAATCGCTCTTCACCAGGAGGAGTCTGCTTGTTTCTGCGTCCTCCCTCTTTACTTACAAACTTCATTCGTATCTTCTCCATAACTCGATAGGAACCTACATTCTCACTATCGCAGTGAGCGATAAAGTGCTTCATCCCCAGAACGTTGATTGCATAATCTTTAAGAGCCATTGCAGCCTCTGTAAGATAACCATTGCACCAGTACTTACGATTAAGAATCCAACCGAACTCTCCCACACCATCAGTCACATACAGGCTGACACCACCAATCATAACTCCATCAAGAAGAATGGCACACTCATAATCAGGATTATTATCATCCTCCCAGAGGGCGTCACAGCCCTTTAGAAAGCCAATCGTGTCATCTAATGAATCATTAGGCAACCACAGCATATAAGTGGTATTAAGAGGGTCTGACGCGTACTCATGTACTGGCTCCACATATTTCATTCCGAGTGGTTTTAACACCAGTCTCTCTGTTTTAATCTCAAAATCTTTTTTCATATCAAGCCTGCTTATTTAAATACTTAATTCCCAAAATAGTGCCAACCATTATTAGCGCACCTGCAAGAAGTGGTACAACAGGATTCTGAACAGCTCCTGCGATAATATAAGTAACAAATGATACAGCTGCTACTGTCAGAGCATATGGTAACTGTGTAGATACGTGATCCAGGTGCTGACACTGTGCTCCAGCTGAAGCCATAATAGTCGTATCCGAAATAGGTGAGCAATGATCACCACAAACCGCGCCAGCCATGCAAGCAGAAATAGAAATAATCATCATTGTGTTGTTAACACCAGCAAATGTGCTTACAACAATAGGAATCAAGATACCAAATGTTCCCCATGATGTTCCTGTGGCGAAAGCAAGGAAACAACCAACAATAAAGATAAGTGCTGGGAGGAACAAGATTACCGCACCAGAAGCCTGCTTTACGAGACCCGCAACAAACTCTTTCGCACCAAGGGAGTCTGTCATAATCTTAAGAGTCCATGCGAAAGTCAATATAAGAATTGCTGGAACCATAGCCTTAAATCCCTCTGGAATACATTCACAACATCTCTTAAAAGTCAGTACGCGTCTTACTGTATACCAGATAAAAGTAATAACGAGTGCACAGATGCTTCCGAGCATCAATCCAACAGATGCATCTGTCTCAGAGAAAGCAGTAATGAAATCCACACCACTGAAGAAACCACCCGCATAAATCATGCCGATAACGCAGGCAATAATAAGAACTACTACTGGAAGTACCAGATCAATAACTCCACCCGGGCGCAAATCCTTGTCCTCTTCGCTTTCGCCCTTCTCCTCCTCGGAATCAGATGTCTCCACCGCCTTTACCAACTCAGTCGCAGTCATCTTGTTCTCGAACTTGCGCATAGGGCCAAAGTCCACCTTAAGCAGAATCATTGTAACCATGGCAATCATTGTAAAAATAGCATAATAGTTATAAGGAATAGCTCTAATAAACACAGAGAAACCGTCCTCGCCCTCTACAAATCCAGACACAGCTGCTGCCCATGAAGAGATAGGAGCGATGATACATACAGGTGCTGCAGTAGCGTCGATAATGTACGCCAGCTTAGCACGGCTAACTTTGTGCTTATCTGTAACAGGTCTCATTACAGAACCTACTGTTAAGCAGTTAAAATAGTCATCAATGAAGATAAGACAGCCAAGTAACATTGTTACAAGCTGAGCTCCCACCTTGCTTTTGATGTGTTTTGCCGCCCACTTACCAAATGCAGCTGAACCGCCTGCGGAATTCATTAAGGCCACCATAATTCCCAGGATAACAAGGAAAATCAGGATGCCCATATTGTATGGATCGGTTAATGCCCCGATAAATCCGTCCTGAAAAACGTGAAGAATCGAACGCTCAAAGGAAAAGCCTGGCTGGAATATATTTCCATAGAAAAGGCCTCCGATAAGAATGCCTGCAAAAAGAGAGCTATATACCTCTTTTGTAATAAGAGCAAGTATAATAGCAACCACTGGCGGGATTAACGCCCAGAATGTCGAATACAACAAAGGAACATATTCCATATCCCCTCACCTCCATATTTCATATATCTAATATATCAGACAATTACAAAAAACTATACCAGCCGAAATTAATCGACTGGTATAGAACAAAATAAATGAAGAAGTGTCTTCAATTATGGCAATTAAAACTGATAAGTTGTTGTAGTCTTAAATATCTCTCCTGCCTTTACAAGTGGGAAAGCAAACTTATCATTATGTGTTCCTTCATTAAGAGAATTTGGGAAGAACTGTGTCTCAAGAGCGATTCCACAGAATGCATCATAAGACGCACCATTCTTACCTGCCATAGGAGCGATAGAACCACCAGTGTAGATCTGGATACCAGGAAGATCAGTCTTAACTGTCATCTCGATACCAGTCTTTGCTGACTTAACCTTAGCAGCCAATCCAGAATCACCGCTTCTAACAAAATTATGGTCGATAGGAGCTGAGTTCTCATCGAATACCTTATATTCAGAGTAGTCAAACTCTGTTCCCTTAATAGGAATAAGATTACCTGTAGGAATCAACTCAGAATCAATCTCTGTGTAGTCTGAGCAGTTAAGGAAAAGTTCATGACCATAAATCTTACCTGTCTCATGACCATTAAGATTAAAGTAGCTGTGGTTAGTACTATTAAATACTGTATCCATATCACTGCTGATCTCATAGTTAATGGAGATTGCATCATCCTTAAGCTCATAAGTAATAGAAACTGTACGGTTACCAGGGAGACCATCTTCCATATCCTTAATGCTGTGGCTAAGGCATACAGCTGTATCAGTAACAGACACTACATCAAAATCAGTCTTATGGAAGCCCTTAGTAAAGTGGAAATGAAGATTATTACGACCCTCATTGATTTCCATATTATACTCATTACCATTAATCTGGAACTTTCCAAGAGCTGTTCTGTTAGCAATAGGACCAACTACTACGCCAAAGAATGCACCGTTATTCTCGTAGTCCTCTGGCTTATCAAAACCGAGAACGATATCTCGCTCGATTCCATCCTTATCAAGAACGATAAGCTTCATGATTGCTGCACCGTAACTTGAAATAACTGCTTTAACTAACTTGCCATTACCCTTAAGTTCTACTACCTTCATATGCATCCTCCTTAACTTCGATTAAGAGAGCTTAATCTCTACTGACTTCTTGCCTGTGAGAGCCTCTGTGCGGCTGTCAGGCTGACCACAACCAACATATACAGTGGATGTTGTTCCACGAACTGCACGAACACCATCATCATCTACAGTTGTGAAAGCAGAATCAGGAACAATAACCTCTACCTCAGCAGTTCCATTTTCTGGAACATCAACACGCTCGAAAGCAGCAAGGTGTGGGTGGAGTGTCTCATTAACATCATCGTTCTTAACGTAAACCTGAACTACCTCTGTACCAGCTACACCAGAGTTATTCTTAAGTGTAACCTTAATCTTCGCACCACTCTTAGAAGCATCTGCAAAAGACTCTGTATCAGCTGCAACAGCATCAACAGAAATGTCACTATATGTAAGTCCAAATCCAAATGGATAGAATGCCTCATTCTCCATGTAACGATATGTTCTATTCTTCATAGAGTAATCTTCGAATGCAGGAAGCTCCTCTGTTGTCTTATAAACTGTTACCGGAAGCTTAGCAGATGGGTTAACTTCACCACTAAGAATCTTAGCAACCTCACGGCCACCAACAGCACCTGGATACCATGCCTGAAGAACAGCTGCAGACTTCTCATCTGCCTCTCTCATATCCATAGCTGAACCTGTCATACTAATAGTAATTACAGGTACACCCTTCTCCTTAGCTGTCTTATAGACGTTCTCCATAAGATGACGCTGTGCCTCAGGGAATCTGAGATCAATCTTATCGCCAGATGCAAACTGGTTACCTGTATCACCCTCTTCACCCTCTAAATTCTCATTAAGGCCAAGAACAAGGATGACAACATCAGAATTCTTTGTAACAGCAATTGCCTCAGTAATTCTGTTGTATTCTCTAGCGAGATTATCAGGCTTCTTCTCGAAAACATCACATCCCTCGGAATATAGAATTCTAGAGTTAGGATATGTCTCTCTTACACCCTGAAGTACTGTTACGTACTCAGAAGATGTTCCATGATAGTTACCCATAAGAGCAAGTCTGGAATCCGCATTAGGACCAATAATACCGATTGTCTTTGTCTCCTTAGAAAGTGGAAGGATACCATCATTCTTAAGAAGTACAACAGACTCGTCAGCTGCCTTTGCTGAAAGTGCCATGTGAGCAGCACACTCGATAATCTCGTAAGGGATATCGTCATACTCACAACCATCAAACATACCGAGCATATAGCGGCATGTGAAAAGTCTGATAGCAGAATCTCTAACGAAAGTCTTGGATACCATACCACTCTTAACAGCCTTGTAGAGACTTCTGTATGTACAGCCACAGTTAAGGTCACAACCAGTCTTAAGCGCAAGCGCAGCACTCTGCTCACTTGTCTTTGTTACTCTGTGGTTCTCATGGAAATCACGAATAGCCCAGCAGTCAGAAACGAAGTGTCCCTGGAAGCCCCACTTACCACGAAGAATTTCCTGCATAAGATATGGCTGTGCGCAAGCTGGATCACCATTTACTCTGTTATAAGCACCCATTACAGACTCAACCTCAGCCTTTGTAACAGCTGCCTCGAACTGTGGAAGGTATGTCTCCCACAAATCCTTCATATTAGCCTTAGCATCAAAATAATGTCTGTCCTTTTCTGGACCGGAATGAACTGCGAAATGCTTTGCACACGCTGCAGCCTTATAGTGCTCACCATCACCCTGGATACCATTAATAAACTCTACAGACAAATCTGTAATAAGCTGTGGGTCCTCACCATATGTTTCCTGTCCTCTTCCCCAACGAGGATCACGGAAAAGATTGATATTTGGTGACCAGATAGTAAGTCCCTTATAAATATCTCTATCTTCCTGCTTGGAAAACTCGTTATACTTTGCTCTTGCCTCTGTGGCTACTACATCACCAATTTGCTTCAAAAGTTTCTTGTCAAATGTTGCTCCAAGTCCGATGGCCTGTGGGAACATTGTAGCTGTACCGGCTCTTGCTGAACCATGAAGACCTTCGTTCCACCAGTTATACTCTGGAATACCAAGACGCTCGATAGCTGGGGCATCATAGCGAAGCTGATCAACCATCTCCTCAAGTGTCATCTGATCTACAAGTTCTGTAGCTTTCTGTTTTGCTAGATCTCTGTTCATAATTTAATACCTTGTCCTAATATTGCAAAAATTGCTTTTTTGACTCAAAAATAATAAAATATATTTTGGTCTGGGAGAGACATAACCCTTATCCATACCGCAATAGGCTATTCTATGTAAGGAGAGATACAATGAACGCCGAATACGATATCGAGAAAAGCTATAATCAACCGCTGAAGGAATTCGTTAAACGATATCTTACAGATGAGGTTGAGGACGTAGACTTTGCACCAAAATCAAATGTAAGAGTATGGTATAACTTTCAGGTTGAAGGTTATCCACCACATCGCCACTTACCACTTGAAGTTGTTATCCCTGTTGAGAATGGATACAAATATATCGCAGGTGGTCAGAAGTTTAATCTTAATGTAGGCGATATTCTTATTATTCCTTCTAATATCATTCACGAAGTTGAGTGTGATACTGAAGGTCGTCGTTTTATTTACCTGTTTGATATTGAGTTCGTAAAGAATTTCTACAATTATAATGACCTTAGTAAATTCCTTAGCGAACCAAGACTCATTACCTCAAAAACTTATCCTGACATTTATAAGAAAATCTACAATTTGTTTATTAACATTGCGGATTCTTACTTTATGCAGATGGGTAAGGTTAATGAGCTTTCTATCTTTGCTGATTTGATTCAGATATTCTCTATCATTGCTCAGGAAGAGAACGAGAGTAATACCATTAGAATCTATAACGATAAGCAGCGTGAGAATTTCTATAAATTCAAGAGCCTTATTACATATGTAAACAGTCACTATATGGATGATATCAGTCTTGAGTATGCAGCAGCGTATGTTGGATTTTCCAAATTCCACTTTGCTAGATTGTTCAAGGAATTTACTGATTCATCTTTCTATGATTACTTATGTCATAGAAGAATAATGGCTGCTAAAACTTTCCTGGAAGATGATTCATTATCTATCACAGAAGTTGGAAAGAGATGTGGATTTACTAATCAGTCTACTTTTACCAGATCCTTCTCCGGTCACTGTGGTATGTCACCTTCAAAATATCGTCAGCAAATCAAACTGCGTAGAGGTTAAACTCTTATTCACTAATTAATTTTTCTAAAAAAATAATCACATTGGTGACTGTCCCGAAGGACAGTCACTTTTTTGTGATTATTAAGAAGTTTAAAATTAACCCTTTACAGAACCGAGAGCTACACCAGCAACGATGTATCTAGAAAGGAGCAAGTATACAATAATGAGTGGCAATACTGTAAGGAAAAGACCCAAGTAAATACAACCGAACTCCTGCTTGTATGTATCACCCTTAAGCAAGGATACCATCATAGGAAGTGTCTTCTTCTCATCTGCAGAAATAAGAACCATTGGCTCGAAGAGTCTGTTCCAGCTTGATACGAAGGAGAAAATAGCCTGTGTAGCAATAGCTGGCTTCATGATAGGAAGAACAATCTTGTTGAATGTGTAGAACTCACCTGCACCATCAATACGTGCAGACTGAATGATTTCGTGTGAAAGAGCACCCTGCAAGTACTGTCTCATGAAGAAAACCATCATTGGGGAAGCGATTGCTGGCAAGAAGAGTGCGAACAACTGGTTGTTCCAACCGAACTTATATGCCATCTGATAGAAACCGATCATAGTTACCTGTGAAGGAATCATCATGACACCAACAATGAAACTGAAGAATGCATTCTTCAACTTCCACTCATATACAGAAATTGCATATGCAGTGAGGGATGAGAAGTATACTGCGAGAGCTGTGGAGCATGTAGATACGATAATAGAGTTCTTAAAACCTGTGAAAGGATTGAAGCTCTGCTTAAGTACCTTACTCCAGTTATCCATCAAATACTTAGATGGAATGAAGCTAATAGCGTGTTCCTGAATAGATGCTGAACTTCTTGTAGAGTTAACAAGCATAATCCAGAAAGGTGCGAGGCATAATACTGTGAGAATAACACATACAACGTAAATGAATACTAAACGTGCTGTCTCTAACTTCTGCGCACCAGAACTAAGTTTTACTTTACCGTTTGATGCCATAATTATACCCCCTTAGAAGCAAGTTTAGCCTGCTTGAGTGCCTGTTTTCTAAGCTTACGTGCCTCTGCTTCGTCCTTATCTCTCATAATATAGAAGAGAGCTGCGGAACAGATAACGATGATTACGAACATAATCAAGCTTGCTGCGGCTGCTTCATTTCTTAAGTTACGACCTTCAAAAGCCTTGGACTGAATAAATACGCTTGTAGTATATGTCGCATAGTTAGGACCAGAGTTTGCAATGAACAACTTTGGAATATCGAACATATTAAGACCACCGATAAGAGATGTTACCAATGTGAAGAGCATAATTGTTCTAATACAAGGAATTGTGATGTAGATAAATGTCTGGAATCTGTTTGATCCATCCATTTCAGCGGCTTCAAAGATAGCAGGATCGATACCGATAACACCAGAAATAAGTGTAATCATTGTATAACCGAACCACATCCATGTCTGAATATAAATTACAATATTCTGAGCAACATTTGCCTTTGTAAGGAACTTAACTGGCTTATCAATAAATCCTAATGTCTTTAAAAGATCATTCATAGGACCTACTGGATCACCAAACAATGTGCTAAAGAGAATAGCTACTGTAGCAGCTGTAATGATATTAGGCATGTAGAATACTACTTTGAAGAAGCCCTGTCCCTTTACCTTACTTCTAGTATCTGTGAACCAAGCAGTCAAGAGCAATGCGATAACCATCTGTGGGATAAAGTTGCAAATCCACAACTTAAGTGTGTTCATGAATGCTTTCTTAAAGATAGGATTGTCTAAAACCTTCTTAAAGTTCTCAAAGATATCACCTGTTAAGAAGTTATAGTCCTTTCTCGCTGGTCCAACGAGATCTGAAAAGGCAATAAGGAAAGTATTAATGATTGGATAAAAAGAAAATATTAAGTATGCAACTACGAATGGTATAGAAAAAATATAACCATACTTAGCATAATTTAAAGTTTTTTTCTTGCCCATAATTAAGCCTCATCATTTATTTTTCTGTTTTTAATTAGGAAAAGATTTTAGATATAACAAAAGGGGGAGCTTGGCAAAGCTAACGCTTAGCAAGCTTCCCCCTCATATTAAACTGTTATATCAGTAATCGAATACCAACTGATTAAGTTAAAACTTAAACAGCAAGTCCGAGCTCACCAGCTACACCAGTCTTGAAGTTCTCGATAGCCTCGTCTCTTGTAGCCTCACCAGCTGTGTACTGACGAACCTGATCTCTCCAGATGGAGTTGATCTTCTCATCGTACTGTGTAAGGTTCTTACCATTTGCATACTCGTTTGCTGGAACGAATACATCGAACATGTTCTGACCGCCGAGGAACTCGAGCTCACCATTGGACTTAGCCATTACTGTGTTAGAAGCAACAGAGTCCTTTGTTCCGCCTTCACCATTCAATGTACCGTTAGCCCACATGTACTGGAGACCTGTCTCAGATGTATCGAGTGTGATCCATCTAATGAGCTCACCAACACCAGCCTTAACCTCATCAGAAGAAGCTGCGTTAGCAATTACCCATGTACCACCCCAGAAGAAGCCTACTGGAGGAGGACAAACTGCCCAGTCACCATATGTGTTATCACAGTGCTCACCCATTGTGTAGTTGATAAGCCATGCAGGTCCGAAGAAACCGAAGCAAGGTGTCTCAGATGTACCAGCCATATCAGCGTACCAAGCCTCTGTCCAGTCCTGAGTCTGGTTAGACCAGCCATTATCTGTGAGGTCCTTAGAAATATCAATGAATGCTTCTCTCTTACCGTCGATTACGAGTGTATCGTCAGCTACCCAACCAGCCTCAGAGCTGTTCTCGATAGCGTGCCAGATATCACCGTCACCAGAGATGATTGGTGTACCATTCTCCTTGAGCTTAGCAGCTGCCTCATAGAACTTATCCCAGTTCTGTGAACCAGAACCAATCTCATCAGCGATTGCTGCTGGATCATCTGTACCGAATACATCCTTAGCGATAGATCTTCTGTAGATGAAAGCACCACCTGTAGCCTGGTAACCAAGAGCAACTACCTTACCGTCTGCTGTTCTTGTTCCGATATCTACAGAGTATGGAGCGATCTGAGCATCAGCGATATCCTTATCTACATCGATTCCGAGATCAGAATATGGAGCTGCATACATGGACATATCACCCTGTGTATACTTAAGTACGAAAGCAGCCTCTGCACAGAACATATCTGGAGAATCTGCTCCACCACCTGTAAGAGCTGTATCAAGAGCTGGCTGATAAGCACCATCAGTTGTAGGTGTGATAGAAACCTTTACCTCGTACTTCTCACCAAACTCTGGGTGAAGCTCGATGTACTTGTCTACCATCTTAGGAACCTCATCTGTGAATGACCAGAGGTTGATAACGATCTTTCCATCATCTGTCTTAACAGTATCCTTCTTCTCAACTGTCTCAACTGCGCCGTCTTCCTTCTTTCCACAAGCTGTTACAAGACCAGCCATCATGCAGAAAGCAAGCAAACCTGCTACAAACTTCTTCATTTTGTTTTTTCCTCCTTAATAATGTGGAATGTTAGTTTTGCACAAACGGATTTGTGCATTATGCTAAATGTCCGGCCAAGGATCATATCTAGCATCTACATAATACCTAAAAGGTATCCATTTATCTTTACATTTCTTGCTAAACTTCATGCAAATATTGCTAACATTGGGCAATTTGTCGGTTTTTTACTATTCACTTGTTATAATAAGTGCACAAAAACGCACAAAAATTAGTATTATAAACATGCATTAGCTATAACAACGGAGGATTTCTAATGGGTTCTTTTTTCGATCTTAATAGTCCTGCAAGTAAATTTCTTACATCAGTATGTAATCTTATATTAGTAAACACATTATTTATTATTACTTGTCTTCCTATAGTAACTATTGGAGCATCTATTTGCGGATTGTATAAAATCCTTTTTGAAGTCATTAATCATGAAGAAGTATCTGTTTTTAAGGATTACCTCAAAGAATTCAAAGCATCCTTTAAGAATGCTACTATAGTCTGGATTCCAATGTTAATTATCTTGGGTTTCTTCGGATTAGAAGTATATTGGATTGTTTCTGGAGTTCCTGGCACAGCTGAATGGATGGTCGTACCTATCTTTATCGTTGCAGCTATAATTCTCTGTATTGCTATTTACTACTTCCCTCTTCTTGCTGTTTTTGATAACACACCAAAGGAGACAATTGTAAATTCAATTCTCATTGGAATCGGTAACTTCCCAATAACCATAATGATTCTCATACTCCACTTTTTCTATGGATTCACATTATCTTTGGGAAATGTTGCATCTGTAGTACTTGGCAGTCTTTCAGCATTTATTGCAATCGCTGTGCTTGAATGGGTTTGTGCTGTATTTATTAATCGTGCAATTCCTGCATCAACCAAAGTTGAATATAACGATGAACCTGATGAAGACGGCGACAGTGATGAAGAAATCGATGAGGACGAAGAATCCACAGAAGAATAATTCATATATTTTTTGACTATAAAAATTCCCGCCTCATATGAGAGACGGGAATTTAATTTGTCTGATTTATCTAATAGTTATCAAAGTGCAGCCTTAATCTGCTCGTAGATACCAGCAGCATCAAGCTTATAGTGCTTCATGAGCTCACCAGCAGGACCAGACTGACCAAACTGATCATTAATACCAATTCTTGTAACCTGTACACGCTTATCAAGAACTGATACTGGAGCAGCTGTGATTGTCTCTGCAACTGCAGATCCGAGACCACCTACAATGAAGTGCTCCTCAACTGTAAATACACGGCCTGTCTTTGCAGCAGATGCGATAACTGCATCAACATCCAATGGCTTAACTGTATGAACATTAATAACCTCAGCGTTAATACCATCGTTAGCAAGAAGCTCTGCAGCACCCATAGCCTCAGCTACGCAAACACCATTTGCGAAGATTGTGATATCAGAACCTTCCTTAAGCTTAACAGCCTTACCAATCTCGAACTTATAATCAGGATTATCGTTGATTACTGGTACTGCAGCACGACCAAATCTCATGTACATTGGGCCCTCTGTTGTAAGAGCTGCACGAACAGCTGCCTTTGCCTCAACATCATCAGATGGAACGATTACTGTCATGCCTGGAATTTCTCTCATAAGAGCGATATCCTCGAGACACTGGTGTGTAGCACCGTCCTCACCTACTGTAATACCAGCGTGTGTAGCGCCAATCTTTACATTAAGGTGTGGGTAACCAATAGAGTTTCTAACCTGCTCATAGTTTCTTCCGGATGCGAACATTGCGAAGGAAGAAATGAAAACTGGTGTACCTGTTGTAGCGATACCAGCAGCGATACCTGTCATGTTAGACTCAGCGATACCGCAGTCGATGAAGCGCTCAGGGAATGCCTTCTTGAAAACACCTGTCTTTGTAGCACCTGCGAGGTCAGCATCGAGTACCAAGAAATCTGAGAACTCTGCGCCTAATTCAGCAAGAGCATTACCATAACTGTCACGTGTTGCAATTTTCTTTACGTCGCTCATACATTGCCTCCCATAATAGCCTCTCTGCTAGCTGAGAGTTCCTTTAATGCGATTTCAAACTCCTCGTCATTTGGAGCCTTACCGTGCCATCCAGCCTTGTCTTCCATGAAGGAGATGCCCTTACCCTTAACAGTCTTCATGATGATAGCAGTTGGCTTGTCCTTGCACTCACGTGCCTTAGCGAAAGCATCAGCAATCTCATCGAAGTCATGACCATTAATGTTGATTACGTTAAAGTTAAATGCCTCAAACTTCTTGTCGATAGGATAGATATCACATACATCTGCAACACATCCATCAATCTGGAGGTTGTTATTATCAACGATAGCAACGAGATTAGAAAGCTTATGAGCACCTGCAAACATTGCAGCCTCCCAGATCTGACCTTCCTGAATCTCACCGTCTCCCATGAGAGCGTATACTCTGTAATCCTTATTCTTAAGCTGACCATTCAAAGCCATACCTACAGCAGCGGAAAGACCCTGTCCAAGGGAACCGGAACTCATATCAACACCTGGAGTCTCATTCATACATGGGTGACCCTGGAGATATGAACCAAGCTTACGGAGTGTTGTAAGATCTTCAACTGGGAAGAAACCTCTGTTAGCAAGTGCGGAATAATATCCTGGAGCTGTATGACCCTTAGACAATACAAATCTGTCACGATCTGGATTCTTAGGGTTGGATGGGTCTACGTTCATCTCTTTAAAGTAGAGATATGTGTACATGTCAGCTGCAGAAAGGGATCCACCTGGATGACCAGACTTTGCGCTATGTACTGCCTTGATGATGCCTTCTCTGACATCAATAGCCTTAAGCTCTAATTCTTTCTTGTTCATTTTAATTTACTCTTTCTCTAAATATAAAGCTCCAATGAAGGAGCTTTTTTTATTATAACATAGCTTTTCTCTTTCAAAGGGCCGACAGTTGCAGTCTCCAGATGTTTGGAGAGAGAGAAAGGAGACTGCAACTAATCGACATTTCTAATGGAGAGACTAGGAAATTATGCGAATGGATTCTCTGTTGGGTAGAGGTCACCTGCTGGGTGGTTGTAAGCAAGATCCATACCCTCGAGGCCCAAGTACTTGAAGATCTCGAAGAGAGCCTTACCGTGGTGGCCGAATGCTACAGCACCGTGGTGTGGATAATTCTTCTCGATAAGTACGTGACGATAGAAACGTCCCATCTCAGGGATAGCGAAGATACCGATTGCACCGAAAGATCTTGTTGCAACTGGGAGAACCTCACCGTGAGCGATGTAAGCACGGAGCTTAGCATCAGCTGTAGACTGAAGTCTGAAGAATGTGATGTCACCTGGAACGATATCACCCTCGAGTGTACCCTGTGTTACTTCCTCTGGGAGGCTTCTCGCCATGATCATCTGATACTTCATTGAGCAAGCAGAAAGCTTCTTGGAGCATGTGTTACCACAGTGGAAGCCCATGAATGTATCTGTGTGCTTGTATGGGAACTTGCCCTCGATGGACTCCTTGTACATATCAGCTGGTACAGAGTTGTTGATATCGAGAAGTGTAACGATATCCTCAGATACGCAGTAACCGATGAACTCAGAGAGAGCACCGTAAATATCAACCTCACAAGATACTGGGATACCCATACCTGTAAGACGGCTGTTTACATAGCAAGGAACGAAACCGAACTGTGTCTGGAATGCTGGCCAGCACTTACCTGCGATTGCAACATACTTGCAGCAACCTCTGTGTGCCTCAACCCAGTCAAGAAGTGTGAGCTCATACTGAGCGAGCTTAGGAAGAATCTCTGGCTTCATGTTACCAGCGCCGAGCTCCTCTTCCATTTCCTTAACCTTTGCAGGAATTCTCTCATCACCATCGTGCTTCTTGAATGCCTCGAAGAGGTCGAGCTCAGAGTTCTCTTCAATCTCAACACCGAGGTTGAAGAGCTGCTGAATTGGTGCATTACAAGCCATGAAGTTAAGTGGACGTGGACCAAAACCAATGATCTTGAGGCTCTTAAGAGCTGCGAGTGTACGAGCGATAGGTACGAACTCGTTGATCATTGTAGCGCACTCTGCTGCTGTTCCAACTGGGTACTCAGGGATGTAAGCCTTTACACCACGGAGCTTGAGGTTGTAGGAAGCATTGAGCATTCCACAGTAAGCATCACCTCTGCCCTGGTGGAGGTTATCCTGTGTCTCCTCTGCAGCTGCGCAGAACATTACAGGACCATTGAATCTCTGAGCGAGCATTGTCTCAGAAATCTCTGGACCAAAGTTACCAAGGTATACACAAAGTGCATTACATCCTGCTGCCTCGATGTCAGCAAGAGCCTGTGTCATATGAATCTCACTCTCTACGATACAGATAGGGCACTCATAAATTGTGTCCTCACCGTACTGTGCCTTGTAAGCCTCTACGAGAGCCTTTCTTCTGTTAACTGAAAGTGACTCTGGGAAGCAGTCACGAGATACAGCAACAATACCAATCTTTACGTCTGGTGCATTAAACATTATTAGTTCCTCCTAAAATTAATTACTTTGAAATATCAAGATTCTCGCCCTTAAGGCCCATGAAGTGACCTGCTTCGCCAGCAGCATCTGGGTGAGCGATAAGCCACTTGTTAGTAGCTGTAAGAAGTGCATCCTCTGTAGCGTTGCCATCTGCAACTGGGCGATGACTACCCTCGAGTGGATAATTTGTACCACGTGGGAGAACTACGCCTACCTTGAAGCCCTCATTACCAGGAGCTGTACATGGAGCATAGTGAAGTGTTGTAGCATAGAGCTCAACTGCTGTTCCCTTCTCAAAAAGGAATGCCTCGCACTTAGATGTGTCATAAGTGTTGTCATCCTCGATGTCCTCACGCTTACCAAGAATAAGCACAGCATCTGTATCAAATACATTGATCTCAGAACCTCTGTGATACTCCAAAGCATTAAGAAGTGTGTTCTTTCCAATGCAATGACCGAGCTGAATATCGGACTCTCCAAATCCGACTCTTCTCAAATCTGCGAAAGAAGCTGTTGCTTCGAGATTATCAAGGCTTGGCTCATATACAACGCCCTCTGGGATGGCTGTCTTATCCATCTCAACAAGAACAGAAGTAAGATCAACATTGTCAACCATACGGCCATACTTCTTTAATCTCTTGTCACTAGATTTAATAATTTCCATGACGTCCTCCTTGTTATAGTAGATTTTCTATTATTTCTATTTAATTATCTGCGGTTAGCTACGAACTCGAATGTAGACTTAAGAGCTGGATAAATCTTGGAATACTCCTGATAACGCTCCTCATAAAGTGCTGTAAGTTCAGCATCTGGCTCTACAGACTCTGTAATCTTAATGAGTTTCTTGCAAGCCTCATCTACAGATGCATACTCTCCAGCTGCAACAGCTGCGAGAATTGCTGCACCAAAGGATGGTCCCTCAGTATTCTCTGTCTGCATGAGCTTAATACCAAGAATATTAGAAAGAATCTTAAGCCAAATCTTAGACTTAGAACCACCACCACATACGCAGGACTCTGTTACCTTAATACCCATGCTTCTTGCAGCCTCGAGACAATCTCTAAGAGCAAAGGAAACACCCTCGTAAACTGCCTGAATCATTTCTGCACGACTTGTATCCATGCTCATACCATAGAAAACAGCACGTGAATTTGTATCATTGATTGGAGATCTCTCACCCATAAGATATGGGAGAAAATAAACTCTGTTCTGACCGAGATTCTCATCAGCAATCTGACCACTCTCGCCGTTATAATCCTTAGTTTTCAATATCTCTTCCATGTACCACTTGTTGCAGGAAGCGGCGCTTAAGATGCAACCCATTACATGATAAGCGCCGTCTGCGTGGGCAAATGAATGAAGATGATTATCGAAATCTTCGCTAAATGAATTGGAACTGATAAAGAATGTTCCTGATGTACCGAGGGAAATGTTTGCAGCGCCCTCACCAATAATACCCATACCAACAGCTGCACCAGCATTATCGCCTGCACCTGCTGCTACGATTGTTGTACCTACAATACCGAGCTCCTTAAGAACGTCAGCCTTAACCTCGCCAACCTTCTCATAGCTCTCAAATACCTGTGGAAGCTGATCTACTGTAATACCAAGGATGTCACACATCTCCTTAGACCAGCATCTATTCTTAACGTCATAATAAAGTGTACCGGATGCATCAGAAGGATCTGTTGCACATACACCTGTAAGCATATAAGTAATGTAATCCTTAGGGAGCATAATCTTGCTGATTCTTGCAAAATTCTCAGGCTCATTCTCCTTCATCCAAAGAATCTTTGGAGCTGTAAAACCAGCATAAGAAATATTACCTGTGTACTCTGTGAGCTTACGTCTTGTAATCTCTTCATTCAAATAATCGGACTCCTTCTGGGAACGACCATCATTCCAGAGGATTGCCTTTCTAATCACCTTATCATCCTTGTCGAGGGTAACCAAACCGTGCATCTGACCAGCAACGGAAATACCAGCAATTGTATGATCATCAGTAGCGTTTACTAATTCCTTAATACCATCAACTGTCTGTGTATACCAATCCTCAGGGGACTGCTCAGACCAACCACTCTTTGGGAAGCTAACTGGATACTCTCTAGATACAATCTTAAGGATCTCGCCTTCGCCATTCATAAGAAGAAGCTTAACAGCTGATGTTCCAAGATCAACGCCAATGTAATTCATAAGAAAAACCTCTCTCGCAATTTTTTACTTATGGTCATCTTAACTCAAAAAAATCAATTTGAAACTACGCATAATGCAAAGATATTAATATCTATTTTGTACAAGACGCATAATTTTTGCATTTCTTGCTAAAACCGAGAAAGCCCGTGTTTTATGGGTTTTCAAAATTGTTCAAGCTATATTTTACGGGAGCTTTTGCCACTATCATTTTCCCTTTTCGCAGCAAATTATATTACAAATATTGCTATTACAAATTTAAGGGACTTTATCATATTTTTCTTATATTTGTTGAATCGCGGACAGAAAACGAAGTTCACTTTTCAAAATTACTATATCAATTTCAATCAATTATCAGACACAACAGCATTCTTAAACTTAATCTCGTTCTCAGATACATCACATAGCAGGAACAATACCTTTACCCCGCTTGACTTTGCTTGCGCGAAAGCCTTGGCAAACCTTGGATCCGTGGCCTCGTTAGGGTAAACACTTTCGACACCTGGCATGGCAATCACGAAAGCAATATATGAGTCAAAACCTTTAGCAACTGCGCCCTGGAGTTCGCGCAGATGCTTTGTCCCACGTTCAGTAGGAGCGTCAGGGAAATAACCAACACCATTCACTTCGAGTGTGCAGCCCTTTACTTCCACAAGTACTTTCGCGTCATTGGTCTCCAAATAAAAATCTACCCTAGAATCACCATAAATATATTCTGGCTTTATATAAGTAATATTAGGAAATAGTTTCTGCACAGATTCCTGACCCGACTCAAGCCACTCTCGCATAACCTTATTAGGCACCTGGGAATCAATGTTTATCCATCCAAGAGTTGGTTTATATACAGTAATAAGATCATAACGAGTCTTACGGCTAGGATTATTAATCCATTCATCTGAAAGCACCACACGACAGCCAGGAATCAGAAGTTCACGACATCTACCTGTGTTTTTTACATGAACAGTCTCCACCTCATCATCTGGGGTGCCATCAACATGAACGTGAGCAATGAACCTATTCGGTCTGTCTATAAATGTAGCTTCTGTAATATGTGGATAAATCATAATTATTCCTCCACCTCATTATATCAATTCCTTTTCCTCAGAAAATGAGAATTATGCGCATCACAAGTCATCCGACCTTTGTTGACGACACCGTCATCAAAATATAGTCTATATCCATAATTTGTATTGGAGGCGACATATGGGAATCGGCAGAAGAATTTTTAAAGATGTTATGAGAGATATTACACGTAGTTCCTGCTGTGTCCATCACCATCACCACGATGACCTGGGCGCTGCAGTAGCAAAAGTTGTTACCGTTGCAGTCGGCGCTATGGTTGCTAACGAGGTTGTTAAAAAGCATTACAATCCTGATGGTCTCAAAGGTGCATTCGAGGATCTGATTAACAATAACATCAAAGGCGTAAGAACTGGCACCGTTAATAATCGTATTCCTTACGCAGATGGCATAGTTGCTAAGCTTGCTGCATGTTCTTATGTAGCAAAGATAGATAACTCCATCACGGGTGAAGAGCAGGCGGAACTTGATATGTCCATTAGTGATATTTTAAGCATCGAAAATCTTCCATCTGTATATAAAGACGAGATTAATGCTATTCGTAATTCTAGTGACACAAGCTTTAGTTCTATTCAGCCATATCTGGACAGAGTTGACGGAAATGTTCTCGTTTCCTACCTCATTGATGTAAAGAACATCGCTAGAGCAAACGGCGGAATTTCCGATGCGGAGGCAAAGGCAATCTCTGTTTACAAGAACTACGTAACCAAGAGAACTGGCTACACATTCCCTGAAGATAACGAGGAAGTGGAACTCGACCTTACATGTAAAGGATGTGGGGGTGCCATGGAACTCGATACCACATATGGAAAAGCTATTTGCCCATACTGCGGTAGCATGAAGTTGGTTAATGTGGATGTAGTTAACAGGATTATCGGAAGATAAATTACTAGGCAAAACAAAAAAACGGCCGCCACTTAATTGTGACGACCGTTTTATATGCATTCAAATAGTGATTAATCTTCGCCTGTCTTAGCGATATAATCTGCATGCTCCTTCTGAACCTGTGGGTCATAAGAAAGCATTGGCTCAATCTTCTCGCCCTTAATCTTACGTGCAACGTAGTTGTTAGTAAGTTTTACTACAAGTGGAGTAAGAGTAATTACACCGATAAGGTTAGGAATCATCATAAGTCCGTTAAATGTATCAGAAATATCCCATGCGAGAGAAGACTTCATAATCGCACCAGAGATAATCATTAGAACGAAAACAACACGATAAATCTTAGCACCCTTAACGCCTGCGAGGTACTCAACAGACTTAGAACCATAGTGAGACCATCCCATTACAGTTGTGAAAGCAAAGAGGAGAACCGCCAAAGCGATAAACCACTCACCTGGCTTACCAAAGAGATTACCGAATGCACGAGCAACAAGAGTAGCATCATCTGTACCCTCTGCTGCAAGACCTGTAGAAAGATCAATAGCACCAGATGTAAGAACTACGATAGCTGTCATTGTACATACAACGATTGTATCAGCGAATACCTCAAAGATACCCCAGAGACCCTGCTTAATAGGCTCCTTAACTGTAGAGTTAGAGTGAACCATAACAGAAGAACCAAGACCTGCTTCGTTGGAGAATACGCCACGCTTACAACCAGCCTTAACTACATCCTTAATTACGATACCAACAGCAGCACCACCTGCAGCCTTTACACCCCAAGCAAACTTAAAGATAGCTGCAAATACTGAACCTATCATTGTGATATGAGAGAAGATGATAATAAGTGCACCAACAATATAAGCAAGAGCCATGAATGGAACAACCTTCTCAGCAAAGGAAGCGATTCTCTTAAGACCACCGAGGATAATAAATCCACCAATAATCATGAGAACAACACCAATAACCCAGTTAACAACGGAAACACCAAGGAACTCTGGAGCCTTTACGCCAGAGAAGAATGCAGACTCAATGTTAAGAGTAATCTTATTAATCTGGCCCATGTTACCAATACCAAAGGAAGCAAGAACTGCGAATACAGCAAAGATGCAAGCAAGAACCTTACCAACTACCTTACATCCCTTGTAAGAACCAAGACCATCCTGGAGATAGTACATGGCACCACCGGACCACTCATTCTCTTTATTTCTTCTTCTGTAATAGATACCAAGAATATTCTCAGAATAGTTTGTCATCATTCCGAGGATAGCTGCAATCCACATCCAGAATACTGCACCAGGACCACCAACTACGATAGCTGCTGATACACCAGCGATATTACCTGTACCAATTGTAGCTGCAAGAGCAGTACAAAGTGCCTGGAACTGTGAAACGGCACCAACATCATTTTTCTTGTGTGCCTCTTTCTTAAATACAGAACCAATTGTCTTTACCCACCAGTGCTTAATGTGAGTAATCTGGAACGCCTTAGTAATAATTGTACAAATAAGACCTGTTCCAAGAAGAAGGATAAGTCCAAACCAACCCCACGCGAAACTGTTAACCTGATCGTTAATGTTTGTAAGTGTTTCTATCATCTCGAACTCCTTTTATTAATTAATATCCAGTACTCATTTTAAAGGAGTTACCGCTCTCAGGCAACAAAAAATCCTTGTTTTTTGCATAAAAAGACCCGATTACTTGCATTTTCCAGGCAATCGGGTCTGTTTTTACGTAAAAAATGAATTATCCAATAAGAATTTCTTCAACTTTGTTCTGCATATCTTCCTTATCAATTACATCCTTATGGAGAACTGGCTTAGAAGAAAGATCCTTAATTCCCTCTGGAATCTCGAGACCTGACTCCTCTGAGAGCTCCTTGATAATTGTCTCTACAGAACGTCCATTGCTGTAACCATTACCACGGATGGAATCCATAACTGCAGGAGAGAACTTGAATGGGGATGCTGTAGACGCAAATACTGTCTTGCACTCATCTCCAGATCTCTGATGATAACGATTATAGATATTAAATCCAACTGCTGTATGAGTATCAATTACATTGTCTGTACGATCATATACATCGGAGATAGTCTTTGTTACACCTGTCTCATCAGCAAATCCACCAACGAAAAGCATCTGAAGACTCTTAAGCGTCTTAGCATCAACCTGGTATACACCATTTGTGTTGAGCTCATTCATCCATGCAGCAACCTGTGCAGAATCACCACCTGTAATCTCGAAGAGAAGTCTCTCAAGGTTAGAGGAAATGAGAATATCCATAGAAGGAGATGTTGTCTTAAAGAACTCTCTGTTACGGTCATACTTACCAGATGAGAAGAAATCACAGAGAACCTTATTACGATTAGAAGCACAGATAAGTCTGTGTACTGGAATACCCATCTGCTTAGCAAACCATGCTGCGAGGATATTACCAAAGTTACCTGTAGGAACTACAATATTAATAGCCTCACCCTTCTCGATCTTTTCCTTACGGAGAAGCTCAACATAAGAGTAAACATAGTATGCAATCTGTGGAACAAGACGTCCCCAGTTAATGGAGTTAGCTGAAGAAAGCTTTACGCCATTTGCAGCAAGCTTATCAGCAAAAGCACGATCTGCGAAAATATTCTTAACACCAGTCTGAGCGTCATCAAAGCAACCATTAACAGCAATTACATGAGTATTAGAACCTGTTGTAGTTACCATCTGAAGCTTCTGTGCCTCTGAAACACCACCTGTAGGATAGAATACGATAATCTCTGTTCCAGGAAGATCCTTAAATCCTTCAAGTGCAGCCTTGCCTGTGTCACCAGATGTAGCTGTAAGAATACATACCTTCTTATCCTCTCCTGTCTTCTTCATGGAAGCTGTCATAAGGTGTGGGAGAAGCTGCAAAGCAACATCCTTAAATGCAGCTGTAGGTCCATGCCAGAGTTCCAAGATATACTCTCTGTCGTTATATGCATTAAGCTGAACGAGAGGTACTGTATTCTCGCCCCACTTGTCTGGGTGATATGCCTGTGAAGTATAATCGAGAAGCTCAGCCTCTGTAAAATCATCAAGATACTTAGAAAGAACTTTTGCAGAAATCTGATAGTACTGCATGTTCTTCATCTCTTCAATCTCATCCCATGAGAGAGATGGGATAGTCTCTGGGACAAAAAGTCCTCCGTCTGGAGCAATTCCTAATACAATTGCCTCTGCTGCAGAATACTTTTTATCATATCCTCTTGTGCTTATAAACTTCATAATATATCCTCCAATGATTCTTTTACTAAGTTATTACTGCGCCGGAGCAGACTCTGCTACTTGAGCGTTATCCGCATTCTCAGTTGCTGTTTCCTTTGGCTCTGACTCCTTGGCACTCTTCTTATCTCCGTAGTTATTAGCGTAATCTTCGATAATGCTTGCTACCTCTGGGTCATCCTTATTCTCATCCAGCTTCTGAATTAAGTAATCAAGTCTCTGCTGATTATCTTTTGCAGTTCTAAGTTTTGTTACTAATGGAATAATTCCAAAGAATATAATCAAAAATACAATAGCCGCAGCAAGAATACCAGCGATTACTTTTACAGTAAGTCTGAGATTATCTGCAGGAGTTCTTACACTCTCTACATTAATATCATCAGATGTCATCTCGTCTCCACCAGAGCTAGAACGCATCATAATATCTCTTCGCTCTCTGTCTGAAGCCATCTGAAAATCGTTAGTTCGATTAGTGGCCTTAACAAGAATTGGGGCCTGCATTCCAATACGATTAGATGGCTTTCCATCTACAGCTGCGAGGCTCGTCCAGTTTTTACCAGACTTAGGAACTTCTGGCTTAGTTGAAGGTTTCTTTGCATCTTCTCTTACACACTTCATTGCTTCCTGAGCAATAGCAAGATTCTGTTCTGAACCAAGTGTGTTATTTACAGCATAGTTAAATGCATCCTCTGCTCTTCTGTATTCTTCTTCTCTTGCAAGACAAATACCATAAATAAGAGCAAGATCACCCCAATTAGGATACTTGGAAATAAGCGGCTTAAGAATAATCTGTGCCACATCAGTTCCATCCTTCTTGGCATTAAGCAAAGCTCTGTTGTACTGCTTAACAGCATAAATCTTGTCTTCCGCACTCATATCAAAAAGGATAAGATCCTTTTCCTCAATCGGACTCATCATAAGTGCGTACTTCTGATAATCGTACATTTCTTTATTCCTCGTCACTAATAAGTTCTTTAAGAACTCCTCTGACTTCTCCTACAAGATATAAAGATCCTGTCACAAGAAGCGCCATTCCATCCATCAATGAATCTGTATAGGCTTCTCTAACAGCTTGTCTGGCATCATCATAAGATGAGACCATAACTGAATTATTATACACATTTTTTACTATATCTGAAAGTTCCTCAGGATTCATACTTCTACTATTACTAGCCCTTACAGTTCTAACATCAGATAAATTCACTCCACCAGCCTTAAGCTGATTAATCATTCCGGATACATCTTTATCCTTCATCACGCCCATTACAGCTCTCCACTGTACTCCATCAAGAGCTCCGCCAAGAACCTGCTTAAGCACAGCGGCCAAACTCTGTGCACCCTGATCATTATGACCTCCATCCATAATCACAACAGGGGCAATACTAAGGCATTCTGCGCGACCCTTCCAGATAGCGTGCTCGATTCCGAAAGCAATATCCTCCTGAGTAACACCATCTATCTTACGTGCGCAGGCGATTGCAGCCGCAGCATTACGTGTCTGATGCAAACCAAGAAGACTTGTAGAATATGTTTCTCCGTCTAACTCAAATCTCATTCTAGCATCGAGAGTATAAATCGGAGTTACATCTCCGACGTGGGAGAACTCCAATGGAACATTCAACTCCTCAGCACGCTTTACAAATACCTCTCTAACAATATCTCTAGATTCTTGATCAAGAATCATTTCATCAGGGTCGCATACAACAGCTGGACATCCAGGCTTAAATATTCCTGCCTTTTCCGCTGCAATGAGATCAATAGTCTCACCCAAGCGATCTGTATGATCCAGTCCCATAGCAGTAATTACAGTGCACAATGGATTCTCAATAACATTCGTAGAATCAAGTCTGCCACCAAGTCCTGTTTCCAGAACTGCAACATCAACTTTTTGCTCCTTAAACCACAAATAACAAATTGCAGTAACAAGTTCAAACTCTGTTGGATGTTCCAAACCCATTTCGTCCATCTTCTTAGCAGCCTCTTCCACCTTAGTTGAGAGTCTAGCCAGATCATCTGCAGGAATCTCACCCAAAGCTTCATTTTTGGCCAATTCCACTAATTCTGAGCGTCCATTAATAATTCTGATTCGCTCAGCAAATCTTTCTAGAAATGGTGATGTATATATACCAACTTTCTTACCGGATGCAGCCATTATTGAAGAAATAAATGTTGCTGTAGAACCCTTACCATTAGTGCCGGCAAGATGAATCACTTTAAGATCTTTCTGAGGATTTCCCAACAGCTCATCAAGAGCGTTCATTCTATCTAATCCCAAATTTATTCCAAACTTAAGAGCATCCTTCAAAAATTCAGGCGTATTATCAGAACTCATCTAAGTATCACCTCTGTTATCTATAAATTATCCAAGACAGATTAGACACGCTTAGGCCTTGGATTACGTCTCTTAACAATATTTTGTCTTACTATAAATACAATTAATACGATAATTATTGCTTCAACAGCAGTAGCAAACAAGAATAGATGGAAGAAAAATCTATAAACAGAAGTTTCTGTTTTATTTACTGCAACGAATTCAGAAAACTCACCTGTATTCTCGTTATACTTATAAAAACCTCCAGCACCTGCCTCATCAACCATATAGCAAATAAAAACACCATCGCTGTTCTCAAACCCATCAATTTCTGTCTTCTGAACATGAAGAGTACTTGCAGAAAAACCTTCTGGAACCTTCACATCATCAGGTAAATCAGCTACAAAGATAACCTTACTGGAAACAATTGATGTTCCAAAAGGAACATACGGAATAGCTGTAAGATATGTTGGATTGTACACATAAAAATCTGGAGCATTCTCACCATCAGAAACATATACAAGAACACTCTCTACTCCATCTTTGGCAAGTACAGGTACACTATATCCATTAATTGTCTTAGTAGTTTCTGTAAAACCAGTTGGCAAATAGTAATCTGTAGGGAAAGCTACGAATGTATATATCTTACCTTCATAATCCAGAAATCCCGCACCCTCTGTCATATAGTCTTCCTGCTTAGAAACATGAATGTAGTAGGCCATATGATCAATACCATTCTGCGCAGTAACTTCTACAGAAATCGTGTTATCGCCTTGCTTAAGATTAGTATTTCCATAAATAGTAACTACTGACCATAAGTTAGATGAAGTAGCCGATACCTGAACTGAACTTACATCGCGGTTAACATAAAGAGAATAGTCAGTGACATCTGGAGAGAACTCAGGTGTTAGTGTATATCCACTAATATTCAAAGCTACCAATGTCGCATCTGAAGACTTCTCAGCAGTAACTATCATCGATACAGAACCATTATCAATCGTAGATTCAATAGTATTCATACTACTGTCGCGCATCTCTCCTGCGCTGTCCAAAGTTACCTTAACATTCTCTGCTGTAACAGTAAGGATTCTGAAAGAAATACTGCAAAGAATTACTTCTTCATCAGATGAAAAAGAATTATCTTCAAAATCATCGCCCTTAATCTGAGCCGCCTCAATATCAGCTTCTACAGACGTATTTACCGCACTGATATAAAGCTTTCCAAGCTCTGACGAATCAACTGTATACGTAAATGCTGAAAGAATTGTTGGCTGAGAGATAGAAAGATAGTCCATCTTAATGGCATCATAAGATACCTCAAACGCACCAAATCTTGTAATGTGATTCATATTAGTTGCTGTAATATTGATTGTCACAATATCACCAGGATTATTAACACGACCTGGATTAACCTGGCTAAGGCTGACAACAGCATTTTCATCCGCATTAGCATTTTTTACTGCAAATGATGGAGAAACAAACAGACTTATCTGCATCACAAAAATAGCAACTATTATCGAAATCGCTGTCTTTATGTTGAATATATTTTTTGAATACTGTCTGTGCATTTATTTCTCCTGTTGTGAAAGTTAAGCAGCAGGCTTAACACCAAAGTCTTCAGGCATATTATTATATACCGGAATTACAAAAGTGAAAGAATTGTCCAACATATTGATGGAAGCGTATCCCTCAAAATATCTGGAACCCTCAGAATATGCCATAGATATGTTCTGAGCATACTGATGCTCATACAGTCCGTCATCGTTATCTATAACATCGAACTTCTGGAAATACAAAGTATCCTGTCCAGCACTTGTATATCTTGATGCAATCCACAAAGCACCACCCGTAATAGCGCGATCGACAGAATTCCAAGGAATCATCAATTCTCTTTCTTCCTCAGTGATTTCTTTCTCATCTGGATATGCTCCATACATGGCATACTTAGCACCATTAATTTGAGCTCCATTCTGAATATCCGGGTCTGGTGTAGCACCAATATCGAAGAAATTATAATAACCTTCATAACCTGCCAAAGTACCATGACAAAGAGGTGATTCTCCCTGATAACCCATCTCCTGAATAATTCTACTAGCAAGAAAATATGGAGATACATTTGCAGTCTCACCAGCACCATAAATAATTCCTGCATAATCAGGATCTGTTGTATCCATGAAGCTACCCTCAAGAATATTATTCAAGCCATCCATGGTCTGGGCTGAAGAATCAAATGATAACATCTCAAACTGGAAAATATGCTCCTGCTCCAGGAAGTTACGAGGATCAAGGAAATACTGTACTACTTCTCTCTTTGCAGCCATCCATCCACCGCCATCATAAACAGGGCTGTCTGGAACTACCCATCCACTATGAGAATTAACATTAGCAAGGCTTCTTGAACCGTAATCCTCATTATTCATTACCTCATTAAAATCCAAACCAGTATTATATGCACGGAAATTATAGTTAGGGTGAACGCAGTGCAGCATCCACAATCCAGACTTATAAGAGTCAGGGAAGTTCACCAGTGTATCCTCACAGAAAGACCCCTCATCATCACCATTAAGAATGAACAAAGAATATTCCTTTGAATAACCAGCAAACGACTTCACATTAGCCCTAACTACATTCTCACCCTCTTCGATAACAAACTGTTCTCCAGGAAGAAGAGACTGAATTCCCTTACTATTCTGAACTGTAATTTCCATACTAGCAGCATAGCCTTCCTGAGGGACCGCATTTATAGTTACAGTTTTACTATTATTCTTAAGGTAACATCCATAATTTACTTCTCTGGCAGTATATCCAGGGAAGTAACCAAGTTTGCTGTCTTCACCTGCAATGTCAAAAGAAAAATCTACGAGAGCACCATTAAGAGGCATGAAAGTAATATAGTCATAGTCGATTTCCATCTCATTACCTTCACCATCCTTAAGTGTAACCATTTCAGGATGCTCATCGTATCCCACAATAGGACGCTCATATGGAACTTTGCCAACCTCTGAAAGCACTGCCATATAAGAACCCTTGTATCTTGCAACTTCTTTACTAGTGATAACTGTATAAACAACAAGGTCATTCTCAGGGTCAGCCGCACCACCGCGTTCTGTCTTAAGATAATAAGTATTCATTACACCTGGAATACCTGTCTCTTCAGATATTGCCTCTGTGTCCTGGCATCTTCCTCTGGCAACCTCGAAGTCAGTACTCTCCACATCATTAGTACCAATAGGATTACCATATGCGTCATAAATAGTAACTTTGATATCGTCACTAATACCAACGAAGTTCACATATGCGTCTTTGTTATCTGCGGTGTAGATATACCATGATGAATCAAATCCCAATGTGCCTGTATGAACAGAATCCTCATTAAGTCTCATGCAGTTAGGAACATTAATCTCACCGCCATCCATCAAGTGGCCACGTCCATCAGAAGATCTAACAAGAATAACAACGTCATGAATACCTGCATCTACTCCGTCAGTATTCCATGCCATGATGAAATCCTTTTCATCACTGCTCTCATCTTCAATGTGAATACTGCCCTGGTACAAAGTACCATCAACAAAGAAATCTGTTCTTAACTCATTTCCAGTAGAACGGAAAGAACCTTCGACTTTTCTGATACCGATTGTATAACCGTCTACACCACCAACAGACTTAGTAATATTACAGTCCTCAAAGCTGTCTCCACTGCCACGTCCAATGGATGATGTTGCTGCATATTTTCTATCCAGATTCTTAAGTTGCTCATTAGCGGAATACATACGAGTGTGATTGTCGAGATCATCCTCAACCGCGTCGATAATATCATCATCTTTTTCGCCTACAAGGATATAAGACAAATCCTCTGCAAATGATTTATCATCAATATCTCTGCTAAGATACTCAGCGCTTGTAAGACTTCTAATTACATAATCTCCAAGAGAATATTCTCCAGATGCGACCTTCTGGCTAACCTCTTCAACAGTAGCCTCATTTCCAGTAATAGCTGCAGCTCTATAGATAATCTCCTCTTCCTTATTAGAGATTCTAGAATAAGGTGCATTCATAGAGATCATTGCCATTGTCACAACAACGATAGCAACAATTCCAACAACCAATGCAATTAATGCAGCAAATAAATACTGTGTCGTTCTTTTATGATTCACTATTATCTCCCTTATCAGCAGCGCTCATGAGTTCATCAAGTGTGAGTCCATAAGAAGGAACAAATCGTTCCATAAAGAATTTAACTTCTGGCAATTCAATCTTATCAATAGACTTCTTGATAGTATCCATAGCAGACTTAAACTCACTATTTCCACCATCAATCTCCATAAGGCACTTAGTGTAGGCTGAAATTCGGTCCGCAGCCTTAACAATATCGTGAACTATCTGGTCCTGTTCAGTAGAAAACTCAGGATCAAGAAGCTCGAGGTATGTATCCTTAAGAAAATCAGGAAGCAGTGAGGATAATCTCTCAGCAGCCTCATGCTCAACCTCTTTATATGCCTGCTTAATCACTTCATTCTTATACTTAATAGGAGTTGGCAAATCACCGGTAATAATCTCTGTACAGTCATGGAATAATGCATAAGACTGAATCTTATATGGGTCTACCTTCTCCGTCTCAGATGTAGCAAGCTCATTATGAATAAGAGCAATGGCATGAGCAATAATAGCTACATCAAAAGAATGCTCCTTGATATTCTCTGTATACGTATTACGCATAAGACCCCATCTGTTAATATATTGCATTCTGTTAAGCATGGCATAAAAGCCATAATTCATATCTTTATCCACTTATAATCTCCTCGACTTTATACTCTATATAATTCATCAAAACAGCCTGTAGCATATGCATCTGTCATACCAGCGATATAATCAACGACTCTTCTTACAGGAACTGAATCCTGCTCTGGATGGTTAATATAAAATTCTGCAAATTTACGAATAGAAGGACTATCTGAATGCAAAGCCTTTTCTATATCATTTGAAGCATCCATAAATGCATCAAAAATTGCTTTAATCTGAATTTTAATAGTCTCCTCATATGTTCTAATCTTAGGTGCACTATAAATCTTCTCGAAGTTACTCGTAAGGAAATTATTCATAGCCTTAAAATTACCTTCTGACATAGTAATCTCATCGTTATCGATACTGTTATGAATCAGATCTCCAACAAGAATATTAATAGTTTCAGAATTTGTAGAGCCCAGACGCTTAATTACATCGTCTGAAAGGAACTCTGTACCACCAATAATTCCTGCTCTTCTAGCATCCTCTACATCACGACCTACATAAGCAATCTTATCCGCAAATCTTACAACACAACCCTCAAGAGTGGCTGGAGCGATTCGAGACTTCTCAGGTTTACTAGATACCATCTCTTCAGTCTTATCACGTAATGGCTTCAAAGATGATTCGTTATATGTCTCGCCACAATGAGAAACTATACCATCTCTTACCTCGAATGAGAGATTAAGTCCTGTATACCCTGGCTTTCTGTTCTCCAGCACATCAATAACTCTTAAACTATGAACCTCGTGCTCAAAGAAAAGATTAGGGTCAACTGACTTTATACAACTGTTAAGAGCTCTTTCTCCTGTATGGCCAAATGGCGCGTGACCGAGGTCGTGCCCCATTGCAATCGCCTGAATAAGATCGATATTAAGATTAAGCGCTCTTCCAATAATTGTAGAAATGTAATTCACGTAAATAACATGCTCTATTCTGGAACAGATATGATCATTGGAAGGGTTAAAAAACACCTGTGTTTTGTGTCTTAATCTTCTGAAAGACTGAGAGAAAATAATACGTCCCATGTCCCTCTCATAACAGCTTCTGATAATCGCCGGTTCCTCATAACGAAGACGACCTCTTGACTCAGAACTTCTCTGTGCAAAGGCGGAAAAATGACTCTCACGCTCATCGCGTAAGATTTTGAGCATTTCGGTATCTTTCTCGTTGTTTATCAGCTGAGGCTCAAAATCGATTTTATCGAACTCCTCGCTATAGATATCAAACATGCTAGTCATTATGTATCCTCCTTACAGATTAACCTTTCTTAAGAGCAGCGGACTTGGCTAACATGTTCTTGCGCATACCGTCGAAATCAACTGTAACCAGCGCGTCACCAGCAACAGGCTCGACCTTAAGAACAATACCCTCACCAAATCTGTCATGCACAACCTTCATGCCAACGACAAGACTCTCAGGGGCAAGACCACCCGTCTTACGAGGAACAGGATTACTGTTAGGTGTTGCCTTCTTTCCGATAAAGTCGGAAGACAACGCACTTGCCAGATTACGTCTAGCCTCTTCTCTTGCAGGCGTCATAACCGCCTGTGCAGGTTTACGTTCTGGCTCCCTCGCACCACCCATTCTGTAGAGATGCACAGGATTTATCTCCTTCAGGAATCTTGATGGAGAAAAACACTGTGTTTGTCCGAACAACATTCTCTGTCTTGTTAATACAAGGAACAGGTTTTTCTTCGCTCTTGTGATCGCTACATACATAAGGCGTCTTTCCTCTTCGAGTTCAGCACTTGTCTGTATAGATCTGTAACTTGGAAAAATACCATCCTCTACACCTATTACAAATACTGCACCAAACTCAAGTCCCTTGGCACTATGTATAGACATAAGTTTAACATAATCTTCTGTATCATCTGCAGAATCACCCTGTGTATAAAGAGCTGCATTCTCGAGGTAAAGAGCAAGAAGTCCCTGCAGTGTATCTGCAGTCTTTGTCTCTTCCTCATAAAGATCATCTTCACCGATATTCTCAGTATTCTCGACTGGAGCATTAGGATTAGGCCTGTGATTTTTCTCAAATTCTGATGCTTCAGACAACAACTCCTTAAGGTTCTCGACTCTATCAGTAAGCTCACCCTTACTCTCACGCTGATCGATGATTTCCTGGATAATACCAGACTCATTCTCAACGTAATCAACATAATCCTTAAAGCTCATGAGGTCTTCATTAAGAGTATCTCTAAACTTACCAATTAATGCGGCAAAACTTAATAACTTACCGCTCACACGAGCAAGCTCTGGGAAAGACTGACATCTAGTACAGATATCCATCATAGATGTGCCATTCTCCACAGCTAACTCACGGATACGATCTACTGTTGTATCACCAATTCCACGCTTAGGAACATTAACAATTCTATCGAAGGCCAAGTCATCCTTATCGTCACCGATAAGTCTCAGATAGCAAAGAATATCCTTGATTTCTTTACGGTCGTAGAATCGCATTCCACCATAGATTCTGAATGGAATGCCCTTCTCACGTAGCGCAGACTCCACGCTTCTAGACAATGCGTTCATTCTGTAAAGAATCGCACAGTCAGAATATGCAAACTTACCCTTCATAACCATTCTCTTAATGGTATCAGCTGTCCATGCCGCCTCTATATTTCCGCTGTCGGCATTCATAACGATAATCTTATCGCCTTCAGCACCATCTGTGCGAAGCGCCTTTGATTTACGACCCTGATTATTAGCAATTACTTCGTTAGCTGCATCAAGAATATTACGAGTAGATCTGTAATTCTGCTCCAATTTAATAACCTTACAACCAGGAAAATCCTTCTCGAAGTTAAGAATCATTCTTACATCCGCGCCACGGAAAGCATAGATTGACTGATCATCATCACCTACAACACAAATATTGTTATGACCCTTAGCAAGAAGCATAATAGCCTCATACTGTGGTGCATTGGTATCCTGATACTCATCTACCATGATGTACTTAAACTTATTATGGTAGTACTCGAGAATCTCATTATTAGACTTAAGAAGCTTAACCATATTGATGAGAATATCATCAAAGTCCATAGAGTTATTCTCCTGGAGCTTAGCGTTATATCTCTTGTATACAGTCGCTGCTACCTTCTTAAACTGATCAATACCAGCCAGCTGTTCATACTGCTCAGGAGATACCATATGGTTCTTACTGTTAGAAATCTCATACTGAAAATTCTTAGGCTTATAAATCTTCTCAGACAATTCAAGTTCCTGCATAGTCTGCTTAATAAGCTTAAGCTGATCATCACTATCCAAGATAGTAAAGTTCTTACCATATCCCATCGAATCTGCATGTCGTCTTAAAATACGCGCAAAAATACTATGGAAAGTTCCACACCAAATGTACTGAGAACGAGATCCAACAAGTCCCTCTATTCTCTCCTTCATCTCATTTGCTGCCTTGTTAGTAAATGTGATGGCAAGGATAGAACCAGGCGCCACATTGTGACGCTTCATCATGTACGCTATACGGTATGTAATTACACGAGTCTTACCAGAACCAGCACCAGCAAGAATAAGCACAGGACCATCAAGGTGCTGTACCGCTTCTGACTGTTCTGGATTAAGTCCATCGAGAAGAACAGCAGCATCTGAGGCCTCAGTAGAAATACTGCTGTTACCAGTTACTCCGCTATAAATAGCATTAAGTTCATCAAAAAAATCCATATCGTTTGTATTATCAAAATTATCCATTGCTACATTATACCAAAGACACCGTAATAAATCTCACTTCATATGTCCCATTAATAGGACAAATATGCAAAAATATAATAAAAAAGACGGCCTGAATATCAGACCGTCTCAATAACAATTTAAATTGTACCGTTAATTACTTAACTGTAACTGCTGTGATGTGTGTGTTAACACCCTCATACCAGTAAAGGAAGCCCTCTACATCAACTGTAGCGCCAGCCTCAAGACCGCTTACGAGTGCATAGAACTCCTCATCAGAACCATTGAGGTAGTACTCAAGGCAGAAATCATACTCTGCATCATCCTTAGAAAGTGTTACATAGATATCATCACCTGGCTCCTCGTTCTTAAAAGCAACAGATACAACTGTCATATCTGTGAAAGATACAAACTGGTTCTGATAGTTGATAAGATCGTCTGTACCAAGGAACTCTGTAACGTCTGTAGCTGGAGCAATCCAGTTGCCATCGAGAACCTCGAATGTAGCATCGATGATCTCAACTTCGCCAGCCCACTCGGACTTATAACCTGTAACCTTGATTTCCTGACCAGGAACGAGAAGAGCAGCGTCCTCCTCAGAACATGTCATGTTGTAAAGGAAATAAGCACCGTCCTCATCCTGGAGGTAAACTGTAATCTGATCTTCCCACCAAGACTGTGTAGCCTGTACATAACCTGTAACTACAACCTCAGAATCCATATCAGCAGCAACGTAATCTGCATAAGACATAACTGCATCCTCTACAGGTGCCTCAGTCTCAACTACTGTCTCCTCTGTCTCTGCAGCTGTTGTCTCTGCTACTGTTGTCTCAACTGCAGTCTCAGCAGCAGTTGTCTCTGCCTCTGTCTCATCTGCCTTCTTAGCGCAAGCAGCAAGGCTCATGAGCATTACAGCGGATAATGTGAAAGCCATAAACTTCTTCATAACTAATACTCCTTTTCCAATAAAGAAAATCTTTCAAAAACAAGCAATTAACTCATCTCTGAAATCAGCCTCATTATACTCTTACGGGGTGTCTTGTCACCTATTTTTACCCTTCACTTTTGAATAAACTACAAATGCACCAATTAATAACCAACAAACGCCCAAAGAAGTGAGCAAAATAACTGAAGTTTTAGGCATTGGACCAAGCGCAGCCACTGTACGTGCACTATCCTCAGTTTCAATCTGATCCAGCCTATACTGAGCATTCACATCGTCATACAACTGCTTCACAAACTCATCGTCAAATGTACCATGGCGTCTGATGCTCTTAGTAGTGTTCTCAATAAGCGCGCCTGCAGCCTCACGAAGGGATGTTGAACCATTAAATACCGGTGTAGTAAATGTGTACTGTACATTCTCCAGAAGCAGCTTTGAGGCAGCAATCTTCACATCATAATGATCAGCATCTTTACCACTGTTATTGAGGTATTCCACATAAGCAGGGTCGTTCTGAGCCTTACTTGTAACCGGAACATATCCCTCAGTCTGTGCATATGCTATCTGAACTGGATTAGTAATCAAATACTGAGCAAAAATCCAAGATGCCAATACTTCCTGTGGATCCTCTTTATTAAATACACATACAGAAGGTCCCTGGGATATCATTTGCATATTTTCAGTATCGTACTGTGGAACCGGATAAACCACTGTGTCAAAATCAACAATCTTGCTCTTATCAATATCTACATTTGGTGCACCAGTTCCCATCCATGTAGCACCCGCAGTAGAATCCACCGCGAAGATGCACTGTCCTGCATTCAGGAAGTTAGCAGGATATCCGGAAATAGCAAATGTGGAGAAAGAACCTGTTCCTGCATGCTTAGCAACAGTATCAAGAATATCAGTAGTAGAGTCATTAAAGATATTAATCTCACCATCAGGTGTAGAATAGCCTGCATCAAGCTGACGAAGCATAGTAATCATCATGTTATCAGTTGACTTGTAGATGAATGGAATCATAGTCTTCTGACCATTTATTTCATAATTACCATCACCATCTTTCTTCATGGCTGCATCAGAAACTTCCCAAATAAAATCCCATGTAAGGACCTCTGGCAAAGTATAGCCCAGCTTCTCTACAAAATCCTTGTTTACATAACATGCCTCTGTGGATCTCATGTAAGGAATAGCATAGTGAATTCCTCCGATGGAACACTCATCCATAAACTGAGGAATCACCTCATCCACAGTTGGTGAATCAAATAGAAGTTCTGAACCTCCGAGACCATACTGCTTATCGTTAATAAGGTCATCAAGTGGAACTACTACATTCTCACCTGTCTTGTATGTCGCAATATGGTCAGGATAGGTAATACACACATTAGGTGTGGTATTTGTGGCGATATTAGTAATTACATCGTTATAGATGTTGATGTAATTGGAATAAAGCTTCATGTTAACGTGAATGTTTGGATACAAAGCTTCGAAGTCCTTAATTGCCTGGTTATAAATTGCTGTCTGGTACACGTTAGTATCGTTCTTAGCCCAGAAAGTAATTTCGTACTCTCTGCTCATGTCAAACTCTGAAGGTACGTCAAAAGCAGTAATTGTTCTCGCCTTGTGGCATCCTGCAGTAACCAGCGGATACATGGCAATTACTGCCACAAGAAAAACACTTGCTAACTTACGCATAATTTTCATCCCTTTGTACCTCCTCGTGATACACCAGCCATAATCTTCTTGTGGAAGATAAGGAAGATGATAATAAGCGGCACTGAAATCGCAACGACAGCCGCCATCATGGCAGGAATGTTTTCGCGTCCGAAACCGTTTTCGCGGATTTCCTGGATACCGTTAGAAACCAGGTAATAAGTAGCGTCATCAGTAATAAGCCTTGGCCACACGTAAGAGTTCCAGCACTCGATTACCTTAAGGATAACGATGGTAACCACCGTTGGCTGACAAATTGGAATCATTACCTTGAACAGATACTTAAGGTCAGAGGTGCCATCCACTTTCGCCGCCTTGTAAAGGTCCTCAGGGATTTGCTCGAAATTCTCCTTAAGCAGGTAAATGTAAAACACCGACGTCACTGACGGCAAGATAAGGCCCATAAATGTGTTACGCATGCCCCAGTCTGTGATGGTAACGAAATTAGTGATAACCACAAGCTCGTTAGGGATCATCATCAGGGAAAGGAAAAGGGTAAACACAAGGTTTTTTCCCTTAAACTGAAGTCTGGAAAACGCAAATGCAGCAAACACTGTAACAAACAACATAATTGCTGTAGTAAGCACAGTGAAAATAATTGTGTTAATAAAGTAACCACTCAAAGGAACGGCAGTAAATGCGTCCTTATAGTTCTTAAGTGTAGGATCTAATGTATAAAGCTTAGGTGTGTACTCAGCGTTATAGCTACCGTAGCCCTTAAAAGATGTAAGAATCATCCAATAGAATGGGAACAATACCATAAGGCCCCAGATACCTAGGAAGAAATATGTAACCACATTCTTTGTAATTCGGGCAGTTCTGGCTTTTTTGCTTATTACGTCATAAGATTCGTTATTACTCATGCTCTGCCCTCCTTAATTAATAGAATTCTTTCCTGAAATCAGGAGATTGATGACCGTGATAGTAAACACGATAGCAAAGAGTATGAGGGCCGCCGCAGACGCATAGGAAGGATAACCTCCAGCGTTACCATAAAGCATGTCATACACATAGCCAACAATCGTATTCATACCTGCCGCATTAAGGTTAGTTCCAAAGATGGCAACCTCATCAGAATATGCTTTGAACGCACCGATAAATCCTGTAATTACGAGATAGAAAATCATTGGTGAGATCATAGGCAAAGTGATTCTGGTAAATGTGCGGAAAGAACTTGTTCCATCTATCTTCGCCGCCTTGTAGTAAACGTCATCTACAGATGCCAGCGCAGATGTCAGAATCAAAATCTTAAATGGCATTACAACCCAGATTGTGTAAAAACACATAACAAACATCTTTGCCCAGTATGGACCATCGATGAAGTCAATCGGACCGCTGCCAAAGAGTTTAATTACCATATTCACAAGACCATCTGTGTAAGGAGTCTTCTTGAACATAATCATGAATACGAGACCTACTGCGAGAGTGTTTGTGACGTATGGCAAGAAATAGATTGTCTGGAATAAATCTCTAAGCTTCTTAATGGAATTAAGGCCAAGAGAAATAAGAAGTGCGATACCAGTAGAAAGTGGCACCGTAATAATTACGATAATGAATGTATTCTTTATCGCCTGTAGAAAATACTTATCGTGCAACACGTAAGCATAGTTAAACCAGCCTGTACCATAAGAAGTCTGCGAAGCTGAATTGTATCCCTCTTCAAATGAGTAAATAAGCACATCGATAAGTGGATATACCATAAATACTCCCAGGAATAATATCGCAGGAAGCAGATAAAGCCAGGCTTTCATGTTACCTGCTTTTCTCATATAAGACGCTCCTCCGTTTCTTTGGAGAATACATAAACCTTCTTAGGATTAAGATTGAACTTAATTGTCTCATCGCTGCCATTAATATTGTTATCGGATCTGACAATAGCACGAAGTCTTCCTTCGGACTTGGAATGCTCGAATACAACACTCGTATCACGACCCATGACCTCGATAGCCTTAAGGTCAACTGTGAATACGCCCTCTTTTCCATCAAGGCTGTCATTAAGTACAAAGCCTTCTGGTCTAATACCAACAGTTACTTCACCGTCTGCTGTATCCTTAACATAATCCTTGCCAAGAATTTTCTCATCACCGATATAGAGTTCGCCGCCTTTAATCTCACCATCAAACACATTAATAGGTGGTGTACCAAGGAACTTAGCAACAAACAAATCAACAGGGTTGTCATATACTTCCTGAGGCTTACCAATCTGATGTACAACGCCTGTCTTCATGACAACAATCATGTCAGAAATACTCATAGCCTCTTCCTGGTCATGAGTTACGAAGATAGTAGTAATACCTGTTGTATTCTGAATTCTCTTAATCTCCTCACGAGTCTGAATTCTAAGTCTCGCATCAAGGTTAGAAAGTGGCTCATCCAGAAGAAGAACACGTGGCATTTTTACAAGAGATCTAGCAATAGCAACACGCTGCTGCTGACCACCACTCATCTCCTTTGGTTTACGGTCCAGAAGTTCCTCAATCTGAACTACCTTTGCCGCTTCGAGAACTTTCTCCTCCATCTGAGCCTTAGTAAGTTTGTCCTTACCCTTCAAGTTCTCCAGAGGAAACATAATATTCTTTCTTACAGTCAAATGAGGATAAAGCGCATAACTCTGAAATACCATTCCTACGCCACGATTCTCTGGTGGGAGATCAGTCACATCATCCTCATCAAAATATATCTTTCCACTTGTTGGAGTCTCGAGACCGCAAATGAGATTAAGAGCTGTACTCTTACCACATCCGGAAGGGCCAAGAAGTCCAATAAGTTTTCCATCAGGAATTTCAAAAGTAAAATTATCAACCGCTACAACATCATCTTTGATAGCTTTGTTACGGTTAGGAAATCTCTTTGTGAGACCATCAAATCTAATCTTCATACTACCGCTCCTTGAGTATATATGTGTCAAGACAATTCTAGTAGATGAACCTCAAAAAGAAAAGACCGAAGAGGGGCAAATCTCTTCGGCCTAGTTTTCTTTCTACCCAATTTCTATATCTATCACTTGTATGAACAAGATATGTAAAATATAATAAACAATTGACAGGTAAATTTATCGGAATAGAAGAAATAAGCATTTATATTTCTCCTATTAGAATAAAAAGGAGTAAACATGGGACGTCAATCAGTTAAAGCAAACAAGTCTGTATATCAGCTCTTCCGTGAGGACGCAGGTCTTACAAGAGAGGCTGCAAGCGATCAGATGATCGGTGTATCACCTAGCAGAATCGAGAAAATCGAGAACGGTCAGGATCCAACACCATACGATATTCTTCAGATGTCTAAGTGCTATAAGCACCCTGAACTCTGCAACATCTACTGCACACAGAAGTGTGATATCGGTGCTAAATACGTACCAGCCGTAGAGTCTACAGAGCTTCCTAGCATCATCCTCGAGACAATCGCTAGTCTTAATGACATTCAGCCACTTACTTCCCGTCTCATCGAGATTACTCGTGACGGAAAGATTTCTGACGAAGAGATCAGAGACTTCGCTATCATCCAGAAGAAGCTCAGCAAGATTTCTGCTGCAACAACAGCACTTCAGCTCTGGGCTGATAAGATGATCTACGAGAAGAACATCAACGAAGAGATCATGAAGGCTGTTAAGGAAACAATCTAATTACTTTTCCTGGTTTCGTTTCTCACGTCTGAGTCTGTTAATGTGACGTTCGAAGTCACCAGTTGATATCAGTCTCGCGATAAGCAGTTGCTCGAACAAAGGCACTGTGCAAGAATAGAAACCAAGCTTGCTTTCATACAATTTAAGAAGATTTTTTGGAAGGACCATATACCCTACTCGTAAGGCGGGGGATATGGTCCTTGAAAATGTATTGACGTAAATGACCTTCTCCCCGTGACTTGTAGCAAACAAAGTCTCCTCAGGTTTACGAAGGGATGTAACCTCAGACTCGAAGTCATCCTCGATAATATATCTCTCACCTGATTCAGCCCATGCCAGATACTCACGTCTTTTAGACGCAGAAGCAGTAACTCCAGTTGGATAACTACGATAAGGCGTAACGTGCAAAATATCTGCATTACTGTTCTTTATGGCATCACTTGAGATACCATCGTGACCCAGTGGAAGATGCTCGATAAGAACACCACGTGACTTATACACCTGCTCTATTTTTTTATAAGATGGAGACTCTACTCCATAAATCTTATTGCTACCCAGTAACTCTACAATAAGACCATATAAATACTCTGATCCTGCCCCAATAATTATCTGCTCAGGGTCAACTCTGAATCCTCTATTACGCTCTAGGTAACGCGCCAACTCGTTGCGAAGTTCAGGACTTCCACCCTCTGGAGATCTCATGAGAATCGTATCATCATAATCACTAATAATTTTGCGCATGGCTCTGGCAATAACGCTGTAAGGGAACTGCGTCTCAGGATAAGAGTAATCAGCTTCTGCGGTGTGCGCGAAAGGGACCACCTCCGCCTCGTGGCTAGTAGTCGCAGCGAAGCCATCACTTTCGCGGAAGGACACAATATAACCGCTTCTCTCCTTAGGCTCAATGTAGCCCTCCTGGATTAAAAGCTCATATGCATGCTCCACCGTAATTATGCTCACACCATGGGTAACAGCGCAGTTACGTTTGGACGGGATTTTGGTGCCATATGGGTACGCACCAGAGATAATGCTTCCCTTCACCTGCTCATATACTTTGATGTATGACTTTTCCTTTTTCATCTGGTCTTATACTAATTCCCTTTTCTGATTATTTTTACAAGGTCAGTTTAAGTATATACTCCCCGCCATCGGCTGAAAAGTTTATATTAAGGTTCGTATGAATGCTTGGGGATAAGCCGAGTACCAAAAACGACAAATTTAGTACCATTTCAAGGTCGTTTGGGTACCGCGATTGGTACTATTGAGATAAGTACCAAAAAGGCGGATTTTAGTACCATTCAGGCATTGAATTGGTACCATCACTGGTACTGAACGCACTAATCATAAATCAACCAATATAAAAGCTGTGAAGACTCTGCAAAACGCAGTTTCTTCACAGCCATTTTACTACATGATTTATGTCAACTATTAATCCTGATTCTCCAACTCTACGAGTCTCTCGCAGCTGTAAATCTGACGAAGCTTTGGCTTCTCGATCTTACCAGTAGCATTACGAAGAACAGGTGCAAAGATAATCTTACGTGGTCTCTTATAACGAGGCATTCCGTTATTAAACTCGTTAACCTCTTCTTCAGTAAGAGTCATACCTTCCTTCACTTCTACGATAGCACCAGCAATCTCACCGAGTCTCTTATCAGCAAAACCGATAACAGCTACGTCCTTAATCTTATCGTGCTTACGCATGAAGTCCTCAATCTCAACTGGGTAAAGATTCTCACCACCACAAACGATAACATCCTTCTTACGGTCAACGAGGAAAATGAAACCATCCTCATCTTCCTTAGCTACATCACCAGTCAAAAGCCAGCCATCCTTAAGGCAAGCAGCAGTTGCTTCCTCATTCTTGTAATAGCAGTCCATTACACCAGGGCCCTTGACGCAAAGCTCGCCAGCTTCGCCCTTTGTAACAATGTTACCCTGGTCATCAATGATCTTAACTTCCCATCCATAACCTGGAATTCCAATAGCACCAACCTTATGAACATTCTCAACACCGAGGTGTACGCAGCCAGGTCCAATTGACTCTGAAAGACCATAGTTTGTGTCGTACTGGTGCTTAGGGAAATACTCGAGCCATCTCTTGATAAGAGACTTTGGAACAGGCTGAGCACCGATATGCATAAGTCTCCACTGATCAAGGCTATAATCTTCAAGCTTAATATCTCCGCGATCAAGTGCGTCAAGAATATCCTGAGCCCATGGTACTAAGAGCCATACGATTGTACAGTGTTCATTGGATACTGCATCCATAATATACTTTGGCTTTGTACCCTTAAGAAGAACTGCTGGAGAAGCAGATACAAGGGATCCCATCCAGTGCATCTTGGCACCTGTGTGATAAAGAGGTGGAATGCAGAGGAAGCAATCCTCACGACCCTGTGAGTGGTGATTCTGCTCTACAGCTGCAGCATGCATAAGGCTTCTATGCTTATGAAGAATTGCCTTAGGAAAACCAGTTGTTCCTGAACTAAAGTAAATTGCACCATACTCATCATCTGTAATCTCGATATTAGGTGCTTCACCAGAATAATCTGCAACAAGGTCACGATAGCTCTCAGCAAATGTAGGGCAAGCATCGCCACCAACATAGACAAGAACACGATTCTTTGAAAGCTCTTCCTCTACCTGCTCGATACGTCCAATAAACTCAGGACCGAAGAAAAGAATATCGAGATCAGCAAGGTCTGCACAATACTTAATCTCATCTGCTGCATATCTGAAATTAAAAGGAACTGCAATAGCACCAGTCTTAAGAATACCAAAGTAAATTGGAAGCCACTCGAGGCAGTTCATCATGAGAATACCAATCTTATTACCCTTCTTGATGCCACGGCTAAGAAGCATATTAGCAAGACGATTAGCCTTCTCATCAAAGACCTTCCATGTAATTTCACGTCTGTAAGCCTGCTTCTGTGTTGGCTGAATAAGCTCATACTCTTTCCATGTAATACGGCCAGTCTCCTGCTGCTCTGGATTAAGTTCGATAAGAGCTACTTCATCGCCATAAAGCTTGGCATTTCTTTCCAAATATTCATAAAGTGGCATATGTAAATCCCCTTGTAAATTTATTTTTATAACCTATAAAAGTCTATCATAGTAAATGCAAGAATTCACTTAATTATGTTTTTACTTTTCGTGGATTTTCTTGCCAGAAATATGTTCAATATCAATACATACCATCTGGACAGCCTTGAAATCTTTGCTGATTTCTTCATCCACTTCTTCCTCGGTAGGATAATATTTCATTGCAAACTTCTTAATCTTCTCGAGAGCAACGTTCTCATCCTCCACGAGGCTGGCTCTTCCAAACACCACACATGATGATACTCGATAAGCCCAGTCACCTTCATCCTTATATCCGTCATCCCATGTAGTAAAGCAAACTTTGCTATCTTTCTTCATGGATTCCATCTTATGACCAATTCTGGAACTATGAAAATAAATCTTATTCTCATCTTCTTCATAATAAAAATTAACAGGAACAGCATATGGGTAACCATCGTCACCATTTACTGCGAGAGCTGCTCTCTTATTGCTCTTAAGAAGCGCTTTCGCCGCCTCCTCAGGAATTGCTCTCTTTACACGTCTCATCTCACGGAACATAACTCACCTCAAAATATAGAATTTCAAATACATCCGAAGATAATTCTAGCACAAAAATAACGGGGCTCTACCGAACCCCGTTATATTTATTAATTTGTTTAAAATTATGCTGTAACAATCTTGGAAGCATCACCGAGGTTATGTCTCTCAACAGCCTCTTCTCTCATCTTGTACTTCAAAATCTTACCGGCAGCATTCATTGGGAATGAGTCAACGAAGTCAACATATCTTGGGCACTTGTGCTTAGCCATATTAGCAAGGCAGAATTCCTTAATCTCCTCAACTGTAGCTTCTTCACCTGGCTTAAGAATGATGCATGCATCAACTTCCTCACCATAATCCTTATCTGGAACACCGATAACCTGAACATCCTGTACCTTTGGATGTGTATAGAGGAAGTCCTCAATCTCCTTTGGATAGAGGTTCTCACCACCACGGATGATCATATCCTTGATACGGCCTGTAATCTTATAGTATCCATCTTCAGGTCTTCTAAGAGCAAGGTCACCGGAATGGAGCCAACCATCCTTATCGATAGCTGCTGCTGTTGCCTCAGGCATCTTATAATAACCCTTCATGATGTTATAACCACGAGCACAGAACTCTCCAGGAACACCATCAGGAAGCTCCTCGCCTGTCTCAGGGTCTACAATCTTTGTCTCAACGCCAAAGAGTGAAGGACCTACTGTATTAACTCTCTGCTCAATAGTATCAGTTGTCTTACTCATTGTAGTAGCAGGAGATGCCTCTGTCTGACCGTATGTAATAACGATTTCTGGCATATGCATCTTCTCGATAACTTCTTCCATTGTCTTAACAGGACATGGTGAACCCGCCATAATACCAGTTCTCATATGAGAGAAATCTGTTGTAGGGAAGTTCTCATGACCGAGCATAGCGATGAACATTGTAGGTACACCGTGGAAGCATGTAATCTTCTCCTGATTAATACATGCGAGACCCTTACGTGGAGAGAATGCAGAAATAGGAGACATTGTAACACCGTGAGTCATGGAAGCTGTCATAGCAAGTACCATACCGAAGCAGTGGAACATTGGAACCTGGATCATCATCTTATCGTTAGTAGAAAGATCCATACAGTCACCGATAGCCTTACCGTTATTTACTACGTTGTAGTGAGTAAGCATTACACCCTTAGGGAATCCTGTAGTACCGGATGTGTACTGCATGTTACATACATCATGCTTGTCAATTGTACGACGAATCTTCTCAACCTCAGAATATGGAACCTCAACGGACTTAGCCATTGCCTGCTCCCAGTTGTAGCAACCTGGCTTATCCTCGCCCTTACAAACGATAACGTTCTTAAGGAATGGAAGTCTTGCTGCATTGAGCTCACCTGGCTTACTATCCTTAAGCTCAGGACAAATCTCGTTGATGATCTGGTTATAGTCAATATCCTTGAACTTATCAATCATAACAAGAGTATGTGTATCTGACTGACGGAGAATATACTCGATCTCGTGGATTCTGTAAGCTGTATTAACTGTTACGAGTACGCAACCAATCTTTGTAGCAGCCCAGAATGTAAGATACCACTGTGGTACGTTTGTAGCCCAGATAGCAATATGATCACCCTTCTTACAACCCATAGCGAGGAAAGAACGTGCGAGTGTATCAACGTCATCACGGAACTCTGCGTATGTTCTGATGTAATCAATATCTGGCTCTGTATATCTGAAAGCATACTGATTAGGGAAATTCTCACAGATTCTATCGAGAACATCAGGGAATGTTACATCGATGATTGTCTCCTTAGGCCATGGATAGTAACCTGTTCCACGGTTATCTACCTGAAGCTCATGTCTGTGGCGAATTTTATATGGTTCCATGTAAGATGCAAAATGAGGAACTACGATACCTGCATCTGCAATATCTCTTGCCCATCTATATACCCACTCGAGGGAAACATAACCCTGATAGTTGATTGTATCAAGAGCAGCAAGGCACTCCTTGATTGGCATGTCACCTGTTCCCATAAGCTTGTAGCATACCTTACCGTCAGCACCCATTACAGAGTCCTTAACGTGTGTGTACTTAATAGTCTCACCAAGGTTTGCAACTGTTGTCTCAGGAGCCTCACCTGCAAATCTATATGGGTGATGCATATCCCAGAGAGCAGCAATCTTACGGCTTCCAACCTCATCGATAACCTTCTTAAGTCTCTTTGTATCACAGTAAACACCGTTTGTCTCAACGAGGAGAGTTACATTGTACTCTTCAGCTACTGGAACTAACTTCTTAAGTGTGTCGACTACAACAGCGTCATCAACCTCTGTCTTTGGCATTGGTTCAAGATCTCCAAGAACACGGATGAACTGAGCACCAAGCTTATTAGCGAGCTTTGCATAAGCAGTAATCTCATCGATTGCAGCCTGCTGTGTAGCCATATTATTAATAGGCTCTCCGGAAGATAGGCATGGAATTTCTAGCTTTAGATCCTGTAGCTTCTTTACTGTGGCTTCGATATTCTCATCTGTAAAAGGGGCTGCTTTAACAGAAAAGATATCATTTCCCAAGCCACGAATCTCGATTCCGTTAAATCCGAAATCTTTTGCCATGGAATAAATGTCCTGCCAAGAAAAATCAGGACATGCAAGCGTAGAAAAACTAATCTTCATTGTCGGTTTCCTCTTTCTAAAATTTCTTTAATTTTTATGTCAAAACGCCCCGAATGATTCAACACTCGGGGCGCATAACAAACAAGTTAATATTCTATTTTCTAGATTGGCTGTAGATTACTGAGCAGCGTTAACGGCCTTAGCCATACGAGACTTAGTTCTAGAAGCAGCGTTCTTGCTGATATGTCCCTTCTGTGCAGCCTTGTCTAGAGCCTTCTGAGCCTTCTTGAAAGCCTCAGCAGCGTTATCGTTAGCAGCGATGGATCCCTTAGCATTCTTAAGAACAGTACGGAGCTCGCTCTTCTTCATCTTGTTAGCAGCAGTCTTCTTCTCAGTAACACTTACGCGCTTGATAGCTGACTTAATATTTGGCATGTCTATTTCCTCCATCGACATTAATTACATTTTTTCGAACCGCATCATTGTATCACGATTATTTTGACTGCGCAATACCTATTTTTATAGGTTTCAAAGACTTTTTTACATTCCTACAGCGTAAGTCCTTGCCTTAGCTCTTGTAGTCTTAAGAGAAGCCGCGAAAACCCTGTGAATACGCTCGTTTTCCTCGAGTAAAGGCTCGTACATATTATTCCTAACATTCATAGAATTCAAGAACTTCATATACTCAATCATTCGAGAAGATGCATAATAGCCTTCCTCTAGCATCTGTGTGAACTTCTCTCTGCCAATAGAATCTGACGCTGTATTCGTTGACATAATGATCGTCATAAGATCCTTAAGCATAAGATCTGCCAGAGAAATATGTCCCTTATTCTTCACCCCAGCGGCATAACTATACATGCTCAAAGCATAATCTGACACAGACTTACGGAAATCATTACCCTTTTTCTTAGAATCCATATTCTGATCAGCAGGCTCTGTTCTGGCATATTCCTGGTGCTGAGGCTCTGCAGGTGGTGGTGGCGGAGGAGGTGGTGTCTGCGTCTGCACCTGGGTAGATGTCTGAGCCTGAATCACTTCCTGCGTCTGAGCAGGAGCTGACTCTGCTGATGATACATTTGCATTAGTATCTGTTGTCTGATTGGTCTCAGAGTTTTCCGTGCTGTCGAATTCAAATGGATATGAACCATTTGAATTATTCTCATAATTTTCTTCTGTCATGAATTATCTCCTTAAATTAGAAATTAAGGAGCCGGCTTCCTTTACAAAAAGCCTATCATGTTTCAATCCCTGTGTTACCCCCTATTTACCGACAATTTCCGACAATCCATATACAATTACCGACAATTAGGCGTTTTTTGATGCAATGTCAATTCTACCGTGGTACAATAATTTGTTATTTATTATTAATAAAGAGGTATTTATATGAAAATCTTCAATAGTATTGCTTTTGCAGCACCAGACATTCTTCTCCCAAGAGAGGATATTGATCTTTCTAAGTGGGCAGTTATCGCATGCGATCAGTATACATCCGAAATTGAGTACTGGAACAAGGTTGAAGCTGTTGTAGGAGACTCTCCTTCTGCGTTGAGAGCTGTTCTCCCAGAAGTATATCTTCCACTCGAGGATGAGAAACAGCAGGAAGCAAGACTTGCAAATATTAAAAACACAATTAACAGTTATCTCGACAACGGAATCTGGCAGAGTGGCAAGGAAGGCTTCATCGTTCTTGACAGATCCACTCCTGTTCACCCTTCACGTAAGGGCCTCGTTGCCGCTTTTGACCTTGAGCAGTATAGCTACACACCTGGTAACACAGCTTTGATCAGAGCTACTGAGGGAACAGTATTAAGCCGTATCCCACCAAGAGTTAAGATTCGTGCTAATGCCAGAGTAGAGCTCCCACACATCATGATTCTTATTGACGACCCTAATGGTACTGTTGTTGAGAAGGCATGGGAGACTGCATCAGCTTCTGGTGACGCACCTTGCTATGACACTGACCTCATGGAAAATGCTGGACACCTTAAGGGCTTCTTCCTTGGAAGCGACTCAGATGCAGCGAAGGGTGTAGTTGACGCACTCACAGCACTCAAGGGTGATGAGAAAGACAAGATGCTTTTCGCAGTTGGTGATGGTAACCACTCTCTCGCATCTGCTAAAGCACACTGGGATAACATTAAGGCAAACCTCTCTGAGGAAGAGCGCCTTAACCACCCTGCTCGTTTCGCCCTCGCTGAGATCGTTAACATTCACGACAAGGGCCTCGATTTCGAGCCAATCCACCGCGTTGTGTTCGGCATTTCACGTGACGAGTTTATCGCGAAAGCAACAGAGCACTTCACACCATGCGGCCTTTCTGTTTCTGACAAGGCTACAGGGGCAGCACAGGAGTTCGTAATCACTTCCCCTGATGGAGCTGACCTCTATATGAGCATGACAAATCCACCTCACTCACTTGCAGTTGGATCTGTTCAGATGTTTATCGATGAGATGAACTACGAAGTTGACTATATCCACGGTGAGGATTCCGTTAGAAAACTTTCAGCTGATAGCAGCAGTTCTGTAGGAATTCTTATGCCTGATATTTCCAAGAATGCTTTCTTCGATACTATCGCTAAGGAAGGTGTTTTCCCACGTAAGACATTCTCTATGGGCGAAGCATTCGAGAAGCGTTTCTACCTTGAAGCTAAGAGGATTGATGGATGAATCCTAATTCAGTAACAATTACTGGCGCTGGTCTTTCAGGACTTGTGTGCGGCATGAGACTTGCCAAGGCAGGTTTCAGCGTAAATATCGTCGAAGAGTTAACATATCCTGGCGGTCTTTTGGCATGCACAAGAATCGGCAAGGAATACCTTGAGCACATGCCTCATCACCTCCGAAGAACTGACCGAGCACTTCTAGCTCTTATCAAAGAAGCTGGTATTACTGAGGATATCGACTGGTTCGATTCCCTCTGGTATGGTCGTGCTTCACGTAAAAAGGTTGGTTATCTCAAGGGAGGTTTTGCATCGCTAATTAACAGTCTTATTCAGGATATTACTGACCATGGTGGACGTATTACTTACTCCACCACAGTTTCAGAGATTATCAAGACTGATGAGGGATATATCACATCCTGTATTCTTAACAACTCCGCCAAAATTGAACTGGAGAGCAAATACGTTATCTTTACTGGTTCTTGTCGTACTTTTGTTAATGTGAGCCACGGTCTCCCTATTAGCATGAACATAAGAGATCAGTTAATGAATATCACATATAAGGCAAGTCTTTGCATTATGATGGTTCTTAAGAAGAAACCTTCTGAAGTTTATCTTCATAAGCTACCTGAAGGAATGCCTTTTAATAGAATCGTTAACCATTCCAACTGCGTAGGAACAAGATCCTATGGCGGAAATATCGTATATCTTGTTGGTGCATGTACTGTATCTGATAACCTATGGGTTGCATCAGACGAAGAAGTTCTTGAAGAGTACTTCCGCGCATTCCGTAAGATTTATCCTGGTATTAGAAAGTCTGATGTCAAATCTTGGAGACTTACCAAGAGCAGATACGCTGTATCTGAGCGTTTCCCTGAACAGGATTTAACTCAGCCACTCGAGAATCTTTATATCTGCTCATCAGCACTCACCAGTGTTGCTACTTCAGATACACCAAATAACACAATGGATAGCGTCGTAAATCTTGCTAATAAGATTACACGTACTATGATTGCTACTATAGATAATTCAGAAAAAATTGCTGAGACTACATCTCTTTCTGAGGTAGTTGCAGGAGGCTAAAATGGGAAAGAACAAGAAGAAAAGTCAGTCGATTTTTCAGAATCCATACAAAATTCTATATATCTTACTTCCAATAGTATTTTCTCTTCTGTTGGGAGAAATGACTATGGGCAACGCAGATACTTTGCAGGTTGTCAGATGGTACCTTATATTACTGATATTCGGCTTTGCATTTCTGCCATTCGCTGCATATGTATTTAAGAAATCTAGCAGCGCTGGTTTTTTCTTCGGTGAGATTATCGGAATACTTACAGTGTCTCTTATTTCATGGACACTGGCACATATTAAGATTCTTCCTTTTACTCAGATAACTATCATAATAGTACTTCTCGTTTGCGCTGTAATCTGTTATGCAATTAAACCACTGAGAGTAAATCTTATAAGACGTCTTTCTGAAGGAGCCACTATAGAATATATGGCTGGAGAACAGATTGTTTTTTCACTTGTTCTCACACTACTTTGTTACCTTAAGGGCTTCCTTCCTATCATTAACGGACAAGAGAAGTTCATGGACTATGGTTACATTATGTCTATGCTTCGTAGCTCATCACTTCCAGCTAATGATATGTGGATGTCTGGATACAGCATTAACTACTACTATTTCGGTCAGTTTATATACACACTTCTTATTAAGCTAAGTGGTATTAATAGTGCCATCGCTTATAACATTGCGATGTGCTCTTCCATAGCAATACCTTTTGCACTTTGCTACAGCATTGGATGCTACCTTGTTGACACAGCAAAGAGCTGCGGTCTTAAGACAGTTGGTGGTATGAATGTAATAACTGGTATTCTTTGTGGATTAACAACTGTTTTCTTTGGTAATTCCCACTCATTCTTCTATGATGAGAATTCCATCGGAAATAAAATTCTTCCACTGTTCAGCAAGATGGGAATTAATGTAGGAAATACAACTGGTTATTTCTATCCTCAGTCAACAAGATTTATCGGCCATAATCCTGATTCTTTCCTTATGGAAGGGATTAAGAATGGTGGTGATAAAACCATCGAGGAGTTCCCTTTCTATTCTTTCCTTGTGGGCGATCTCCATGCTCACGTATGTTCTACTATGGTTGTGCTTACAATCGTAGCATTCTGCATCGCGTTCATTGGCAAAGTTTCCGATAATCTTATTGGTGAAAAGATATCTGTAAGACTTCCATTCTTCCGCGGAATTAAGGATTCTGTTCCTGAGGACTTCTCTATTAAGAAAGAGTACATTAGCAGACTTAAGAACGAGTGGAAGAGCATCTTCGGTATTGAATTAGTATCAATTGGTATTCTCCTCGGAATCGCTCAGATGACAAACTACTGGGACTTCCTTATCTACTTTATTTTCTGTGCTATGGTTCTTCTTATCGTAGCAACAAGAAAATCCAATGACTTCTGCACGATCCCAGGATTATTTGTTTTCGTACTTATTTTGTTCGATATTCTTGCGCTTTACTTAAGTGTTGCTGATATCCCACTGCTTCACGTAGGACTTCAGATCCTTGTGGTGGTTTTAGCATATTTCGCCACATGTTATGTGCCTTGTGCACTTTCGAGAACAGCCCTCGGTATGAGTTTCCTCTTCGCGGTATCTCATATTGTGGCACTGTCCTTTAATCTTACCTTTGATATGATTTCTAACACACTTGCTGCCTGCCAGAATCACTCTTCTCTTTATCAGCTCTGGATTCTTTATGGCACGCACGTATTCATCTGCCTGGCCTTTGTTGTTATTACTATTATCGGCAAGAATTACGGCCTCGTTCGCGGTAAGAACAAACAGTCCAAAGTTACTATAATCGGTGTATCTCCTAGTGATCACACAAATCCTATATCCAAGTTCTTCGGTGAGCGTAACATCGTCGATATATTTGTATGCGGTATGATTGTTGTTGGTCTCATTATGATTATTGCACCTGAAATTTTCTATGTACGTGACATCTACACCAGTGGATATCTGCGTTCAAATACAATGTTCAAATTTACATACGCCGCATTCATTATCCTTTCAATCAGCATGGCTTACTCCATCTTCAGAATGTTCTGGATGATTAACAAGAATGGTGACTTCAGCGGTATCACATTTATCCTTGGTGTACTCTTTACTATTATGCTTATTGTGCCTGCTCATTACACAGGTATTGCTCTCACTCAGAGATGTGGCGAGATTAAGAAGGAAAACTATCAAGGTCTTAACGGTACTGCATACCTTTATACATACACCAGCAAGGACACTCTCATCGCAGAAAGTGGTAATCTTATGCCTTACTACGATGCTATCAACTGGTTTAACAATGAAGTATCAGGCACCCACGTTATCCTTGAGACATACGGTGAAAGCTACACAGACTACAACATCGTTTCTTCTTACACAGGTCTTCCTACTGTATGCGGATGGACCACACACGAGCATCTTTGGAGATTCCATGGTATCGTTAACAAGTCTACTAATCTCCTTGAATCCGACCCAGATAACGATGTATTCGAACTCTTTATTGATCCTCGTCATGAAGATATTAATACTGTATACGGCAGCTCTGATCCAGAGGAAGTTCAGGCAATCATCGACAAATATGATATCGAATACATTATTCTCGGTGAGTTAGAGCAAAGAAGACTTGGTGTTAATAACGAAGTGACTCTTTCCAAGGTTGGAGATGTAGTATTCGAATCCGGAAGTCTTAAGGTATTCAAAGTAACACCTAATAAGTAATTACAAATTAAATAGTGACCAAGGCTCCCCTTCAGGCTGAATATCAAAAGCCATAGGGGAGTTTTTTATTGGGTGAATAAACTCCAGGTGATTACAGCACAAAGCAGGCAGACCTTTATATCTGCTACCATACTTGCCGTCACCATAAAGTGGATGTTTACGAGATGCGAACTGAACTCTAATCTGATGAGTTCTTCCAGTTCCCAACTTAATTCTCACTAGGCTCAAATCCATCTCCTCGTTATAAGACATAACCTCATAATCAAGTGTTGCTTCCTTTACGCCATTACGCATGCGTTTTACAGGATACGTTTTATTATTACGTCTATCATGGAAAAGCAGGTCAGTCATGTTGCCTGTAGGGCTCTCAAAAGCGCCTGTAACCACCGCCATATACTCTTTACTACTAAGTATATCTTTTACCTTCCCACCCTGTCCTGGGGCACTAAGGAGCAGCAGTCCGACAACCGGCTTATCAAGGCGCGTTAAAGCATTATACCCTCTAATCTCATCGGGCAAATCAAGTTTCTCACTATCCTCTCCAGGCGCCTTCTTGTATACAGCTATTAACTTGTCTTTATAGATAACCATACTTAACAAATATATGTGGTGATATTCTCTCGACCACCATTTATAAATATCTCTACTACACCTACGTCTTCCAGAACCTGAATGTCAGGCTCCTGTGCAAAAGGTCTTTCCAAGATGGTTCTGCCCTCGAAAGCAACCCTTAGCATACCCCTCTCATATGACACGAAAGTGCTCTCTTTCTTAAGAAGACCACAAGCCTCCTCCACAGGGAACATAATGAGTTCATCTCTAATATTAAGATCCAACTGTCTTGGAATGGTAAAGGCACCTACATGTGTCTGGCCTGCAGCTGCCTGTCTTGACCAGTTAAACATCCATGCGATCAATATTCTTCTTCCCTCTGGGTCTTCGAAAGTCTGTGGTGCGTAAAAATCAGGACCAGTCTCTATCGGGAAGAATGGATCATCACCTGGGACCATTTGTCCATGAACATTTTTTAATGGCATCTCAGGAGTAAATGTTGTTCCATCAAAATCACCAATTGCAAAGCATACTCTGTGAGGAAGTGCTTTTACAGAAGAGAACATCATTATCCATTTATCCTCAAGCTGGAACAAATCTGGACACTCAGCAACTCCACCAAAACGTCCGTCAGACATCAATTCACCAATATATTCCCAGTTGAGCAAATCTTCAGATCTGAACAGCAACAACTTCGCAATATTATAAATACCTGCACCTACAATCATTCTATATTCGTTACCAAACTTAAATACCTTAGGATCTCTGAAATCCTTATTATCACCCAAAGGAGATTTAGCAATTATCGGATTGCCTTCATATTTTGTAAAAGTAACTCCATCATCTGTCCATGCCACAGACTGTGTCTGTTGCATCTCATGAGAAACGGATGTATAGAACAAATATAATCTGTCGTCCTTTACGATAGCGGAACCAGAAAAACATCCACCATCATTCTCATATTTCTGGTCAGGAAATAAAGCTATATCATGCTCTTCCCAGTGGATAAGGTCTTTACTTGTAGCGTGTCCCCAGTGCATCTGTCCCCATCTTGGTGCATGTGGATAATGCTGAAAAAATGCATGATACTCACCCTTAAACCACACTAGTCCATTAGGGTCATTCATCCAGCCAACTCTATTCTCAAAATGATAAAACATACCGTACACGCCTCTGCTTCTTGTTTTGATAATTCTATCACAACATAAAAAGAACGGCACCTTTGCAGGTACCGTTCCATTAGTTAATCAATTGATTTGAATTACTGAGCAGCGCCCTCAGCTGGGTCTGTAGCAGTTGTTCCTTCGATTGTCTGAATCTCACCGGAAACAACACCGTTATTAGGAGCTGCAGCCTGTCCATCATATGTGATGCTCTCACCAGCATTAATTCTTGCAATTACCTCAGCTGTTGGGAGAATGAGGATGTCTCCTGTGCTTGGTGTATATGTTGCAGGATCCAACTTGTTATAGATGAGAACTGCATTGATTGTCTTAGTCATTGTCTCAGAACCAATCTGGTCATATCCAATGCTATAAGCCTGATGTGCAAGGTCATACATATTCATGTAACCAACAAGTGGTGTTCCGTCTGGGCTACCAAAGTAGAACATACCCATCTGATCTGGATTACCAGGGAGCTGGATTGGTGAAGCTGTCTCACTTGGAGCTGTAACTGTTGCCATTGTTGACTCAGGTGTTGTCTCATCAACAGCCTTATCCTTCTTGCCGCAAGCTCTGAAGATAAGTGCGATAAGAATAATAAGAACGATAAGACAAACTGCAACAAATGTGATGAAAATATAACCGTTACGATTAATCTTAAACTTAGGAACCTTACGTCCGCCTCTTCCATTTCCTGCACCGCTAGTCTGTGGCTTGTAACCATTAGAAGGTCTTCTCTGCATTGTACCAGCAGGCTTCTGATTAGGGTAAGAATAAGAATTGTTACTCATAGTCGCACCTCCATTATTTTCTACTGGAGCTGGATCATAAGATGTATCCATTCCATCATCAATACCAAGGATAGAATTAATCCAGTCATTATCGTTATTAGCGCCTGCATCAGCAGTAGTTGCTGGAGCATCGTACTGTGTCTGCTGATACTGACCCTCATACTGGTAACCATTATTTGCAGGAGCTGTATAAGCATAACCCTCAGTGCCAAATGACTGATATGCTGGCTGTGAATTCTCTACTGGATACTGAGCTGGCTCAGAATCCATATTCTCGTTCTCAACATACTGACCATAAGAATAAACATTCTCATCAACAGCGTTTACTGGCTGCTCAGAATTTGTTGCAACAACTGGTGTCTCATAAGTATTAGCACCGAACATTGGCATATCTGGAATATCATCCTCTGCCTCCTTAGTAGGCTTAGGATCATCAGAGAATACTCCAACTGCTGTCTCGAATGGAAGCTTAAATCCATTATCAGCAGGCTCCTCTGTGAGCATGTCTGTCTTCTCGAAGAGGATATCAGTCTTCTCAGCTGGCTTCTCATCATTTGCCTCAGGGAAATCAACCTTAAGCTTATCGTCTTCCTTAAGTTCAGGCTTCTCAGCCTTAATCTCGAACTCTGGAGCAGGGATATTATCTGCCTTGTTTGCTTCCTCGAATGCCTCTGCTGTAGGAGCTGTAGCGATACCAGAATCACCGAATACCAACTCTGCAGTGTTCTTCATATCCTCACTGTTACCAACGCTATATGGATCAAATGCATCTGTAGCACTTGGTGTATTACCGAATGTAAAGAAACCAGAATCTGTGCTGCTCTGATCGAATACGAGCTCGCCAGACTGATTTGTCTTAGGCTCCTCAACTGGTGTCTCCTTAGGAACTACTTCAGCATTCTCGATATCAAACTTAACCTCAGGAATAATCTGAGCAGGAGCGGCTGGAACTGAAGTTTCTTCGACAACCTCAGGCTCCTCTTCCTTCTTTCCGCCATTCAGAAGGGACTTCATGATGCTGCTCTCGAGACTAAGCACTGGCTTTGTCTTAGAGTTCTCCTCGTCCTCTTCAATCTTGAACTCTGTAGCAGAAACTGTTTTCATCTCAACAGCCTCTTCCTTCTTCTCAGAAACTACTGGCTCACTAGGAGTTTCAACATTCTCTGAAGTACCACCTACAACAAATGGAGAAGATGTCTCAACTGGTGCAGGTACTACAAATGGATTAGGTGCCTCAACCGGTGCAGGTGTAGGAGCAGGAACTGGAGCAGGTGCAGGTGTAGGAGCAGGAGCTGGTGTTGAAGTCTTTGACATACCAAAGAGATTCATCATCATATCCTCAGCGCTCATCTCTACAACTGGTTCCTTATTGATTGATGTATCAAGGAATTCGATTGGAGACTTCTGTCCAGCATTAGGGTCAAAAATCTCGATTCCCTTGTCAGCAGAAGCTGGCTGATTAGCAGCAGGTGCTGAAATATTAGCGTTATCACCGAAGAAGAGGGATGAATTAACAGGTGACTGTGTCATCTGAAGTCCCTGTGCGAAACCTGCATCAGCGGCAGCCTCAGCTGCAGCACCAACAAGGCCGCCCTCGAAAGTGGACTTGATGCTCATTTCGGACGTGTCCTCTTCCTTTGCCTTCTTCTTAAATCCAAAGAGACCCTTCTTCTCGTCAGAAACTACACTCTCTACGAAAGAAATGGAGAACTGCATTGGAACGTTTGGCATTCTTGCAGAAGCCTGTGTAATAATGACGCCTGCAGCATCACACTGATCTTCAGCGTCATTAAGAATTCTAAGAATCTCTCTCTGACCGAGTGCATCATAAATCTCCTTGTTACAGAGGATGATACAGTCATCAGGTGAAAGTGAGAAAATATTTGACCAAAGAGCATTAGCTGTCTTGGATGAACAATAGTAAAGGAAATCTCCTACTCTGTTACCATTTGCATCGATTGGCTCCATTGGGATGCCTGCGTCTGTAAGTGGGAAAAGAGTGTCATCTCTATAAAGGAATGCGAGACCGCTACCGATTGTAATAGCAAATGCCTCGGAATCTCTAACAATGATTCCAGAAAAATAAGGTGTTCTGTCATCGTTATCCTGAAGCTTCATCTTACCAGTTACATCAACTGCAGTTGATAAGAAGCCTTCGATCATTCCATCGATTTCTTTTCTTCCGAATTTAACTTCATTACATGTACCGCGGAGCTGTGGCTCATAAGGAGGCATCATACCTGGCTCATAACCCATAATCTTTGGATGTGAAAATACTGAGAAGAAGAATCCTCTCTCCTCTTTATCAATTGTAATATCAGCCTGTCTTGTCTCTCTCTTACCAAAGAGACGACCATCAATATAGAATGCATCTGTCAATGTCTGTGAAGGAAAATACTTCGCAGTTAAGGTGCTTGCAAGGCGTGTAAAAATGGCCATTGAACCATCCTCCAAATAATTATTCAAATTAATTATAACATAATCTTTTTATTCTCAAGCCCTTATTCAATAAAGACAAATTCCTGTAACATACAAAAATGACCGGCTTTGTGAGCCGGTCATCTTATGTGAAAAATCAATCTGCTAATTAGCCGAGTTCGTTCTCCATGTTTGCCAAAATCATCTCGAATGTTACTGGCATGCTATTGAGATAAGCTGTATGGATTTCCTTATCTGTAGCGTCTGGGAATTCAGCTCTAATCTGATCTACAACTTCCTGTGTTCCGAGGAATCCGCAACCATACTTAACAGCATAGCAAGGATCGCTAAGGAGGATGTTGTAAATATCCTGAATGTCTTCTGGCTCAACAGTTACAAGGTTGTCCATCATCTCAGAATAGAAATTAGCACAGTCCTCAATAGACCAATTCTCATAGTGGATACCGATATCCCATCTTGCCATGAGGAGAACGTTAAGCTCACTCTCGATGTTTACCATCTCAGCAGCTGTACCCTCAGCATCAAAATACTTAAATGAGTACTCCTCAACATATGTTGCCCAACCCTCAACATAACCTGTGGAATCGAACAAATAGAGATATGGATGATCACACTGTGATCTTGTATATACAGACTGGAACATGTGTCCTGGGTAACCCTCATGAGCACAAGTTACACCAAACTCACCATTTACGTTAGCGTTGTTTGTGATAATAAGGTTAGCATTGTAGTTATCAAGGTGATATCCGAGATAAGCTGCAGGGCTGAAGCTGTCCTCAAACTCCTTAGGTACATCCATAAGGTTATATGCGTGATCAGGAAGTGCTGGGAAATCACCCTTAACTGCATCCTTCAAGTACTCGAGGTTCTCACCTGTATCACCCTTGGAATAGTCATGGTTCAAATACTCAGACATCCAGCTTCTGTCACCAGAATAAAGAGCATCCATGTAAGTTTCCATAATTGTATCAAGTCTTCCCTCGATCATATCAATGTGATCATCAATGGACTTGTCACTAGAGTTAGAGAGATTTCTTACAATATATGTATAGTAAGCATCACCACCGTCATACTGGGAAACACCAAGATCAGAACCTTCACCTGTCTTAAGGTCTCTCATTCTGTCAGCACACTCTTCCATCTCTGGGAAGAATACATCGTGCATTGCAGCCTCGTGCTCTTCGATAAGACGCTCTCTGTCGTCGTCCTTAAGACCCTTGATGTTATCAAGTCTGTTCTCGAAATCCTCATAAAGGAAGCATGTATCTTCCTGTGCGCAAAGATCATCGAATGTAGCAGCGATATCCTCATATGTCTCATCAGACAAAGCATAACCATAATCAGCCTTATCTTCCTCGAACTCACAAATCTGATCGAAATATCTGTCGATATCCTCTACGAGCTCGATATACTTCTCAGCATCTTCTACGTCATCAAAAGAGATAACACAAAGAATGAAAAGGAGATCATTCTGTGGGCCTGTAAGTGGGTTAAACTCAGACTCATAATATGCAAATGATGTAAATGATCCTGCGTAAATAGACTCTTCAACATCATAGAGAATCTTATCGTAGAAAATTCTATCCTGCTCATCGAGTGTATCTGGATTAATTGTAAGAAGACGATCTCTTACGTCTCTATAGAACTCGAGATCTTCCTCATTATCAACAGTATAATCACCCCATGATGGATCACTTACATCAATACCCATTGCCTCAGGATCCTCATAGAGAATAACTGCGTCAACATAGTTATCAACTGATCTTGTGATTACGTCCTGCTCGATTTCCTTCAAAAGATCTACAGCATCATCACCCTCAACATCACCTGGCTTATGAGCTGGGTGAATATCAGACAGCTTTGCAACCTCTGTAGGATATGTAAGTCCATTCTCACCAACAGCGTACTTAAACCCTTCTTCAGTAACACCTGTTGTACCTGGCTTATCCTCATCCTCGTCTTCATCATCTGTGTCTTCAACAGTTGGCTTGTAATTTATACCATTGTCTTTGTCCTTCTTCTGCAAACCAGAAGCACAGCAAATGCTAGACATAGACATAGCCATAACCAAAGTCAACGCAAGAATTGTACGTATTTTCTTATTCATGGTTTCTTTACCTCCATACTCGTAAATTATGCCTTATGACATATAAAAAATCCACACATCAAACTTTAAGAAAGGTTAAAGCATTTATGCATGATAATTATGCAATAAAACAACTCTATTTAATTAACTTCGAATATAGAAATTCTATACACTATCTCTCACATTTGATGAGAATAGTATATTATTACTCCAGTAGAATATCGTTCGTAAAAAAAAGATATTGAAAAGAGGGTGCTATGAACACTTACAATTACATTAAGAAGATGACATGCGAATTCTGTGGAACAAAGATTAAGGTAAAGTGGCTCGAAGGCGCTATACCTACATGCCCTAACTGTGGTGCACAGTTAAAGATTGATGAGTCTGAGGTGCACATCGAGAAAATTACAGAAATGCAGGCTCAGATGATGGCTGATGCAAGAAGAAGAATGAAGATTGCGCCTATCATTGCCGGTGTTGCAATGATTTCTATGGTGACAATTTTTGCCATTGGCATGAGAGCACAGCATAAGAAAACAAGTGACTCAATGCAGTCCATGCGTGAAGAGAACGAAGCAAGAGTTGAAGCTATGCAGAATTCTGGCGTTGGAGATATTTCATCTATCACAAAGCAGACAACAGCTGCTACAGAGGAAAGCACAGAGCCAACAAGCGACCACTCTGATTTCTTCGGAGAAGAATATACATGTAAAGTTCTTGGCCGAGTTCTTAAGTGGGATGCTCAGATGGGCGGCTACTATGACAGTGAGACAAAGTGCTTTGCATACTATAATGTAGATACTGTATTCCCTTATGTATGGGAATATTGGTATGAAGATTGCTCACCAGAATATGGATGGTTCAGATATGACGAGGATCTCCAGAAATGGTTATGCGATCAGGGCACAGGTGACTGGATTGATGTACCAGCTGAGTTGGACACATCATGTTTCTGGTTTATCGACAGATTCTCAACACTTTAAAAAACGAAGGGTTCACTTTTGAAAAGTGAACCCTTTTAATTTACTCCATCTTTAGAATCAAACTCAGGATGTTACGCGCTGCTTTATAAAGCTCGTCCACGGTAATCTCACCTTCGTCATATGCCTTACGCACACGTGCCGGATATCCGTTTGCCATCTTCAGATCGTTACCCGCTTTCGCCTCGAGATAATGCTCGCCAAGTGTCCACCAGTCTGTCATTACGAGACCCTTGTATCCCCACTGGCCACGTAAGATGCCGTTAAGAAGCTCCTCGCTTTCGGAGCACTGGATGCCATTTACCTTGTTGTAGGACGTCATGATGCACCATGGGTCTGCCTCCTTGACGATGATTTCGAAGGCCTTGAGGTAAATCTCGCGGGCAGCACGCTCAGAAACGCGTGAGTCGGAACTCTTTCGGTTTGTTTCCTTGTTATTAAACGCGAAGTGCTTAACTGTCGCAGCAATATTCTGGGACTGAACTCCCTTTACCACGCCAGTACCAATCTTACCTGCGACAACAGGATCCTCTGAATAATATTCGAAGTTACGTCCGCACATAGGTGTTCTGTGGATGTTAACCGCAGGCGCCAGCCAGATACCGATGTTATTCTCCTTAACTTCCTTGGCAACCGCCTCACCGACAGCCTGTGCCACCTCAGTATTAAATGTGCATGCCAGCATAGTTGCGCAAGGCCATGCAGTAGTATTTACGCCGATATGTGGAAGGATTCTAAGACCAGCAGGACCATCTGCAGTCAGCACCTCTGGCACAGCATACTCTGGCATATTTCCCACACCGAATGTGTTAGCAACACCAAGGTTTGGCTGACCTCCGAGAAGATGAATGAGCTCGTCAACTGAGAGCTGAGCCATAAACTCATCAAGAGTTGCTTTGCCGTCAGCCACCTCATCGAACATGATTTCCTTACGCTCTCTGAGATGCTGAAGGTCTCTTCCTCTGAGACAAGGGGCAATCCCCTCTGCCTCTTTGGTAGTCATACGAGGATAAATATTCTTCAATACCTTCTCAGGTGCAGCTGACATTGGCTCATAACTACCATCAGGAAGAAGTCTCTTTGTAAGATTAGATGGTGCAAGCATTTCCTCCAGCTGAGCCACAACTGTATCGGTCTCCACCACATACTCTGCTTCAAGCTTTGTGAGCGTCTCGATATTATCACCGATATAGAAATTATATGTGCCCTTCTCCAGAATCCACGCGGACTTGATAACCTTGCCAACGTCGTCATAAGAAGCCATGTCACTAGCCTTAACAACAAGAGTTACAACCTCGTTCTCACCAGGGGCAAGACGCGCCGTCTTTACGAAAGCGCCAAGCTCACGGGAAGGCTTACCAATAACGCCCTGTGGACAGCTGTAATAAAGCATTACAACTTCCTTACCAGAATAATCACCGCTATTAGTAACACGCACTTTAACAGTAATTTCGTCACCGATAGTCACGTCCACAACTTCCTTGTCAAAACTTGTATAAGAAAGGCCGTAACCAAAAGGATAAACCACTTTGTCTCGTGCACCAGGAATGGTCTCGAAATAACGGTAACCCACGTAAATATCATCTGTGTACTCAGCATAAGCGTTACTCTCGTGGAAGTTATAACTTGAAGGGTAATCATCAAGGCTCTTGGCGAAAGTGTCCACCAGCTTTCCAGAAGGAGTGTCATCACCAACAAGAAGATTAGCTGCGGCAAGACCACCTTCAATTCCACCCTGCCACATCAAAAGTGCAGATGAAATCTGATCATCATCCTTAATCCAAGAGGTCTCGATAACACCTCCGATATTAAGAACTACAACTATATTTTTGAAATTAGCTTTTACAGCATCAATCATGAGCTGCTCCTTAGGAGCTACGCAATAATCTCCATCAGGGAAAACCACAGCCTGACGCTGAGCGTTAGCCAGCTGATCATCCCACAATGAATCATCCCTTTCCAAGGAGACCTTACGGTCCCATGCCTCACCAGAGAAACGACAAAGAGTAATCACAGCGATATCAGCAAATTCAGCCGCGCTCTTAATTAATTCTGAAGGGATTTCTGGCTCTTCTGTCATACCTGGTGCAATACCTTCAGCGTACTGGGCATCTATTTCCTTAGAATAGTAATCAGCAAGGTCATGATAGAGCTGAACTTTACCTTCTGTCTCCTTAAGCTTAAGTCCTTCATAAAGACTTCTTGAATATGCGACAGTAACATCACCGGATCCGCCGCCGCCCTTTACATAATCAACGGAAGCTTTTCCGAAGAGTGCGACCTTAGGATTGTTTTTCAATGGGAGCATCTGATTGTTGTTTTTCAGAAGAACCATTCCCTCTGTGGCAGCCTGACAGGAAAGATTAATATGTTTCTTAGATCCTGTAACTCTTGTTCCATCCTCACCAAGTGGTAATCCGATCTGATGAATATGTCTAACCCATTTACTCATAAATAGCCCTCCGTTGAATACAAATAGTTCTGCTTATTTGCTATAATTTACCATATGGAAAAAGCAAATAATATCACAAATAAATATGGTCGTTATATTTATCTGGCGTCACTTATTTGTTTCATGCTCCTGGGAATGGATTCATGGGTAAAGCGTGTGACAATGGTGACTCTGGCTTGTGTTGTATTACTTACAAACCATCAGTTCAGAAGCCTTAAGGAAATGAAGCCTGAAGAACACATTGTTTCTGGTCTGATACTGATTCTCTATCTGATGCTGATTAGTCAGGAGTTTAATCTTTCCATCTTACTTACTGCGCTTCTGGCAATGTTTTTTGTTATTCATACAGTTGATGCTGTATACCTTTTGTTCCAGAAAACGGTTGCACATAATCCTGTTTTTGTTCGTAACTCAAACTACAAGCTCAATAAATTAGAAGTTGCTGTTGTCGCACTCTCATCAATAGTTGTAATGACATTCTTTACAACATCTTCCCCACTGTATCCATTTAATATCTGGGACGATACAAACTGCTACTTCACACTTGGCAGAGGAATCATTAAGAATGTTGTTATGTACAGAGATGCCTTCGATCATAAGGGTCCATATCTGTATCTCATCTTCGCAGTAGCTGCACTTATCTCTGACACCACATTTCTTGGAGTTTATATCATCGAGATTATCGCCTGCTTTGTATTCGCAGTTTTTTGCTGGAAAACGGTTCACCTTTTCTATCAGCCAAAGAGATATTCTCTCGTTCTGATTCCACTCGGAATAATTCTTACTTATTCATGTGTTCCATTCCATTTTGGTGGAAGTGCTGAGGAGTTATCATTCCCGTTGTTGGCAGTAATTTTATATCTGGCATTTAAGGCCGAGCACGAAAACACACTACCATCTATCAAGGATACAGCTGTAATCGGCCTTCTTACAGGTGTAATTCTACTTATCAAGTTCACCTTCTGTGGACTTATTCTTGGTTACCTTATTTTTGTTATTTATAGATGCATCGCTACTAAGGAGTTAAAGAAACTCCCTATACTGATTCTCACATTCTTAGCAGGATTTATAGCAGCATGGATTCCAATTCTTCTTTACTTCGGAATCAACGGTGCACTTGGCAGTTTCTATGAGGTGTACATTTACGATAACCTCTTCCTCTATTCTGGAGAGAGTACATTATCTTCAGCTGGCTACTGTCTGTATCTTTTCAATACAACTATGAGTAACAGCAAATATATCTTTACAGGTATCGTGCTTTCCATCTGCACTCTCGCTGGTCTTAAAAAGAACTTCAAAATCATGTATGTGCTGATGATGGTCTTCTCATTCGCTGGAACATATCTCCCAAGCACCCACATGTTCTACTACTGCTTTATTCTCACAACATTAATCATGCCTGGTTTTATCCTTATATCTATGGCATGGGACGAGTTATGCGATAAGTTATCACATAACAAACTTCACCTTAACTGGATTGCATGCCTTATCGCTTTAGTGCTCGCCGCAGACAGCTTCATGTCACAACCTAATCTCGATCTTATTGGCAAGAAAAAAGAGAACTACCCACAGCTGGTTTTCGCAGACGTCATAAAAGAAACACCTGACGCTAGAATTCTTACTTACGACATTATGGATGGCGGCTTCTACAACTGCTCTGAGACACTTCCTGCCACAAGGTATTACTGCTTTACTAACATAACAGAGAACCTTCCTGGTGTTACTGAAGGTCGCCTTAAGACAATCGAAAACGGCGAGTTCGACTACATCATTACCAAGAGTAATGACTATCAGTGGTCTAAATACGAAATTATTATGGAAAGCACTCTCGACAACCAGGAGATACCAATCTTTGTTAACGGCGAAGAATCCGTAACTTATTATCTCTATGCGCGAAAGTAATGAGCTTACTTAAGAATTCTCTTAAGATGCTCGTCTTCTGTAAGAAGAGCCTTTGCTAATTCTCTGTACTTCTCTTCCTGGATATATGTATGGCGAGTTGGCTTCATTGATGGGGCGAGATCGATAGCCTTGCTATAATCCTCCACCTTCAGATCAAGTGTCTCACAATAATCCCAGAACCCAGTCTTAGTAAAAATTGTATTAACTCTCTCATATCTGTGATCAGTAACCTTACACATAATATAAGTTGCTATGCCAACCTGAATACCGTGAAGCTGTGGTTTCTCCAGGAAAGAATCCAAAGCATGTGAGATCATATGCTCACTACCACTTGTTGGCAAGCTTGAACCAGCTATCTCATTGGCAATTCCACTCATAGCAAGTGAATCGAGAAGTTCCTTCAAAAGAAGTTCACTTTCTATATCGTCAAAAGGTGTGCGCACAAAACTGTTCACGGCTTTCTTAGCCATCATATAAGCGCAGTCATTAACTTCATCATGTCCTTCATCCTCTTCGTGCTGCCAATCATAACAGGATGAAATCTTAGATATCATGTCACCAATTCCAGAATACAAAAATCTTCTTGGTGCACTCTTAATTACATCTGTATCAACAAGAATTCCATATGGCATCTTTGCTGGTACAGATTTACGATGACCATGAATTGTAAGTGATGCACTAGAGCTACTGAAACCATCTGAGGATGAACTTGTAGGCACGCTGATAAATGGAATCTTCAAAATGAAACCAATATACTTGGCAGCATCGATTACCTTACCACCACCCATGCCAATAATCGCTTCAGTAGTCTTTGGAAGCTTGAATGCGAGATCGGTAATGTCATTAAAATCCACTGTGTCTAATTCCTGATGAAGCAACACATCAACACCACTATTCTTCAGAGAATCCAGCACTGTGCCACCGAACATTTCAGTTAACCCATTTCCAAACAAAATTACAACAGAACCAAATCCTGATGACTTTATAAATTCTCCAACATGTGCATTAACGCCTGCCTCTATTTTCAGTAAAGCAGGAATAGAAATATGGCTCTTAGACATACACTTACCTCATTAAATTACAGTACCAACTTTGTTTACAAGCTCTGAGAATGTGCTGATAGCAGGAACATCTGCATTAATAGTTCCAAATCCATATGCAGCGTGAATAAATGGAAGTCCCGCCTCACATGTAGAATCATAATCACCCTGGATATCTCCTACATATACAGCCTTGTCCAGCTTATTACGCTTAACCACCAGCGCGATGTTTTCACCTTTGGAAAGGAAATTATTACCGTAGCACTCGATATCATCAATAAGTGAATCTTCTTTTCCCCATTCAATATTGAAATACTCGAGGAACGCCTCAATATATCCAGCCTGGCAGTTACTTACAATGTACAACTTATAACCAAGCTTCTTAAGAACCTTCAATGTCTCCACAACCTGTGGATAGATGTATCCGCCATGCTCACGAAGATAATCAATCTCATATTCCTCGCAAGCCTTACGAAGAACATTACGCTCATCACCTGGCTTTGTATATGGAAAAAGAATATCTGCAATGACATCCATGGTTTTACCCATTACACTCTTAATATCATCCTGAGTAACACTCTCATTAACATATCCGTGCTTCTTAACTTGAATATCCCATGACCTGGCAACATTCTCTGAGCTATCCCAGATAGTTCCATCCATGTCAAAAATAATACCCTTTTTCATATTTCGCTCCTTATACAATTCGCCAACCCTTTAACTAAAGAGTTGGCGGAACACTTGTTGTAATTCTATCAAATTAATCAGCCTAAAGCCAGAATTTCCTCGAAGTATGGGCTTCCATCCTCGCCGCTTACAAGAAGAACGAGAAGATGTGCATTGCCATCCTCATCTGTGAAAACAATACCGCTTGTAGGCAGAATCTCTGGAAGATCTAATGTGATAATAATGCTCATATCATCTTCCAAAACACCAAGCTCATATGATGGCGTAACTTTGTTAATAACAAGCTCTCCCTCATCATCAACTGTAGCATCAATTTCTACAAACTGAAAATCTTCAATCTCTTCTGAAAAACTGAACTTAACATTAGCAGCGAAGTCTGAATCACTTAATCCAATCATTATATAGTTGGATTCATTCTCCACATCTTCGTCTGAAAGAATTGTTGCAGAAGCAATATCAATTCCACTTCTGAATGCACTATTCTTTTCTGGGATAGTCTCCTCCACGTCAACAACTGGTGCCTCTGTCTCTTCGGAAATAGTTTCAGATGGCTCCTCTTTCTTTGTCTCTGTTTTTACCTCAGGCTTCTTATCCTTAGAAGACTTCTTGTCTTCCTTGGAACAAGCAGCAATGCTTGTTACCATAATAGCTGCAATAAGTGTCACACTTAAAATCTTTGAAAACTTTTTCATTTATATCTCCTTTTCCATTTTAGGTTTTCTATATAAAGACGAATTACAAAATGTGTTTGCTTCAATAATTGAGTTTTGCCTATGTTTTACCCAAATGAATTTATCCGTGTGAGAACCAGTCTAGCTTTTCTTCAACATTTACGTAAACTCGTGATGCAGGTATTTTAAGCATCTCTGCAACTGCATCAATTACTGCATCAGCATAAATTTTATTACAGCTGTGATTTGTTCCTGCATTTACCTTTGTCTCTATATATGCGCAAGGCTCATTAGATCCCCCGAATGTCAAAAACAGCTCATCTTCTACACAAATCATAGTGCGTGCTAAACTTTTGTTAGGCATAATAGTGATTAGCTCACCAAGTTTGTCATGAATAGACTTCTTATCCTCAACTTTTATATTTGTACTTAAATAAATATATGGCATAATTCCCTTCCTTTTTAATGCATGGTTATATTATCACTCGGGTTCTATTATAGAATAAAAGACATATGATACAATAATTAAAGAATTGAAAAACCGAGGATTTATATGATAGACGGAAATACAAGAAGAGAAAAAATTGTTAATATCCTTCGTGCTAGCGACGCTGCTATTAGTGCCACATCACTTGCTGCTGAATTTAATGTAAGCAGACAGATTATTGTTGGCGATGTAGCCTTAATAAGAGCTCAGGGAATTGATATTAATGCCACTCCACGTGGTTATGTTCTTGCTTCCAATGATGAAAATATTATTAGAAGAACCATCGTATGCTGCCACAGTGGCGAGGATATGATCACTGAGCTGAATACTATCGTTGACTTTGGTTGCAAAGTAATTGACGTTATCGTTGAACATCCTGTATATGGGCAGATCGTAGGTCAACTTCAGATAGCTTCACGTTATGATGTTCAGCAGTTTGCAGATCGCGTTAAGTCTCAGAAGGCGCATTCTTTATCAGAACTTACAGATGGTGTACACCTACATACAATTGAAGTTCCAAGTGAAGATGTCTATATAAAGTTAGTAGCTAAGCTCGATAGTCTTGGCGTTCTATTTAAAGATTAATAATTACAGAACCATCAATAAAGTTCCCGCAGTAATTAACACACATCCAATTATAGACTTAGCATCCACTTTCTCTTTTAAGAAAAAGAATGCGAGAATTATTGTAATTACAACAGACAATTTGTCTATTGGAACAACCTTTGAGGCTTCTCCAATTTTAAGTGCTTTATAATAGCATAACCAGGAGATTCCTGTAGCCAGTCCGGAAAGAATAAGAAAAATCCAACTTCTTTTATTTATGTTGACAATACCACCCTGAGTATTTGTTATAAAAACCATAATCCATGCAAACAATACAACAACTACCGTACGTATTGCAGTTGCGAGATTTGAATTCACATTGTCGATACCCACTTTAGCAAGAATAGATGTCAGTGCGGCAAAAATAGCAGATAAAACAGCAAATACAGCCCACATAATAGAATGCTCCTTACAATTGTTTACACTATTATATTCCTATATATAATTCACAAACGAACTATTTAAGACAACAAAAAAGCCTTAAGATTTCTCTTAAGGCTTTATTTGGCTCCTCAAACAGGACTTGAACCTGTGACATTTCGGTTAACAGCCGAACGCTCTACCGACTGAGCTATTGAGGAATATAAAACCGGCAGCAACCTATCTTTCCGGGCCGTCTCCAGCCAAGTATTGTCGGCACC
>JAKSRI010000010.1 GCA_024403695.1 Saccharofermentans sp. | reverse complement strand
CAAGAAATTATATATGAACTTTAAAATTACTATTGATTTTTGTTAGCAGGTTTTGTGGCAAAAATAATATCAATAAAAAAGCGAGCCACACATGTAGCTCACTTCATATTCATTTTATCTAGGCTCTTCACCATTTTTAAATATGGTCATCATCTCATTTGTAAGACTTAACTGATCCGGCTGAAGAACTACTTCATCTCTGTATTTCCACTCTGCAACTGCAAGCTCTGACTCGTCTCTGTTAATAGTCAAGTCACCATCTGCCTCGCAGAAGAATCCTGCCAGAAGGTCATCTACAACACCCCATGGCTGACTCTTGTAATAACGAAGATTTTTTACCTTAATTCCAGTCTCTTCCATTACCTCGCGGGCAACAGTCTGCTCCAGAGTCTCACCAATCTCAGTAAAACCCGCTACCAAAGCATAGTAAGAAATACCAGAATTATACTTAGTAAGAAGAATTCTATCCTTATCTGGTGTCTCACCTCTAGAGATAACTGCAGTAATAACCGCAGGTACTACACGTGGATAAATTGTATAGCCACAGGATGGACACACGATAGCACGTTCCTTAGTGGAGTGCTCTGTAAGGCAACCACAGCGACCACAGAACTTGTTGTTTGTGTACCAGGAAGCGAGCTGCTTGGCCGTAAACACCTCGAAGATACTCTTCTTGGCAACGTCCTTCTGCGCACGTAAAGCTCTAACCTTGGAGTAAAAGTAGTCCTCTGGGATGCTTACGCTTTCGTCCTGGGCAAGAAAGAACTTGTCCTCGTCCATGGAGTAAAGGTAAGTAAGCTTTGATGGGCGTGGGTTAAACTCCGAAAGTCTAGGAAAAACCTTACGATTAGTACCATCCACTTCTGGATCCTTCTTAACAAGAATCTCCCCCGCCTTATTAAAAATAACAATTAGCGCATTCTCATCTGCAACAGCATCAAGTACATATGCGTTCTTAAGAACGTGTGGAAATATATCCTGAATCATAAATACTCCTTAGAGAAGATCTGCGAGTTCGAGGATTAATCGCTCTGTCTTTTCCCAGCCAAGGCAAGGGTCTGTGATGGACTTTCCATAAATGCCTTCACCAATCTTCTGGCAGCCATCCTCGATGTAGCTCTCGATCATGAGACCCTTAACCATCTTAGAGATATCAGGGTTATTACGACGGCTATGGAGAATATCTTTGGAGATTCTAATCTGCTCCAGATATCTCTTACCAGAGTTGTTATGGTTTGTATCAACGATAACTGTTGGATTTACGAGGTCTGTATTCTTCATATAAAGCTCATAAACAGTCTCGAGGTCCTCATAGTGATAATTAGGGTGACTATGACCAAGGTGATCTACATAACCACGCAGAATAGCGTGAGCAAGTGGGTTACCATTAGTCTTTACTTCCCATCCTCTATATATGAACTTCTGTGCACTCTGAGCAGCAGAAATAGAATTCATCATTACAGAGAAATCACCAGCTGTAGGATTCTTCATTCCTGCTGGAATACCAACACCTGAAGCTACAATTCTGTGCTCCTGATCCTCTACTGAACGTGCACCAACGGCGATGTAACTTAGGATATCAGAAAGATATCTATGGTTAGATGGATAAAGCATCTCCTCAGCACATGTAAATCCAGTTTCTTTGATTACACGAGTATGCATTGCACGAATAGCAACGATACCTGCAAGGAGATCCTCTTCCTTATTTGTATCAGGCTGATGGAGCATGCCCTTATAGCCGACACCCTTTGTACGTGGCTTGTTTGTATATACACGAGGAATAATAAAAATCTTGTCCTTAACCTTCTCATTAACAACAGCGAGACGATTCATATAATCAAGAACAGCATCTTCGTTATCAGCTGAACAAGGTCCAATGATAAGAAGGAATCTGTCATCCTTACCCTCAAAAATCTTGGCAATCTGAGCATCACGTTCCTCCTTAATCGCCTTAAGACTAGCATCAAGCGGATACATCTCCTTGATGTCCTTTGGGATAGGAAGTTTTCTAATAAATTCCATTTGCATATCCATATGCGTATATCTCCTTAAATGAAAGAGGGACTACATTTCGCAGTCCCTCGTAATAATTGATGTAAGATTCAAACTTGCAGGAATTACTCAGCGTCTGCCTCTGGTGCCTTAGGTGCAACCTTAACTGCCTTCTCCTGGAGATACTCAACAGTCTTACGGCTTACGATACCCTCAGTAACCATTGGGTTGTTCTCACCAACTGCCTTCTTAAGGTCTTCCTTATCCATCTGATACATGGAAGCCATGCTCTCGATTTCCTTATCATAATCCTCAGCAGTAGCCTCGATCTTAAGCTCCTTAGAGATAGCTTCAATTACGAGGTTGTTCTTAACTCTAATCTCAGCCATTGGACGGAGGGACTCCTTGAACTGCTCAATAGACTGACCCATGTACTGGAGATACATCTCGAGCTTAATGCCCTGCTGCTCCATTCTTGCAGCCTGCTCCTGAGCCATGTTCTCCATCTCTGTCTCGATCATAGCCTCTGGAATCTCAACTGTAGCGTTCTCAGCAACTGCTGTAACTACCTCGTTAACAAATGCATTTTCAGCAATCTTCTTAGCGGACTCTTCCTGGTTCTTCTTGATATCAGCCTTAAGCTCATCAAGTGTATCGAACTCAGAAACATCCTTTACGAACTCGTCATCAAGCTCTGGGAGAACCTCAGCCTTAATGTTGTGAATCTTTACGTTGAAGGAAGCAGCTGCACCCTTAAGCTCCTCTGCGTGATACTCCTCTGGGAATGTAACGTCGATTGTGAACTCCTCACCAACGTTGTGGCCGATAACGCCATCCTCGAAGCCAGGAATGAAGGACTTAGAACCAAGCTTAAGGTTGTAGTTCTCACCCTTACCGCCCTCGAAAGCAACGCCATCCTTGAAGCCCTCGTAATCGATGATAACTGTATCACCTTCCTGAGCTGCACGATCCTCTACGTTCTCGAGAGAAGAATTTCTCTTTCTCATGGACTCGAGCTCGTTCATAACAGACTCATCTGTAACCTCTGTTACAGAATATGGAACCTCAACACCCTCGTACTGACCAAGAGTAACCTCTGGCTTAACAGTAACGATGAGCTTGTACTTCATACCATTCTCATCAATAGACTCAACATCGAGGTCAGGACGAGCAACAACCTGAAGGTCATTCTCCTTAACTGCAGCCTGGTAAGCTGGGTTAACGATCTCGTCAATAGCATCCTCATAAAGAACACCCTCACCGTAATACTTGATTACGAGCTGATAAGGAACCTTACCCTTACGGAATCCAGGAACCTGGAATCTGTTCTTGTTCTTCTTATAAGATGCCTGAAGTGCTGCGTCAAACTCCTCTCTTGTTGCCTCGAGAGAGATAGCAACCTGGCTCTTATCCAACTTCTCAATGTTAGCCATATATATTCTCCTTAATAAAAATAATTAATAACTTATATTTACGCTTAGATAAGCGCCAAAAGATTGTAGCACAGAAGCACCCATTTTTGCAACGGATTATGCTCCAAATGCCTTTAAAACAAGAAAAAAGCTGCCGATTACTCGACAGCTGTTATTGGCGCGCCCGGCAGAGATCGAATCCACAACCTTCTGATCCGTAGTCAGACACTCTATCCAGTTGAGCTACGGGCGCATTTCTTAAGCTCAATAATATTAGTACAGCTTAAGTTGATTGTCAACAACATTTTGTATAAAATCATTTTTATGAATAATTATAGTCCAGATACACAGAGATTGTTTTTTGATGATTTGCTTAACTGCCGTGACTTAGGTGGCATGCCACTTAAGGATGGTGGTTGCTTTCGTAAGAGAGTTTTACTTAGAAGCGGCTCCCCTTCATTAGCATCATCAAAGGCGCATGACATGCTGGTTGATGCCGGTGTCACATGTGTTATCGACTTGCGTTCCAAATCCGAGTTTGTGAATTATGGTAACCCTTTCGCCGACGACGGGGTAACTGACTTCCATAACATCCCTTTGTTTGTAGGTGACCCTGACGCAGAGAACGACCCTACTATGGACTTTCTGCGCACACATCATCTCGGTGACTTTTACGTGATTATGCTAAATGAGCTAGGACCTAACATTATCGAGGTACTACGCGTTATTGCACGAAATACTTCCGGCATGACTTTATTTCACTGCGCTCACGGCAAGGACAGAACTGGCGTCATAGCAGCCATCCTTTACCTATTAGCTGGTGCTTCACGTGAGGACATTATCCTTAACTATAAAGTGTCTTATGAATATGCCCGTGATTTCTTGGACCCACTTATCGCTCAAAGAGAAGATGCTATGAAGCATACGCTTCGTTCTGATGCGCATAATATGGAAATATTCCTCGATTATGTGGATTCTGAATATGCTGGCGATATTACTTTGTTTATGAAGAAATATGGAATGACAGATTCTGAGATTAATGAACTCAGAACTCTTTGCTCATAATTATCTCTTCCAATACATCTGTCTCACCGAATACTAATGTAACCTTATAGTTTCCCGTCTCATTTGAGAAATAGTACTCATATCCACTGTTAAACATAAACGGATACTTCTCGAGCAAGTCATATTTACTCATTCCAACGTGAATGTTATTACCAATATGGTAGTCTTCGCCAGTAATATTTATCTGCTGGAGAACACCAGTCCAGTCACCACCTTTATCCTTGTGCTCAGCAAAGAAAATAAGATTAACACTCGGATAAATAGTTACTGTTCTTCTCATAGGCTTACCATCGCCCGCCTCTGAATCAAGATAAATAACATCATCTGTTCTGACGAATTCATATTTAGGGTTTCCAAGATTAAATATCAGTGTATCACGAGAATAAGTTGCACCAACATTAAGCATATGCATCTCATCACCGTTCTGGCCTGAAGTCAGATAAAGCATGGATGAATCAAGATAGAATGGAATGTCATCATTGATATGGAATACATTGCTAGCATCCTTCTTAATCTCTATAAAATGCTCAATTGTTGTATCATTCTCACCAATAGTATCTGGAACTCTGATAGAGTAATAACTTGGAGTAAGCATAACGGCTCCATACTGCGAGCTAGCACTCTTAACAGAAACTCGATAGTACTCTACAAGAGACTGTGCAGTTGCCTTAACAACTCGCTCAGGCAATACCTGCTTAAGACCTGGCTCGATAAGGGCATACACACCATCCGAACTCTGTTCGTCAAGCATAGTAATGTAGTGATCACCATAGTTATATATATCAACCACACCACTAACCCAACGCAGAGACAAATTAGTCTGTCCATTCTTCTCTGTTAAGAAAATGTAGAGCGGATCCTCAAAAGAAGTAGCTCGACCATTCTTATCACTATACTGAAGCTCAGCAGCCACAAGACCTGGATATACATTAAATACATCAGCACCAACAAGTTCTTTAACGTCATCGTGAGGAATCATTCTGAAATAGCTGACTTCCTTACCATAATTGTTTGTGATACTTCTAAAAATATTGATGTATTCAAAGTACATTGAATAAGAAACACCATCAAGCTGACGCTCAGGAATAGCAGAATAGCTCTCAGCCATCTTATCTTCCTTGTTAATAGCATCGATCATAAGACGCACGATTTCCTGAGAAGACAACGTGTTAGTATTTATATCCATTCTATTTTCAATGTTATCTTTAATATCTTTAGCTACAGTACAAGCGCACAAATTGAACATCATGCAGAGCATGAGGAACAAAACGAATATTTTGTGCACTTTACGTCTTATCATTTAATCAAAGCCTCCGCTTCTTTTATGAAAGCATTCTTCGCATTATCAACGCTTGTTATATCACCGTTAGTATAGCGTTTTACTGTATCAACAAATAAAGAATTAATCTCATCATCGTATACACTGATAGACCTACCATTAAGATTCCATGCTGCACCAGTAAAGACTGTGTATGGATTCTGACCAGCAAGCCATTTACGAGAATATGAGTCATCACCAGCACATGACAACATAATATTAAGATTATTAACTGTGCTACCGTCATTCGCCATCTTCTCAAGGTTAACAGAGCTAATAGAAATATCTCTAATAATCTGAGCAGCTGAAGCATTCTTATCACAATACTTAGTCACGAAAATATAATAACCACCATCATAATAATCTTCAGGAGCTCTTACTACACCCCAGTTACTTCCAGTATTTGTTAAGAAGAGATCGCCAAACTCAAGAGTGCCAAAATAAGAAAGAACTGACTTATTGCTCATTCTTCCTGACCATTCAGTACTCCATCTTGCAGAACCAAAAGTAAGATTCTCGGAACTCAACACATTACAGATATCAAAGAAATCAGTCATATAATCACTAACCTGAACTTCACCATTTACTGCCCATGCTTCCTGTCTACCAAGAATATATGGTTCTTCAATATCAGCAACATCACAAACAATTCTTGTACTACCATTTGTATTCTCATTTAAATATTTTGCAGTAGACATAAAAGAATCCCATGTAGAGAAATATGGCTGTACATCCTTAGGTTCAGAAACACCCAAAGTCTTCTCAGCTACGGATCTGTTATAGAAAACTGCACCTGGCTGAATCTCCCATGTAACGCCCTTAATTACGCCATCAGAATTCATACCCATGGCAAATGTATACTCGTACATAAACTTAAATTCATCATAGTCAATACCAATGCTATTAAGAGGCACTGTAAACTCAGACTGTGCATAATGAGATGCATAACTGATATCGCAGATAAACATATCTGGTGCATTATCACCACTTGCAAGCATTGCATCAAGGTCATTACGGAAAGTATTAAGAGTAAGAACTTTCTTATCATACTTAACTGTTGAATACTTGGAAATCATATCTACTGCGCCGGAACTACCTGAATAGATAGCAATCTTACCATCAGATTCGTCCTTAACATTTGTAGCAACAGGCTCTTCTTTATATCTCTCAGGATCCATATTATTAATAACAAGAACAGATGCAGAACCTGCAAGAATATCATTGTTATAAACCTCTATGACATATGTACCAGTAGCAAGTAGTTCCTCTGACTTATATATGCAAACATAACCGTTCGCCTCTACATCAAAATGAGAATCCTCAATAAGGAAACCACTCTCGTTATAGATACTGAAAGATACATCTGAATCACGACCTGAATCCAAATAAGACTCATTAAATACAATCTTAGCCTCAATCTGCTTAGCATTAAAATAGCTTCCACTACTATCTGTGTGCTGCCAGAAAATATCATTAACAATTGATCTCGACGGAATTGTATATTCAGTCAAAACAACATCAAAAGTATCTTCCCATACCAGCACTTCGCCTCTATAGAGCTTAAGCGTATAAGTGTCCTGTGGAACGAACTTAGATGGCACTGTAAACTCACTTGCTGGCATCTTAATAAGCATCATATTCTTGCCACGAATACCAGGTGTACCAGATGCAATAATTCCACTAGAATTTGAAAGTTCATAATTCAAATCAAGTTCATCAAAGAGTTCTGCACCAAAACGACTAAGCTGAACATCCAAAATAAGTTCAGACGCATCTGTGACAACATCAGAAATACTACTTGTAGATGTATTAGAAACATAATCAAGTTCAACACTATCAAAGAGACAATCACTATCGAGGAAGAACTCATAATCAGGCTCATAAAGAGGTCCAAGAATAGCATCAAGATTAGCTCTGGCGCTAGATACTTTCCAGTTTCCATCAGCATACTTAAGGTCGATTTCTACTGTAACCTCGTTAGTCTTCGCTTTAAGAAGCTTTGCCTTGAAGTCCTCATAATCACTTGGATTGCTTGCATCTACTGATACGTAATCAGGAATAGAGAACACACATACCATCTTGCCAAAACCAGCTTTAGGTCTAGCAAGAGAATTCTCATCATCAATAATGTAAGTGGACGCAGAAAGGATGCAAGATACAACCTCTTCCTTATAGCTGTTACCAAAGTAACTCTTAACGTCCTCGTCAGAAAGGTCAGACAAAGCCTGTGCTTTCGCACCGTCACCGGAAGCAACTGCAGTGATATATTCACCACAAACAGTCTTAGCGCTTTCATCAATTTTGGCGCAGGAAGTAGCACCAGCAACAATTGTTACTGCTAACAAAAGAGCTAATACCTTTTCCTTAACCTTACACATAACTTAGCCTTTTCTTCCCTTTACAGCCTCGAAAATAACGATACCTGCCGCTACAGCAGCATTAAGACTGTTAACCTCACCTGCCATAGGAATTGACAGAAGGAAGTCACATTCCTTACGAACAAGATCTCTCATGCCCTCACCTTCACTACCAATAACGATAGCAAGTGGTCCTGAATAATCCGCTTTATCATATGGAGTCTGGCCAAGAGCATCTGTACCGCACACCCAGAAACCATTGTTTTTCTTAAGATCTCTCAATGTATTTGCAATATTTGTTACTCTTGCAACTGGGACATATTCGATAGCTCCTGCTGAAGCCTTGGCAACAACAGAATCAAGACCGATACTTCTATGTTTTGGAATGATTACACCATCCACGCCAGCCGCATCAGCAATTCTTAATACAGAACCGAGGTTATACGCATCCTTAAGCTCATCAAGAACTACGAGCAGTGGAGCGTGTCCCTTCTCTGCAGCAGATGCCAGAATGTCATCGATATCAGCGTATTCCTTACATGCAACAGAAGCGATAACACCCTGATGGTTATTTGTCTCACTCATGCGATTAAGAACTTCGCGTGATGACTTAACAACGAGAATCTTACGCTCATATGCCATAGAAACAATACGAGCAAGACCTGGATCAATCTTCTTTCCATCCTTGTTATCAAGAATCCAAAGCTTATTAATCTCTCTACCTGCCTTAAGTGCCTCAGTTACAGCATTACGGCCCTCAAGTTTGTCTCCAGATGGAATCATATCTTCCTTCTGTCTGCTGCGCTCGTTATCGTAAAAACGGCGCTCAGAACGATCATCACGATTACCGTGATTACCACTTCTGCGAGCATTGTTAAAATCATTATTTCTCATTATCAATTACCTCAAAGGCCTTCTGTATTATGTAGTTCAATCTTTCCTCGTTATTCTCCAAGAACAAATATCCAAGGAGAGCCTCAAATCCTGTAGCGTACATATAATCCGCTGGACTTGCATTCTTTGCCATAGTAGGAGAATTGGAATTCTTACCTCTTCTGAAATAGTTTGCCTCTTCTTCCGTAAGCTCATTCTCCAGACTTCTTATGGCCTTAGCCTGAGCAGCAGCGCTTACATACTTAACTGTAAGCTTATGCATCTTACCGGACTGAGAACAGGATCTGGAAGCAACATGACATCTAGCATAGAGCTCATAAATAGAATCTCCGATATATGCTAGAGAAGAGCCGCTTACCTCTCTTAAATCAGTTGCTACAAAAGGAATAATCATAACTTCTCAACCTGTGGTCCGTTAGGTGTATCCTTAACAGAATATCCCTTAGCCTTAAGCTCATCTCTGATGCTGTCAGCAAGTGCAAAATCCTTTGCCTTCTTAGCCTCTGCTCTCTTGTTAACGAGGTCCATAATCTCCTCAGGAATCTCTTCTTCTTCAACGATAAGTTCAATACCGAGGACATCTGTGAGTTCAACAATCTTATCCATCGCACTCTTAAGGGCTGCCTCGGAAGCCTTGTTAGAAGCAAGTGCTGTATTTGCAGCCTTTACGAGGTTATAGATATCTGTGATTGCATCAGCTGTATTAAGATCATCATCCATGTGAGCGATGAAGCTATCAGCAGCTTCCTTAACTGCATTGTTAAGTTCCTCATCTGCTTCACCAGAATTATTAGCAGCGCCCTTATTCTCGAGTGCAAACTTAATATTGCTTACTGATGTAGAAATTCTCTGAAGACCTGTCTGTGATGCTCTAAGGAGCTCATCAGAGAAGTTAATTGGCATTCTGTAGTGACCAGAAAGGATAAAGAATCTGATTACTGAATATGGGAAGTGAGCAACGATATCTCTGATAGTAAAGAAGTTTCCGAGGGACTTACTCATCTTCTCTCCGTCAACGTTTACGAAAGCGTTGTGCACCCAGAAGTTTGCAAGTGTGCAACCATTAGCAGCCTCACTCTGAGCAATCTCATTCTCGTGGTGTGGGAAAATAAGATCCTGTCCACCACCGTGGATATCAATTGTGTCACCAAGATGCTTCTTGATCATGGCAGAGCACTCGATATGCCAACCAGGTCTACCCTCACCCCAAGGTGAATTCCATGCAGGCTCACCTTCCTTCTTAAACTTCCAAAGAGCAAAGTCACCAGGGTTACGCTTACCATCAAAGGAAGCATGGCGCTCACCACCACCAGCATTAAGCTCATCAAGATTATAGTGTGAAAGCTTACCATAATCAGCCTTCTTAGTTACATCGTAATAAACACCGTCGCCCTCGATAACATAAGCAACACCATTATCATAAAGCTTCTTTACGATACCAATAATCGCACCAATGGAATCTGTAGCCTTTGGCTGATATGTTGGACGCTTACAGTTAAGACCATCAGCATCAACGTAGTATTCCTTGATATATCTGTCAGCGATATCCTTAACTGTTACACCCTCTTCGTTAGCACGCTTAATCATCTTGTCATCGATATCTGTAAAGTTCTGGCAGAACTCTACCTGATAACCTCTGTACTCGAGGTATCTTCTCAATGTATCGAAAGTAACGAATGGACGCGCATTTCCAAGGTGGAAATAGTTATAAACTGTAGGACCGCAAGCATACATCTTAACCTTGTTAGGCTCGATTGTTGTAAACTCGTCTTTACTTCTAGTAAGTGTGTTAAAAAGCTTCATATGTTAAACCTCCAACGGTGATAATAGTTCATACAAATTGAAATCAAGAATGAAATAAACAAAATAACACCGACTACCTATCAAGTAGCCGGATATACTAAGCATAACTAGCACTCAATTAATAAAACCATTCTCTAACCGATTCTTATACTCCATTGTTTTATGTTATCCAACGGGGATATCCCGTCGGAACACATAAAGGCCTGTCATGAGGAGCCCCGTTTGACACCCGGTAATTCCAGGGCGGTACCCTGCGGATAGTTTGGACCTTCCAACTTACAAGGCTTGATCTACGTTACCCGACTCGGGTTCCAATTTAAGTCATGTAGGTTCAATTGGAAGCCCACCCATTTCAGGTTGTTCTTATTATATATAATATATAGGAAAATTCCAACTTTTCTTATTTGTAGCAAGTGACCAACATTAGTATGGGTCAGCATTCTTAACACTTCTATTTCCACATAAAGCCACACATAGCACCTTAGAAGCGCCTTCCCTAAGCAATACACATGCTGCTTCATGAAGAGTATGTCCTGTAGTAGCTACATCATCTATTAAAATTACTGTTTTCCCCATTATTCTACAGCAATCAACGGTGCTAAAAGCCCCATTAACATTACTACTTCGTTCAGAATTTTCTTTAATTCCTGTCTGTCGCTGAGTGTTACGATTACGTATAAGAACTTTATCCTCAAACGCTATTTCCAATAATGACGCTACTCGACGACCTATTACACCAGCCTGATTAAAGCCTCTCTCCTTAAGTCTTATCTCGGACAATGGAACCGGAATAACAACATCTGCGGAAATATTGTCACCACGCATTATATTGCCAAGTAAATCTCCAAGGAACTGCGCTAGATCTTGGTTATATTTAAACTTAATCTCAGGTATCGCCTTACCGAAAAAATCATCATAAGCAAACGGCATATACAGTGCTAAGCCAGGGTGTGGGTCACCATCATATGGCTCCGAAAGGCACAAAAGCCAGCGTCTGTCCTTGTCCACGGGAACAAGATGACTAAGGCAGTCATTACAAAGATAAAGATTCTCAGGCATACTAAAAGGAAGTGCGTCATGAGATACACCAAGCTTCCTGCAGATAATACAGCTACAGGGTAAAATCTCGTCAAATAATTTCTTCAGTAAACTCATATATATCGACGGCTAACAATAGATAAAAAATCACTTAAAGATGTATGACGACTGATATCATCATCTGATGCCACCATAGACGCCAATCTGTTACACGCATCAATAATAACAACCCTGTGCTTACCTCTAGTAACTGCAGTATAAAGCAATTTACGGTTCGACAGCTTATAATTCATCTTACCAAGTGTAATAAACACAGTGTCAAACTCACATCCCTGAGCCTTATGAACAGTCATTGCATAAGCAAGTTCAATATCGGCAAGGCTCTTTTTGTCATAATTAACACATCGACCACCATCAAAGTTTATAGTACATCCGCCTGTCATAAAATCAATATCAGAAATAGTACCTATCTCACCATTAAAGATACCGCTTTGGAGCTCATTTTCATCAGGATTGAAATATTCAATCTTATAGTTATTTTTAACCTGCATTACCTTGTCATGAATAAAAAGTTCCATGTCATTTCTGACCTTGATTTTATTCTCTACACCTGCAGTAAATAAAGTCTGAAGTTCAGTATTCATGTTAACGGTGCCAAGCTTATTCTGCTTAGTAGGACTTAGAATAACACTATCTGCATTCTCACCAATCTGTTGGCAATAATTCTTAATTATATTAAGAGCTTCTTCTTCATCATTTGCAGTAATAATTTGGAAATCCTCATCATTGCCGATAGGCATCTGTCCTTCAAGAATTCTCTTACTATTTGCAGCAATAGAACTCTCATTGTCTTGTCTAAACACATAAGTAAGACCAACTCTAGGCACTGCCTCACATGTGAGCAAATCCGAGAGAATATTACCAGGACCTACTGATGGTAGCTGATCAGGATCTCCAATCAAAATCAAAGATGAATTCTTTCTTATGGCGAGAAGCAAAGACATAAAGAGCTGAGCATCAACCATGGATGTCTCATCCACAATGATGACACGCGCATCAATAGGATTCTCTGGACCTCTTCCAAACATAAAGTCACTGCCCTCTATAAGCTGTGACTCCCCGTTTATTTCGAGCAGTCTGTGTATGGTTGTTGCCTTAACGCCAGCAGCATCTGAAAGACGTTTTGCTGCCCTTCCCGTTGGAGCACAGTAAGCACAATCAATGTTCTCTCTTCTAAAGTATTCTGCCAAAATTCCAGTTATAGTTGTCTTACCAGTACCTGGTCCACCTGTGATAATTGAAATTGGCTCGTACATACTCATATGAATGGCATTACGCTGATTCTCATCAAGAGTAATTCCACTCTCACTAGCGATAGAATCTATAACCTTAAGTGCTTTTTCCTTATTAGGAACAATCTTCTTTGCCTTAAGGAAACTCTCGATTTCACGCTTAATTGTAAGTTCCGCATAGAAATAACTAGCAAGGGAAACTCTTGCACCTTCATCACTTGATTTACATGCTGAACACTTACCGTTGATAAATCGATAGATAACAATATGTTTATGCTCTACAGCCAGCTCCTCAGCACTATCCATTATGGAGTCAAGAACTTCTAGATTTGTACCATTTTGAAGTCTCTTGCCAATAGCAGAAAGCGTACGCATTCTGACATCACAAGGATCAAGATATGTGTCTCCTGTTGCCTGATGAAGCTCGTAAAGAACATTTACGATAGCACCTTCAAATCTATTAGGATCTAACAGGTCAAAATCAATGATATCTGCAATTCTGTCGCAGCTCTCAAAACCTATACCCTTAATTCGCATTATGGAGTACGGATTTTTCTGAATGAGTTCAATACAACCTGTTCCATATTCATTCCAGCAAGTCTCGCACTGAGCCTTAGAAAGGTCATACATTCTAAGCTGCATAAGAGTCTTATATTTCTCAGGGCACTCATCAATTATTCCAGAAATCTCGATAGCTCTAGTAGCTGATAATCCAGGTGCCTCTATGGCGCAGTCCTGAGGGTTCTCAAGCAACGTATCGAGAACAGCTTCTCCATAACTTTCAGCAAGTCTAACCGAGGTCTTAGGACCAATTCCATCAAAGTTTTCTTCCAGAAAAGAGGCAATCAAAGTCTGCCTAACCTTAGATACATCAACCTGCTCAATTAAGCTGGCGATTATCTGTGGTTTGCCCTTATATTCACCTTCAACACCGGTTACTTCGTAATCTGCGCCCACAATAATATTGCCTGCAAATTTGCCCTTAACTGACAGGCCTCCTTTGCAGGCAAAAATGTAAAAGTCACCTTTTTGGAATATGACTTTTGAGACAGTTACTTTTACAGTTGTAGTCTCATCCATCAAGTATTAGATACCAGCTTCCGCACGAAGAATATCAACCTTATCTGTCTTCTCCCATGTAAAGCCCTGATCCTCACGTCCGAAGTGTCCATAAGCAGCTGTCTTAGCATACATTGGCTTACGGAGATCGAGGTCTCTGATGATAGCCTTAGGTCTAAGGTCAAATACCTTATTAACAATCTCAGAAATCTTGCTATCCTCGATAACACCTGTACCGAAAGTGTCGATCATTACAGATACTGGGTGAGCAACACCGATAGCATAAGCAAGCTGAACCTCACACTCCTTAGCAAGACCAGCAGCAACTACGTTCTTAGCGATATAACGTGCTGCATAAGCTGCAGAACGGTCTACCTTTGTAGGATCCTTACCGGAGAAAGCTCCACCACCATGACGACCAAATCCACCGTATGTATCAACGATAATCTTACGACCTGTAAGACCAGAGTCACCCTGAGGACCACCGATTACAAAACGTCCTGTAGGATTAATGAAAATCTTAGTATTGTCATCAATAAGGTCCTTAGGGATAACTGCATTGATAACGTTCTCCTCGATATAAGCAGCGAGCTCATCATACTCTACATCTTCCTTATGCTGAGTAGAAATAACAACTGCATCAATACGCTTTACCTTATCATCCTCGTACTCTACAGTAACCTGGCTCTTTCCGTCAGGACGGAGGAAGCTGCCAAGGTTGTTCTTACGAACCTCTGTAAGTCTCATTGTAAGCTTATGAGCAAGAGAGATTGGAAGTGGCATAAGCTCTGGTGTGTCATCGTTAGCATAACCAAACATCATACCCTGGTCACCAGCACCTGTATCGAACTCTGAATCTTCCTTGTCTCTAGACTCGAGGGCATTATCTACTCCCTGAGCAATATCAGCTGACTGCTCATCAATTGTTGTAAATACAGCACATGTTTTGTAATCAAAACCAGCATCAGAACCGTCATAACCGATTTCCTTAACACGGTCTCTAACAATCTTAGGGATATCTACATAAGCACTTGTAGAAATCTCACCCATTACCATTACCATACCTGTTGTTGTGGATGTCTCACAAGCAACTCTAGCCATTGGATCCTGCTCCAAAATAGCATCAAGAACACTATCAGAAATCTGATCACAGATCTTATCTGGATGTCCCTCTGTTACTGACTCAGATGTAAAGAGCCAACTACCTTTTCTGTTTCTCATAATAAAGTCCTTTCTGTTCAATACCTTCGTATTACGCAATGGGGCTCTAATAAAAAATCCTCCCCGTGAAAGGAAGGCTTTAACTTATATTTACGCCTCTCATCTTTCAGGTTTCCCTGCCGGAATTGGCACCGCTGCTCTCCGCGGTTGCCGGGTTTCATAGGGCCGTATCCCTCCGCCTCTCTTGATAAGTAGTGAACTAACAATTTTTAGAATAATTGAGTATATCACAACCACTTTCCCAAAGTCAATGAATTGTCGGAAATTGTCGGTTTTTGTCGGAAATTGTCGGAAATTGTCGGCCAAATCGGGTTTATTTTTTACTAGACTTAGTACATCAAACTTTTCCGGGAGGTACACATGGCATTTAGTATTTTCATCTACGAGAATGACGAAGCGGTATTCACTTCACTTAAACTAAGATTAACTCATTATTTTTCTGATGCGTATATAATTAACCCTTCTGAGAGCAAGAACAAATTAGTAAAAGACGTCTCAGAATTTACTATAGTGCTCTTCGATAACAGACAGTTCAAAATGCCTGAGAAAAGAACTACACAAAAGTGCGATTATATTCCGCTTTACTCAGACGATGGAAATAACAACTTAGTTATTGACTGTTCTAGAATCGTTCTTCTCATTAAGAACATTCTTAGCACATCAAACGTTGAAGATTCTCCCACTGGCAAGTTGAACCTTCTTTTGCCATTCGCATATATAGATGAGAGAGAAAACTTTATAAACAAGAACTTTGTTAATTCGTCATCATCCAACCAATACATCATAAGAATTGATCTTATGTCTGGTATCAGAATGCCTTCTTCATTTAAGACAGGAGCTGATACAGGTTCACTTACAGAACTCATAAAAGACGCAGGAAAAGCTGATTTCACACCGGACCGAATTCTTGATTATATCAACCCTGATAGTCTAGGATTCCTATCCCCTGGTAAACCACTCCATCCTGATGATGTATTTGATGTTAACCCCTCTCATGTTGTCACATTAATTAGCAATTTCAGAAGACTTATTCAGAACAAAGAACTAAAAGCAGATGGAATCGTAGTCTGCGAAGGTTGGAAAACTACTGACATTCTTAAGTTCGTAAGTAAATGCGACGATGTACATTTACTTATCCCATCTAGAACCTGCGACGAGATCATAGGAATGGAAGACTTTATAGGCGCGATAAAAAGATCACTATCAACTAACTCTATCCTTCATATTCACTACTGCGAAGATTATAAAAACACTGTATCAAAGGAATTAATTAATGCACCAGCAAACATATAATATCGACATCATAAAAGAACAAATCACATACTTTGTACTCAACTCACTGAAGAACGAATGCGATCCGTCAGATGAGAGACTTAAAGAGATAATCTCTGATGTTATTTCCATCGACAGTTCATGCCAGGAAATGTCACTTAAGGAGAAACGTGAGCTTGCCACTAAAGTGTTTAACAGCATGCGTAAGCTCGATGTTATCGAGCCTCTTATGGAAGACCCAACTATCACGGAGATTATGGTTAACGGTCCCGAAAACATCTTCTACGAGAGACAAGGAAAGTTATATAGGTCCAACATAAAATTCAAGGATCGTTCCTCTTTACAGACCGTTATTTCCTGCTTCTTTGCAAACCAGAACCGTCCACTCAACGAAGCAAATCCTATATCTGATTTAAGACTTCCAGACGGATCCAGAGCAAATGCAGTACTGCCACCTGTGGCACCGGACGGTCCAATAGTAACCATTCGAAAATTCACAGGAATATCACACGATATTGTGACACTAATCAGGCAAGGCTTTATTAGCGAAGAAGCCGCGAGATTTCTATGCCAGTGCGTCCAGAATAAAAAGACTATCTTCTTATGCGGCGGTACTGGTAGTGGAAAAACAACGTTTCTTAACACGTTGTCGAGCTTTATTCCATCAGATGAACGTGTAATCACGATAGAAGATTCCGCCGAGCTTAATCTCCAGGGCATAGATAATCTTGTACGAATGGAAGCAAGACTTCCTGGTCCTGATGGTACCGGAGAGGTCAACATCGCCCACATGATCAAAGCTGCACTTCGTATGAGACCTGATCGCATCATTGTTGGAGAGGTTCGTGGTTCCGAGACAGCGGATATGATGCACGCGTTAAACACTGGTCACAGAGGGTCCCTTTCGACGGGACACGCCAACTCTTGTCACGAAATGTTAGAGCGATTAACGGGCATGGCCATGGCAGGCACATCTCTACCCTATAACGCCATAGTTAGCCAGTTATCTATGGGTATAGACATCATTATTCACATTATCAGAGGTAAAGACGGCAAACGTTATGTTGACGAGATTTGCCATGTCCCTACCTGTACAGGAAATGACTTCACACTTGAGACTCTATTTATAAATCACGGAGGTGATATTCTTGAGAAAAAATGTTCAGACAAACGACTCCAAGAACTCAGTTCATATATCTAATCTAAAGAAATCGTTTTATATAAAAACAATCTGGTTATATCCGCTGCTTGCAGCTCTTATATATTTCATATCCTCTCTATACATAGTTTCTACCACAGCTAGAATAATTCTTTCTGTAACGCTGGCATTTTTTCCGTGGAAAGAACTTGTATCAACCATTTTCAATAATCTGCACAGAAACCTGAGAAGTCAGATTCTGGTACTTCTTCAAGTATTAACAACAAGTGTAAGCAGCGGATATTCACTTGAAAAATCACTTTTGCTTATAAGGCCGGTTATAGAGAATACATTTGGTGCAAAGTGTCCTCTAATCAAGCCGCTTAAAGAGCTAGAAACAAACCTGATGGTGCATCTTGGACTGGAAAAGTCCATAGATAAGTTTGCACATGACATTCAGTTCCCTGAGACCCTCCCGGTATTTCACGCTCTTTCCATGTCATCTCAAATCGGAAGCAATTCTCTGGCCATTCTTAGAAGTAGCTGTCAAATGTTATCTGAAATGAATGCTGTACAAAATGAAATAAATGCAGCAAACGCTGGAAAGAACGCAGAAGCTGTTATGTTATGCGTTATGCCATTTGCTATCACGATAGCTCTAGACAAAATGGGCAGTGGTTATCTGGCTAGTGCTAGAGATTCCAAAACAGGTGCAATTCTGTTAGGCGTAGCATTTGCTGTTGCCATCATATCCTGTGCTCTGTTATTCAGATTCCTAACTCATAGCACTAACAGTAAAGAATCCAATTCCAGCGAATTCGACGCTATACATAAGAACTCAAAAATAAATCTTACAGCGTTAGTAAACAGAATAATGCCAAGCACATTTATTACTTCAAGATATGAGTTGTTTAATGAGCTTTCCTTCAATCCGAAACAAGCATATGAAGACTATCTGAAAAGACAGTTGTTGTTGGTATCAACGTCATTGGTACTTAGTTTGGCAATACTTACTGTTACCGGAAACAACTTCATCTTTGCACTAATTTTTGCTGGAATAATCTACTTTTCAGGGCTACAGGATGTTCGTAGAAAAACTCAGTTAAAAAAGGAAGAACTAATGAAAGATCTTCCTCTGTTTCTTTGCCTCATGTACACCCTTCTAGAAGCAGGATTACAGCTACCAAAATCAATTGAAATATGCTCATCTGCTTTTAAGGATAATCCGAGCTTAAGCAATGAAATAAAAAACATGAGAGCCCAGATGTTAAGTGGAATATCTGCTTCAGATGCAGTAGAACAGATGGCTCTTAGAATTCAAATACCAGAAGCACAGTCAGCACTGCTATTAGTTGCAAGATACGGACGTTTTGGAACCTCTGAGGTACTTAATCTACTATCCCTGCAGGCATCTGCGTGCTGGGATTTATGCCGAACTGCTTCACGTAAAAAACAGGAACGCGAATCGTTGGCATTACTATTTCCTATGACTCTGGACTTCATGTGCGTCCTGCTAGTCGCTACAACACCAGCTATTATCTCGTTAGGCATATAAACGGAGGAACTATATGAACAGAAAACTCAACAAAAAAGGAATGGGAACAGTGGAGATAGTCATCATTATCGCTGTTCTCGTGGCATTAGCCCTAGTGTTCCGTACAGCACTTACTGGCTATGCTGAAAATGTAATGGAATTCGTTTTTGACGAAGGAAAAATTGTAAGGGCATTCGGTAATTAATTATGGAGATAAGAAAAGGTCCTTACGGTCAGTTTGTGGTGGGAACTGCATCGGGTAATCTTAATAAATATGCCGCCGAGATAATTTGCAATTCAATGCCTGATACATTTCTCAGGTTCTATATCGCCTTGTCACCAATTTCCGGCAAAGTTGAAATCTCTTATGACTGCACAGAATTAACTGTTTCAACTGACCAGACTATTCTTAACAGGACAGATAGAACTACACTACGAAAAGCTGCAGGTGACCTTTTCTTATCGTTCCTCAAGTGTCTTGATCTCCTCATTCCTCTTAACGGAATCGAATGGAATAATTCACTAATTTTCTGGGACAACAGAACCAACAAATTCAAAATGTGTCTTAATCCGTATTACACAGATTCTATTAACCTGTCACTTCAGTCACTAGGCAATGGCAGAATGGAAAAGATACTCAATGACAGCATATTCAATAACTTCCTCTCATCGGATGAAATATCTCGACTATGCTCTGCCATCAATTCAAATAACGAATCTGTGTTCGAGGAAATTGCGTTAAGCATAAAAAAGGAAGATCCACAGCAGGTATTAAAAAACACAGCTGATAAGAAATCACAAAACAACACTACGATTAAACTCGCTTCATTACTGTTTATAATATCCTTCTGTGCCATAATCACAAACATAATCACTTTAGGGATAATCGGAATATTAATCTGTAGTGTAACTGGATATCTGTACTACAGCGAGACTCAGAATAACAACGAGATAAATAAGCAAACAACTCAAAAGATTACTACCGACAGAAAGAATCTTTTATTCACAGAAGAAAAGGATGTTTCTCCTAATATCTTCTCTTGCATAACACTTAAAAGCAAAGAGAAAATTAAAGGTACATACATCGCCAAATCCATATACACAAACAAAGCAACTATCGGGTCTGATCAGTTTCTCTCTGACATATGTATAGACGACCACAGCATTTCCGCTGTTCACGCAGAAATACTTCAGGAAAACAACATCTACAAGATTAAAGATTTGTCACACAACAACACGACTTACATCGATAATCAGCGATTGGAAAAGGATACATATTATGAACTTAAAAGTGGTCAAGTAGTCCGTTGTGGAGATTATGATTTTGATATAAGTATCGGCTTATAGAATTGAGACTGCAAGAATAAAATGTTAGAATTTAAAATAGAGAAAGGCATTTCGGAGGTGGCAAGAATGGCAACAAATATGAACATGCAAGAGACATCCCGATTAATACTAGCACTCAGAGCTAAAGGCTGGGACGATACATCAATAAATGACCTCATCCTTTATCTTGAAACTGGGGATGAACGTTATAAACCAACTGCTGACTAATAAAATACAAAGCTGCGAACTTCGCAGCTTTCTTTTTACTTAATACCAAATTCTTCAAGTCTCTTAACGAGTCTGTCTTTCTTGTCAGCATCACCATACATCTCGATGATATGTCTTCTCGCCTTAAATCGCCAGAACTCCTGCTCTACTTCCTTAATAGCAAGCTTACGTGCATCAGGATCTACAATCTTCTTAGCATTTTCCATTGCCTCCGAAGCGTCCTTATAGGATCTACACATTCTAGTGAGTTTAATATCTTCTGGATACTCAGCTGAATTACATACAACGATAATGGATCCGCTGGATACCTCAGCAAAGCCTTCTGATACAGTGAAGTGCTTAATATCTTCATCAACTCTAACTGTAGCTACTCCAGGCTTAAGGGCAACAACCATTGGTACATGACCAGGCATAAAACCTATATCACCATCTGTGGTAGGAATTATAATCGAAGAAATATCACCCTCATAAAAATTCTGATATGGGGTTACTACTTTAAGATTAATTTTGTTTCCTGCTTTATCTGCCATATTATCGCCTGTCTATTAAGCTTCCTGAGATGCCTTATAGGACTCAAGAACATCGTTAATGTCGCCCTTCATGAAGAAGTGCTGCTCTGGAATGTGATCGAGCTGACCAGAAATAATCATTCCAAATGCTTCTACTGTCTTGGATACTGGAACATATCTTGGAGCAAATCCAGTGGAATCAGCTGTTACAAAGAATGGCTGAGACAAATACTTCTGAATCTTACGAGCACGTGATACAAGAACACGGTCCTGCTCAGAAAGCTCTTCCATACCAAGAATAGCGATGATGTCCTGAAGTTCCTTATAACGCTGCAAAATCTCCTGAACCATACGAGCTACGTGATAGTGTTCTGCTCCAACTACTTCCTCTGTAAGAATTCTAGAAGAAGACTCAAGTGGATCTACAGCAGGATAAATACCAAGTTCTACTACGCTTCTAGAAAGAACGATATTAGCATCCAAGTGAGCAAATGTAGTTGCTGGTGCTGGGTCTGTAATATCATCTGCAGGAACGTATACAGCCTGAATGGATGTGATAGAACCATTACGTGTTGATGTAATTCTCTCCTGAAGCTCACCAACCTCATTGGAAAGAGTTGGCTGATAACCTACAGCAGAAGGAATACGTCCGAGAAGCGCTGATACCTCAGAACCTGCCTGAACGAATCTATAGATGTTATCGATAAAGAGGAGCACATCCTTCTTCTTCTCATCTCTTAAATACTCAGCCATTGTAAGACCAGTAAGCGGAACTCTCATACGAGCACCAGAAGTCTCATTCATCTGACCAAATACCATGACTGTCTTGTCAAGAACACCTGACTCCTTCATCTCACCCCAGAGATCATTACCCTCACGAGAACGCTCTCCTACACCAGTAAATACAGAATATCCACCATGCTCTGAAGCGATGTTACGGATAAGCTCAAGAATAAGTACAGTCTTACCTACACCGGCACCTCCGAAGAGACCAATCTTACCACCACGGCTAAATGGAACAAGAAGGTCAATGACCTTAATACCTGTCTCAAGCATCTGCTGTGCAGGATACTGCTCAATATAGGATGGAGCTGGTCTGTGAATTGGCCAGTCAGTATCCTTATCTACAGGGCCAAGACCATCAATAGGTCTTCCGAGTGCGTCAAAGAGACGGCCTGTAATTCTCTCACCAACAGGAACTTTAACAGATGATCCCTGTGAGATAGCAGGGAGTCCTCTCATAAGACCCTCAGTAGCATTAAAGGATACGCATCTTACAATGCCTTCTCCTCTTTGCTGAAGAACCTCTGCAAAAACGTCGTTATCACTTTCGTTCTCGTCTGGAGAAGTGATAATTCTAATAGCATCATTAATTCTAGGAATCTCTCCCATAGCGAACTGGCAATCAATAACCGGTCCTATTATCTGTACTACTTTACCCTTTGCCATAGTTATTCTCCTATAAACACCATTAATTACAAATTATTGACCTGCTCAGCACCGTTTACAATTTCTGTAAGCTCAGTGGTAATCTTGGCCTGGCGAGCTCTGTTAGATATGAGCTCAAGTTTTTTCATCATCTCTTCCGCATTCTTAGTAGCGTTATCCATAGCTGTAAGACGGGCTGTCTGCTCACTGGCATAAGCATCCACCATCGCACCATAAATAACAGCATTAAGATATGTCTCGATAAGGAAGCTGAATACCTCATCTGCATCTGGGAGATATTCAATCTCAGAGTTAACTTCATCAAGGTTGCACTCTACGTGCTCAGCCTCTAGGAGTGCGTTCATTGACTTCTTATCAACAGGAGCAAGTCGCATTACAACAGGAACCATCTTTGTAGCCGATTCCATTACTGTGTAGATGAGATAAACAAGATCAAACTCATTCTGAAGGAACTTCTGTCTGATGATAGAACCTACATTACGCGCCTGAAAAAATGTTGGCTCAGTAATCGGGAACTCGAATTCCTGGTCTACGTTATATCCGTTACGAGTAAGTTTCTCTCGAGCAAGTTTTCCAAATACATAGAGCTTATAATCAGTAGTAAGTCCCTTCTTGGAATTCTCAAGGATTTTCTGCTGAACGTGCTCCTCGGTGATTTTTACCATGTTGTTGTTATAAGCACCTGCTAAGCCTTGATCACCACTTAATACGAAGTAACCAATCTTCCAGGTCTCACCTGTTTTCTTCTGCTCGATATCAAAGAATGGATTATTGATAGCTTTGGAGCCGTTGATAATCTTACTCATTCCATTAAGACAGAGGGAGAAAAATGGGTACACTGAATCATGCAACACCATAGAGCGTCGCATCTTAGCGGCACTTACGAGCTGCATGGCATTAGTCATCTGACTAATATCATTAATACTCTTAATTCTCTTCTTTATATCATTAAGATTCTGCATGAGAAATTAATCTTCTCCTCTATACTCAGTATGCTCTGCAAGATATGTCTCTTTGTAGTCGTCGATATAAGTATCGAGAAGTTCTGCATCTTCTTTCTCGAACTTACCTGTGGACTGAATCTTCTCCATAAAATCAGGATGAGAAACCCACATTCTGTCTACAAAACTTGTGAAATACTCTCTGATGTCCTCCTTAGCAAGGAAGTTCATCTTATCTGAAGTAGCCATATAAAGGATGACTACCTGCTCTTCCATAGCCCATGGTGAGAACTGCTCCTGCTTTAGCACTTCGTTAAGAACGATACCGCGCTTAAGCTGAAGCTGCGTGTTAGCATCAAGGTCGGAACCAAACTGTGCAAAGGACGCCATTTCGCGCGCCTGTGCCAGAGAAATACGAAGTGGTCCACCAACCTTCTTAGTCGCCTTTGTCTGCGCTGCACCACCTACACGGGAAACAGAAAGACCAACGTTAATGGCAGGTCTCTGACCAGAGAAGAAAAGCTCAGGTGCGAGATAAATCTGACCATCAGTAATAGAGATTACGTTAGTTGGAATATAGGCAGAAATATCGTTACCAAGTGTCTCAATAATTGGAAGTGCAGTAATAGAACCACCACCCTTTTCCTCCGAAAGCTTTGCTGCTCTCTCGAGAAGACGGCTATGGAGATAGAATACGTCACCTGGATAAGCCTCACGTCCTGGAGGTCTTCTAAGGAGCAAGGAAATTGCTCTGTATGCCTGCGCATGCTTGGAAAGGTCATCATATACGATAAGCACATCCTTATGCTCATCAAACATAAACTTCTCAGCCATAGCACATCCGGAGAATGGTGCGATGTACTGCAATGAAGCAGAATCGGAAGAACTTGCTGCCACGATGATTGTGTAATCAAGAGCACCATACTTCTCGAGAAGATTTACTGTGGATACGATAGTACTCATCTTCTGACCGATAGCTACATATACGCAGATAGTATCCTTACCCTTCTGGTTAAGAATAGTATCGATTGCAATTGCTGTCTTACCAGTCTGTCTGTCACCGATAATAAGCTCACGCTGACCACGTCCAATTGGTGTAAGAGCATCAATAGCGGTAATACCTGTATGCAGTGGCTTGTTAACAGGAGAACGATGGACGATAGATGGAGCTGGAGACTCAATTGGTCTTGTCTCGTTATATCTGATGATACCCTTGCCATCGATAGGACGACCAAGAGGATCAACTACACGACCGAGAAGACCGTAGCCTACAGGAACGGAAACTGTAGTTCTTGTTCTCTTACATATCATTCCCTCTACAACGTTTTCTGCGCCTGAGAGAAGGATTACACCAACAAAATTACGCTCGAGGTTAAGTGCGATACCATAAGCACCACATGTGAACGAAACAAGCTCGGACACCATGCAGTGGTCAAGACCTGATACTGTAGCAACACCATCACTAACGCTTCTTACAATACCAACCTCTTCGATATTATCAACACTGTCAAAAGCCTTCTGAACTCTGCTTCTAAGCTGGTCCTCATTAAGGCCCTCAATTTCTACACTGTCAATGGATACAGCAGCTTCCTCAGGAAACTGGTCAATTGCATCTTTAATTGACTCACGGATTTTATCCTTATCAAAATCTAGAGACTCTTCTTCGTTATCAACGTCACGTGTTCTCTTAACGAACTCACCGATTCTCTCTAACTGACCCTTTACAGAGTAGTCATAACGGGATCCCAAAGTATAAATGACAAATCCTCCGATAAGAGAATCGTCCACTTCGAACTCCAGTGTATAATCAGAAATTCCATTCTTTTCTGCAAAATTTGCAGCGATTACAGAAATCTGGCTCTCTGGAATATCACCGGCTACAACAACTCGGATAAGATGGGTCATATTCTTGTTATCACCAATCTTAGCCAATCTTGTTCACCTCTTCTTCCAGAACTTCATTTGTATAGTTATTAGCAAGAGTCTTAATCTTGTCAGCTGCAACTACATCACCAAGAACGCGGGAAGCAATAGCTACTGCCAAGTCAGAAATCTCATCCTTCATCTCATCGAGAGCAGCCTTCTTCATACGCTTAGCTTCTTCCTCTGCACGGGCGATGATATTTGCTGCATCTTCATTTGCCTTGGAAATAATTACTTCTGACTGCTTAGAAGCGCTGTCCTTAGCCTCCTCGATAATTCCAGAAGCCTGAACTCTTGCATCATCAATTGACTGCTTACTTGTAGCAGCGTATTCCTTTGCTTCTTCGTTACTCTTCTGTGCATCTTCAACCTGAGACTTAATAAGAGCCTCACGATTCTTTATAGCCTTCATAATAGGCTTAAACACAAAAAGCTTAATGATGATATATGCAATGATTACATTAATAATTGTAAAAAGAGCAGTAACTGCATAACCAGCAAACTGATCTGGTGAGAAAAGGCTACTTTCCTGCGCCTCCTCTGCTGCCGCCATCAATCCAAGAAGAATTGGATTACCTAATACATTTAAAAGTGTCATAATCGACCTCTCCTAACTACAACTTAAACTACGAAAATCAAAAGGAGCGCAACTACAAGTGCGTAAATACAAACTGACTCAATAAATACGATAGCTGTAAGAAGGAGTGTCTGAATCTTACCAAAAATCTCTGGCTGTCTAGCACCTGCCTCAAGTGCGTGACCAGCTGCATTACCCATACCGAGAGCGGAACCCAAAGCACCAAGACCGATTGCAAGACCTGCACCAAGTACTGCGAGAGCCTTTGGCTCAATAGCTGCTGCTGTGATAAGTGGCATAAGTGTAAATAATGTATTCATAATAACCTCCAAAGTAAGTTAGTTTTTATTAATTAAGCGGCAACCTCTGCTGCCTTTGATTTCTTTTCTTTCTTTTTCTTCTCGAACTTTTCCGGATGCTCCTGAAGCTCGTGGCCAACCTCAACAATCTCACCGATATAGGACATTGTGAGATATGAGAATACTACCGCCTGCAAAATTCCATCTGTAATATCGAACCAAAGTCCAAGCACACCAGGAAGCAATACAGGAATTACGATAGAAAGGAACTCCATAAATACGAAAGCACCAAATACGTTACCAAAAAGTCGGAGTGCAAGAGATACAGGCTTAATAAACATATCCAGTATCTTAAATGGTAGCATCATAGCCATAGGTTCTGTCATTGATTTCCAAAAGCCCTTAAAGCCAACAAATCTAATGGAAACATATACAACATATACGATTGCAAATACAGCCATACCCACAGGGAATGCAATATTCTTAGCTGGTGGAGACACCTTAAAGAAAGAAATCACATTACAACCAGTAATCATAGTACCAATCGTAAGAATCATAGGTGCTATGTGTTCTGCTTCCTTACGGTTCATTCCAAAGCTCTCTGAAACAGAAATAATAAGTCCTACTAGAAGCTCCATCACCGTCTGTCCAGTGGAAGGAATAATCTTAGGTTTTCTAGACATCGATCCAAATAAGATAACCATAATAAGAATTGCAATCCATGAAACAAGAATCGCATCCGTAATATTAAAGTTACCAATATTTAGGTATTTCTGAAGAATTCCATGTTTGATTTCTTCACCGATATCTCCAATTTTTAGCTCTTCAATAAGCTTATTAAGAAAAGCTTTTCCAAATTGAGATAACCAATTCATACTAACATCCTCTTTTTTAATATCTTATGGCTTAACCATAGAAATTTTACTACTAATAGTATCTCTGGTCGTCCACATTTGTTAGGACAACTGTGTAATATCTATATAATATTTACACATACCAGCTTATATTAAGCGAAAGTTGAAAAATTAATTACTTGTAGAATTCTTCTTCCATCGCCTTAATATCATTTACTCTTACCGCATGTCTCTCACCAGCAAATGGCTCTGTGAGATATGCATCAACCATAGCAAGAGCTACAGCCTGACCAACAACTCTTGCACCGAATGCAAGAACATTAGCATCATTATGCTGACGACACATTCTAGCCATGTACTCATTAGCGCAAAGTCCGCAGCGAATACCCTTATACTTATTAACTACGATAGAAATACCAATACCTGTACCACAGATAGCAATACCCTTATCAGCTTTGCCACCAAGTACATCTTCAGCAATCTTCTTTCCTGCTTCTACGTAGCTATAAGGCTCATCTGCTGTAGTAGCACCACCATCAAGAACCTCGTGACCGAGCTCCTTAAGGTGAGCAACAACCTTCTGTCTAAGTTCGTATCCTGCGTGATCAGATGCAATAGAAATAATCATAATATAAATAACCACCTTTCCCTTATGTTAAATACTAATTAAATATTGCACTTTATGTGCTTAAATGTTTTACGACCAGTTGCATAATCATCAACGATATTTCCATGGCCATAAACCTTATATTTATATGTGACAAGACCTTCAAGTCCTACAGGACCTCTGGCATGAAGCTTGCTTGTTGAGATACCAACCTCAGCGCCAAAGCCATATCTGAAGCCATCTGAGAATCTTGTTGAACAGTTATGCATAACATTACCTGAATCAACAGAATTCATAAACTTCTCTGCCTTAGCACCATCACGAGTAATAATGCAGTCAGTATGTCCTGAACTATACTTGTTAATATGAGAAATAGCTTCATCTAATGAATCAACAAATTTAATTGAAACCTTGTAATCAAGATACTCATGATGCCACTCCTCTACATCTTCTTCAAAGAATATCTCTACATTCTTATTCTTAAGTTCCTCAACGAGCTTAGGGAACAATGTATTCTTACGAGCTCGATTAATAAGAATAGTCTCTGTGGCATTACATACTGACACATACTGAGTCTTACTATCGATTGCTACCTTAAGAGCGAGCTCTTCATCACAATCGTCATCAATATATACATGACAAACACCATCAGCATGTCCCATCACAGGAATAGATGTATTCTTCATAATATACTGAACAAATGAATTAGATCCTCTAGGAATGATAAGATCAATATAATCATTAAGTGAAAGCATAGCTGTTACATCTTCACGTGACTCGAGAAGATGGAGCCATCCTTCGGGAAGGCCAGCACCAACGCCAGCACTATAAATAACTTCTGAAAGAACCTTATTAGTATTAAGAGCCTCTCTACCACCCTTAAGGAACACAGCATTACCACTCTTTACGCACAGTGTGGCAATCTGAACAAGTGCATCTGGACGAGACTCGAAAATAATACCAATAACACCAATAGGACATGTAACACGATAAAGGTCAAGATCATCATCAAGCTTAGTGTGAAGTGCGATGCGACCAACAGGATCTTCAAGACCAATAAGTGACTTAATACCACTAGTTACATCAGAAAGCTTATGGTCATCAAACTTAAGGCGCTTAAAAAGAGGCATATCAAGTCCATCTTTCTCAGCCTCAACCAAATCAATCTCATTAGCAGCAAATATACTATCTTTGTTTGCAATAAGAGCTTCAGATATAGCTAAAAGCGCCTTATTCTTAGTTTCTGTATCAAGGACAGCCATTAATCTAGAACTGTCACGTGCAATAACTGCATTATTAGTTAAATCAGACATATACAACTCCAGTCTTTTTATCCAAATAATTATAACACTAATGTTACAAAGGGAACAAAAAGAGTTGTGAACATTATTTATCAAAAAGATTTTATTTTGTTAATTGTGTACCATTAATTCTTGATGTTTAAATGTTCATAACTGTTCAAAATGTTCATAACTCTGTCGATAACTATAAAACAAGGCTTTCAATTTTTAACAAGCTGTAAACGCCCGTAGATGCTATATCCAACTTTTTTAGCACGAATTATTACAAAACTATTGCAAATACATTTCCAACGTGTTTCATCAATGAATACGGGCTTTTCGCTTTACACAAACACACGTTCTCACATAAGGTGTCCGCCAGCGAAGGACACTAAATTCATAAAAATAACTATTGACAAAGATTTTTGGCAAGAAATAAAAAAGAACATTATTTCGTGCGTTGTTCTGATATAATGACAAGCATGAAATTGATTATTACAACTTTGTTCGGACTCGAGACTCCGGTAAGAGAAGATCTCGAAGCTTGCGGATATTCCCGCGAAGATATTGAAGTCACAGATGGCGTTGTAACTCTCGAAGTAAGAGACAACACATGGACTCAGGACGTTGCCCGCGTAAACATGTGGGTTCGTCGTGGTGAGCGTGTTTTCTTCCAGGTTGGTGAAGATTTCAAGGCTGAGAAATTCGAAGAGTTCTTCGATGGCGTAAACAAGCTTCCATGGAATGACTTCATCCCTAAGGGATATGCTTTTATTGTTAACGGCTTCTCACGTAAATCAGCCCTCTATGGTATCTCTGCTCTTCAGAGTCTTGCCAAGAAAGCTATTGTTAAGTCACTTTGCTCTGCTAGAGGTCTTGGTGAGTCTGGAATAATTGGTGAAGACAGAAATAATGGTGAAGTAAAGATCCAGTTCGGAATTGTTAATAACATGGTAAGAATGATGATTGATACTTCTGGTAATGGACTTCATAAGAGAGGCTATCGACCTCTCACTCACGAGGCTCCTATCCGTGAGACACTTGCCTCAGGTATGGTTACCCTCGCCCATTATAAGCCTTTCGGATACGAGGCCATGGTAGACCCTTTCTGCGGCTCAGGCACAATCCTTATCGAGGCTGCTCTCCTGGCATGTAACTGTGCTCCTGGACGTAACCGCCATTTCGCTTACGAGGATCTGCCTTACATCGGACACGACGTGTGGAAAGAGGCACGAAAGGAAGCACTCGACCTGGAGGATTTGTCCGAACTCGACGACACATTCTACTGGGGTTCTGATATCGACCGCCGCGCTATAGAGGATGCAAAGCTTAATGCGGAGCGCGCGGGTGTTGGTATGTTTATTAACTTCTCCGTCGCAGATGCCGCTACCAGAACTCCTTCTTCCCTAGAGAAGCTTACTGGCTTTGACCGCCAGCTCATAATTACAAACCCACCTTACGGTGGCCGTCTTATGACACCAGAGGAAGCCGATGAGATTTATCGCATGATTGGCAAGACTTATCTGACCTCCGATGGCTTCTGCAAAAAGGGCGTTAGATTATCGGTTATTTCCCCTGACGACTCATTTGAAGCTGCTATCGGCAACAGGGCTAACAAACGAGTTAAGCTCTATAACGGTAACATTAAATGTCAGCTGAATAATTACTTTAAACTTAAAAAATAAAGCTCGGATTCCTCCGAGCTTTTCTTTTGTTAAATAATGTTTCTAATTCCATCGCAGATTCGCTTGGCAACAACTGGATTATTCATGGTGTACAAGTGAATTCCATCCGTATCATTTGTGAGAAGGTCGATAATCTGACTGATGGCATAATACATACCAGCGTCGAAAAGCGCCTCCTTGTTATCACCATATTTCTCTACAATCTTCTCGAACTTTGGCGGAAGAACTGCTCCACAAGTTGTAACCATGCGCTTAACAGAAGTTGCTGACAGACATGGCATAATACCAGGTGTGATTGGACAATCAATGCCTGCAATACGAGCGTTCTCAACAAACTTATAGAAATTCTCATTAGAGAAGAAAAGCTGTGAAAGGAGAACATCAGCACCTGCATCAACCTTCTTCTTAAGATTACGAAGCTCACTTACTGTATCAGGAGAAGTTGGATGGTTCTCAGGATAACAAGCACCAGCAATACAGAAATCATAATTTGGCTTAATGTATTCGATAAGGTCAGAAGCGTGATTAAATACACCCTTTGGCTCGAAGTTAGGATTAACGTCACCTCTAAGCGCCAGAATATTTTCTACGCCAGCATCTGCAATCTTCTTGCAGAACTCATCAATATCAGTCTTATCATATGGAAGACCAGTAAGGTGAACAACAGGCTCTACCTTATACTGTTCCTTAATCTTGCGCGCGATATCAATTGTCTTGTTGTTATTAGAAGATCCACCTGCACCAAATGTAACGGAAATATATGCTGGGTTAAGATCAGCAAGAATTTCTAATGTGGCATCAATGTTCTGAAGCTCTTCCTCCTTCTTTGGTGGAAAAATCTCAAAAGACAATACTTTATTGCCACTGTTATATATCTCAGAAAGTTTCATTATTTTGTCCTCGCTTAAAGTCTTCACATATATTACACTATTTCTATGTTCACAACAAAACTTAATTTCTTTGACCCATATAAGATAGCCTTAAGTGGCCAGGCATTCCGCATTCATCCTATCGATGATAGTCATGTGGAGACTGTTGCTATGGGCAGATATTTACAGATTGCATCTCTTGGTAATAATGAATTTGCATTCAGCTGCTCTGAGGACGAGTTCGAAAGCATATGGAAGGATTACTTCGACCTTAACCGCGACTATGAAGCTATCTATAACACTATAGAAGACGACGCTTACCTTAAGGCAGCAGCCGATTATGGTTACGGCATCAGAATCCTTAAGCAGGATCCATGGGAGGCAATTATCAGTTATATTATTTCCCAGCGCCGTTCCATCCCTTCCATAACAACTTGCGTGGACAGACTCTCAGAGCTTTGTGGCACTCAGGTTAGTATGCCTGCTCTTGGGGAGCCTTTCGTGCGTTCTCTTAAAGATGTTTATTACGCTTTCCCTTCCGTGGAGCAGATGTCTGGGCTTTCCCCTGAAGACCTTGCTAACATTGGTGCGGGATACAGAGGACCATATATCACGTCCGCTGTTAATGATTTCGCCTCAGGAAAACTGACCCGCGAGATGATGGATAGCGCAGATGACGACACACTGCTCGCACTCCTGCTTAACATGTTTGGTGTTGGAATCAAAGTGACCAACTGCGTAATGCTGTTTGCTTTCGCACGCACGGGTCGCTTCCCTATTGATGTCTGGATTCAGCGCATTATGGATCGCTATTATGGCGGGGCTTTTGACGCATCACGTTACCCTGACACAGCAGGAATTATGCAGCAATTCATGTTTTATTACGAAAGATGCGAGAAAAGTCATCTCCTTGAAACTTAAATCCATGGAAAACGCCCGTTTCTGTTGTATAATAGAAACTCATTCTTTATTTTGGGAGATGTGAATTATGGATTTAAAAGGACGCGACTTTTTGAAGCTTTTGGACTTTACTCCTGAAGAGATCGCTTACTTGGTTGACCTCGCAGCAGATCTTAAGGACAAGAAGAAAAAAGGTATTCCTGTAGATAATTTCCGTGGCAAGAATGTTGCCCTTATTTTTGAGAAGACAAGCACACGTACACGCTGCTCATTTGAAGTAGCTGCACATGACCTTGGCATGGGTACAACATATCTTGACCCAAGCGGATCACAGATTGGCAAGAAGGAGAGCATCGCTGATACAGCAAGAGTTCTCGCTGGCATGTTCGAAGGTATCGAATACCGTGGTTACGGTCAGGAAATCGTTGAGGAACTCGCTAAGTATTCCAAGGTTCCTGTATGGAATGGTCTCACCAATGAGTTCCACCCTACACAGATGCTCGCTGACCTCCTTACAATCAAAGAGCACTTCGGTGACTACAAGGGAATCAAGCTCACATATATGGGTGACGCTCGTTACAACATGGGTAACTCCCTCATGGTTACTTGCGCTAAGATGGGCATGCACTTCACTGCATGTACTTCTCCTAAATATTTCCCAGATGAGGCTCTTGTTAAGGAATGTGAGGCTATCGCTGCTACAACAGGTGGAAGCATTACACTTACTGATGACGTAAAGGCTGGTACATCCGGTGCTAACGTAATTTATACAGATGTATGGGTATCAATGGGTGAGCCTGATGAGATTTGGGAAGAGCGTATTCACGATCTTCTCCCATATCAGGTAAACAAGGCTGCAATGGACAACGCAGATGCAAATGCTATCTTCCTCCACTGCCTCCCTGCTTTCCACGATCTCGATACAAAGATTGGTAAGGAAATCTCCAAGAAGTTCGGTATCAACGAGATGGAAGTTACTGATGAGGTATTCGAGTCCGCTCAGTCTCTCGTATTCGAGGAAGCTGAGAACCGTATGCACACAATCAAGGCTGTAATGGCTGCTACATTGTAATTAGCTTATAAATTCACAAAGTATTATATAGAGCTGCTCCGGGTTTATGATCCGGGGCAGTTTTTATATTTGGAATTGTATTTACACCGAAAAAAATTTTATTACTTCGGTCATTTTACCGAAGAACATCTCACAGTCTTCGGTCTTTTGACAGAAAAACTTTTTATTCTTTCGGTCTTTTTACCGAGAAAAATTAAATTTGCTTCGGTATATATAGTGCCGTCTACATCATGTTCAGTTATTTTTCTTGTTTGCACTGTTTTTTATCAGTACCCCAACAAAAAATCCCAGGCCACCAACCGACGACCTGGGACATCTTAATTATCTTAAATAGCGCACCTAACTAATTTGCGGACTTACGTCTTAGTGAGCATTTGGTTTAATTTTGCGACCTCCGCACATCTAAATAGCGCACCTAACTAATTTGCGGACTTACGCACAAGCGAAGCGCGGAGGACTGAAGCAAATTAGTTAGTAAGCGATTATTCCTGCCTTCTCACAAATAGCTACGAACTCAGGAGACTGTGTGAATCCATTGAATACCTGCTCACGAGTTGCTCCATCGTTCAATGCCTTAACCCATGCATCATATCCATCCTTATCAGGCTCACGATCCATAAAGGTCAGATAGCAGCGACGAACAAATTCTCCGTTATCAAATTTCTTATTTATAAACTCTTCGGAGAAGAAGAAACCATGTGCTACCTTAGCTCCACTACCCTCACGGTTTGCTAAAGCGTCAGCCCACGCCTTTAATCCAGATGGGTCAGCGGACCTGCCAAGACATGTCGTATACAAACGCTCAGCAAATGCGAGAATCGAAGCCGATGGTTCCACCCTTACAGTGGGAGCGGCTGTACCACCAGACCTGATACCATACTTGAAGCAAATGTTTGCCCACTCTACAGAGTTAACGAAACCATCGAATACTTTCTCACGGCTAGCACCCTTCTCGAGAGCTTCTACCCAAGCATTAAGACCAGCGGCGTCTGGCTCACGGTCCATAAAGGTCTTATACAAACGAGTTACGTACTCTTTATTATCTAGGTTCTTACCCTCAAACTCTGGTGAGAAGAAGAAACCACGAGCAACTTTCGCGCCATCTGCCCCTCCACGAAGAGCATCAGCCCAAGCTTTAACTCCTGAGGGATCAGAAGCACGACCCAATGCACATGTATACAAGCGTTCACAGAAACCTTCTATACCTTTCGTTTCTTGTGAAGTAATAGGAGGAATTACTACTGCCTCTTTCTTATCTCCGCAGATTGTACACTCCTCATGTTTAAGTCCAGATTTGCTAGTAGTCGCCGCCACGTCAATAACCTCAACATAGGAGTGACCTGTTGAAGGTATCACTTCAGAATCCATTACTTCTCTGCACAAAGAGCATACATTACCCTTCATACCATCCTCTGTGCACGTAGGCTCAATTTCAACCCAGTGGATCATACCTTTATGCTTAAGTGGAGGGATTCCAGCATAATTTATAAAAAGTGTGTGACACTGTTTGCAGTATGTGTTACCTGTAGAACCATACTCATAACAGCCAGGTTCTCTTGCCTGAACCTTGATTTTATCAGTATGAGGACAGGTCGCAGATGGGTTGCTAACCGTATTTCCACTGATATCAATTTGGCCACAATTTTCGGTAGTTTTAATAGGTTTGCAATCAACAATAGTATTGTTCTTCACATCAAGATTAGTAACATTATCTGCATATATCAGATTATCCGCTCCATAACAATACAAAAACTTATTATTAGTAATTTGAATATCCGAGAGCACGTCCTTTTGAGACCCAACATTACAATCAATTGTAATAACAGGGCCGTCACCACCAAACACGCACTCCTCGAAAGTGTTGTTGTTTATCAGAACATTTCGAGCACCTGTACCCTCGTACCAAATTTTGTCATCACGTTCTGAAACATCCACTCTCACCTGCACACACTCAGAGACAGTTCTATATAAGGTATTGTTCTCGAATAAAGCGTCAGAAGCATTAAGAAGCGCTGCCCTTCCCTTTGTCTCATGGATATAGTTATCGGATATCACATAATTATGAGTGCGGGTTGAACTACGATAAACATAACACCCCTTACCTGCTATATCTGGAATAGGATCCTTCAGTTTCAAAGTGCCAATATCATCTTTTCTAACAAATGACATTACTTCTGTCTCGAATCCAATATCCTCCAGATTTTTGGTGTATATTCTTATCTTGTCGCCCTTTTGAACAAATCCACCTGTAACATTGCCTACTATCTCACTACGATTGGTATCATCAGTAATCTTCAGCATATCATCATGAATGTTGATGATGTCATCGCCTGTATAACTAAAATCGCATCCCGAGATTCGGAAATAACCACCAGTGTTAAGAATATGAATTCCATCAGCCGTAGTTGACATTCTCTGCTTATTTTCATTACCTGGGCGAAGTCCTATGTATGAATTTATTACTTGAAAATGATTAGAATTATCGCCAAATACATATCCCATTCCAGCGGATCCATAAATGCTTACATTATCAAAAGTAACATTTCTAGAGCCACCACCCACAGTAAAAACAGAACCACCATAAGTATAGTGTCTAAGAATATATACTTCTTCATTATGGAATGTAGTCGTGAAGCTTGCACCATAGTTAATCTTCAAGACATTTGGCTCTAACTTTTCAACACTAACAATGCTGCCAGGAATTTCAACCGGATTAAAAGTCTTCCAGCTACCATAGGAACCTGGCACCAACTCATCAGTGTCATATTGCTGAAAACTCACGATTGGAATATTTTCATCGACTTCATCTAACTCCAAAAATTTGATTTCGAAGCTCTGTGCATCCTTGTTTTTATTCTGAACTTGTACAAGAGATGCAACTCTATTAACATCCCAGTTCCAGTCAACAATAAGATTACGAATCTCTAATCCATCACATTCATGAATTGAAAACTGTTTTTGAGATTCAAAAATAAACTCAGCACCATTACCTTCTATCAGAACGTTCTTAAATCCAGTAAGCTGAAGTGAAGGATTAGGTTTAAAATGATATACACCTTTATTAATTTCCAGACGTGTATTGGGATGATTTTGACAATAGTTAAGTGCCGCTGAAAAAGCTGCATAATTATCTTCATTATTAACGCTTAAACCAAATGTAGAAGCATTAACAGTATCGTTAGGAACTGGTCTTAAAATCTCAAAACTTTCTATATTGGAACCGGATATTTTATCAGCTTTTACAGGATATTCTGTAGCTGTTGAACTGGATGTATCACTGCCATCATCGCCTTCTTCTGCGCGCAAACAAAAGCTAGCGGAAAACACAACACTAACCGCAAAGAAAAGAGCCGTTGCTCTCTTAAAAACATCTCTATTCATGTACGAGTCTCCTTAACGTCTCGTCCACCCGATTTCTCCCATTAATAATATAACGATAAAAGTTCAACATGTGAATACTTTATATATGACTGACTTAAGGTTCTTTACCTCAAATAAAAACGACTGCTCCCCTCAGGGAACAGCCGCCATAAAAAACAAATTATAAATCAATCAAGCGCCAGCCTGCTTACCGAGCTCGAAAGCCTTAAGGTTACCAGGGATTGTCTTAGCCTTAGCTGCGAAAGCATCCTCGATAGCTTCCTTCCAGAGAGCCTCATCAACGCCAAGATAATTAGAAAGCGCACCAAGCATTACAATGTTTGTTGCCTTGGATGTACCAACCTGCATAGCGAGGTCGAGAGCATCAATCTCAACAATCTTAGTACCTTCAGTAGCAGCTGCTTTAAGAGCATCAACGATTCCATCTGGATACTGAACCTGACCCATGAGAACTGGCAAAGACTCAATCTGCTGGCTGTTAACGATCATAACGCCGCCTTCCTTAAGAAGTGATGCCCATCTAACAGACTCTACTTCCTCGAATGAAAGGAGGAAATCAGCTGTACCTTCCTCGATGATTGGGGAATGTACCTCCTTACCAATCTTTACATATGTGATAACGGAACCACCACGCTGGCTCATTCCGTGAACCTCGGATACCTTTACATCAAGACCGAGTTTCATAGCTACGATACCAAGGAGCTTACCAGCGATAAGAGTACCCTGACCGCCAACACCTGCTAATACAATAGAAGCTTCAAGATTACCCATATTACTCTTCTCCCTTCTCAAGTGCGTTGAACTTACATACATTTACGCACAAGCCACAGTTATTACATGTTTCAGGATCAATCATTGGTGTCTTATCCTTGCTCATGATGAGTGCTGGACACATGATCTTGCCGCACGCACCGCATTTCTTACACTTTTCGAGATCAACGTGAACCTCTACACCCTTCTTAGCACGTCCTGTTGGGATAAGCGCACAAGGACGACGTGCGATAACAACGGAAACTGCCTCACGAGCCATCTCTTCCTTAATTACCTGCTGGCATCCGAAAGTGTCAACTGGGTCAACAACGCGGATAGCCTCAGGCATAACGCCAACACTCTGGCAAAGAAGCTCAAGAGATACTGCAGGAGCAGCCTCAAGTCTGATGTTCATACCAGTTGCAGGATTCTGCTGGTGACCTGTCATACCTGTGATGGAGTTATCAAGGATGATGAGTGTCATTGTGCTGCCGTTATAAACTGCATTCATAAGGTTTGTAATACCAGAATGGAGGAATGTAGAATCACCGATAACACCAACAGTGTTACGTGATGCCTCACCATCTGTAGCCTTATCAAAACCATGTGCCATACCAACGGAAGCACCCATACAGATTACTGTATCAACTGCCTGCATTGGAGGAAGTGCTCCAAGTGTGTAACATCCGATATCACCAGTAACGTTAGCATTAAGTCTGTGAAGTGCGAGGAAAAGTCCCTTGTGTGGGCAACCTGCGCAAAGCACCGGTGGACGTCCTGGAGGAGTTGGGAGCTTAGTTACATCGATAGCTGCCTTAGGAAGAGCTTCCTCTGTAAGAGCTGCCTTAACCATTCTTGTAGAATACTCACCAAGAAGTGTGAAAAGAGCCTTACCCTCACACTCAACGCCCATTGCCTTAATCTCTGTCTCAAGGAAAGGATCAAGCTCCTCTACTACTACGAGACGGTCAACCTTGGATGCGAACTCCTTAATTGTATTCTCAGCAAGAGGCCAAACGAGACCGAGCTTCAATACGGAAGCTGTTGGAACTGCATCACGTACATACTGATAAGAAGCACCAGCTGTGATGATACCAAGCTTTGTGTCTCTCATCTCAATCTTATTGAATACAGACTCTGGATTAGCGTCTGCATCAGCAACAATCTGAGCTGTTCTCTTCTCTACTACAACGTGCTTGCCAATAGCATTAGCAGGCATCATTACATACTTCTTGGAATCCTTAATGTACTCCTTAATCTCGATTGGCTTTGGCTCCTCGAGATCTACAAGGGATCTGGAGTGAGAAACTCTTGTATGAAGTCTGATCATAACAGGAGTATCGTACTTCTCTGAGAACTCATAAGCATACTTTGTAAACTCCTTACACTCAGAGCTGTCTGCAGGCTCGAACATAGGAATCTTGGAGCTTCTTGCATAGTGACGAGAATCCTGCTCATTCTGTGAAGAGTGCATTCCTGGATCATCTGCAACGCAGAATACAAGACCTGCATTTACTCCAGAATAAGATACTGTGAAAAGTGGATCTGCACATACATTCATACCAACGTGCTTCATACATGTCATTGCACGTCCGCCTCTTACTGAACATCCGATAGCAGCCTCAGCTCCTACCTTCTCATTAGGTGCCCACTCGCAGGCAATTTCCTTATACTTTGCAATTGTCTCTGTTATTTCTGTACTAGGTGTACCAGGATAAGATGAAACAAACTTAACGCCTGCTTCATAAGCACCTCTGGCAACTGCTTCGTTTCCTAGAAGAATCTGCTTCATAAAGTTCCCCTTTTTTATAAAAATTCAACCTTACAATTATAGCATAGATATACATAAAAAGTGACTAGTATTAAAACAAATAAAAACACCGTCCTTATGGACGGTGCGTTAAGTTCAAACTATTAAAACTTCTATATTAGAGAGCCTTCTTAGCCTGCTCGCAAAGAGCTGCGAAGCCCTGTGCATCTGTGATAGCGATATCAGAAAGAACCTTACGGTCGAGCTCGATACCAGCCTTCTTAAGTCCATTCATGAACTTGCTGTAAGAAAGACCATTGATACGTGCAGCAGCATTGATTCTTGTGATCCAAAGCTTTCTGAAATCTCTCTTCTTCTGTCTTCTGTCTCTATATGCATAGGAACCAGACTTAAGAACTGCCTGATTAGCTACCTTGAAGAGCTTGCTCTTCTTACCAAAGTAACCCTTTGCCTGCTTCAAAATCTTATGGTGACGTGCTCTAGTACGAATACCTCTTTTAACTCTAGACATTTATATATCCTCCTTCAAGATAGAAAATTACATGTAAGGGATCATCTTACGAATGATCTTTGTATCAGGTGCAGATGCAACTGTGTTGTGACGGAGATGTCTCATTCTCTTTGTAGGTCTCTTAGAAAGAATGTGACGACGGAAGCTCTGTGCACGAAGTACCTTACCTGTACCTGTAACCTTAAATCTCTTCTTGGATGCGCTGTGTGTCTTCTGCTTAGGCATTTTTATATCCTCCTTGAATTAATTACTTGTTTTTCTTAGGAACGAGATACATTACCATGTTACGTCCCTCGATCTTTGGCTTTTTATCAATCTGTCCGTATTCCTCGATACCTGCAGCGAACTTCTCCATTACTTCGAATCCCTGCTGCTGATATGCCATCTCACGGCCACGGAATCTGATGTTAATCTTTACTCTGTCTCCTGCCTTAAGGAACTTGATAACTGCCTTCTGCTTTACCTCGATGTCATGAACATCTGTTGTAAGCTTAATGCCAATCTCCTTAAGCTCTGTCTCTTTCTGCTTCTTACGAGCTTCCTTCTCTCTCTTTCCCTGCTCGAAAAGGAACTTACCATAGTCCATTACCTTACAAACAGGATTCTCAGGATTAGAAGAAATACATACAAGATCTACTCCTGCCTCGTCAGCTGCCTTAAGAGCTTCCTCAATTGTTACGATACCCTTCATCTCGCCGTCTGCATCAATGAGACGAACCTTCTCAAAAGTGATATCTTCGTTAATCATCTGATTACCGGTTGGCTTTGCGATGTGAAACACCTCCTGACCATAAAAAAAAGAACGGTTCTTCGCAAACCCGTTCTCAAACAACCAAGTATCCGTTATACTTGAAAGTTATGAACCTCTTCACAGGCCTTAGCCGCTTAAGGTGAGAAACGGAGTTCTGCTTTAATTACTCGTAGATAATACCCATCATGCAAGGGTTTGTCAACGTTTTTCACGGATTTTTTTGTATTTATCCACTTTTTTTTGATTTAGTAGTATATTTATATATTGAAAATATTAAATACGAGGTATTTATCATGATAGCAAAAAGAATGATTACAAAGCTCGAGGGCGGTTCCCTCATCCGTAAAATGTTCGAAGAAGGCAACCGTCTCAAGGCAATTTACGGCGCAGATAAAGTATTCGACTTCTCCATTGGTAATCCCGATCTGGAGCCACCTAAGGAAGTTACTGACGCACTTATCGAACTCGCTTCCAACCCTACTCCAGGTATGCATGGCTACATGAGCAACAGCGGTTACGAGTCCACTCGTGCAATTATTGCCAAGAAGCGTTCTGAAGAATCCGGTCTCGATATCAAGGCAGATGCAGTATGTATGACTGTAGGTGCTGCCGCTGCTATGAACGACGTTCTCCACTCACTTCTCGACGACGGTGATGAGGTAATCGTTCTCGCACCATACTTCATGGAATACAACAACTACATCGACAATCACGGTGGCAAGGTTGTTTCTGTTTCCACAGACGACAACTTCATGCCTGACTTCGACGCGATCGCCGCTGCAATCACAGCAAAGACAAAGGCAATCATCATTAACTCACCTAACAACCCATCAGGTGTTATCTATTCTGCAGAACAGCTCACAAAGCTTAACGAACTTCTTAAGGCTCAGGATCACGTTATCCAGGTTATCTCCGACGAGCCATACATCGACCTCGTTTACGATGGCATGGAAGTTCCTGCAGTTCTCAAGTACATCGACAACGTAGTTATCTGCTTCTCATGGAGTAAATCCCTCTCCCTCCCTGGCGAGAGAATCGGATACACACTCGTATCTCCTAAGAATGAGGACTACGCTGACCTTACTGGCGCTATCGTTCTTTCTAACAGAATCCTCGGTTCCGTTAACGCTCCTGCTATCTGGCAGAAAGTTATCGAGAAGTCACTCTACGCTAAGGTTGACGTGGCTAACTACGAGTACCGTCGTAATCTCCTTTACGGAAACATCATTGACGCTGGCTTCGACTCCGTTAAGCCTAACGGTGCACTCTATGTATTCATGAAGACACCTAACGGCATGACAGACGCTGAGTTCGCTGCAGTGTGTGCGAAATACAACCTCCTTTTGGTGCCAGGCGCAAGCTTCTCACGTGCAGGTTACTGCCGTCTTGCTTTCTGCGTATCCGAAGCTACTATTAAGGGTTCCCGTCAGGCTTTCTTCGCTATCGCTGAGGAGCTTGGAATCGCTCATAAGGCTGAGCTCTGATAATTTGTTATTTCTAATTCAAAAAGAGACTACCAACGCTGGTAGTCTCTTTTTTGTTTGCCAATTGACTTTGATATTATCAAATGACTTCCTAGAAATTTAAAAAAATGAAAAAATAAGTTCTAAATTCCTCGCAGTAGAACTTTTCAGAATAAAAAGTTCTATATTGAGGAATTTGGAACTAAAAATAGAACTTTTCCGACGGAAAAGTTCTATTTTCAGGAATTCAAACAATCTAATTAGTTAGTAAGCGATTATTCCTGCCTTCTCGCAGCTAGCAACGAACTCTACTGACTTGGAGAATCCATCAAATACCTGCTCCCTAGAAAAACCATCATTAAGAGCTCCAACCCATGCTTCGAATCCAGATGCATCAGGCTCACGGCCCATGAATGTACGATACAATCGAGTCACGTATTCTTCATTACTTAAGTTCTGACCAACAAACTCATCTGAGAAGAAGAAACCATAAGCAACGCTTGCTCCTGTTCCCTCTTTGTTAGCGAGTGCGGATGCCCACGCTTCGAGACCAGTAGAATCAGCAGGACGACCAAGACAAGTTACATAAAGTCTCTTTGTAAATTCAGTAATGTCCTTATTAGGTGTGATTCTAACAACCGGCTTAGCTGTACCACCAGAAACGATACCGCATTTAGCGCAATAGTTAGCCCACTCTACAGAGTTAACAAATCCATAGAATACATCTACTCTACTAGTTCCGTTATCAAGGACTTCTACCCATGCATTAAGTCCTACAGCGTCTGCTTCTCTGTTCATAAAAGTCAAATACAAGCGTTTTACATACTCTGTGTTACTTGTATTCTGCGCGTCAAACTCACCTGAGAAGTAGAATCCTTTCGCCACAGACGCACCATCTGCACCATTACTGAGAGCCACCGCCCACGCAGTAACGCCAGCAGGATCTGCAGGTCTATTAAGAACTACGGTATAAAGTCTCTCACTAAAGTTCGCAATCTCAGGGGAAACATCCACCTTAGGTGTAATAACCGGCTGAACGCCGATAGTCTTGCAGTGAACGCAATATGTGCCACCCTTAGATCCGTCCTTGTAAATAGTTGCGTCAGACTCTGGCATTGGCACGAAAGCGTGCACCTTCATGGCAGTTGGTGTCTTCACTGAGAAGGACTCGTTACAAGTTGTGCAGTAACTGCTTTCGGTCAAGCCCCATGAAGTACATGTCGCAGGCACACCAGGGATTGTCACTACAGTATGGCCCTTAGCAGGAATCAGCTCTCTTGCTTTCGTAACCTCGCGGCAAACTGTGCAGTAAGCACCCTCAGTAAAACCATCTGAAGTACATGTAGCTGGGATTTCTGGTTCCAAGCATTCCACGTGACCCTTGGCAGGAATTTCCTGCTGTGCCACGATAACCTCGTTACAAACTTCACAGTGACTTCCTTCAGTAAATCCAACCTCAATACATGTTGGTTCAGTAGCGTAATCAGTAACAACAGTATGAGCGGCTGGAATTAACTCTGTGGCCTCAATAATCATTCCACATCTAAGGCATACGATACCTTCAGTGTAACCACTCTCTGTACATGTAGCCTCACGAGCAGAGATTGTAAAAAGTCTATGCTGTACAGAAGGATCAACTATAGGCTCATGATCAGGACCAAACTTTACGCCGTAGCACAAAAGCTTGTCAGCAATATTAATCTTATTGAAAGTATAAGTACTTCCAAAAAGAACTGCATTAACAACTTCATCAGTAGGAGCACAGAGATGATTTCTGATATATTGGTTACTGCGATCAGGATACTCTGCACGATAAATAGCTGCACAACCTGCAACTACAGGAGTTGCCATAGAAGTACCTGTATATCTAGCATGATAGTTACTAAGTACAGTGCTGTAGATTGATACGCCAGGAGCGATTAACTCATAATCGTGGCCATCCCCAAGCTGATAATCCCAGTCTGAGAATGATGCGATTGTATTGTCGTTATCGTATGCCATAACACCGATAACACTATCAAACGCTGCAGGATAGTGATTAGCCATATTGCTTCGATCTAACTTTGGATTACCAAGAGTACACTTAGCATCGTTACCAGCAGCAGCCACGAGGATGCACTTATTAGCTGCATATTTACAAGCAGCCTCCTCAGATGCAGAACCATATTCTCCACTGAAGGACATACTAATTACATCAGCACCATTATCAGCAGCATAGCGAAGGCCAACGCAAATCGCAGAAAGACTAAATGTTCCTTCACCAACTTTAATTGCCATAATCTTGGAGCCATATGCTACGCCTACTCCACCGCCATCACCAGCGCTCATGGCGATAATGCCAGCGCAGTGAGTTCCGTGAGAAGCATAATCCATAGGATCACCCTGAGCCTGAGATGGGTTATCACTAGCAACGCAAATACCATGGACATCATCAACATATCCATTTTTATCATCATCAATACCGTTATTAGGGATCTCGCCTGGGTTAATCCACATGCTACTAGCAAGATCAGAGTTCTTGTAGTTAACACCAGTATCAATAACTGCTACTACAACACCCTCACCTGGCATGTGATCCACAGTAATCGCTTTCCATACATCCATAAGGCGAAGAGGCTCGATAACATAAGCACAATTTCTAATCTCTTCTTCTGTTGGCATGATCGCATTTGAATAGGAATATGAATCAGCTTCAACAACTAATTCTTCAACCAACTCAGGTTCGATAGATTCTGGATCTTCAGTCTCTTCAGGGATAAATTCCTCTTCATCTTCAAGCTGCTCATAAATCACATCAGGTTCAGCACTGACGATAAATGCATCCTGACGAAGCTCATCGATAAGAGCCCATATATCATCAGAATAAACAGTTGCACTATAGAAAACCTGATATGCGTTAATTCCAGCTATCTCAGTCGCACCGGCATATACATCAAACATATAAGAAACATTTGTCATTCCATAACGGGAACAAATCTCATCTGAATCAGAGAGAAAAGTCATGCCTGAGCTGATATCTCTATAATCAACGACTGAGAAAATAATAGAATTCTCGATCAATTCCAGGTCATCTCTGCACTGGATTTCTGCGTCAACGTTATCGTAAACGAGATTAAGCTTACTATAGTCTGGAACAGTTGCTTCATCCTCTATAGAAACTGCAGGAAGAACACCGTCTGCTTCTGCGCCATAACTAACAGGAGTAACATCTGCCTGCTCACTATAAGTAGCATCAACAGATACACTCTCAACGGAGGAGTCACCCGCAGGAGAAACTGGTTCATTTACAACATTAACTGGGTTGCTAACATTTCCGATAAAGCCAACAACAATAATAAATGCCAATGCAGTTGAAATTATGTTTTTAAATATTTTCTCAGTACACATAACTCTCTCCTCCTTCATGGCTTCAGTCTATCCACAAAAAGCCCGTAATTAAAGGCTTTACAGCGCATATTCACCAACAGTTAACAAAGGATACGAGTATATAAACGAATAATTAACGTACGGGAACTACGAATATTATTCGTCTAAAAATTCTTTGATTAAAAAACAAAAAAGCCGTCAAAAAGACGGCTTTTCATCAATAAAATTTTAGGTGCTTTTATCAGCTATTAAACTCTACTCTGTCGATTATATTTGCTGATGCAAGAAGCAGAACTGCAATAATAATCACTCCACATCCAGCCATTGTAAGAACAAATGCCATCAAGCTACCAACAATGTTATATACGATAGCAGCGGGAATAATAGCAATAAGGAGAATTGCATATACGAGAACATATCTTACGAACATAAGAAGGAATCTTCCAAGTCCTCTGCATATACGAAGCTCAATAAGTGCAACAAGCTCACAAAGATAATCGAATACGATCATCATTACAAATACACCAACTGCAATAAAAATCTTAACCTTAGCAAAGTACCAGATAATAGCAGCACAAAGAACTGAGTCAAAAATAATCTCTGGTAAATCAGCGAGCAAGCAATAGAAAAGTTTGCTAGATGCTGACTCAGGTACCATAAAGATATATGGCTTATTGAACTCAAGTACTGTCTTACCACCACCATACACAACTACGTTAAGAAGTGTAATCATTGTAAGGCCCATTACTGTGTAATACATAGGTCCCATATCCTCGCCCGCAGAACGAGACATAATGAACATATAAACAGCGCAGATAAGACGATACATCAAACCAAGTGAGTTTACAAAGAACAACTTAGATGCTCTAGCATTCTGAAGAAAATGCATTGTAGCAAATGCGTTTGCACCCCAACCAGTCTTCAAAGACTCCTTACCAACCTTAATCTTACGATTAATATTAGCAGTATCTGTATCAACACCAGCCTTACGAGCTTCTTTAATATCAGCAACCTTCTGCGCATAAGCGATAGCTGTCTCGTAATAATCAAGCTCACTCTTGGAATAGAGAAGATAAATTGCTACGAATGTAAGAACAATAAGAGCAATACCAACAATTAGATAAACAAGGCTGTTCTTAACGATTCCGGCATAGATAAGACTAATCCATCCAGCAACTGGATAAACCTGAGAGAATACAGATGTACCAAACTCAGCCATAATGCCCTTAAAACCAAGAGCCTTAAAAGTATCAAATGAACCGTACTTATTCATGCAAGTCAGAACAAAAGCACCAACATAGAGAATATCAACAACTGCAAGTCCAATAAGGAAATTACGCTTCTTCTTCTCATCCTCAGCAAACTTTGCACCAATAAAACTGGAAATCAGGAATCCAATAATCATTGTAAGTGCGCTACCACAAAGAATAGCTATTACGTCTGCTGAACTTACTCCAAACAACTGATAGAGCACTGCAACCTGACAGGAAAGAACCCACAACAAAATAGCACAAGTCGCGATAATTCCCTCTACAAGAATAATGAGATTAAACTTAGGAGAGAACGGGCCGGCCATATGGAAATTAACATCACTCTGTGAGAATCCGATAACGCCACTCTTTACGCCAGAGAAAAACATAAAGTTAAACATAACAATGAGAACCAGTGATACTCCGCCTAATACAACATTAGGATTACGAACAACTGCGTCCTCTTCACCTGCCATCAGTGTAGGAAAGAAAATCATGAACACTGACATAGCAAGTGCTAATAAAAGCAACACAAATTTAAGAGGTCTCTTAAGAAGAGACTTTCTTGTTCTATATAAATAAGCGCTAAGCATATTAAGCCTCCTCTTCCTCCGACTTCTTTGCTGCAGTTGAAGCAGCTGCACTTCCCTCAGTAATCTGGAAGAACAACTCATCAAGAGACTTCTCATCAGCGGAACCTGGACGGTTATGCTTAGTTGCTGCGATCTTACCATTCATCATAATATGGGCAACATCCCAGTAATCTTCAATAGTATCAATCATGTGAGTGGAAATAAGAACTGTCTTACCCTCAGCCTTAAGCTCCTGGAAAAGAGCCTTAAGCTCCTTAATAGCATGTGGATCAAGACCTACCATAGGCTCATCAAAAATAACAACCTTCGGATCATGAATAAGAGCACAGCAAATAGAAACCTTCTGCTGCATACCCTTGGAGAGTTCCTTACCCATCTTCTTACGCTTATCTGTAAGTTCGAATCTCTCTAAGAGTTTCTCCTTAATACCTGTATCTTCAACCTTGTACGCTCTTCTAACGAACTCAAGGTGCTCATCAATTGTAAGTGTGTCATAGAGAGCAGGCATCTCAGGGATATATCCAAGCATTTTCTTAGCTTCGAGTTCGTGGTTATCAATACCATTAATCTCGATATCACCCTCATATCTTAAAAGGCCTGCGATTGACTTAATGATTGTGGATTTACCTGCACCATTAGGTCCAAGAAGAATTCCAATCTCACCATCAGCGATAGTGAAAGACAAATTATCATTTGCCAAAAACTTTTTGTATTTCTTAGTAACGCCATTTACTGTAAGCATAAACTATCCTCCTAATTCCTATAACACAGACATCTTATCAATTGTGGTTTAATCAATTTTCATTAAAATATTAAGACTTCTTAAAGTTACCAGTTAACATCTGCCTTAGTAATAATCTTGACCGCCAATGGAATCATGGCCAGCCAGATAAGAACGAACGCCAAGCCCATGGAACCAATCATAACGCCAAGAATCATATCATCAGTCGTAATAAGTGCCCCTACCGCCTCTGTGGCAAAATATGACATCGTCATTCCAACCAGCATAAGAATAATAATTACAATATATCTCACAAACATAAGAACCATCTTTCCAAAATTACGAAGGAGTCTTACGCAAATAATACCAAGTGTCTGCGATACCATATCAAAAGCAACCATCATGATAAAAAAGCAAATCATAGAGAATATTCCAAAGGAAGCACCGGAAGGGATTTTAATTATTATCGTGCACAACAAGGCGTCGAAAGCCATCTCTGGCAGATCCGCCAGAAGGCATGAGGCGAATTTCGTGCCAGGTTTCTCAGGCACCATAAAGAAATATGGCCGGTTAAACTCGAATACTATCTTTCCACCACCATAAACAATGGCATTCAGAACCATCATGGTGGCAACACCCATAACGACCACAAGAAGTTTTTCCTCAAGAACACTTCCGGACACCAATAGGATAAGCAAAGCAAAAACTCTATAAATAAGAGCCACCTTGTTTACAAAGAACAGTTTGCTTTCGCGGCGGTTCTGAAAAAGGTGTTGCCAGAAAAAAGCATTCGCACCCCATCCCTTGTCATACACTTCCTTACCAACAGTGGCCGTGCGTGAAATACCAGTATTAACTGCCTCGACACCAGCTTTACTTGCCTCCACGATGTCAGCGATTTTCTGCGCGTTGGCACCTGCCGTCTCGTAAAAATCAAACTCTGTTATCCCGTAGAGGACTAGAAGTACAAGGACAAAAACTATTTCGAGCATGATAAGAACCCAGTTAAGGTCTGGCATAAAGTTCCAACCCACCACAGGAATGGTCGCCATCCATCTAGAATTACCAATGTGGTCAATAAGCACCAACGGATTTTGCACCTTCACTTCTGCCCAGGATCCAAAGGTTAAGATGAGATCTCGAATAACCAACACCATAATTCCTGCGTGAAGCAGCAAAAGTCCTCCAACTGCAATAACACGCGCTTTGATGCTCTCAGGGAAAGCCGCACTTATATATGACGTAAACAGGAACATAATTGCCATGGCCAGCACTGACTGCCCAAACAGCACATAGTAATCATGAGTATTAAACCCTATCCACATCGCCAGAACACTGGTATTGGCCGTCAAGAACCAAACAAAGAACCCGATACTAGACAGACCATAACCGAATGACATTATAAGGTTGAAACGTTTGGAGTAAGGTCCCGCAAGATGGTAAGTAACATCAGGGAGCGACACACCTAATACACCACTTCTAAAGCCAACGGCGAAGGCGTAGTCAGCACACACCAGAAGTATTAGCTGAGTCATACCGCGAATCACAGCCTCATTACGCTCATTAAACTGAATTGCCGGTGTATCCAACTTTAGCACAGAATTAATGGCAAAAATAACACCCGCGATAATAAGAACCAGCAAAACCGGTTTCTTACGGGCTGTATTATACATTCTGTAAAGATAAGCGCTTACCATAGGTTAAGAATAACATAAAAAGACCGCCTCCGAAGAGACGGTCTATAAACATTAAGTTAATTATTAAGCATTAGCCCTTGGACTTGATGTACTCATCAATACCCTTAGCAGCAGCCTTACCAGCACCCATAGCAAGGATAACTGTAGCAGCACCTGTAACAGCATCACCACCAGCGAATACACCTTCCTTAGATGTCTGTCCGTTAGCCTCATCTGCTACGATGCACTTCCACTTATTAGTATCGAGACCCTTTGTTGTAGAAGCGATAAGTGGGTTAGGAGATGTACCGAGAGACATGATAACTGCATCTGTCTCGAGCTCGAACTCAGAACCCTCGATAACTACTGGACGACGACGTCCGGAAGCATCTGGCTCACCAAGCTCCATACGTACACACTTCATACCACGTACGCAGTGATCCTCAGTCTCAAGAATCTCTACTGGGTTAGTAAGAAGCTCGAACTTAATACCCTCTTCCTTAGCGTGATGAACCTCTTCAACTCTTGCTGGAAGCTCAGCCTCAGAACGACGGTATACGATAGTAACCTCAGCACCAAGACGAAGAGCTGTACGAGCAGCATCCATTGCTACGTTACCACCACCTACTACTGCTACCTTTGCAGGACGGAAGATAGGTGTGTCAGAATCCTCACGGAAAGCCTTCATAAGGTTATTACGTGTGAGATACTCGTTAGCGGAGAATACACCCTTTGCATTCTCACCAGGAATCTTCATGAACATTGGAAGTCCAGCACCAGAACCTACGAATACAGCTTCGAAGCCTTCATCTTCCATAAGCTCATCGATAGTAACTGACTTACCGATAACAACGTTAGTCTCGATCTTAACACCCATAGACTTAACGTTCTCAACCTCAGCCTTAACAACCTCATCCTTAGGGAGACGGAACTCTGGAATACCATAAGTAAGTACTCCGCCTGCCTCGTGGAGAGCCTCAAAGATAGTTACATCATAACCAAGTCTAGCAAGATCACCAGCACATGTAAGTCCAGCAGGACCGGAACCTACAATAGCAACCTTGTGACCATTTGGAGCTGCATCAACTGTTGGCTTAATGCCTTCCTTACGAGCACGGTCAGCAACATATCTCTCGAGCTTACCGATAGATACTGCATCACCCTTAACGCCCTTAATACAAAGAGCCTCACACTGTGTCTCCTGTGGACAAACACGACCACATACAGCTGGAAGTGCGGAAGACTGACTAATTACGTCATAAGCACCCTTAAAATTTTGTTCCTTAAGTGCAGCGATAAATCCAGGAATATTAATAGAAACTGGACAACCCTGTACACATCTTGGCTTCTTACAATTAATACATCTAGCAGCCTCAAGAACTGCTTCTTCCTCTGTATAACCGAGGCAAACCTCATCGAAATTCTTAGCTCTTACCAGTGGCTCCTGCTCACTGATTGGAACTCTAACCATACCATCAGCCATTACTTGTCACCTCCACAGAATCCGCAACCACCATGATGTGTGTCGCCTTCCTTAAGCTTAAGCATTGCTCTTCCCTCTTCTGTACGATAAAGCTTCATACGCTCCATAGCCTCATCGAAGTTAACCTTATGACCATCAAACTCAGGTCCATCGATACAAGCGAACTTAACTTCATCACCTACTGTAAGACGGCAAGCACCGCACATACCAGTACCATCTACCATAATTGGGTTCATGGATACGATAGTAGGAATCTCATGCTTCTTAGTTGTAAGGCAGCAGAACTTCATCATGATCATTGGTCCGATAGATACACAAAGATCATATGTCTTACCCTCAGCTACAAGGTCATCAATAACCTTAGTAACCATTCCGTGACGGCCATAAGAACCATCATCAGTTGTAATATAAAGATTGCCAGCAACAGCCTTCATCTCATCTTCAAGAATTACAAGATCCTTTGTCTTAGCACCAACAATTACATCAGCATCAATACCATGCTCGTGGAGCCACTTAACCTGTGGATAAACTGGAGCAGTTCCAAGACCGCCAGCAACAAAGAGGATCTTCTTTTTCTTTGTCTCTTCTACATCATCAGTAACAAGCTCAGATGGGCATCCGAGAGGACCTACGAAATCATGGAGATACTCTCCTTCTTCCATAGCCATCATCTTTGTTGTACTAGCGCCAATAACCTGTACTACGATAGTAACTGTTCCCTCTTCACGATTGTAATCACAAATTGTAAGAGGAATTCTCTCACCGAGCTCATCAATTCTTACGATAATAAACTGACCTGGTTCACAATACTTAGCTACTCTAGGAGCTACAATATCCATAAGGAAAATTGTAGGACAGAGTACACGCTTCTTCTTAATTAAATACATAAGCCGCCTCCGTGGTGTTTATTCAAGTTGTTTAAAACACAATTAAAATTTTACCACATTTTTGTACTTATTGTATACCGATATATTTCCAGTTTTGGGCATCAAAAATATTTTCTTTTACCTCATACCAGTAAGCTTCAGGGAACTTACTTCCAGGAGTGTTAATTACCTGCCATTCTGGCTCATCCATAACAAGAACAGTTCCATCACTCTTATCTGTATTCTCATTAGTAATAAGGTTTCCTGTGAATGGATTTACAGGATTATCGATGACTCCATTTAACGCCAGATATGGAGTATCAGCATTTGTCATAAACTCATTAGATATCTCAAATCCTGTACTATTAAAATCCTTAACCATAAGAAGAGGATTGAAGGCTTCACGAAGAACGCCATTCTCTGACTCTAACTCACCCCAAATATTAAGATCAAATCCATGATCTGATACAAGAATAATTCTTGTATTATCGTATACTCCCTGCTCTCTTAGATAATCAAACCATCTTGCAAGACTTGTAAGAGCAGCTGCACATGTCTGGTATCTTCTCATAACAAATACATCAGAAGTAAATGTATCATAGTACTCACCAAATCTATTTGCATCCGCATTAATCGCTGTATTATCAATAATATCTACAGGCATATAAGTTTCCTCATCAAGTAATGAGTCTGCGTGTGTTGTCTCATTGCACATAACAAGGAAAGATCCCTTGGAGTTATCATCGATAGTTGTCAGATTACTCATGTTCTCAAGAACAGAAAACGCATTTACAAATTCTCTGTCTTTTCCTATAGCTAATGACGCATTAGTTGGGGTCTGCAAATAATCATATGTCAGTGCTTCATCAGGTACATTATACAATCCTGAATCATACAAAAGACCTCTAAGGAAATAAGGTGCCATTCTGTACATTCCATATGAATAAACATTATGTTCCATTACCTTGTCAGTATCCGCCTGAACCGCCGCTGTATCTTCTACAAAAAATCCCTTTGCTACGCAAGCATTAATATATGAATACTCATCATATACAGACAAATCAGAAAGCCATCTGTAATTGCCATAAGTAGGATCAACTACAGTAACATCAAAGCCATTTTCACCAAAAAGAACTGGCATTAACTTAAGTGCTTCATTGTGTTTATCCTTAAGAAGCACATCATCGCGCTTATTCATCTCATAAGGTATATATTCATAACCTCCAACCACAGGCGTGAAAGCTGTGTTTGTATGTGTGCCATAAGACACTGTATTAGGATAGTATACAAATCCATCCAGCTTTTCCTTAAGTTCAGGATTATTCTCCAATACATATGGAACCATCATTCCCATAGTTCGATCAAGCATTATGACAACAACATTCTGACCATCTCTGGACAATGGAATCTCATCAAGAACTTTCTGAGAAGTAAGGTATTCTACGCTGTTAGTTCCCCTGATAATGATATATGAATTAAAAATACTTATAGCCAAGCTGGCTACAACTAGAATCATAGCAATACTTTTACAAAGATTTATGCGATTCTTGTAAAGAATAAAGAACAGCACACCTGTCATAAGAAGAACTGCCAAATTTGTAAACATATCCATAATGCTAAATGGAACAAATCCATTCTTAAACTGGAACTCCATAGAGAGAACACCCTGTGTACCAGCAAAAGCAAGATAACTTACAACTGCCATACCCGAAACCATCCAGGCACAAACACCAAAGAAATTACGACTTCTCTTAGACATCAGGAAGTAAAAAATGCCTCCCCAGAACATAAAAGTACCAAATGAAATACAAAGTGCAGGCCACACATAACGCAATGGGTTACTAAAATAAACGATATTAATAAAATCCTCTGTAGATGATTCGATAATATCAGTTGGAATCAGATAACCAACAATAATTGTCAAAAGAAGGCCAGCGCAAACAACAAATAACTTGCTATCCATATCAAAAAACTTGTTATTAATTATTTGCTCATAAATAGATTTTTTCTTTGTCTGTGGGTGCTTTACGACCTTCATAACAATATTCTTTACAAAAGAGAACAGATTATTAAAAGTCCAATACAAAACAAGGCCAGATGGTGATTTATACAGAAGCACTAAGAAAACCAAAGCAATACCATATATCTGAATCTTATTCTTAGTAGATAGTTCTTTTGCATATACAGCACCTGAAATAATATTGATTGCAGTCATTAATATTGGAAGCAAATTAATTGCCACACTACCGATAACAATCAATGCATCTGGTTTACTTAAATCAGCAATTGGTCCAAAGGAAACACCGGACAAACGCTGCAAATTAGACAGCATATGATATGCTGCAATAAAAAATGGAACCTGAAGCAATACAGGAAGTATCTCTTTAACAAAATTCAGTGGACTGTATCCATTGACTCTATAAAGAGCCTGAAGCATAAACATTCTCTCATCGCCAGAAAACACTTTCTTAATATGCTTAATATAAGGCTCTATCTCTTTTTCTTTCTTATTAGCTTCCGCCTGAATAGCATCAGCTCTCTTATACAAAGGAAGAACCAGAAAATTCACTACTATACTTAATAACAAAAGCACAGCAACCGGGTTATCTATATATCTGCTTCCCACAGCAAAAACAAACCCGAATAAAGTCTCGAGCGGAGTAATTATTATCAAATATAGAATCTTACCCAATGTCATTCTTATATACCCTTATTTATCAGATAACTCTTTCAATTTATTTATCAAATATTCAGCTATAACCTGAGATGATGTTCCAATATTAGGCCACATCTCTTCTATTACTTTTTCTCTATTCTCTCTATACTTAACATCATTAATATATTCATCAATAATGGAGCCAATGTTGTCAAACTGAGCTTCGTCAAGAGCTGGTCCAAGTTGTGGAAGAATCTGTATAACCCATGGTTCTTCATCAAGAAAATACTGATCATAAACAGCTGGATCAAACTGAGATGAAGCATAAATAATTGGCTTATTAAATACGAGTGCAAAGTCGTACATTACAGCAGAAAAATCTGAAATTAAAATATCGGAACGATTCAAAACATCAAAATTGTCATTATCTCTGTTCCAGCTAAGTTTGTCTGATTCAGGATACTTAGCCATAAACTTATCCATTAGTTCTTTCTCAGCAGAAAATGACTGAGGATGAGGTCTAATAATGATGTTATAATCAGTCTTCAAAAGAGCATCAATAATTTTCTCACCATGCACTGACAAAATAGCACTTGGTCCCCATGATGGTGCCAGAAGAACTGTTTTCTTACCATTTGAAGGTGCAGGTGGATTCGCCTGAATTCTTTTATACATCTCGTCCATATAAGGAATTCCGACTTTAATAAATTCCTTCGGACAGAAAGCTTTGCCATCGAACAACTTATCCATATCCATCTTCTGATGATCATCTGAATACATTACTGCGTCGTAGAAATTAAGAGCAAACATTCTATACATAGTAATTTTTCCAGGTGCATGTGGAATATGAACATAATAATCTACCTGCTTAGATCTTCTCCACTGATATACATCCAGATTAGGAGTTGTGGCGAAAACTATTTTGGCATTAAGAAGATTCATTCTGGAAAAACCAGTATTACCACTACCAATGAATTCACATTTAATGTACTTATAGTCTTTTTTTAATGCAGGGTCATCCTCTGACATTGTATAGAAATAAGTTATCTGTTCTCTTTTCTCAAGCTCATCACAAATAGGCTCAAAGGTTGTCCAATATCTTTTGTGATCTGAAAAAATAACAAGAGGAAGTTTATTCTCATTAATCTTTGCTGCCTTATCCTTAGATAAGATCATCTTAATTTTCATAACTCCAACTCTGAACAGGTATACCAAAGCTCCGACCATACCAATGATGATCGTAAACAGCATGCTTCCCGTTCCTGGATCAATATAAAGCAGCAATTCCATTACATTCCCCTATCCTAAAAATAACTTAATAATTATACAGCTAACCCATTAACATCTCAATCAAACACAAATAAAAAGAGCTGTTTCCCAGTCCTTTATAAGACTAAGCAAACAGCTCCTGTAGGTTTAAAAACTAACCGAATTTTTAGATAACCCCTTCGACTCCCATAAGGTCAAAAACCGGAATGAAAGCAAGTACCGCAAATACTGCAATAACAACAAATCTCTTAGCAGTAATATTAGGAGACTTACGGTAGATAGCATATGCGATATATGCTGCAATAACAAAGAACAACTTAAGCGGTACTCTATCTTCTGCGATTATGAACATAAACACTGTATAGAATGGAATTAGGAATTCATAGCAAAGAACAAAATCAGATACTCCACCGATTTTCTCAGTAGGACGCTTAGAAAATACAAATGGGAGTGCAACGGCTGCAACAATAAAAATAGCAGACCAGATACCGATAGAGATCCATGCAGCATTTGGTATTTCCTTATATTCCTCCATATAGAAGCTCGTATAATCAAATGCATGTTTTATCTTAGTGATTACATTTTTATTCATGTAATACTCAAAATAACTATTTATAGCAGCTATTCCATAATATGGACTTACACTAACCTCATTACGGAACATATTCTGGTAGTCGCCTGTAATAAGAACATTAATGTAACTAATCGCAGTTACAATAGCGGATGGAACATTCAGCCATGCAAATATACTTACCGCACCGTCAAAAACAGAGTTTCCAAAGAGGAATGTGCAACTGCAGAAAAGGAACATCAAGAAACCATACAATGCAGAAATTAGTACTGCTGGGAAGAAATACAACACATTCAATCCACTATGTGAAGCAATAAGAACCACGCCATTAAGACCGAATAAAACGGCCTGAATTGCATACATTGTCAATACATCAAGTACATGAACAATAGCGATTTTCTCTCTGGACAATGGAAATGAGAACCATGTATCAAGATTACGTTTATTACGGAAGCTGCTAAAGGCTAAATAAGCATAAGCAAATGCTTCAATAATAAACAGAATATAAACCGGCTCCATACTAACCGTATAGTATCTTTTAGAAGAGTAATATCCCCCATAATTATTAATAAGTCCAATATTCAGGAACAGGAATCCTGCAATCAAAGAAACTGCCAATACCGGAAGGGACTTAATCAAACGATAACGATAATATCTAGTCATAATTATACCCCCCTGATTCTATTGTCGAGGCTCTCGATAAATGCCTCTTCGAAGTTAAGTGGAATCTCATCCATTACTGCTGGTGTCAAAGTCTGAAGCTTGGCAAGAACAGATTCCTTATCGCCATCAAATACACCGATAACAAATCTGTTAGTAATCTTAAGATTAACAACCTTAAGACCTGCTCTATCAAACATAGCCTCGTTAGGAGTCTCCAAGAATGCCATCTGGAAACGGCACATGTTAACTCTCGCCTCGAGACTCTCACCTGAAGCAACAACCTGATGCTCGTCAATCATAACGTAGTCATCACAGAACTCCTCGAGCTCCTTAAGAGCGTGAGAAGAAACGATAACTGTAGCGTTATTCTCTGTAACGTGCTTACGGATTCTCTCCTTGAACATCTTTCGTGCCAATGGGTCAAGACCGTCAAACGCCTCGTCAAGGAAAAGATACTTTGGCTTCATGGCGAAAGCGATGGCAACATAAGCCTGTCTTCTCATACCCTTGGAGAACGCTCTCAAAGGCTTCTTCTCGTTAAGGTTAAAATAAGAAATAATCTCATCATAGATATTCTTATCAGCATCTGGAAAGAAAGTCTTATAGAGCTGGAACATGCTCTTCGTTGTAGTCTGATTAGTAAAATAAGGATCATCCGGCAAGAGGAAAATATCCTTACGTACAGAATCCTTAAGTGGTGACTCGCCGTCATAAAGCACCTCACCCTGCTGAGGGATATATACGCCAGTCATCAGACGGAAAAGAGTAGACTTACCAGCACCATTAATACCAACAAGTCCGAGAACCTTTCCTGATTCAACTTTAAGGTCAACATTCTCTAGGACAACATGTTTTCCAAAAGAATGAGACAACCCCTTAATCTCAATCATAATCTAATCTCCCTTATATATAAGTAACTGCATTATACATTAAAAATGCCCCACATTCCTAAGAATGTGAGGCATAAATGTTGCATTTTAAGTGCTAATGATTAGCCCTCAGAGATTGCTCCCATAGGACAAGTGTCTGCGCAGGAACCGCAATCGAGGCAAGCATCTGCATCGATGTTGTACTGTGTATCGCCCTCAGAAATAGCTGAAACTGGGCAGCTATCTGCACAAGCACCGCAAGAAGCACATGCGTCGGAAATTACATAAGCCATCGGTAATTACCTCCTTCATTTAGTAATTAGATATTACACATTAAACATGTAAATCTCAAGAAAAAATATTACTCAACATTATCTGATTTGTGAACATTATCAGAAATGTTGTTATCACGACCGCCCTTCTCACGCTTGTGATTAGCCTTCATAGGGCAGGAATCGCAGCCTTCTACATCATTAGGGCACTTGCATGCATCACAGCCAACCTCAGAGTTAAGTGACGCAATAGCAGACCAGGCATAAGTAACCAATTCAGAAACATCATCCTTAGTAAACTTAACCTGGACAGTCTCCTTAATAAGATTAATGTCATTTACAATACCAACACCATCAGGTGTTCTAACCTTCTTACCTGTCTTTGGCATACGGCGGTGAGCATCTGCATAAGCATCCTTCTCGAACTGGAGACAACACATAAGTCTTCCACATGCACCATTAAGCTTAGATGGGTTAAGAGAAAGGTTCTGATCTCTTGCCATTCTAAGTGTAACTGGTGCGAAATGCTCAAGGAATGTGCAACAACAAAGTTCTCTACCACAAATACCAACACCACCAACAAGCTTGGCCTGATCTCTGGAACCAATCTGACGAAGTTCGATGCGAGCTCTAAAAGAAGCTACCAGATCCTTAACGAGCTCACGGAAATCTACTCGATTATCAGATGTAAAGAAGAATACAACCTTCTTGCCATCAAAGGAGAACTGAGCATCAATAAGGTTCATGTCCAACTGATTCTTCTCGATAAGAGAAAGACATCTATCATAAGCCTCCTGCTCCTTCTCCTGCTTAAGAGAATATCTCTCGATTTCCTTCTCATCAGCCATTCTTGTAATTGGGAGTATATCATCTGGTAACAGCTCATCTGCGAGCTCATATGGCTCCTCTACTACATGTCCGAGGTCGAGTCCCATAATGGACTCAGCCATAACCATATCACCAATAGTAAGGTCAAATCCATCACAGAGATATTTATTAACCTTACCGGCATCTCTAAATGTAATATTAACTATTTTCTTCATCGAGCAAGCTCCTTATGTAATTTCAGCAACATGCTGCAACAACCAGCCTCAAAATTCACATTAACCTTAAGACCTCTGCTGAACTCAGTAACAGCGTTGGCAGCATTTGAAATATTAGTAAATGTAATCCATTTATTGTCAGAAAGGAATCTAATGAGATTATCTTCCTTATCAACATTCTTTATAATACCCTTAACAGGGGATGCAAGCAAAGCTGTCAGATCTCCAAGTGTCCACAACAACAGCAAAAGCATTTCCTCTACTCTGTCCTTATTCTTATCCCAGAAACTGAATTCATCATACAAAAGATCTGTAAGCTGACAGGATGGCATATTCAAAATCAAATCAAGAATTCGATCTCTTTCCTCCGAGAAATTATCATCCTCAGACAACGCAAGTGCTCTGCCAGGAATACCAGAAGAAAAGGATGCGATGAATGAAGCCTTCTCATCTGGAATCTCCTCCTTACCTGCTATTAGGCACTTAGCTGTAAGAATATCCTTAATCTCTTCAACAGAATAAGTTTTAAGCTTAAGCTCTGTTATACGAGACATAATTGTAGGAATAATTCTGGAACTATCAGACACCATAAGAATGAATGCAACACCTTTAGGTGGCTCCTCTAATGACTTAAGCAGCAGATTCTGAGATTCATTACCCAACTGATCAGCATTAATGATATATACCTTACGTGGAGCAATCTGAGCATTAACTGCAATATCTCCTGATACCTCTGTTCTAAGATCAGCAATACGAATATTCTTACGACCTTCAGTCGCTTCGATTCTCTTGATATCAGGATGAGTGCCCGCATCAAAGTACACGCAGTTATTACACTTCTCACATGCTCCATTAACTGTCGGATGACTACACATCAAAGCCTTGGCCAATTCCTCCGCCATGAGATGCTTTCCCATACCGGTGGCACCTGTAATAAGGAAAGACTGCGGCATATGGCCACTAAGCACTGAGCCAAGACGTTTCTTCAGTTCAGACTGACCAATTATTCTCTTGAAACTCATCTTATACCTTAATTAAGTCCTGAATATAGTTACGAATCTGAGCCTGAATATCTTCAATAGAACATGAAGCATCAACTACTTTCACCCTGTCCACAGAGGAAGCGAGCTGCAAATATCCTTCTCTTACCTTTGCCTGGAATGAAGTTCCGAGAGCCTCTAATCTGTCCTCAGCTTCACCTCTGCCCTGACGTCTCTTAAGTGCCTCTTCAGGAGTAATATCCAAAAGAAGTGTTACGTCTGGTTCCAGATTATTTGTAGCAATAAGATTAAGCGAATTAACGAGGTCATCACCCAACTCTCTGGCATGACCCTGATATGCATAAGTTGAATCGAAGAATCTGTCGCTAATAACAACCTTGCCCTGTTCCAAAGCAGGCTTAATTACTTCCTCAGTAATCTGAGCACGTGCTGCCTCATAGAGAAGAAGCTCAGCAAGTGATACCATAGAATCATTCTTCTTATCGAGAAGAATTCCACGGATTTTCTCACCAACAACAGTTCCACCTGGCTCTCTAATCTGGAGTACATCGTACCCAGCATTAATAAGCCACTCCTTTGTCATGGCAAGCTGTGTGCTCTTACCACAACCATCAATTCCTTCAAATGTAATAAAAATACCTTTTGTCATAGTAGTTATCAATCAAGTTTAATTGTGTGAATCTCTGCAATCTCAATCCAGATTTCCTTCTCGATTCTGTCATTCTCGAGACGAATATCTTCCAGTGTCTCCTCTGCCTTCTCGAACTTACCCTGGAACTGATTGTTACGTGGTCTGTCATAACGACGCTCACGATTACGACGATTCTTGTTGTTATTGTTATTATTGTTATTATTCTCGCGATTCTCACGATTCTCGCGATTCTGCTTAGGCTGCTGGTCGCGATTATCCTTATTCAGATTCTTCTTAGGAGAATCTGGATTATTATTCACCTGTGGCTTACGCTCACCGTTGTAATTACGGTTTCTTCTACGTCTATTATTACGCTGTCCATTCTGACCACCCTGCTGATTCTGTGGGTTCTGTGCCTTAGGTGCATTATTGTTATTCTCAGCCATACTGCCTCCAAATAAAGAATTAACTATAAAATTATATCTATAAAAAACTTAAACTTCAAACTTCCCTATATAACGAACACTCTTATCATCAGGAACAGGACCGTCATATTCACGAATATCCTTAAATGGATAAAGCACAAAAGCCCTCTCATACATTCTTGGATGTGGAATTATAAGATGTTCAGTATTCATAGTGATATCGTCATAAAGAAGAATATCAATATCAATTGTTCTTGGGCCATTCTTAATTGTTCTTACTCTGTGAAGGTCGAGTTCGATTTTCTGAGTAAGATTTAAAAGCTCTTCTGGTTCCAAATCAGTCATAACATCAATAACTGTGTTGTAAAAATATGGCTGGTCATCGTAACCAACTGGCTCTGTCTCATATAATCCACCAGCCTTAACCATTTTTATGTGATCTGTCTCAAGAAGACATCTTACAGCATCCTTAAGATACTGCTCCTTATCTCCCATATTTGAACCAAGAGCAAGAACCACATTATGAACAAATCCAGCCTCTAGCCTTCTGTCGCGACTAATAGTTGTCTCCATAGTCTTAAATGTACCAGTAACAGGGGCCTGTGGCTTAGATACAGTTACAGATACCCTGTCAGGAATATCTGAATAATCCAGTACTATTCCACCTATTTCATAAGCAAGATTCTCTATCAGATCCCCTTTGGAAGTAGTCACAAAGCTCTTAATTCTCTCATATAGTTCAGCATAATTTACTGTGTGATTAAGGTTATCTGTCATGGCACCAGGAATTCTTATGCACTCCATATCAACAGTCACCACAAAAGTCTGCCCCTTCTCCTTTTCCTCAGGAAGACAGCCTGTGTAACCGTAAAATTCCATATCAACCATTCTTAAGTGATCCATTAATTCTCACCTCTAGTTATAAAGTCATAACCCTTAAGGGCTTTCACTGTCATGTCTACGTTATGCACACGAAGCATACACGCACCATTATTAACGCCAGCGATACCAAGTCCCAGGGATGTCTCATCACGCTGAACAGGAGTGTTATCTCCACCCATAACTTCCGCCACGAGACGCTTGCGCGAAAGGGCAAGAAGCACCGGGTACTTCCCGTCAAGAGACAACTTATCAAGTTCACGGATAAGCTGGGCATCCTGAGGTCTTGTGGTACCAAAGCCGATGCCAGGGTCAAGGATAATGCTACTACCTGAAATTCCTGCATCCAGTGCTTTAGCAACGGTGCCCGAAAGCACCTCCCGTGCATAATCAGCAACGTTACTCTCCTCATCACAAGGGTAAAGTCTAGCGTTATACATAAGAACTGCACCAGCATTGTACTTAGCAATAACAGATGCCATATCAGGTGCATGTAAAGCTTCAATATCATTAATAATATGAGCACCAGCCTCAAGTGCAGCTTCCGCCACCGCTGGCTTATATGTATCAACAGAAATAACCACGTCAGTATTCTCGGAAAGATAACTAATAACTGGAACGATTCTATTAATCTCTTCTTCATCAGAAATCTGCTCAAATCCAGGACGAGTTGACTCACCACCAACGTCAATAATATCAACGCCAGCTTCAATCATGGCAACAGCATTATTAATTGCGTCCTGTGCAACAAAATTAACGCCACCATCAGAAAAAGAATCTGGAGTAACGTTCAGAATGCCCATTACTAGGGTCTTATTGTTTTTATCGAGAATCTTGTCACGGCATGTAATTATGCTCATGAATTACTCCTCTGTCTGTTAATAAGAGCGAGTGCCTCATTACGAGTTCTAGCGTCACTTCTACAACCACCTCTCATGGCAGACGTAACTGTCCTGGACCCAGGTTTCTTAATACCTCTCATAGTCATGCAAAGGTGCTCTGCTTCGATAACAACACACACTGCAGATGCATCAATGCACTCATTAATCTGATCAGCAATCTCAGAAGTAAGTCTCTCCTGAAGCTGTGGCTTACGAGAAAGAGTATCAACGATTCTAGCTACCTTAGAAAGGCCGAGAATCTTACCATTCTTAGGGATATACACAACATGTGCCTTACCATGAAATGGGAGCAAATGGTGCTCACACATAGAATAGAATGGAATATCACCGATAAGAATCATCTCATCCATTCCCTCTTCGTTAAACACCTTAATATCTTTACTTATATCTCTATGAAGACCTGAGAAAACCTCAGCGTACATTCTAGCTACACGCTGTGGTGTCTCTAGAAGTCCCTCTCTATTAGGATCCTCACCAATAGCCTTAAGAATTGTTCTTACAGCATCTTCAATAGCTGGTAAATCCATATTCTTACGGCTTTCTTCAGGTATTCTAAAATCAGAATCGTAATCGTACATTATTATTCTCCTCTATCCATTAATAAATGTGCTGCTTTCTGTATTCCAGTGGTGTCATACCAGTCTGCTTACGGAAAGCTACATTAAATCTCTGTGGGCTACTGAATCCAGCCTGACTTGCAACAGCAGAAACCTTAATCTCGTTATTCTCGAGGAGCTCACAAGCCTTAGATATTCTCTTCTTCATGAGATAAGACATAGGACTCATATTAAACTCATCACGGAAAGCTCTTGTGAAGTATCCCTGGCTAAGGAATACATAAGAAGCTGCATTTGCAACAGTAATGCCATGCTCATAATTAGCATCGATAAATTCCTTGGCAATATTAACAAGCTCACGTGTCTTACCATTCTTAACTCTGAGGGACTCCTCCCACTCCTTCTTAAGAGCACGAGCAAGAGTAATCATCAACTCTACTGTAAGAATTCTGAGCATCAACTCCTTAGAAAGATAATCCTCCTGACGCTCCTCAACAATTCTCTCCATAATACTTACGATAGCCTTCTTAAATGTTCCAGAAAGAACTGTAAATGACTGATTCTCAACTGAATCATCACCTGAAGCAAACTCTAAGAAGCTGTCCAATGACTGCTGGGATGTCCTACGGTCATTACGATTAATAGCAAATCCAAAGTGAAGACTCATAGTCTCAGCTGTTGGAGTGATTACTCTTAATGAGTGTGGCACATTAGGTCTGATAACAAGGGCTGCACCCTTATCAACAATAACCTTACGACCTTCAATAATGAACTCGATCTTACCATGTCTCAGGTAAAACAACTCATTATCCTGGTGTGTCTTAACAACAGGTTCTGAATCCTTCTTCTCCAGAACATGCTCAAATCCTTCAAAAACAACCGGCATGGAACCGCTGTTAAGTAATGTGTCATCAATTGCAGGTAAAAGCTTATCAAACATTAGTCGAACCTCATTCAAATCTTATGTTATCGATATAGATCTCACCATTACGAGAAATATCTTCGATGTAAATCTTAAGGCTATCCAGAACAATATCCTCATTCTGCTTATAGTTAAATACCAGTGTCTGCCAGTTAAGCTGCTGACGAATCTCAGCCTCACCGAATCCTTCAATCTTAAGGTTCTTACGAACTGTATCAGGATTGAACACATCAACAAGAAGCTTACGTCTTCCTCTTAATACAATCGGACCCATCAGTGAAGCATATGTAAGCACTGGCTCGAATCCATAAAGTGAATTCTCTGTCTCATATCTAATGTGAAGTGATGCACGTCCTTCTGTCTTATTCATAGTGTCAGAAGATATTACACCATTTCCCTTAAATGTCTTAAATACGTTGAGCTTCTCGAACTCATCGTCGCTGTTACGTCTACCAACAAACTCCAACTCATCGCAGCTAGCAAAAGTGAGATCAGGAGCATAAAAAGCAGCATCTCTGTCAAATCTGAATGGAAGCACTGGCAAATCAGAAAGATTCTTAAATGTAGCATCGTGTGGGAATGGTGAGAAACCATAAGTAACACTTACAGGATCTGCAATGTCGTCACACCATACCATAACGCGTACTCCGTGAAGAATTCTTGCCTTTGCAGGATAGAACACTCTGTCCTCACCGCACACCGCGAATCCCTTTAGCTCAGTCTCACCCTCTGCCAGTCTAAGGCCGTCACCAAGGTTATCAAACTGCAGGATAAGCTTATTACCAGCCTTCTCGCAGCCTGAGCACATAGGACAGGACTTAGGCATCTTAGGAGTGATGTGAATACCGAGTGCGATCATCGCAAGTCTAATACCAAGAGTAAATGTCATGGTCTTATCAGGAAGGAGCAAGTCATGAAGGCTTACGATACCACTAGGCATATTAAGTCTGTTGGCGAAAGCAATCATATTCTCGTTAAACTCGATAACCTTATAAGGGAACTCATAATCAACACAAGATGGATGCATAGCAACCATGAGGAAAGATGGCATTACAGAATCATCCATAACCTCCTTAGGTTCGAACACCTGTGAAAGGGTTCCAAGAAGTCCCATAAGAAGCAAATCATATCTGCCAAACAAATTCTCATCTCTGTTAGGAGAGAAACACATACCTCTAATTGGCACACCAGTAAGAGGTGCGAGCTTAGCCTTATACAAAGTAGAAGGTCTGTATCTCTTCTTGATATATCCAGTAGCTTCTACCTTACGCTCTGTCTTCTCTCTCAAATCTGCGAACATATTAAAGTCGAGATTCTTAGAAGAACCCTGCTCAGAAGGCTTAGGCTTAACCTTATTCATCTCGGAAGAACTAGAAGATGGGAAATCAAGACCACTGTTATGGCTTATCTCCTCTTCACGTGTCTCCATATCCTCAAGCTCTCTGAGCTTAGCATCCTTAGAAAGGTCAAAGTCAAAGAAACCTTTGTCCTGCTTAATCTCATTTCTAAGCTTCTCAGTATCACGTGCATTCTTATCACGCTTAACAAGGGACTTGTATCTAACTTCATCAAGACTAATTCCCAACTCATCGAGGTAATCAAAGAGCGCCTCCTGGCTCTGAAGAGATCTCTCAGAAATCCAGTTAATAATAGTAGAGTCAGGTGTGGACAAGTCAATTACACCGATAGGATAATTAACCTGATCAGCAAGAGTGTATGCGAAAGAGAAGGCAGAGGAAGAAACCTGCGCTAACTCTGAAGTGTCACTAATCTTAATCCAGTGAGCATCATTGAAATACTTCTTAGGCTCCCATGGAATATCTTCTTCACCACTCTCAATACCATTACGTGAAGGAGTCATGAAACGAAGGTGTGTCATAACCTGCCTCTTAAGTGGAGTTGAAGGTGCATTAGCATTGCACATAGGGATAGACAAGAAGTCTGAACCCAAAAATACCCAGACATCACCACAACGAATGTCAGAATAAGTTACTGTTGTCTGGAAACACTTGAAAATAAATGTGTATGCATCAGTTGAAGCTGTATATGCAGGAATCTGGAATCTAAATTCACCCTTAGGAGATGTTGTAGTCTCGAGACTAAGAATAATACCGTACTCTGTATCGAGCTTGGAAATCTTACGTCCGTCAGTAGGGTCCTTGGAAATATCCAAAGTGATAGTTGCACTTGGAGCAGCAATACCTTCAATTACAAAAGGCACTTTCTGCTGAAATACAGTCTTGTTATTAAGCCAGCTTGGAAGCTGAATCTGATTAACCTGCATACAATAACCTCTCTATTCCGCAATTGGATATAGTTCAACTAATATATTATATATTAAAAGAAGTTATTTTTCACGCCATTAAGAATCAGATGAAACAATAACGTTAATACCCTTGTCGATGCAGGCCTTAACAGTGTCCTCACCTACACCATCATCGATAATGAGATAGTTAATCTTATTTGTTGGAATAAATGGAGATGCAGAATCATCGCCAATCTTAGTAGAATCTACAAGTGCTACGATTTTTTTACTTCTTTCAGTACACATTCTCTTAAGCTCGAGCTCATAGAAGTTATTACCGGACAAACCATTATCAAGTGAAAATCCGTTACCTGAAACGAAATAGTATTCAGCCTTAAGACGGCCAAGCATCTCACGGCTCATTACTCCCTCGACAGCTCCAGAATGTGGTCTGAGCATACCGCCGATAAGGATGATAGACTTGAAATTATTATATCTTTGAAGTTCCATAGCTGTATGAATACCGTTAGTAACAACAGTAACATCATGCTTATCCTTCAAATATGAAATCATATGAAAAGTCGTAGAACTTGCATCCATAAAAATAGTATCACCATCACTAACGAGTTCAGCAGCCTTACGACCGATCTTACGCTTAAGATCTACATGGGTCACAGAACGAACCATATAGTTATCACCCATCTCGCTATGAGGAGTCTCTGGAAGTCTTACACCACCATGATATCTGACAATAGCACCATCTCTAGCGAGATCTCTTAAGTCAGTTCTAATAGTAGCACCTGTTACACCAAGACGCTCTGAAAGGTCGTTAGTGTTAATAGTGCCCTCTGTGGCAAGAATATCTAATATCTGTTTTCTACGAGCTAAATTAATCATATGATGATTTTATAGTCGTATCTTTTCACTGTCAATTAGAATTCTTTTATTTTATTTTCATTTGAGTATCAAAGTATTTTTATTTAAAGTTTAAATACAATACCGACAATGGCACCGCACAAAATCCAGACTGCTGGATGAAGCTTCTTAAGTTTCTTGATATTCATAAGCCCATAAAACCCAAGACTCATTAATACTAGGAGCACTGGGAACTGCCACTTACCTTCCGCAGTCATAAAAAGGGCTGTTCTGAAAATCCCCCATACCGCAGTAGCAATCAAACCAGTTACTGCAGGTCTGATCATTCCGAAGCTGGACTTAACATACATATTCTTATTGAATCTATCAAGGATCTTAGCCACGATCATAATTACAATAAGGCTTGGCAGAACAAGTGAAAATGTCGCTACAATTCCACCAAGAAAGCCTGCTGCATTGTAACCTGCATAAGTGGCCATGTTGATACCTATAGGTCCTGGTGTGCTTTCGGATACTGCCAACATATTAGCCACATCTGACACCTCATACCAGTCGTGTCTGTTAGGCAAATCCATAAGGAACGGAATTGTAGCAGGGCCTCCACCAATAGCAAATAAACCTATCTGAAAGAATTCAATAAACAGCTGGAGATATACGTTATTCATGCCTTAAATCTCCCCAGCTTATAAAGAATAATTCCTGCCACACCAGCGGCAACTACAATCAATACAGTCGGAACAGGGCTAAACATAGCAAGAACAAATGCCAGAATACATGCTATACCAGCCGGCAGGCTTTTTACGGTCTTCTTTGCCATAGTAACAACGGTATTAAGCATTAAGGCACATACCACAATCTTAATACCACCAACAGCATGAGCAACATACTCATTACTCATAAATTGATTAAGGAACATCGCCAGAATAGAAACGATAATAAGAGACGGACTAACCATTCCAAGAGTTGAAAATATACCACCGAGCACACCTTTACGCTTAAAGCCTACAAATGTAGCCACATTAACTGCAATAATTCCAGGAGTACACTGCCCTACTGCATAATAATCAAGAATCTCGTCCTCTGTAACCCAGTGATTCTTCTCCACTAGCTCGTACTTAAGCATAGGAAGCATAGTAAGACCTCCACCAAAAGTGAGGCCACCAATCCTAAAAAATGCTAAATATAACGCTAATAAATCTCTCATAGTTTCACTATAATACCACAAATCTCAAATAAAAAACGGGCCCTCACAGAATTTGTGAAGACCCGTTGAAATATATCTTTGAATACTATTAAAGCATGCAGAGGAACTGTGTAAGAAGTACGATTGTTACAAGTGCGATTGGGTATGTAGCAGCATAAGCTGAAGCTACATCAGATGTACCAGCAACCTTGATGAGAGCACCAAGAGCAGGTGTAGATGTCATACCACCTGTAAGGGAACCGAGGTTGTTGAGCATGCTGAGCTTTACAACAAACTTTGCGAAAAGGAAACCACAGATAAGTGGTACGAGTGTCATTACTGCGCCCCATACGAAGAGCATTGCACCCTGTGCCTTAAGTGTATCTACGAAAGCAGCACCACCGTCAACACCAGCACCGATAAGGAACATGATAAGACCGAGCTCCTGGAGAAGACCGAGAACCTCAGATGGAACCTTAAGGCTGAGCTTACCAACATGACCAAAGTGACCAACGATGAGACCCATAATAAGAGCACCACCTGTAGCACCAAGGCTAAAGGAAGCTGTCTTTCCGAGAGGGATTGTAATACCACCAAGGATAAGACCGAATACTACTGTGATTGCAAGAGGAGCAAGACCCCACTTCTCAATCTCTACAAGGCCAAGATCCTTCTTAGAATCCTTAGCTGCGTCTGTAGATACGAGAAGAGCTCTCTCCTTAGCCATATCACACTTGAGGAACTTAGGCATAAGCTGTACGAAAAGAACTACTCCGATAACTCCAAATGGATAAGCTACTGCGTGACCTACAGCAATCTCGCTATATACAGGTGAATCTGCAAGAGCAGCCTGTGCAGCTGCGAAAGCAGGAGTAGATGTAAGAGCACCAGAAAGAAGACCAGTACCCATAGCAGATGTCATACCAGTAAGCTTAATGATGAGTGCTGTAACACCGCATCCAGAAAGGATAATGATAAGACCGAGAACGATATATGACTTGAAGTTCTTCTTAAGGTTACTGAAGAATGTAGGACCAGCGATAAGTCCAACAGCTGCAACGAAGAATACAAGACCTATGTTCTGAATAAGCTTGAAGTAAGCATCAACGCTAGCGAGCTTCTCTGCCCATCCAGCAATAGCACCTTCATGACCCTCATAACCAATAGTAACACCCTTGAAGTGACCTGCGAAAAGTGCAACGATAAAGATTGCAGCAGAACCAAGAGTAACACCCTTGATGTTAATCTTACCAACAAGGTAACCCAACAAAATAATTGCGAATACAAAGAACAGTACAAGTGTTACACCACTAAGACCAAAGATCTTTGTTTCAGCAGCCTTAATAACGAAGCTAAGCTTATCGTATAAAATGCTCATAACAACTCCTCTTTTTTTACTTTCATAAGTATTTTTTTAACTTTACATTTTATAATCTTTTGAAAGTGCTTTGTCAATTAGGTTTCATGTTGTGAAATGCGTTGAAAAATAGTGTTTTTTACACCTTCTTGTTGCTAGATTAACTATAAAATAAATAAAAAGGCGGGAACCTTTCGATTCCCGCCCTGAAATAGTCACAACGTACAAATAATCTTACTTCTTATACTCTACGTGTAAGATTTCGTGCTCTCTATTCTTAAGAATACCATTATAAAGCTCACGAATAAGTGGATTATCCTGAGATCTCTTAACAGCCATAGAACGATCTGCTTCGTAGAGGCTCTTACCTCTCTCCATACGATCAACACGGCTAAGATATGGCTGACCAGCACCACTGATACATCCACCAGGACATGCCATAACCTCTACGATATCATAAGAAACTTCGCCCTTACTAAGTTTCTGGAGAAGACGATCAGCATTAGCAAGACCACTTACAACAGCAATCTTAACCTCACGGTCACCCTTCATAACAGATGCTTCCTTTACGCCTTCCATACCACGAACACCAACATAAGCAAGAGCGTTCATTGTAGTACGAGAGTTATCGTCAGCGATCTTACGGAGAACCGCCTCAGTAACACCACCTGTTACACCGAAGATAACACCTGCACCTGACATTGTTCCGAAAGGCATATCTACAGACTCTGCGTGAAGCATATCAAAGAGGATACCACTCTCACGAATCATCTTAATAAGCTCCTGTGTAGTGATAACGATATCTGTATCAGGAACTCCATCTGTCTTAAGTTCATCACGCTGTGCCTCAAACTTCTTAGCTGTACAAGGCATGATTGCAACATGATAACTCTGCTTACCATCAAGCACGCTGTTCTCCTTCTGATATGTCTTAATAAGCTTGGAGAACATGGACATTGGAGACTTACATGTAGATACATTTGGAAGATACTCTGGATACTTCTTCTCTACAAACTGAACCCATGCAGGACAACAGGATGTAAACAAAGGAAGCTTGTCGTTCTTCTCGATTCTCTCGATAAGCTCGTTAGACTCCTCAATAACTGTAAGGTCTGCACCTGTACATGTATCGTAAACCTCGTCAAATCCCATACGATGAAGAGCTGCGATAATCTTACCCATGGAGTTCTCACCCTCTGGTACACCGAGAGCTCGACCAATAGCAACACGAACAGCTGGAGCAATCTGACAAGTAACATATGTATTCTTATCATCCAACTTCTCCCATACAGTCTGTCTGTTATCTCTAACAACAAGAGCACCTGTAGGACATGCTGCAACACACTGACCACATCCTACACAAGGAGAATCAATAAGTGGCTCATTGAAGGAAGTAGCAATAGTACACTTGGAACCACGGAATGCAAAGTCGATAGCACCAACGTGCTGAATCTCATTACACTCACGAACACAGTCACCACAAAGAATACACTTGGATGGATCCTTAACGATACATGGTGAAGAATCATCTATCTTAAGCTCCTCAGGAGTCTTTGTGGACTCAAATCTCAAAGTAGTGATGTTGAACTTAATTGCAAGGGACTGCAAGTGACATGTTCCGTTATTTGAACATGTTGTACAGTCACTACAGTGCTCAGAAAGAAGAAGCTCAAGAATGTTTCTTCTATACTTTCTAAGTCTCTCTGAATTTGTCTTAATATTCATTCCTGGATATGGAAGTGTAGAACAGGAAGCCATAAGACGACCTCTCTCATCCTCTACCATACACATACGGCAAGCACCATAAATAGAGAGATCAGAGTGGTAGCAGAATGTTGGCATCTCGATACCGGACTTACGAATTACTTCGATAAGGTTACGCTCATTACCTTCAAGAGCAACAGGCATGCCGTCAATAATCATATAATTCTGATTCATAATCACACCTCCTTAATTGCCTTGAATGGGCAGTTGGATACGCAGGCACCACACTTGATGCACTTATCCTGGTTAATTGTGTATGGACTCTTAATAACACCCTCGATAGCACCAACTGGGCAGTTACGAGCGCATTTAGAGCATCCCTTACAAAGTTCTGGGTCGATAACGTAGCTTACAAGCTTCTTGCACTGACCTGCAGGACACTTCTTATCGTAAATATGAGCCTCATACTCGTTACGGAAGTTAGCAATTGTAGAAATTACTGGAGAAGGTGCAGACTTTCCAAGACCGCAGAGTGCAGTGTGAGAAATAGTATCTGCGAGCTCCTCGAGGAGTTCGATATCACCGTCACGGCCGTTACCTGCCACGATGCGCTCCAAAATTTCGAGCATTCTCTTAGTACCCTCACGGCAAGGAACGCACTTACCACAGGACTCGTTCTGTGTGAAGTTCATGAAGAAACGCGCAACCTCTACCATGCAAGTCTTGTCGTCCATAACAACAAGTCCGCCGGAACCAATCATGGCACCAACTTTCTGGAGGGAGTCGAAATCGAGTGGGATATCAAGATCCTTCTCTGTAAGACATCCACCGGAAGGTCCACCAATCTGAACCGCCTTGAACTTACCGTCACCTCTCATGCCACCACCGACATCAAAGATAACCTCACGGAGTGTTGTTCCCATTGGAACCTCGATAAGACCAGTATTGTTAATGTTACCTGTAAGTGCGAAAGCCTTTGTTCCAGGGCTATTTTCAGGTCCAATTCCACGGTACCAGTCAGCACCCTTAGTAATAATCATAGGAACGTTAGCATATGTCTCAACGTTGTTGAGGTTAGTTGGCTTCTCAAAAAGTCCATGCTCAACAGTTCTAGGAGGCTTAACACGAGGCATACCTCTCTTACCCTCAATAGACTGTGTAAGAGCAGAACCCTCACCACATACGAAAGCACCAGCACCACGGTTAATATGGATGTGGAATGCCTTACCTGTGCCAAGGATATTATCACCAAGGATACCGAGCTCCTCAGCCTGTGCGATAGCGAGCTTAAGTCTCTCAACTGCGAGTGGGTATTCAGCACGAACGTAGATATAACCCTCGGAACTTCCGATAGCGATACCTGCGATAATCATACCCTCGAGAAGTCTGTTAGGATCACCCTCCATGATGGAACGGTCCATAAATGCACCTGGGTCACCCTCATCACCATTACATACGATGTACTTCTCTGGATCCTTCTGACGCTGACAGCTCTTCCACTTCTTACCTGCTGGGAATCCTCCGCCACCACGGCCACGGAGATTAGAAGCAATAACCTCATCAATAATGTCATCTGGAGTCATCTCGAAGAGACACTTCTCCAAAGCTGTATAACCGTCAATAGCGATGTACTCCTTAATAGAAGTAGCATTAATATGTCCGCAGTGCTCGAGAACGAGTCTTGTCTGCTTCTTATAGAAAGGAATTTCTTCCTGCTTAGCGTAAACTGTGCCATTCTGCTTATATGCAAGGTCCTCAAGGCACTCGCCATTCTTGATTGTCTTCTCTACGATATCTTCGCAGTGCTCGAGCTTAACCTTTGTGTAAAGCCAGCCCTGTGGCTCGATACGAACGAGTGGTCCCATCTCACAGAAACCGTGACAACCAGAAGTCTTGATACCAACTACATCACCATGTGGCTCGTCTGCAAGCTCAACTTCTACAGGAATATTCTGTGCTTCGAGAAGCTCCTTAAGCTTCTCTCTGATCTGAAGTGCACCACCAGCTACGCAGCCTGTACCACCACAGATAAGAATCTTCTTATTCTCATACTTAAGTGCTTCAGCACAACTCTTACGAAAAGCAATAAGCTCTTCTCTGCTGTTCAACTTAGCCATTCTTCAATTCCTCCTTAAGTTCATTAAGAAGTGCCTCTACCTTCTCGACAGTCATAGCAGGATATACCTTACCGTTAACTGTCATAACAGGTGCGAGACCACAGGCACCAAGACAGGATACTGTCTCTACTGTGAAATTAAGGTCATCTGTTGTGTGCTTTGTCTCAGAAAGGCCAAGAAGGTCACGAAGAGTATCAAGAAGTGGCTGTGAACCTCTTACGTGACAAGCTGTTCCATCACAAACTCTGATGATATATTTACCCTTTGGCTCGAGAGAAAAGTTCTCATAGAAAGTAGCTACGCCATAGATTCTGGCTTCACCAAACTTCATCTTCTGTGCGAGATAAGGGAAAATCTCCTTAGGCAGATAGTTGTAGCGTTCCTGGATGTCCTGCAAAATGGCGATAATCGCACCATGGTCTGTGCCATGCTTTGCAAGGATGTCATCAATTGGACGAAAATCAAAATTCTCGTTCATATTGCTCCTCCTAAATATAGTTACAATAATGGTTTCATAAATAATCTCATATTTCACGGCTATTTTTAAAGGGGCAAATGCTGACTATTCAAAATTTGCTTGTTTTGCCTAATATATATTGTCTTTTTTTACTTTGACTATCAAAAGGACCGCCTTCATATATAAACTGGTCCCTATAAATCGGACAGTATAAAAGACAGTGTACAAAATGGTTCT
>JAKSRI010000001.1 GCA_024403695.1 Saccharofermentans sp. | reverse complement strand
ATGAACGCTATGCTTATTACTCCTATCTGTTCACATACACTTCAGAATACTAGTTATGTAATTGGTCCTGACAGTTATATCGAGATCAGTGTCGGAGACTTTGAATCCACACCGATTATTTGTCCGGATGGACGAGAGTTCGCAGCTTTGGAACCTAATGACAAGCTTGTTATCAGAACATATAAAGATTCAATTAAGACTATTAATCTCGGTATTACTGGATTCTTCCAGAATGTAAGACGTAAGATTGTTGCAAGAGGTAGCTTCTATGAGAACAGCCAAGAATGACAGACAGGAATTTTTATTACGACTTGTTCGTGAGAATGAGATTTCCACTCAGGAAGAATTAACTGCTCTCATGAAGAAGAACGGCTTTAACGTAACACAGGCTACATGTAGCAGAGATATTAAAGAGCTTGGAATTATCAAGGTTACACTTCCTAACAAGGGCACGAAATACGCAGTTCTCGACAGAACTGGAGATGCTGCTCCAGGAAGACTTCTTGCTGTATTTGCAAATTCACTTATTTCATGTCGTAACGCCATGAATCTTATTGTTATTAAGACTTTGCCAGGAATGGCACAGGCTGCTGCTTCTGCACTCGATTCCATGCATTTGCCATCTGTTGTTGGTACTATCGCTGGTGACGACACAGTTTTCCTCGCAGCAGAAGGTATCGAAGAGGCTGAAGCTCTCGTAACAACTATTAATGATATGATTTCCGGAGTGATGAAGTCAGAAGATGCTTAAACGCTTAGAGATCAATAATTTCGCAGTTATCTCGCACACCGTTTTAGAACCTGGTAATGGATTTAATGTCATTTCAGGTGAGACTGGTGCGGGTAAATCTCTGCTTATTGATGCTATAGGACTTATCCTTGGTGCGAAAGCATCTAAGAACCTTATCCGTAATGACCAGGACGAGGCTTTTGTAGAGGCGGTTTTTGACATTTCGGAGCACAAAGAAAAGGACTTTCTGGGTCTTCTTGATGATAGTGGCATTACCTACGAGGACGACATCATAATTATTTCGCGCAAGATAAGCAAGGACGGCAAAAGCATCGCGCGCATTAACGGCAGGACTGTGGTTCTCGCCCTCCTTAGAACTATAAGTTCTTACCTTGTTGATATCCATGGTCAGCATGACACTCAGAAAATTTTTGATAGTAGCACTCATGTAGATATGCTGGATAGCTTTGGTGGTGATGACATAACTAATGCAAAGAAACATTACACAGAACTTCTCGCCAGATATAAGGAAATTGTTCTGGAGATTCGTCGTATTAATTCCATGCCAGAGTCTATGGAAAAGCGTCGTGAATACCTGGAGCACGCGATTCAGGAAATTAATAACTATAAGTTCTATGATGGTGAAGAAGAGGAGCTTAATGATAAGCGCCGCCACTTTAAGTTGATCAAGAAAAACGCGGAGCTCCTTAAAGATATCAACGGACTTATTAACGGCGAAGATACTACTGGTATGAATGTTGCCGACAGAATTAGCAATGCTTCTAGAACAATGAGTAAGCTTAAGGATCTTGATGAGTCTTATGAGGGTCTCAGTAGCACCTTAGAGGCGTTGTTGGATAGTTTCGAGGATGTTGCTAGTAAAATCGAGGATGCGGCTAGAAACAGCGAATACGACCCTCAGGAAGCAGCAAGAGTAGATGAGCGTCTTGGCGTGCTTATGGATCTTAAGAATAAGTACGGAAATACTATTAGCGAGATTAACGCATTTAGCTTTAAGGCTGAGGATGAACTTAAGAACTTGTCCGACAGTAAAGAACGTCTCGTGGAGCTTAAGAAGGAACGCGTTGTTATCGAGAAAGAACTTCTGGAGGCGGGTAAAGCACTTACAGATATTAGACGTGCCAAGGGTGAGCAGCTTTCTTCAGCTATCGCCAGTGAGCTAAAGGATCTCGAGATTCCTAACTGTAGTTTCTACGTGGATTTTGTACCACGTCCTAAGGAGAGATTTTTCTCTGGAAATGGTATAGATGATGTAATCTTCATGTTCTCTGCGAATATCGGAGAGCCACCACGTAACTTGTCTGAGACTGCATCTGGCGGTGAAGCATCACGTATTATGCTGGCAATTAAGAATATTCTTTCCGAGTGTGATACAGTGCCTACATTGGTTTTTGACGAGATCGATACTGGTGTGTCTGGTAAGTCATCAATTGCTATAGCGCATAAGCTTAAGTCCATATCTTCTAGACATCAGGTATTATGTGTTACACATACAGCTCAGCTCGCAGCTGCAGCAAATAGCAATTATCTTATTTCCAAGTCTGTTACTGATGGAGTTACATCAACTTCTATAAGTTGTCTGGATAGTGAAGCAAAGATAAATGAGGTGTCACGTCTTCTTTCAGGTACTAATGTGACAAAATCGTTAGATTTGGCTAAGCAACTTTGTGATACATTTAAATAGTTAATTATTTACCTGGAGATTAATATGTCAATTTTAGATTTTATTAGAGCTATATTCTTTGGAATTGTGGAAGGAATTACTGAATGGCTTCCTATTAGTTCCACAGGTCACATGATTCTTCTTAATTCTATTCCATTTTTTAAATTGAACGTGTCAGAAGAATTTCTAGATCTTTACCTCGTAGTAATTCAGCTTGGTGCTATTTTGGCGGTAGTTCTTATTTTCTGGAACGATATCTGGCCATTTGGTATTAAGAAAAACAAAGATCCATTTAAGAAAGAGGGAATAGGCCGTTATATAATGAAGGATAAATTCATTATGTGGTTTAAGATCCTTGTTGCTTGTATCCCTGCGGCTGTTGTTGGTGTTCTTTTCGACGACGTTTTTGACGCACTTTTTTATAACTATGTTTGTGTAGCAATTGCACTTATCGTATTTGGTATTGCTTTTATTGTTGTCGAGAACATGATTAAGAACTTAAAGCCCAAGACAACATCTGTTGATAGTCTATCATTTAAGCAGAGTTTCTTAATTGGTGCTTTCCAGTTAGTAGCTGCTATATTCCCAGGTACATCACGTTCTGGTGCTACTATTGTTGGTTCAATCGGTATTGGTATTAATCGTGAGACTGCAGCAAAGTTTACTTTCTATCTCGCTATTCCTGTTATGTTCGGAGCATCTCTTCTTAAGATATTGAAGTTCGATGGTTCCTGCAGCGGCAACGAGATTATGCTCCTCGTTGTAGGAATGGTAACAGCTTTTGTGGTATCACTTGTTTGTATCAAGGGTCTTATGAAATATATCCGTAAGCACGATTTTAAACTGTTTGGTTATTATAGAATCGTTCTTGGTGTTCTAGTTCTGATCTGTGGTGTAGCAGGACTTTTGAAGTAATTAAAAATAAGCTCCTCAATCGAGGAGCTTATTTCTTTCTATATCTATCACTTATTTTCTGCTACTGTATCATCTTTATCAGCGTTATCTTTTTTATTGTTTCTGTCTTTTTTAATTTTCTTATATTTGTTTATAGCAATGATAAGAACAACTACTGCAATAACAATGAAAACTACGATGTAGATTGCATTACCTACGAGCCAGAGAAGGAAGTTTCTACCATTTGTTTTGAGATCATCAATGGTGTCTGACCACTCTTTCTTTACATCATCCTTAAGTGTTTTCTCACGCTTAACTTCGATTGGTTCTTCCTGCTTTTCCTCGATAACTTCATTAAGTGTAAGTCTCAATGTGCTGTAAGAAACATTTTTCTCCATAACACGAGCCTGTGACGCGTAGGATTCGAGCTCATAGCGAACATCTGTAAGTTCACTCTGAAGATATACGATAGTCTCAAGCTCTGTAGCCTGCTCAAGCATCTCCAAGAGATTATCACGCTCGATTTCCAAGGACTTAATACGAGATTCTACATCAACATACTGAAGTGTAACGTCCTCAGTAGACTCATTACGACTGGTAACTGTAAACTTTCCTTCAAGTGAATTAATAAGATTATCGAGATTCTCAGATGGAACGCGAATTACAAAATATCCTGTTCTGTAGTCCTTAGCTTTACCTGTTCCTGTAACAGACATTGACTCATAGTAACCACCATTTGCCTTAACAGCGGCATCAACATTTGCGCTTAAAGTAGGGAAATCAGCTGTATCTGCGACAATATTGATGTTACGAATTAGCATCTGTTCTGTAGGGAGCTTCATATCTCCATTTGTACCGGATGTTGGCTTATCGTACATTGCTGAATCATCTTCAATAGTAGCCTCATAAAAGCCTTCATCGCCTCTCATGCCCTGATTATAAGCAAACTCTTCAGATGCAGCATAAGTTTCTTTGACATCACTTTTATCACGGGAAGAAGAGTCGGATTTCTTAGATGACTTAGTTGAAGAACATCCTGATACGAGAAGTGTCACAGCCAAAAGTGTAATTAATGTTTTTCTTAATGAGTTTTTCATATATCTACCTCGCTTTCATACATATACACGCAAGGTAGCAAACTTGGTTGCAAAAAATTTTTTATGTTAGTGATTTTCTCACTGTCCTCCGTGCTCTATAATCGCGTGTGCGGAGGCGAGAAAATCAAACATAAAAAATATTCAGATTAGGAATCCGCCATTAACTCCAAGAATCTGGCCAGTAATAAAGGAACTGCTACCAGAAGTAAGATAATAAACTGCAGCCGCCACGTCATCAGGAGTGCCCATTCTCATAAGAGGGGTCTCATCAATAAGGGCTGCTTTATCCTCATCGGAGTACTCTTTCATCATATCAGTGTCGATGACACCAGGGGAAACAGCATTAACGCGGATTCCAGAAGGACCAAGTTCCTTGGCGAGGGACTTAACGTAAGCGTCGATAGCGCCTTTCGAAGACGAGTAAAGTGCCTCACAAGACGCACCAACCTGACCCCACATGGACGAAATGGCAACGATGCCGCCAAAATGGTTATGCACCATGGAAGGGATTACTTTGTTAGCAAGAAGGAAGAAGCCACCGAAGTTTGTGTCCATCACACGACGGTAGTCATCGTAAACGAAAGTGTCAGACAAGCCTGTAAGTGAGATGCCACTACAGTAAACAAGATATTCTGGTGCACCAAATGCGTCGATAACCTTAGCATAAGCGTCATTAACCATGGATTCATCAGTAACATCACATTGAATAGGGAGGATGTTGTCACCAACAGGACCAGGAGCGTTCTTATAAAAATATGAAACTGCATATCCGCGCTCAGAATAGTATTTAACTATTCCTGCGCCTATTCCACGTGAGCCGCCACTTACTAAAACGTGATATTTGTCCTGGTACATAAATGCCTCATCTTTCTTTTATTTTAAAAGAATAAAGTAGTTGTGCATATTTATCAATAATATTAAAATGAATAAGCTTAAAAAAATAAAAAGTAAGGTAATAATTTATGGCAGATATTGAGAAAGATATTGAGAAAGATTTGGATACAGAAGAGGAAATCTTTAACGACGAAGAATACCAGAAGGCACTTGATGCCCTTAATTCTTCTAAGAGTTCCCGTCTTAAGGATGCAAAAAAGAAGAAGGCTGCAGCTAAGAAGGCAGTAGAAGGCGAGCCTAAGAAGAAAGATCCTATCGTTATTGCTTGCGTCATTGGTATTGCAGTAGTAATTATCGGTGCTATTTTGTACTTTGTTCTTCCATCAGTGTTGAACCAGGGTAGCAATCTTGGATTTAAGACTAACGAGATTCAGCTTAAGTATGAGGCATCTAGCATCTATAGTGGTTCCTTTGGTGCTTATAGCATGAAGATTCCTGAGGTTACTTATTCTGAGGTTCCTGACAATGTAGAGGAAGTTTCTTATGACTATAAGTACTTTAATGCATTAGTTGATACAACTCAGATTCCTGGAACTGCAGTTGCACTTGCTATCGAGGGAAGAGAACTTAATAATGGCATGGTTAAGCAGCTTAATGCAGTAGCTAGAATTGATCCAAATAACATTACTGATGATGATTTCTCACTCATCACTTTGTACTATGCATGTATGCTTCAGACACTTAATCCTGAGTTAACTGATAATGACGCAGTTTTACTTGTTACAGAAGCTATGGGTACAATGCAGGATCCAGGATATTATGTATATAACAATGTCGCTTATAGAATTGTTATGATTAGTGCTACTGCTAATGACCCATATTTATATGTAAAGATGGAGTTCATTAATGCAGAAGATGTTGGTGAAGATGATACAATCATCGCCAAGGCTGCTAACGAAGATAGCGCGAAAGCGAACTAATTCATAAATATAAACAAAACATAAATTTAAAGTGTTCAGTCAGACTGAGCACTTTTTTTATGTTATATTGAAATCAAATGTATTTGAGGAGGCAAGTGCTATGAAGAATCTTCCACCATATGATGTCCCTAAAATTACCAATCTTCGTGACGTAGTTAAGACAAGGGTTAGAGAGTATCCTAAGAATCCTGTAATCATTCATAAAATCAAGAAGACTGGTGATTATGTACCTGTTTCCACAGAGAAGTTCGATCATGACATCGACTGCCTCGGCACAGCATTTATGAGTCGAGTAAAGAAGGGTGCAAGAATTGCGGTACTTGGTGAGACAAGATATGAGTGGTATGTTTCTTATCTTGCTACAACAAATGGAACTGGATGCGTTGTTCCAATTGATAAGGAATTGTCTTCTGATGAAATTCAGAATATGCTTGAACGAGCTCAAATTGACTTAATAGTTTTCTCTAATATTAAGCAGAAAGAGATTAATTCTATTTACGGCAAAGTTGAGTCGATTAAGTACTATGTATCAATGGACGATACTGATGATGAGAGATTCCTTACTTTTAATAATTTGATTGCAGAAGGTGAGAAGCTTATCAAAGATGGCGATAAGACATTCCTTGAAGCTCCAATTGATGAGACAGAGATGACTATCCTTCTTTTTACATCAGGTACAACATCTAAGTCTAAGGCAGTTATGCTTTCCCAGAAGAATATCTGTTCTAACCTTATGGCAATGTTTTCTTCTTTGTATATTGACCCTAATGACGTTTTCTTCTCAGTATTGCCATTGCATCATACATATGAATGTACATGTGGTTTCTTAGGTCAGGTTTATAGAGGCACTACAATTGCTGTGTGTGATGGACTTCGTTATATCACTTCTGAAATTAAGGAAGCAAAGCCTACAGCAGTACTTATGGTTCCAGCCATGATTGAGATGTTCTATAACAAAATTATGAAGAACATTAACTCTGATCCTGCAAAGGCTAAGAAGTTTAATACAGGCCTTAAGCTTTCTAAGATTCTTCTTAAGGTTGGTATCGATGTAAGACGTAAGCTCTTCAAGGATATTCACGCTGTATTTGGTGGAAATATGCGTCTTATTATCGTTGGTGGAGCGCCTATTAATCCTGAGATTATGCAGTTCTTCGAAGATATTGGATTCCTTACTCTTCAGGGATACGGTCTTACTGAGTGTTCACCAATTCTCGCTCTTAACCAGGAATATAACCATAAGCATCAATCTGCTGGACTTCCTTTGGCTGGAACAGAAGTAATTGTTGCTAATCCAGACGAAGATGGTATCGGTGAGTTTATTGCCAAGGGTGACAATATTTTCATGGGTTACTATAACGATCCAGAGAATACTGCAGCAGCTCTTGATAGTGACGGTTATTACCATACAGGTGATCTCGGCTATATTGATAAGGACGGATTCTGTATCATTACAGGTCGTAAGAAGAATGTTATAATTGCTAAGAATGGTAAGAATGTCTTCCCAGAGGAGATCGAATATCTTCTTTCTCTGTCTCCATATGTTGCTGAGAGCGTAGTTTCCGGCGTACATGATGAGAAAGCTGATGACATCCTTATCGTTGCTACTATTTTCCCTAATATGGAGGAAGTAGCAGCCAAGCTTGGCAAGGAAAATCCTTCTGAGGACGAAATAATGCCTCTTCTTAAGACTGCAGTAGACAGTGCTAATGATAAGTTAGTTCACTACAAGAGAATTAAGAAGACAGTATATAGAAGCGAAGAATTCGAGAAAAATACATCTAAGAAGATTAAGAGATACTAATATATAGTTACAGCTAATACGAATACCTCTTATTTCTTAGTGTAGGAATGAGAGGTATTTTTATGCTTTCTGACAGTAATATAAGTAGAATACTTGAAGCTGCCATGAGTAAAACAGCAGATTTTGCTGAAGTTTTTTATGAGGAAAATTCAGCCAGAGGAATTGCTCTTCTTAATGGAAAAGTAACTGGTGCAGGAACTAATTATGATGCCGGTGTTGGTATCAGACTTATGGCTGGAACTAACGTTGTATATGTATATAGCAGCGATAAAGATCCTGACACACTTATTAAGCTTGCTTTAGAAGCAGCTGATGCTCTTAAGGGTGGTTCTCCAGCTGAGATTAAGGCACTTGAAGCTCTTTGTAAGTCTACTCCTAATAGAATTATGATTGATCCTATGAAGACTCCTAAGTCTGATATGGTTGATTTTATTAAGAAGGCTTCTGATTATGCAACTTCTTATAATGAAATGATTACACAGACAACTGGTTCTATTAGCACTGGTAATAGACTTATTAGAGTATGCAATTCACGTGGCCTTAATAAAGAAGAGTCTCAGAGTCGTATTAGACTTTCCTTTGAAGTTATTGCCACAAAGGGTAACGAGAAACAGACTGGTCGTATCGCACCAGGTTCTATGCGTGGTTATGAGTTTATTAATGAATATCCAATCATCGAGAAGACACAAGAATGCTGTGATACTGCTATTCGTATGGCTGGTGCTGGTTATGCTCCATCTGGCAAGATGCCTGTAATCCTCGGCAATGGTTTTGGTGGAGTAATTTTCCATGAAGCATGCGGACACGCTCTCGAATCAACTTCAGTAGGAATTAAGAGTTCTTGCTTTACTGATAATCTTAATACACAGATTGCTTCACCAGTTGTAAGTGCATGGGATAATGCACGTATCGAAGGTGAGTGGGGATCTTACATGATTGATGACGAAGGTAATGAATCATCTAATCTCCAGCTTATCAAAGATGGTATCTTAACTAACTATCTTATTGACGAGCTTGGTTCTCGTCGTATGAATATGCCTGCTACTGGTTGTTCCAGAAGAAGCAATTATTCTTATGCACCTACATCTCGTATGAGTAACACATTCATCGCTAATGGCTCTGAGAGCCCTGAGAGCATCATCGCAGATACAGAATATGGTCTGTATTGTACAAAGCTCGGCGGTGGCTCTGTAGACACTGCTACAGGCGAATTTAACTTTGCATCAAATGAAGCCTTCATGATTCGTAACGGAAAGATCTGTGAGCCTGTTCGTGGCGCTACTTTAATCGGTAAGGGACAGGAAGTTCTTATGGACATTGATAGAGTAGGTAACGACCTGGAGCTTTCAGCTGGTGTTTGTGGTTCTATCTCAGGTAGTGTACCAGTAACAGTAGGTCAGCCAACAATCAGAGTATCTTCCATGTTAGTTGGTGGAAGAGAAGCAGGGGAGGAGTAATTATGGACGTAAAACTTGCAGAGCAGTTTATGCTCAAATTAATCGAGAAATCCTCTGAATATGGTTTTGAAGAAGCTGAAGCATCCTTTATGAACAGCAGTTCTATGAGTGTTGATATCCTTAATGGAGAAGTATCTTCATATGAGCGTTCTTCTGATCAGGGTGTATCTTTCAGAGGTAAGATCAATGGTCAGATGGGTACAGCTGCTACAACAGAATTTGATGATGATGCTCTTGATTTCTTGCTTAGCAGTGCGCTAGAAAACATCGGTGTTCTTAACGATGAGGATGAGCACTTTATCTACTGTGATCCTAATAACAGTAATCTTCGTTATGAGGCTCTTAGTCCTAATTATGTTAAGAATACATATAACAGATTCGCTGAGATTGGACTGGACCTCGAGAAACGCATTCTTGCTATCGACCCAGCAGTTAAAGGCGTAGATTACCTTAGTATCAGCTGTGGTACTGGACCTCAGATTATCATAAACTCCAAGGGCCTTCACGCATACAGAGACGATGATTCCGTTTCTATTTATGCTGGTGCTCACGCTGAGAAAGACGGCGTAGTAAAAAGTGGCGGCTACTACTGGTACGGCACAGATATCGACGAGTTTAATGCGGAAACGTTTACGAAAGAGTTGGAAAAGCGCCTTATGGGCAAGTTTGGTGCGCGATCAATGCCTTCTGGAAGCTACGACATCGTACTCGGAAACGAGGCATTTATCTCCATGATTATGACTTTCTTTGGTAACTTTTCTGGTTACTCCATGATGAAGGGCATCTCACTTCTTGCTGGCAAGGAAGGGGAGACAATAGCTGCTTCATGCTTTACCCTCAAGGAAGACCCTTTCTATGAGAAAGCAATTTATAAGGTACCATTTGATTCCGAGGGCGTTACCACACGTGCAAAAGCCTTTATCGATAAAGGTGTTTTTAAGACAGCTATGTACAACTTAAGATCCGCAGCCATGGCAGGAAAGGAATCCACAGGAAATGGCTTCAAGAGCGGTTACAAAGCTAACGTTAGCGCAAGTTTTACTAACCTTGTAGTAGAACCGGGTACTAAGAATTTCGAGCAACTTTGTGAAACCGTTGATGATGGCGTTTACATCACAGAACTTAATGGTCTTCACGCTGGTGTTAATGCAATTAGTGGTGATTTTTCACTTTTCTGTGAGGGATATCGCATAAAAGGTGGTAAAATAAGTAATGCTGTTGAACAGATTACTATTTCAGATAATTTCTATAGTGTTCTTAAGAAGATTTCTGAAGTAGGTAATGATTTAATTGCTGAACCTCATGGTGAAGGAGAATTCTTCTGTCCATCAGTTATTATTAAAGATATCAGTGTCGCAGGAGATGCTGAGGAATAAGTATTTTAATTATTGGAGGATATATTAATGAACGGTATTGACAGTAAGTGCGTCCACGGCGGATACACACCTAAGAACGGAGAGCCTAGACAGATTCCAATCTATCAGAGCACAACATTTAAGTATGATTCTTCTGATGCAATGGGAGCTTTGTTCGATCTCGAGGCTTCTGGATATTTCTATACAAGACTTCAGAACCCTACAAATGATCTCGTTGCAGCTCAGCTTACAGAGCTCGAGGGTGGTATTGCAGGAATGCTTACATCTTCTGGTCAGGCTGCCAACTTCTTTGCAGTATTTAATATCTGTGAGGCAGGAGATCACTTTATTTCATCATCATCTATCTATGGTGGTACATTTAACCTGTTCGGTGTAACAATGAAGAAAATGGGTATCGAGTGCACATTCGTTGATCCTGAAGCTTCTTATGAGGATATCGCTAAGGAGATTCGCCCTAATACTAAGCTTATCTTCGGTGAGACAATCTCTAACCCTGTATGTGCAGTTCTCGACTTCGAGAAGTTTGCAAAGGTTGCACACGATAATGGTATTCCATTTATCGTTGATAACACATTTGCTACACCAGTAAACTGCCGTCCTATCGAGCATGGTGCTGATATTGTTACACATTCCACTACAAAGTACCTTGATGGTCATGCATCAGGTGTTGGTGGTGCTATTATTGATTCTGGTAACTTCGACTGGATGGAGTATGCTGATAAGTTCCCAGGACTTTGCACACCTGATGAGTCTTACCACGGTATCACATATGCTGAGAAATTCGGTAAAGGCGCATATATTACAAAGGCTACAGTACAGCTTATGAGAGACCTTGGATCTATCCAGGCTCCACAGAACGCATATTATTTGCACCTTGGTATCGAGTCACTTCATGTACGTATGGCACGTCACTGTGAGAATGCTCTTAAGCTTGCTAAGTTCCTCGAGTCTGATGAGAGAGTTGCATGGGTTAATTATCCAGGTCTCGAGTCTAATAGTTCCTATGAGAGAGCTAAGAAATATATGCCAAAGGGAACTTGTGGTGTAATGTGCTTCGGTATTAAGGGTGATCGTGCTACAACTGTTAAGTTCATGGATAGCCTCAAGCTTATTTCCATCGTTACACACGTTGCAGATGCTAAGTCCTGTGTATTGCACCCAGCATCACACACACATCGTCAGCTCAGTGATGAACAGCTTGTTGAGGCTGGCGTTAAGCCAGATCTCATTCGTTTCTCAGTTGGTATCGAGGACGCTGATGATCTCATTGCAGATATTAAGCAGGCATTGGATCAGATCTAATTTAATATTAACGCATAAAAGTGAAGAGCAGTCTCAGATTAGAGGCTGCTCTATTATTATGTTTTAATTTTATGAAAATCTTATGCGTTTGGTAATGAAACTAATTGTGCTGGAACCCAGGCTGGATCCCAAGCAATCATACTAGTTGGTCTTTCTGTGCCCTGATATATTGCATCATTACTATACAAATTAGTTGCTGAATACCAATAGTAATCTGCATCTTCTGTAGCACATGGGAGTTTATCTGTGGATCCCCATACAGCATACTTCTCATAGAAACCTTCACCAGAAGCATTTCCTGTCCAGTAAGAATATAGTGAATTTATTGTTCCGTCAGTCATGAGAATAGTATTGCCAGGGAGATAGTAATATACAAGATTCAATGAACTGCAGAAAATAGTTGGCTTTCCATTTTTCATCTCATACATTTCAAGAATATATGGAACACCATCTTCTGTCTCATACATAAAGAACAGCTCAGGAACGCCATTACCAGTAATATCTAATGCAGCTACCTTAATGCTATCTGCCTTGCCAGGATGATTATTAAGGAAATAATTGATTCCTGGATGCTCATATCCCAAATCAGTATAATTACCAGTCGTTGCCTGATTCTTAATACAATTAACAAGTTCACGATATTCTGGAGAGAGATTAAGCTCGCCTACAGGAATGGAATTACCATTTTTTACGTTGATTACGATATTTTTCCAGATAATATCTTCACCATAATATAATTCTAATACGTACTGACCAGCTTTAATCTTACCGTCAGAATATATGGAAGGAATTCTAGATTCATTAATAGTAACTGTTGTCTCACCATAGTCACTTACATAAAGATATTCATCACTGCTATCAAGAATTCCATAATAGAACAAATCTGTACGAGAATCAGCTGAAAAATCAAATGAAATATCAATTCTAGATGTATCTGTATATGTAGGGGTGAAGTACTTTAATGGATAGCAGGAACCATCTTTGTTATCAACGTTCCATTTATTATCACCACCATCAAAGCAATATACATCGCCTTCATCAGTGCCATGAAATGTAAAGCTCTGAAGAGTATATGATTTACTTGTAACAGGGGCAAAATCTGACTCATCAGTATTAATTACAGGCACAACATTATCTGTATTAATTGCTAATACATCTGATTCCATAACTGTAGTTACATTTGTATTCGCTTCGTTTTCTGCTTTTTTATTGTTGTGATTTACTGCTACAGCTGTACCAATACCGAGAATACCTACGGCGGATACACCGATAATAATTTTGGTAAGAAGGGCAGAGGTAATACCTACACCAGCTGTTGTACCAATAGCCATCGCTGCCCCCCCAGCAAATGGTACATAGTTTATTGGTGTATTTGCAATAGCTCCTGCAAGAACCATACCAATAGAAGGGAACGCACCAGCAACCGTAATCTTATCATTAGTTGCATTCTCATATTTTTGAACTCCTTCTTTGATTTTAATTCTAGAATTCATAAGACGAGTCTTAACAGTACCAACTGGTACAGCCATAACCTGAGCAATCTGTTCTACAGGAAGATTATTATAGTAGAACATATATACAGTCTGATACTGAACATCTGTAAGTTCCTGAACCAGAATGTTTTCCATGATTCTGCGCTGTTCTTCCTGCATAACATATGTATCTGGAAGGAACTCCATACGATCATCACCGAACAAAGCGTCCTCGATGCCTACGCTTTCTTCGAATGAAATATCCACTTTACGAGATCTAAGTTTATCAATACTTTTATGAATAGCTGTTGTCTGAGCCCATCCAAAGAATGTTCGATTATCTGTAAGTGTATTAAGGCTATTATAGATTTTTATAAAAACTTCCTGTGTAGTATCTTCTGCATCTTCATGATTATTAAGATAACCAAGACAAACATGATACACCATGCCATAGGCTGCATCATAAAGTTGAGCAAAAGCATCGTCGCTGCCTTGTTTCGCACATTCAACTAGATAATTTATAGTATCCTGATCCATAATCTCCCACCCCGAAAAATAATCATTTACAGTTTATCAAAAATTTATGCGAATGGTAAAGCATAAGAAGTAGTTGGAGTCCAAATATATAGAATCATTTTAATTATTTACATATAGTGTAATACCCGTAAAGATAATATCTTCATTAAAGTAGAGTTCTACAGAGTACTGACCATTTATAAGCTTTCCATCAGAATATATAGAAGGAATTCTGTCCTCGTTAATTGTAACTGTAGTCTCACCAAAAGAACTTACATATAGATAATCACCATTATTATCAAGGATTCCATAATAGAATAAATCTGTACGTGAGTTATCTGCAAGATTTATCTGAATATCGATTCTGGATGCATCTGTGTAGGTAGGAGTAAAGTACTTAAATGGATAGCAGGAACCATCTTTATTATCAACATCCCATCTGTTATCGCCTCCGTCAAAGCAGTAAACATCACCATCGTCTGTATTAAGGAATGTCATACTTTCAAGAATAATACCTTTTGATGAATTAGAAGTTGATTCTGGATAATCATTAGATTCTGATGTAGTCTCGTCGTTATTATCAATATTACCAATACTTTCAATACCATCATTACCATCATTACTATCATTGCTAGCATTAATAACAGGAATAACATTTGTTTCAGTACTAATATTATTGTTAGTAATAACTTCAGAATATTCTGTGTCAGAATTTGTTTTTGATTCTGATATAGATTCATTAGTATTAATATCTGTAACAGAACAACCTGCAAGCATCATAGCTGAAATAAGAACTACTGGAATAAGTGACTTTTTCATAATTAAATCTCCTTTGTTTAAAGCTTTTGTTTTTGCTTTTATACCCATAAGACGGAGTAAGTTTGTTCCAGGTTCATTGATTTTGAAAAAATTTAAAAAAATTTTTTTACCTGCGTAAAGTAGCCAGAACACGTTCTTTTATATAACTTCTATCTCGCTCTGGATAATACTCAAGTAATGGTTCTACCATATCAGCGATAGCGGTATTTGATAATCTAGGCATCGAAAGCTGAGGTCCATAGAGCTTATGTGCAGCATTAACTTGTCTATTAAATGTAGTATTAAAAGGGCGTGCTTTTAAATCTTTAATTAATGCTTTAGGATTAATATCCATAGGAGATAACATCACATTTGACATAAATCCAGCTCCATTATCAAAAATAGGACAATAATCATATTTTCCGTCATGCTCTAGAACAGCAATATTATTAAGATGGCGGTCATCATTAAGAACCATAGAATCTACTTCAAAAAGCAAAGTTAAGTACTGTGGAAACATAGTAAGACCAGTTAATTCAGCAGTTGTTTCTGCTAAATATTCTATACGTTTAATATCACTGGAAAGCCTTGATAATAAAGCACTTAAGGGTGTTTTTAACATCTTTTTATATAGTGTGCTTAATGTGATAATTGAATATCCTTCTTGAAGGAAATTGTTACTAAAACAACCAGTTAATTCTTTATTATGAACGTTAAACTTTCCTATATCATATGTAACAAATGAAAACGGTGTATCTAGTTTTATATTGCTCAGATTTAAGAGGGTAGAGGTCATCACTTCAGATAATGCTTCATACCCAAATTGGTCAATTTTATACCATTTATTAATATCCTTATTAAACCATTTCTCCTGATTGCCTTTTGATGATGTTTCGGCAATTATATCATTTGAAATTAGTTCGATTTTCATATAATTTCCAGCCATTGCTGATCCTCCGCCATTCGACCCTGAGTTTTACTGATTATTTCAAATGGATCATATTCAGAAATACTTTGATATTCAAAGTAATACTGTAATCCAGCACGTGTCCTAGGAATACATCGATCTTCAAGGAATTCAAGAAAATCAGACCACTGCGGATTAGTGTTAACACCAAAAGCGGTCTTAATAATATTGTCAGTATAATTCTCGACGTAAACGTTCTTTGAAGTTTTGTCAGCCAGAATTAATGAACACAGATAATCTGAATCATAGAATTTAAGTGTAATAAAATCATGATCAGGATTATTGGATTTAATTTCATCAATAGATTGTATTGGTTTAATGATTATAGATTTACCATCAAATGAAATAATTACTTTAGAATCATCAGATGAATTCAACTTAAGATTATTAACCCATGAAGTCGGAATTGAAATCTTATAAGACTTAGAATTAGATGAAGCCGTTCCACCAGGCTTATTAACAATTAATTTTGTAATACGCGTTTCCATAATATAATTCCTTAATATTGATTATAGAAATTATATCATATTCGTTACGAATACCATTAAATAATAATATTTACAATATATAATGAATCATTTTCCCAAAAACTATATCTTCCCAATTCACCAAAACAATAATTATACCGAATTAGATATATAAGAAATTACAAAACAAAAGGCCTTCTATATTTTCAAAGAAATTATTTTAATCGTATCTCAATTCACTGAGACCGTGTCTTCTTAAATTAATAGAAAAGCAAACACGTATTATCAAAAGTACAATTATGCTACCACACATATCAATTAAGAAATCATAAATAGATCCGTTACGGCCAGTAACAAACAACTGATGATATTCATCAATTGCTGCATAAACGGCACAAATCCAAAATGATATAACAATATACATCTCGTTATCAGATTTAATGATTTTAACAGGCGTCTGTGAATAAGATGTGGATGGGGAAACCATGTTAGTATATCTTATTGCCATAAATGATAGGAAAGCGAGTAGGGCGAACTCCCCTACATGTGCTCCCTTTCTGACTACGGTCTCATTGATAAAATCAATTCCAAGATTCTTTAAAAACTGTAATATAGAAAAACTTCTAGTGGTTGACTCGATACCAGACTCTGAAGAATACACAAAAATAGTAATCATCCATGCAATGGATAATATCCAGAAAATAGCAGCTAAAGCTATTGCTATATAAGATATATCTCTATCTGTATCCTTAAGTCTCATTAACGATTACCCTTCAGATTCCCCTTCATAGCTCTGTCAATATCTCTCTGAGCCTGCTTCTTGGCCTCAGTATCACGTTCAACGTAGTTTTTCCTCCCTCTTGCGAGAACAATCACGAACTCTACACGGCCATCTTTAAAATAACATTTAGTTGGCACCAAAGTAAGTCCATCCTGCTTAATTGTTGAAAATAATCTAATAATTTCCTTCTTATGAAGCAGTAATTTACGGCTTCTTTCTGGGTCGAGGTTAAATCTGTTACCCATTTCGTACGGACTAATGTGAACACCAACGAGGAACGCTTCTCCCTCCTTAATTGTTACATAACTATCCTTCATATTAACCTTACCAGCACGAAGGCTCTTTACTTCTGTTCCAGACAAACAAATTCCGCACTCATACTTATCTTCAATGAAGTAGTCATGAAATGCTTTTCTGTTCTCTGCAATTATCTTAATTCCCTTATGTATTGGCATTATTTACTCCAAGTTTAAGTGATGGTGCCGCATTAAGATCTAATCCATGACGGACACCTCTAATATATTCGTAGTATCCCGCTGAAGCTATCATAGCACCATTATCAGTACAAAGTCCAAGCTTAGGATAATAAAGCTCTAATTTGTGGTTCTTAGCAGCTTTATCAAAAGCCTCTCTAAGGAAAGAATTAGCGCTTACACCACCAGCAAGTGCTACCTTTTTTACTCCAGTTTGTTTTACCGCTTTAATAGTGTTTTTAACAAGAATTTCTGCCAGGTGATGCTGATAAGATGCGCAGAAATCTTTAACATCTATCTCTTCACCCTTTTGTCTGCTGATATTTATAGTGTTAAGAGCCGATGTCTTAATACCACTGAATGAGAAATCTAGTGTATCACCCATGTGAGTCTTGGCGAAAGCGTAACGGGTTACGTCTCCTCCCTGACCTGCTTTATCCATCTTAGGACCACCAGGATATCCCAGACCAATTACACGTGCAATTTTATCAATAGCTTCACCAGCAGCATCATCACGTGTGCGACCAAGAATCTCAAGGTCAGAATAGTCTTTAACATGAACAATCTGAGTATTACCACCGCTTACGCAAAGGCACAAAAATGGTGGCTCCAGTTCTTCAAAACAAAGATAATTAGCACAGATATGACCCATAAGGTGATTTACACCTACAAGAGGCACGCCAGAAGCCGCACAGAGGCCTTTCGCCGCGCTTAAACCAACTAATAAGGCACCAACAAGGCCTGGACCATAGGTAACGGCTACAGCGTCAATTTGGCCCAATTCCAGGTTAGCATCAGCAAGTGCCTGCTTAATAGTAGGATAAACAGCATCCACGTGCATTCTTGAAGCCAGCTCAGGAACAACACCACCATACTGCTCGTGAAAGTCAGCCTGTGATGCTATAACATTACTAATTATTTCTCTTCCGTTCTTAACGACAGAACATGCTGTCTCATCGCAGGAAGATTCAATTCCCAAAATATAAACGTCTTTTTCCATAATCATCAGCTCTTAATAAAGTAAGATTGTAAGAAGTTTAATACTGTCTTCATATATAGTTCTTTACCGGAAGAGAAAGATTCCAGATATCCAGCACCTGGTATCATCTGCGATGCGGTAATGGTGGAGTTAAGCCTGTTACGCTCATTAACTACCTGATCTATTTTATCAGCTCCGATATACATATCATGTCCACCATATAAAATACATACAGGAATAGGAAGTCTGCTAATCTCTGCAATCATATTAACTGAATCTCCCTCACCTGCTGAGATTCTAATCGCATAAGGAACAAAGTTCTGAGTAAGCATACCTAGGAACTGAGTTTGTTTAACCTTAGTCTTAATATAGTCATCAGAATTTTTTGCTGGTGAATCAAATATCATACCGATAATATAGGACTGATCATAGCCGAGATTAAGAATCTCAGGATCATAGGAATCCAGTTCATGCTCTTTAATATCCTTAGGTGGTAACTTATCGTATGCCATTAGACATGCTGTGTTTCCTGATCCAATACCATACAAAACAACATCTGTAGTAACTGATATCTGTCTTACCTGAGAAATGGCTCCAATAACATCCATCCACTCGAGATATCCATAAGTAGTAATATCTCCGCCTGATTCACCTGAGTTACGCAGGTCAAAAAGAAATACATTATAGTTGTTATCTAGCCACTGCTCGATCATATCGATCATATTAACGCCAAATGGGAGTCTATTAGAACCAGAATCATGTACTACAATGATAGTTGTTATCGGATTATCACACTTAAAAAACCAGCCTGATAAGTTAGTTTGATTATCAAAGGATGAGAAACTACAGGATGAATAAGAAGGAAGAATATTAGATGGCACGTTAGACATCTGATTCTTATCAATATTCATAAGGTTATTAGAACTGGTAATAGTAAGAACAATCATTCCAACAAAGAAAACTGCAATAATACTAAGAACAAGAGCAACTCTCATAATCATAGAGCTACTACTTCTTCTGAATTTCTTACCTTTATTCTCGTCAAAATTTATCTGTGTAAAACCACGATTGGAACTCATAACATCTTATTCTTTCTCAGGATTATAGCTGCAATAAAGAAACTACAAACACAAGCAAGAGTGAGTCCGATAAATGGCATCGGATTTGCTGCAAAAGAATCATCCCATGGCATTGGACAGTTCTGACCAAAGAAACTACCAATCAGATCTGGGATAGTAAGACAAATTGTAGCAGCAGTCATAATCTTCATTATGTCATTAACGTTATTGTTAATGATGGAAGCATACGCATCTGTAGTAGAGCTAACGATATTAGCATAAATATCAGCCATCTCATGAGCCTGCTTATACTCGATTACTACATCTTCAAGAAGATCTTCATCTTCGTCATAAAGCTTAATTGTTCTTCCACGCATCAACTTCTCGAGCACGGCTTCGTTAGATTTAAGAGAAGATGTGAAGTAAACGAGAGACTTAGAAAGCTCGAGGAGCTTATATAATTCCTTGTTACTAATCTCCTTAGCAAGTTTAACTTCGGATGCCTCTAATGTCTTGTCGATGAATCTTAAGAGTCTCAAGTATTCACGAGCAACACCAAGAAGAATCTGAATTGTAAATCTTGTTCTAAAAGGAATAAACAAGTCCTTAATTCTGTTCTCGATAAGATGATCAAGAATTGGAGTTTCCTTAAGAGATACAGTTACAATATTACGCTCAGTAATAATAATACCAAGTGGAGTTGTATCATAACTAATAATGTCATTTTCTCTCTGTGAATATGGAATATCCACGATAATAAGGTGGATATCTGTATCATCATCAACGTCGATACGAGGTCTCTCTTCTTCATCGAGAGGATATCTTAAGAATTCCTGTGGAATGCCAAGTGCATTCTCTACTCTGGCAATCTCAGACTCTGTTGGAGAGTAAAGATTAATCCAGCAGTCATCTGTAATTTCTTCTATTGGAACTACCTTGTGAATTTTCTTCACTGCACCCTTTGCCGCAGAGTTCTTATTAATTTCTTCTGATTTGTAAATCTCGAGCATAATAAAACCCCTTTCGACAAAATTAGTAACCATACTATTTTATCAAAAGAGGTTCAATAATACTAGTTGTTAAAGCGGGTCAAATTTGTAGCAATTACACGCCTGAAGAGCCGAATCCACCACCTCTGTTGGAGCCAATTTCAGCTACAGAATCTACTTCCTTAATTGTTGCATATTCAACCTTCGCATATACCATCTGAGCAATTCTGTCGCCCTTCTTAATGAGATATGTACCATGAGGACAACCCTTAACACCAAGAGTGAATGGTTCCTCATCAGAAGCATCCTCACGGATGGAAGCGTTATAAACGATAACATTAACTTCATCTCTATATCCACAGTCAATTGTTCCAGGAGCATTTGGAATACGAAGTGCGGTCTTAAGGGATACACCGCTTCTAGGTCTAATCTGAACTTCATATCCATAAGGGATAGCCATCTTAAGACCAGTAGGAACTAATACTGTCTGTCCAGGATGAACAAGAATATCTGCACAGCTGTAAAGATCCATTCCTGCATCGCCATCGTTAGCATATGTTGGGAGAACTGCTTCTTCCCTGCACTTTTCCATAATAAGTTCCATAAAATCCTCCTTAAATCTCTGTGTAAACCATGATCACATCGTAACCAAGGTCCTGAATAGACTCTGAAATATCTTCATTATATACGTTCTTGGATACCCCAAAAATTGTTGATGAACAGTCAGTAATATGAGGAACAACAAAGCACTCCTTCTCGCCTTCACCCTGCTTAAGATAGAAGTGATCGTCTTCGAGACATGTTCTGCACTTCTCGCGTCCGCCGCCCAAAGGACAGAAATCAGACTGCATCCATGGGATAGGGCCACCACAGTGAAGCATAACAGTCTTGCTCTTTGTGCCACTGATGCTCGAAAGCATCTCGTAAGCACCAGAAGTCTCTACCTCATAAGAAATTTGCGCACCATCACAAGTGTCTAATGCATTTCGTAAAGACGCCTTATTAAAGCAGTTACCACCGGCAGAAATGATGTGCTTAAGGTTAAGACTCTCGTAGATATAACTTTCGCCCAAGACGTCAGAGTCCACCACCATGGTAAAGCTGTCGCCAAGAATCTCTTTCATCTCCTTAAGCATTTCCTCAGCGCGCTTCTTAAGCTCGTCGTGCATAAAGTCAGGAAGGATAGCTGCCATCTCGCAGCCGCTTTCCTTAACAAAGTCTACGATTCTGTTACGAATCTTCTTGCTTAAGAGATCATACAAAGTAAATCCATAGATATCAGCATCTCTTCTTAATGAGCCGTGAACACTGTTAACTGCTTCGAAGATATAGAGAACCTTGCTTGTGCCAGGTGTAACCTCTTCATTACTAGTCTCTTCTGCATCCCCAAACATATCAAACATAGCAGATGTATTATGTGATGTTGAGTAATCAATCTCAGACATAAGGCTATCCATAAGAGTTCTTCTGAGGTCATTGATCATAGATACAGGACAAGCTGGTTCATTCTCTGATGTGAAATATACCTCATCGACGATAAATGGTGTATTACCAGTCTTACGGAACTGCTGCTCGATTCTATCCAGTGGAAGTGAACGACCCTCAAAAGATGGATCAAGATCGATAGTCTCTTCAGCAAAACACTGATCAAGCATACCGCCATTAACTACAGCATTAGCTGTAATAGTAGTGCTGTCAGAAGTATCAATAGAAATATTAATAACTGTCTTACGGTCTGGATAATCATTGCCAAGGAAGTCATGGTTCATAAGATACACAGACATACCTGAATGAAGCTTGCTAATCTGATCTGGATGAAGTCCCTTAACAGTTATAGAACCTGGTGCCTCATGAATCTTACCAATTGGGAAAGAGCAAATCTCTTCGTTCTTATCTCTAATGGAAACATAATCGCCTCTAGAAGGCTCTGTAACGCCATCCTTAAGTCTGATAACAATTGTTCCCTTCTTGCTATCTGTGGAAGCAATTCCGCCTATTCTGAGGCCAAATTTACCTACGTAACTGCCAGAAAGGAAGTTCTCAGGCTTATGACCATTAAGATACTGTGTAGTAAACGCACCACCACGGTTAAAGTTAACAAGAAGATCGTTAGTTACGAGCTCCTTCATATCCTTAGTAAGTTCACCCTCATAGTAATAATCAATGAGAGTTCTGTATGCTGCAACTGTAGAGCGAACATAGTTCTCATCTCTCATACGTCCTTCAATCTTAAGTGATGCTGTACCAGTCTCGATAAGCTCACCAAGATAAGGAATAACACTTCTGTCCTTAGGAGAAATGAGATGACCTTTCTTATACTCATAAGTGCCGTCTGATCCTCTTAATGAATACTCCTGACGACAAGGCTGAGCACAAAGTCCTCTGTTACCAGATCTTGTACCACTTTTATTCATAGAACTGAAAAGACAAAGACCAGATGTACAAACACAAATTGCACCGTGTGCAAACACCTCAGTCTCGATACCATATCTCTTGGCAATCTTTGTTCTGTGCTTAATCTCCTGCAAAGAAAGCTCACGTGGAAGTACTACTCGTGTAATACCCATTTCGCTTAACTTCTTAAAATCAGTATCAGAATATACATTCATCTGTGTGCTGGCATGAAGCGGAATCTCGCTATACTTCTTCTTGATATTAATAGCAAGACCTAAGTCCTGAACAAGAATGCCATCAACACCGCTGTTATAAGCATCTAAGGCCAAGTCACAAGCTGAATCCATCTCATCATCAGTGATAAGAGTATTCAAAGTAAGATAAACCTTGCTGGAACGTCTGTGAGCATAAATGCATCCTTCAGCAAGTTCTTCCATGCTGAGATTACCAGCATTCATACGTGCGTTAAAAACATTAACACCACAATAAACTGCATCAGCACCTGCATCAACAGCAGCTTTCAAAATGCTAAGGGAACCAGCTGGTGCCAGTAATTCAATCATTTCCATTATTTCTTCTCCAAATCAGTTGTGCCCATAGCGAGCTGTTCCATAGGAGTTGGCTCTGCTGGTGCTTCCGCTGGCTTACCAAGATTTACCTTCTGCTGTAAATACATAAGCTCTGTCTTCATATTAGAAAGCTCATCCTGAGCTGCAACGAGCTTGTCGCATGCATCAATAAGAGCAAGTGTTGTAACTCTGGAGTTTGTAAGTCCAGGATTATCATTCTTAGCTTCACTTAAGATATCGTTAACCTGAGCAGCAATTCTCTTAATTCTGGAAGCACTCATTTCTTCTGTACATCCCATAAGATAACGAACGCCTGCAATCTCTACAGATACTCTGTTAGGAATAAGATCATCATTAGGGTTAACTTCTGGATGTAACTGAGCTTCACGCTTCTCGATTTTCTCATCAAGAGTAAGCTTCTTCTCTACAGTCACTTCCTTAGCCAGAGAACCCTTATATCTCTGCTCATAAGTAGTCATAAGAGGATAATCCTTATTTGAAGCCTTCTTCTTTTTGATGCTTCCATCTGAATATTTACTCATCAAACTCTGCGAACTTTTCTTCATAAGTCAATCCTCCTAAGTTAGGAATTAATTATAGCATAAAGGGCCTTAAACTGTTCTGGTGTCAGCTGTTCTGCCCTGATGTTAGAATCGATATCCAGTTTGCCAAGTGCTTCCTTTGCTTCTGGAACTCCATTAGTCAGCTTCTTACGTCTATTAGCAAAGCATCTTGTAAGAAACTGTGCGTAAGCACTATCTGGCACGAAAGTGTCACCCGCTCTTCTAGTAAGCGTTATCACTGCGGATGTGGTGTGTGGTGCTGGAACAAAGCATCCAGAAGGCACCGTGAATTCGCGCTCGAAATCACCATAACTACTACACATAACCGCCAGTGGACCATACTGCTTAGAACCAGGTTTGGCATCAATTCTGTCAATTGCTGCATCCTCTACCATGAAAGTCATCTTACGACAATTAGTAAGGTCAGACATCATTTTCATCATGATTGGTGTCATTACATAGTATGGAATGTTACTAACAGCTACAGTGTACTTAGAAGGCTCATAATCCTCAGCCTTAAGCTTGGTATAATCGCTAACAACGATATTAAATCCTTCTTCAGATAAATACTGAGCAAGTCTCTTATCAATCTCTACAGCAGTAATGTCGATATCATTTGCTCTGAATTCTCTAGTCAATGCTCCGATACCAGGACCAATCTCCAGAACTTTGTCATCTACAGTAGCAGAACAAAGTTCCACAATAGCTTCAATAATTTCTTCATCACACAGAAAATTCTGCCCGAACTTAGATTCAGGCAGAATTCCGTGATTATTCATATAAGAAATAGTCTCTTCCCTATTCATCCAGAAATCCTAGAAATTAGAGGAAGTAAGCTACACCAGACTCGAAGATCTTCTGATCCTTGATACCTGGGATGTTCTTACCGAGGTCTGGATCAAATCTCTCAGAGTGACCCATCTTACCAAATACGTGACCGTCTGGAGAAAGGATACCCTCGATAGCACAATCAGAACCGTTAGGGTTAAAGTCTGTTGTTGTAGCAGCGATACCATCATCGTTTACATAGCATGTAGCGATCTGCTTATTAAGTGCGAGGTTTCTCAATACCTCAGGAGATGCTACGAATCTACCCTCACCATGAGATACAGGAATGTGGTAGATAGTACCAGGGATTACCTTGGAAAGCCATGGGCTGTTAGTAGACATAATCTTCGTAGCTACATAACCACTCTGGTGGCGACCGATGTTATTAAATGTAAGAGTTGGGCTCTCGGAGGAAAGCTCCTTTATATCACCGTATGGGAGAAGTCCGAGCTGTACAAGAGGCTGGAAACCATTACAGATACCGAGCATAAGGCCGTCTCTGTTGAAGAGGAGATCTCTTACAGACTCAGTAACATACTGGTTACGGAAAGCAGCAGCGAAGAACTTACCAGATCCCTCTGGCTCATCACCAGCGGAGAATCCACCTGGGAGCATTACGATGTTACTCTCAGAAATCTTCTTAGAAAGATTCTTAAGGGAATCTGTGATATCCTGCTGATTTCTGTTGCAGATTACGAAGATCTCAGGATCACCACCTGCTCTCTCGAAGGCACGTGCTGTATCAATCTCACAGTTTGTACCTGGGAATACAGGGATAATGATCTTAGGCTTAACACCCTTAAGAACACCAGGAGCAGCCTTAAACTCTTCCTCTGCCTCACAAAGACCAAGCTCAAATGGCATGTTAGATGGAGTTGCAGCTGTTGGGAAAATCTTCTCGAGCTTAGATGTAAAGCTGATGCATGCAGCACCTGCAGCAATCTTCTGATCACCATATACGAAGAAGTCACCAAGTGTTGTCTTACCGAGGTATCTACCACCTACCATCTCTACCTTATCAACAGCATTGCTGTCATCAGAGATAGCGAGGATAACTGTACCGAGGCTCTTCTCGAAGAGTTCCTTCATAGGAATCTCAGTATTGAACTCGAATCCGAGGCTGTTACCAAAACACATCTGAGCAACTCTTGCAGCGATACCAGCACTTCTTACTACAGCAGCATTCTTAAGAAGACCTCTGTCCTGAAGCTCCTTAACTGCCTTGAAGATTCTCTTAACGTGGTCCTTCTTGTAGAAGCCCTTACCATTTCGAGCCGCCTTGATAACGTAAAGCTTAATGTCCTTGCCGTTAAGTGTTGAAGAAATAACCTTATCGGATGTTGTCATACCGACTGCGAAAGATACGAGTGTTGGTGGAACGTGAATGTCATTGAAGGAACCAGACATGGAGTCCTTACCACCGATAGAAGCTGTACCAAAGTCGAGCTGTGCCTGGTAAGCACCAAGGTGAGCCTGAAGTGGCTTACCCCAAGCCTGCTTGGAAGCCATTCTCTCGAAGTACTCCTGGAATGTAAGTCTAGCCTTAGTAGGATCAACACCAAGACACATAAGTCTCAAGAGAGACTCAACAACTGCATGGTAAGAACCTGCATATGGGTTCCACTCTGTGAAGTATGGATCGAAACCATAAGCCATTACAGAGCAGTCCTTTGTAAGACCGTGATCAAGAGGAATCTTAGCAACCATACCTTCCTCAGGTGAGTTCTGGTAAGAACCACCATAAGGCATAAGTACTGTACCTGCACCGATTGTGGAGTCGAATCTCTGTGAGAGACCCTTTCTAGAACATCCCTCAAGGGAATTAAGAGCACCGTTAAGGGACTTAGCAAAATCATTCTCTACATAAGCATCGATAGCGGAATCAAGGTACTGATTCTCAAAGTCAGGTGCCTCAACCTCTACTGAAGCGTACTGCTTAGCACCGTTTGTATCGATGAAGCTTCTTGGAAGGTCAACGATTGTGTTGCCATTCCATACCATTCTCATTACTGGCTCCTCTGTAACCTCAGCAACAACTACAGCTTCGAGGTTCTCCTTTGCAGCATGAGCAAGGAAAGTATCAAGGTCAGCTGGATGAACTACAACAGCCATTCTCTCCTGGGACTCAGAAATAGCGATTTCTGTTCCATCAAGACCCTCGTACTTCTTAGGTACCATATCAAGATTAATTCTGAGACCATCAGCAAGCTCACCGATAGCAACGGAAACACCGCCTGCACCGAAGTCATTACATCTGATAATGAGCTTTGTAACATCTGGATTTCTGAAAAGTCTCTGAAGCTTACGCTCTGTAGGAGGATTACCCTTCTGAACCTCAGCTCCACATGTAAGTACGGAATTTGTATCGTGAGCCTTGGAAGAACCTGTAGCACCACCAATACCGTCACGACCTGTTCTACCACCGAGGAGAACTACGATATCACCAGCCTGTGGTCTCTCACGTACGATATTCTCTGCAGGAGCAGCACCTACAACAGCACCAATCTCCATACGCTTTGCAACATAACCTGGGTGATAAATCTCATCTACAAGACCTGTAGCAAGACCAATCTGGTTACCATAAGAAGAATAACCAGCAGCTGCAGTACGAACGATCTTCTTCTGAGAAAGCTTACCCTTAAGTGTCATAGAAACTGGAACTGTTGGGTCACCAGCACCTGTAACACGCATAGCCTGATATACATAAGATCTACCAGAAAGTGGATCTCTGATAGCACCACCAAGACATGTTGCAGCGCCACCGAATGGCTCGATCTCTGTTGGGTGGTTATGTGTCTCATTCTTGAACATGAAGATATAATCCTTATCTTCACCATCTACCTGAATCTTAATCTTGATAGAGCAAGCGTTAATCTCTTCAGACTCGTCGAGATCTGCAAGCATTCCATCCTTCTTAAGCTTCTTCATAGCAAGTGTAGCGAGATCCATGAGGCAGATATGCTTCTGGGAAATTCTATCGCCATAAAGTGTCTCTCTGGATGAGAGGTAATCAGCATAAGTATTCTTAATCTCAGCTGTAAGCTCGTCGTCACCATTAAAAGTAATGTCAGTAAGTTCAGTAAGGAATGTTGTGTGACGGCAGTGATCAGACCAGTAAGTATCAAGAACTCTGATCTCAGTAACTGTTGGGTTACGCTTCTGAGACTTGAAGAAATCCTGTGTGAAGATGATATCAGCATCACTCATTGCAAGACCCATGGAAGCACGGAGAGCCTTAAGACCATCCTCATCCATATCGATGAAACCATCGATTGTCTCAACTGTTGTAGGGATATCATACTTATCCTCAAGTGTTTCTGGCTTCTCAGCGGAAGCTTCACGGCACTCTACAGGGTTAATAAGGTAATTCTTGATTCTCTCCTTATCAGCCTCTTCTACAGAACCATAGAAAGCAACAATCTTAGCTGTCTTAACAAGTGGTCTCTCCTTCTGTGTAAGGAACTGTACACACTGTGCAGCGGAATCTGCTCTCTGATCGTACTGACCAGGAAGCGCCTCGATAATAAGTACGTAGCAGCTGTCGCTAAGGTCAACTGTCTCGTCATAAACGTCATCTACAGGTGGCTCAGAGAAAACAACAGTCTTAGCCTGCTCATACTCCTCATCTGTGATACCGGAAATATCGTATCTATTGATAATTCTTACATTAGTCAAAGTGCTAATGCCAAGGTCTGCCTTTACATCGTGGAGCACGCCCTGTGCTTCTACGGCAAAGTTAGTCTTTTTCTCAGATAAAACTCTTCTTACTGACATGATTTACCTCAAAATTATAGTTATTCTATCCTCATAGAAGGATGACACTTTATTATACATTAATTTTCGTCTTAATCTTATAGTGAATATTCACAGATTAAAGAGTAGCAAAACCCTTTTCTATAGCGAGACGTGCTCTCTGCTCTGCCTTACCACCAAGATTAATCTGATCCTGGATAAATGTAGGATTAGCCTTAAGGAAGTCAGCCATATAATCATCAGGTGAAGTAAGGAACTTCATTACGAGATCGTACTGCTCCTGGTTAATAGCATTAAGAGAAAGTGCCTCATCAAAGAGTTCCTTGTTAATACCTGTAAGAGTCTCCATATTTACTCCGAGACCTGTAAGAACAGCACGGCCATTCTGATGACGGTCTACTACAGCAATTGTATCTGTAATCTCAGCACCGAGATCACGAAGACATGGAACCCATGCTCTCTCATAAGAAGATGCTTCTGTAATAAGGTCAGCAATATGCAGAGCCTTCTTACCCTTGATAGGTGCCTCAGAAGCAACTACTGGATTCTCAAAGTTCTCATCTGTGTATACAGCAGACAAATCCTTGCAGATAAGGAGATGTGGCTTCTTAAGAAGGTATGCAGGCATCATGGAGAAGAAGAAATCTCTTCTCTCACCACCAGAAATAAAGTCAAAATCATATTTCTTAGCTGCCTCTACAAGTGCATCAGTAACGTTCTTAAATGTCTCAGATGTCTCATAAAGCTTCTTAAACTCACCAAAGATAACTGCAGGAGCTGTCATCTTATCGTTAGCAATAGCATCCTCAATAACCTTGAGCATACGATTTGCTTCATTCTCACTCTTAACGAGGAAGTGTGTGTTGATATAGAAAGGTCCAAGCTTACCAGATGTATACCAGAATGGTGTATCAGCTGGAGCTACACGAACTGCATTTGTTTTGAATAAATCATTAGAAACTGTGTTTGCCATTTTCATTCTCCTTATTTGTTATCAATTACCAAAGCTGTAATGTTCCAGTTAATTCTGTAAGAGATGTGTTGTTATCCGCACACCACTTCTTGAGATCCTTAGTAATATCTACTGGACATGTAGGATGTACGAGGGATGCTGTACCAATCTCGACAGCACTAGCACCAGCAATAATGAACTCGAGTACATCCTCATAAGTAGAGATTCCACCACATCCAATAATAGGAATGTTAAGAACCTGAGCGCACTCAGAAACCATACGAAGTGCTACAGGCTTAACTGCAGGTCCGGAATATCCACCAGTGTTATTACGAAGAATAGGTCTTCTTGTTCTGATATCAATTGCCATTCCAAGAAGTGTGTTAATCATAACAACTGCATCTGCTCCACCCTCCTGAGCCGCTAGAGCAACTGACTTAATATCAGTTACATTTGGTGTGAGCTTAATCCAGAGTGGAAGTGTAGTTCTCTTACGAAGTTCAGAAACAATAGTCTTAACCTGAACTGGGTCAGAACCAATAGACATACATCCTGCCTTAACATTAGGACATGAGAGATTAACCTCAAGCGCATCAATCTTATCCTTATATGGATCAAGCTTCTCGATCATAGCAATGTAGTCATCAAATGAATGTCCTGCAACGTTAACGATAACGCCTGTTCCAAGAGTATTCATATAGTCGAGATCATGCTCGATAAAGTAATCAACACCTGGGTTCTGAAGTCCTACGGAATTAAGCATTCCTGCTGCAGTCTCAGCAACACGTACACCTTCATTACCAACACGTGGCTTGATTGTTAACCCCTTGGATGACAAACCACCAAGGATGGAAAGATCATAATACTCAGAAAGCTCATGACCAAAGTTACATGTACCTGATGCAAGAATAATTGGGCTCTTAAGCTCAACATCTCCAACCTTAACAGCAATATTTGAATCAATAGCCTTAAGAAGGTCCATTGCCTGATTATCCTTAACTACGTTTAAAGGTTTCACCAAATCACCTCCTCGAATGGGAATACAGGACCTTCCTTGCAGCATCTTACATGATTAAACTCCTGACCTTCAGCCTCAGCCTTAACCTTACAGATGCATACGAGGCAAATACCAATACCGCATGCCATTCTCTGTTCCATTGATACATAACACTTAAGACCATTAGATGTTGCCCAGTTACCAACTGCTTTCATCATTGGAAGTGGTCCTACACAAACAACTGTGGAATCCTTAAGGTCTTCATCTGAAATAGTATTAAGTCCATCACAACAGTTACCCTTAATACCTGCATCACCAGCATCTGTAGTAAGAATAAAAGATGGATCATTCATAAGAATCTGACTCTTATCTCTGAAACCCTGGCAAACAATGTGCTTTACATTATTCTGTGTAAGGAACTCGTGCGCGAAATTAATCGGGAACACACCAGTACCACCACTAACCAGGATGTACTTGCCATCAAAATTAAAGTCAAAACCATTACCAAGAGGACCAAGAACAGTAACTTCTTTTCCGTCCTCGAAAGCAGCAATCTCAGTTGTACCCTTACCTACAACCTTAACACCAATACAGAACGTACCATCCTGTGGATTAACGGAAGCGATTCCAAAAGGTCTCTTCAAGAATTTGCTGCAAGAAACATTCACAAACTGACCTGGCTTTGCATTATTAGCAATAGCTGGGCAATGAATTGTAATGTAAGCAGTATCAGGACTAATCATGTCCTTGGATACGATTTTTACGTTATATTCCTGTCTCATACGTACTTTCTGTCCTTAAGTGCTGCGTTAAGCTTTTCTCTCATGTCGATTGCCTCGTCACGTGTTGCTTTCGCGAACTCTTCTGGTGCGAGGTCTTCTCTCTTCTTCCATGCGCACATAAGGCTTCTGGAAGCGTTAACGATAGAACCCTTGCCCTCAGCTGTAAAAGAAGCAACTGCAGCGTCTGGGCCTGCACCCTGCGCACCGTAACCAGGAACGAGGATGAGGTTTGTTGGCATTCTCTTACGGATTTCGACAGCCTGCTCAGGCCATGTAGCACCAACTACAGCACCAACAGATGAGAAGCCATTCTCGCCAACGAGGTCAGCACCCCACTCAGCAACCTTATCTGCCATTGCCTCATAAACTGTTCTGCCATCCTCGAGCTTGAGATCCTGAAGATCACCAGCAGATGGGTTAGATGTTCTTACGAGTGCGAAGATACCCTTGCCGTCACGAGCACAAACGTCTGTGAATGGCTTGATACCATCAACACCAAGGTAACCGTTAACAGTAACGCAGTCAGCACCGAACATAGAAATCTTCTGACCCTCAACGTCTGTAGAACCGATGATTCCCTCAGAATAAGCTGTAGCTGTTGTTCCGATATCATTACGCTTAGCATCAGCAATAACAAGCATTCCCTTGGACTGTGCGTACTCGATAGTCTTCTTAAGAACTTCGATAGCCTTTACGCCATACATCTCATAATATGCGAACTGAGGCTTAATAGCTGGAACGATGTCGCAAACTGCATCGATAAGTGATGTGTTGAACTCATAGATAGCATCTGCAGCAGCCTGCTCAGCATCACCTGGGTTAGCAGCTATGTGCTTGTCTCTAATATACTGTGGAATGTACTCGAGCTTAGGATCAAGACCCATTACTGTTGGGTTATTAAGCTCAGCTATCTTATCTGTTAACTGATCAGCAAAGTTTCTCATATGTCTTCTTTCCTCCCATCATTGTAAGAACTGTCTCACCATAAAGCTTCCATCCATCAAATGGAGTATTACGTCCCTTGGAGAGCATCTTTTCCTTCTCGAAAGTGAACTCGTTATCAAGATCAAATACTGTAAGATCAGCGTCATCACCTACGTTCATGCCACCTCTACCAAGTCTAAGGATATTAGATGGGTTATAGCACATAAGGTCCATAAGTCTCCCCATGGAGATGATGCCCTTCTTAACAAGGTATGTGTAGCTGAGTGCGAAAGAACTTTCAAGGCCAACGATACCGTTGTTAGCAAGTGAGAACTCGAGCTCCTTCTCATCCTGATGATGAGGTGCGTGGTCAGTAACGATACAGTCAATTGTGCCGTCCTTAAGGCCCTCGATAATAGCATCAACGTGCTCCTGTGTTCTAAGAGGTGGATGCATCTTGAAGTTAGTGTCATAGTTCTCGCAAGCAGCGTCAGTAAGTGTGAAGTAATGTGGGCAAGTCTCTGCTGTTACCTTTACTCCTCTTGCCTTAGCGTCTCTTATCATGCGAACACCACCCTTAGTGGATACGTGACAGATATGTACTGGAACATCAAGGTACTCAGCAAGGATAAGATCTCTGCTAATCATGATGTCCTCAGCTGCTGTAGGAATACCTCTGATACCGATGGATGTGGATACTGGACCCTCATTCATAGCACCCTCAGAGAGGTCATCGTCCTCACAGTGATTAAGCACTGGCATGTCAAAGTCAGAAGCATACTCGAGCACCTTACGCATGATGCCTGCATTAGCAATTGGCTTACCATCGTTAGAAACAGCTACAATACCTGCCTCCTTCATGAGACCAATCTCTGCAATCTCCTTAGCACCAAGGCCCTTGTTAGCAGCGCCGATTGGGTACACACGGCATTTAGCGCCCTCAGCCTTCTTAAGAATACCGCTAACAACTGCAGCGTTATCACAAACTGGGAAAGTATTAGGCATGGAGCAAACTGCTGTGAAACCACCTCTTGCAGCTGCTGCACAACCTGTAGCGATTGTCTCTCTGTACTCGTAACCTGGCTCACGAAGGTGAACGTGCATGTCTACGAGACCTGGGAAAACCATCTTGCCACCGAGGTCAATTACCTCGTCAGCCTCATTCTCAGCGAAAGCCTCAGAGAACTTCTCGCCATCAATATAAAGTTCTGTCTTATCAGAATTAAAAACCTTACAATTCTTAATTATTGTTTTCACAGATTATTCCTCCTTGCCATAAGTAAATAAAGAACAGCCATTCTTACAGCAACACCGTTTGTAACCTGCTCATTAATAACAGACTGATCACAGTCATAAACTGCTGTAGGAAGCTCAACACCGTGGTTACATGGACCTGGGTGCATAAGGAATGCATCTGGCTTAGCAAGCTGGAGCATTTCTGGTGTAATAGCATAGAACTTGGAATACTCTGCTACAGATGGGAAAAGTGCACTGTTCTGTCTCTCGAGCTGAACACGAAGACCCATAACAGCATCTGCATCCTTAACGCAGTCAGCAACACTGTCTGCTACACGTACGCCCATCTGCTCGATACCGATTGGCATCATTGTTCTTGGACCATAAACGCTTACTTCTGCACCAAGCTTAGCAAGACCGATAGCATTTGATCTAACTACACGGCTATGGTAGCAGTCACCGCAGATAGCAATCTTCTTACCCTCAAATGTATCGAATCTCTCATACATTGTGAGCATATCGAGAAGAGCCTGTGTTGGGTGCTCATTCATACCATCACCAGCATTTACTACTGAAGCGTTAATCTTGTTAGCGATAGAATGAGGTGCACCAGACTGGTTATGTCTCATGATAATGATATCTGTACCCATTGCATCGAGTGTTCTAACTGTATCAAGGAGTGACTCACCCTTTGCTACGGAAGATCCGCTTGAACTAATATTTGCAGAAGAAGAACCCATGTACTTAGAAGCCATCTCGAAGGATGTTCTTGTTCTAGTACTGTTCTCATAGAAAAGTGTAATTACAGCCTTTCCCTGCAAATGGCTTGTCTTCTTATTACCAGAAGAAATTACCATCTTCATTGTCTTGGCAGTATCGAGAATCTCCATGATCTCGTCGCATGTAAGCTGCTTCATGCCAAGAAGGTCTTTGCTTTTAAGTGCCATTACTCAGCCTCCTTATTAAGAACTACATTTGTTTTTCCATCAACATCGTCGAAAGCAACCTTAATAGACTCGTGAATAGATGTTGGAACGTTCTTACCAACATAATCAGCTCTGAATGGAAGCTGTCTATGACCACGATCAATAAGGATTGCTAACTGGATACAAGCAGGTCTGCCCATATCAAAAATATTATCGATTGCAGATCTGATAGTTCTTCCTGTGAAAAGAACATCGTCTACAAGAATAATCTTAGTGTTATTAACATCAAAAGGAATATGTGTACCATTTACTACAGGGTGAGCAGAAAGCTTGGATAAATCATCTCTGTAGAATGTAATATCAAGAATACCAAGAGGAACTTTAATTCCCTCGATCTGCTCGAGATTCTCTCTAATCATCTTTGCCATTGATACGCCACGACGCTGGATACCAATAATAGCAATGTTCTCGAGTCCTTCATTCTTCTCAATAATCTCATGAGAAATTCTGGTGACTGCACGCTTAACTGCTGCTTCATCCATAAGAACGGCTGCTTCTTTCATTACAATTCTCCTTTCGAAAATAAAAAATCCGGCATATAAATTCCATCGAATTCATATAGTCCGGCTAACTGTATAAAAGAGTATAAATTTATGTAAATGTATGTCTTTCAGCCTCGCCGGACTGTTTAAAGATTTACTAGTATTAGAATAGTCTTTTGATGGTCATAAATCAAGTTACAAAAAAAGCTGTGAAGAATATTCCTCACAGCTTCTAAGTAGCTTTGAAATAGATTATGAATTAAACCTTAAGCTCAACATCCTCAACTTCGAGATCTGCCTTATGAGACTCGAGAATTGGCTTTATTGCCTCATCAAGGAATGTAGTAACCTGCTCTGGGCAACGGCCGATATAGAGCTTAGGATCAAGAAGTGCATCGAGGTCTTCCTTTGTAAGACCAAATGCAGGATCCTTTACGATTCTGTCGAGAAGGTCATTTGGCTTACCTTCCATCTTAACAACAGCACCTGCCTCCATAGAAAGAACACGAATCTTCTCGTGAAGCTCCTGACGGTCACCACCACGCTTAGTTGCCTCCATCATAATGTTCTCTGTAGCCATGAATGGAAGCTCATTCATGATGTGCTGATGAATCTGCTTCTCGTATACAACGAGACCAGATGCAATATTTGTATAAATACCAAGAATAGCATCAACTGCAAGGAATGCCTCTGGTACGGAGATTCTCTTATTAGCAGAGTCATCAAGTGTTCTCTCGAACCACTGCTCAGCAGCTGTCATAGCTGGGTTAATAGCATCAGCCATTACATATCTTGCAAGAGAAGCAATTCTCTCGGATCTCATAGGATTACGCTTATAAGCCATAGCAGATGAACCAATCTGAGTCTTCTCAAATGGCTCCTCTACCTCCTTAAGGTGCTGGAGAAGTCTGATATCGTTAGAGAACTTATGAGCAGACTGTGCGATAGATGAAAGAGCATTAAGAACTCTGGAATCAACCTTACGTGTATATGTCTGACCAGATACATAGTAAGAAGAAGCAAAGCCCATCTTATTAGCAATCTTCTGATCAAGAGCAACGCACTTCTCGTGATCACCCTCAAAGAGCTTCATAAATGAAGCCTGTGTACCTGTTGTACCCTTACAGCCAAGCATCTTAAGTGAAGAAGCAACTGCCTCAACTTCCTCGAGATCCATCATAAGATCCTGAAGCCAGAGAGATGCTCTCTTACCTACTGTAACGAGCTGAGCTGGCTGGAAGTGTGTAAAACCAAGTGTTGGCATATCCTTGTACTGATCTGCAAAAGCAGCAACTTTGCTGATAGTAACAACAAGTCTCTTACGAATGAGCTCGAGAGCTTCACGCATAATAATAATATCTGTATTATCACCAACATAGCAAGATGTAGCACCAAGGTGGATGATACCAGCTGCCTTAGGACAAGCTTTACCATATGTATGAACATGAGCCATTACATCATGTCTAACAATCTTCTCCTCAGCTGCAGCCATCTCGTAATCGATATCGTAGATGTGCTCCTTAAGCTCTGCAATCTGCTCATCTGTAATAGGAAGACCAAGCTCCTGCTCAGATTCTGCAAGTGCGATCCAAAGCTTACGCCATGTTGTGAACTTCTTATCAGGAGAAAAGATATACTGCATCTCCTTACTAGCATAACGAGAGTTAAGTGGACTCTCATAGGATGATTTCTTCATATCAGCCATGATTAATTAAGCCTCCAAGATTTTTTCTACTGCAGTAAGTTTAACACAAACAGAGAATACTTCTACTGCCTTCTCAATATCTGAGATGGATGGGAAGCTTGGAGCGATACGAATATTAGAATCCTGAGGATCCTTTCCATATGGGAAAGTAGCACCAGCTGGTGTGAAAGCAACACCAAGTTCGTTACACATAGCGATAACCTTCTTAGCTGTTCCTGGGAATGTATTTACAGAAATAAAGTAACCACCAAGAGGCTTATTCCAGTTAGCAGCATCTGTACCTGTGAGCTCCTTATCAAGAATATCAAGTGTAAGCTCGAACTTAGGACGAAGAATATCAGCATGCTTCATCATGTGAGCCTTAATAGCATCAAGATTTGGAAGGAATCTAGCGTGTGCATACTGAGAAATCTTATTAGCACCAATTGTCTGTACACTAAGAATCTTCTTAGCAGCATCAAAGTTCTCCTTATTAGCTGTGAATGCAGCTACACCAGAAGAAGCATGTGTAATCTTAGATGTAGAAGCGAACTCATATACACGAGAAGCATTACCGTACTCAGCACAAAGAGAAAGCATCTCTGGGAGCTTACCCTGCTTAGACTCATCAGCATAGAGGTGGTGTACGCTATAAGCGTTATCCCAATAGATTCTGAAGTCCTTTGCTGCAGTCTTCATAGAAGCAAGTCTTCTGCATGTCTCCTCAGAGTAAACAAATCCATCTGGGTTTGTATAGCAAGGAACAGACCACATACCAAGAACCTTAGGATCCTTAACGAGTTCTTCAACCATATCCATATCAGGACCATTCTCATTAAGTGGTACTGGGATAAGCTCGAAACCTAATGTCTCTGTTACCTTGAAGTGTCTGTCATAACCAGGAACTGGGCAGAGCCACTTTCTTCCCTCGATCTGACCCCATGGCTTCTCGGAATCATGCTCACCGAATACTACTGCTCTCATGAGTGTATCGAACATAAGGTTAAGAGATGAACCATTACCAATATAGATAAGATCCTTATCAACGTTAAGCCACTCAGCAAATACTTCTCTGAGCTCAACGATACCTGTTGGGATACCATAGTTACGAACGTCACCAGAAGCTGACTTAAAATCAGAGTCCTCCATACCAACATACATGTTATTGCTAAGAGAAAGCTGCTCAGGACATGGCTTACCTCTAGTCATATCAAGCTTAAGATTCATTGTCTTAAACTGTTCAATTCTCTTGCTGAGAGCCTCACGCTCAAGCTTAAGTTCTTCTGCTGTCATTTCCTTGTAGGACTTCATGCTAACTGCCTCCAGATGTATATTTTTGAAATTTTCCATATATCATATTGCATTTTGAAGATAAAATTACACATAGTTATCCTCAAAAGCCAAAATGATTATAATGAATTTGCAAGTATGACGCAATGATTATTCATTAAAAAGGAATAATTTTGACATTTTGTATCAAACCATCTCTGTTATGGGTCACTGCTCCTATCAAAAAGATAATATTTGAATCATATAACCTTTTCCTATGAACAAATATCTGAGCTGTTTTTACAAGCTTTCTGTATTTATTTGCAGAGATTGATTCTTCCGGAGCTGCGTAATCGTTCCCTTCTATTCTTGCCTTAACTTCAACCACGTAGACGTCGCCATCCCTTTCGAAGACGGAATCTAGTTCTCCCACGTTATGAACCGCATAGTTTCTGGCTAATAACCTGTACCCGTCCCTTAGCATCTGAGACACAACCGCATCTTCAGCATTATCACCTATAACCTTATCGTAAGTTCTCTTATCGTCGCCTTTGTATCTGATAATTTCCATATAAACCTCTCTTACAGAACATTTGTTCTATTATAACATTAAGAATTAATATTGTGAATAAATGGAATTAAAAGATATACTAAAAATATGGATAAAAATTATCATACAAAAGCTGATTTATCAGACTATATAGATAGAGAAACCAAACTAATAACTCCGTTCTTCAGACTAACAAAAAGATCGGGGTTAATAGCAAGTATTCTTCTTATACTCTCCTTTGCATATTCTGCTATTATGCTGATATTATCAGGTATAAAACTTGACGATCCTTTTGCTGAGTTTTCTTTCTCAATTCCTTTCATAATTCTATTAATTGAATTCGATTGTATTGTTTGTATGTTCCCTGCATTTTTTAAGAAAGAATATTCATTATTAAAGTTCATTCTTATTTCTCTTGCTGTCGTTTCTGTATTTAACAAAGACTTCATTACTATACTTATTGCTATATGGATATTTATTTCTTTAACGATTCTTATTTCTGCAGAAAACAAAGCGAAACTCAAATATAATGAGTACTGTTCTAATAACAGATTAAGTAAATCCAAAGAAGAATCATTCATATATACCAATCCTGATTTAACAGCTTCGGTAGATGCGCATAACGGCTATGCTCCACCAATAGACAACTCAAATCTATTTAAAAAGAAATCTATATACGATGAAGACATCGATCTAGTTGATATGAATCAGGTATTTAAACCACATAAAAATGACCCGGAACAATAAGTTCCAGGTCATTTATTTTAGCTTAATTATTGATTATTAGAGTCTAGCAACACCAGTGTCCTTAGCAGCCTGAGCTACTGCAGCAGCAACTGCCTTACCTACACGTGGATCGAAAGCATCTGGGAGAATGTAGTCTGGGTTAAGCTCCTCGTCAGAAACGATAGAAGCGATAGCCTCAGAAGCTGCAATCTTCATAGCATCGTTGATATCAGAAGCTCTAACATCAAGAGCACCACGGAAGATACCTGGGAATGCGAGAACGTTGTTAACCTGATTAGGGAAATCAGAACGACCTGTTGCCATAACTGCTACACCAGCCTTCTTAGCCTCATCTGGCATAATCTCTGGTGTTGGGTTAGCACAAGCAAATACGATTGGATCCTTAGCCATAGTAGCTACCATCTCAGCTGTAAGTGTTCCAGGAGCAGATACACCGATAAATACATCAGCACCAACGAGAACCTCTGCGAGTGTACCCTTCTTACCCTTCTGGTTAGTAATAGCAGCAATCTCTTCCTTAGCTGGGTTCATGTTGTTAGGTCTGCCAGCATAGATAGCACCAGCACGGTCACAGAGAACTACATCCTGAAGACCACGAGAAATAAGAAGCTTTGTAATAGCTGTAGCAGCTGCACCAGCACCGTTAACAACTACAGAAATGTTGTTAATATCCTTGCCTGTGAGCTTAAGAGCATTAATCATACCAGCGAGAGTGATAACAGCTGTACCATGCTGGTCATCGTGGAAGATAGGGATATCAACTTCTGGATCTTCCTTAAGTCTCTTCTCAATCTCGAAGCAACGTGGAGCAGAAATGTCCTCAAGGTTAACGCCACCGAAGGAACCTGCAAGAAGCTTAACAGTCTTTACGATATCGTCAACATCCTTAGAACGTACGCAAAGTGGGAATGCATCAACATCACCGAAAGCCTTAAAGAGTGCGCACTTACCTTCCATAACTGGCATACCAGCCTCAGGTCCGATATCACCAAGACCAAGAACTGCTGTACCGTCAGTAACTACTGCAACGAGGTTAGATCTTCTTGTGTACTTATATGAAAGATCAACATTATCAGAAATCTCAAGACAAGGAGCAGCAACACCTGGTGTATATGCGATAGAAAGAGCTTCCTTAGAATCAACTGGTGCTCTAGCGATTACTTCAATCTTACCCTGCCATTCAGTATGCTTCTGAATTGCAATCTCATTGTTATCCATTTTAAATTCCTCCGTATATTACATATATAAATCAGTTCTGCTCCTCATCGGAATCAGAAACATCATTATCAATCTGTTGTGTCACTATAATTCGTATTCCACCAGGATATCTAAGCATCCTTGGGTAAATCATTCCAATATATCTTCCCAGCGACATAAGAATAAATACATTTACAATAGGAACCATAGATGCTCTAGCTGCAGGATTGATATTACCAAGTATCATAAGGACCAAATCGCATAACAAATAACAGCAAACGATAATAGAAATATTACGGCTGTTAATCATGTAATAGCCTCTGGATACCTGAATCATACCCTTAAAACTTCCTATCAAATTCTTATCACCTGATAAGTAGCAAGCTGGGAACATCGCCAAGTACGGGAAAATAATAATAAAAATCAATCCTAAATACAACACAAAAACAGAAAAGATTGTTATCAAAAACACGAAAGTTATAGTAAGAACAATAAGTCTGAATATTAATTTAGGAATAGAAATCGCGTTAGTAAGACCTTTTCTAATTCTATACTCTCTGATAAATAAACCAGTATAGAGCCAGCTAGAACCTAATTCTGCAAGAAAAACAATCAAAGCAGATGCAATAAACTTAATATTTCCACTAGTAAGCGGTATATCATTGTAATTAATAGATTCAATCATCTCAGGATTCTGAGAAAGCTTATTCATAAATGCGATATAAGCATCAAAATTAGAATCACCAATCGGATGGAAAATAATAAACAAATTTGCAGCTACAAGTAAAACAAAAAGAAAACGCACAAAAATGCGCTTACCTAACTTATCTATCTTAAACATCTCAAAAATTGAATTACTCATGTGCAAATTGTGCAACAATTAGCCAATAAAAATCAAGATGATTTTGCGGTATTATTAAATATATATGTGGTAGAATATGCTCTGTATGATTATATAGAGGATGGTAAAGCCATATGACTGACTTTAAAGTTAATCCTGACCTTATCGGTATTATCCCACCAGATAAGCATAAGGCAGAAGACATTGTTGCTATTCTTGATGCACATCCAGAGATTAAGTTTGTATCTTTAATGGGTGTTGATCTTGCAGGAAATGACACAGACGAGAAAATTCCTATTCAGGATTTCCACGATAACCTTGAAAACTACCTTAATGGACATGCAGTCCAGACAGACGGTTCTTCAGTTGTACTACCGGGAATTGCTACACTGAATGATGGTAAGGTAGATCTTGTACCAGATATCGAAGTAGTTTGGTACATCGACTATAACTATGAGCATATTGATGCGAAGACTGGACTTCCTATCGGAACACTTCGTATCCCTTCTTTCCTTCTCCATAATGATGAGCCTGTTTGCTCACGTTCTGTTCTTAAGAAGAGCGCACAGTATTTCGAGAAGGTTCTCACAGAGAGATTCAGCACTGACGCTAAGCTTTGTGAAGAATATGGATTCGAGCCATCAGATCTTTCAAAGATCACTCTTATCATGGCTACTGAGCTTGAGTTCTGGGTTAATTCCCCAGATGAGAAGATTTCTACAGAGAGCCTCTCTATCTCACAGGTTCTTAAGGAGTCTTACTGGAAGCGTACTAAAGGCGTAGTTAGAACTGCACTCGAGCAGGTTATTCTTGTACTTGACCAGTATGGTTTTAACCCAGAGATGGGTCATAAGGAAGTTGGTGGCGTAAAGGCTGCAGTTACTTCTACAGGTGACTTCCACTCCATCATGGAGCAGCTCGAGGTTGACTGGAAGTATTCCGATGCACTTCAGGGTGCTGACTATGAGCTTCAGGCAAGAATTCTTATCAAGGAAATCTTCCGTATGCATGGTCTTGAAGTTAGCTTCATGGCTAAGCCTATTCCTGGTGTTGCCGGATCCGGTGAACACACACACGTTAACGTAGTTGCTTTCCTTAAGAATGGTAAGAAGATTAACCTCTTCGCACCTGAGAATCTTAAGGAAGATTACCTCTCCCGTCTCGGTTGGGGTTCCCTCATGGGTATCATGAAGCATTATGACCTTATTAACCCATTTGTTTCTGCAACAACAGACGCATTTAATAGATTGCAGCCAGGTTTTGAGGCACCTACACATGCAGTTGCTTCCATCGGTAAAGATGTTCTTACTCCTTCTCGTAACCGTTCTGTACTCCTTGGTCTTGTTAGAAGCGAAGACAATAAGTACGCTACACGTTTCGAGCTTCGTGCTCCAAACCCACACACAAATACTTACCTCTGCCTTTCCGCTATTTACCAGTGCATGTTGGATGGTATCGCTTATGCACTTGATTCCGGCAAGACAAAGAAAGAGCTCGAGAATGAGTTCATCAAGCCTTATGGTGAGGCTGGCGATTACCTCGAGACAAATAAGCTCTATCGTTGTGAGGAAGACATCTTCGAGACAATGAACGAAGAGCAGAGAGATACACTCTTTGGTATTCCACCTGCAACAGTTTATGACTCTCTTAAGAACTTCATCTCTGATGATTCTGCTACAGATATCCTCTGTGCTGGTAACGTATTTAATGAGAAGATTCTTACATCTTACTCACGTGCTATGCTCGATATGTGGCAGTATGAGCTTCTCGAGAGACTTATTCCATCTAACCACACTAAGATTAGAACATATACAAAGCTCCATACTACACCTAACACAGTAGATGATGATCTTTGGAATGATATCGATACACTTAAGAATACATTGGCAAAGAACAGCGGCGAATCCACTTGTATTTTTACAAGCATTAAAAATGCTATTAACGCTAAGAACCTTAAGGATATCTCCAGACTTCAGATTAGAATGAGCCAGAATATGAAGGAACTTGCTACTATTTATAAGGAATATAGTGACAATCAGATCTAATTAAATCTATATAATTAAACAAAAACGAGGCATCCTCTATGACCCTATACGATATTTGTTGGTATTTTATACTTTATTCATTTATCGGCTGGATCATAGAGGTTGTTTTTCATGCTGTAAAACTAGGCAAAATCATGAACCGTGGCTTTCTTAACGGTCCTGTCTGCCCTGTTTATGGATTCGGAATGGTGGCTGTTCTATCAGTTTATAATTCTATTGGCATCGATAACATTGTAGTTATATTTATAGAAGGCATTATATTAACTACTTCAATAGAACTTCTTGCTGGCTTCATTCTCGATAAAGCATTCCACGCTAGATGGTGGAACTATTCGAACGTGCCTCTTAATCTTAATGGATATATCTGTCTTAGATTCAGCATAATCTGGGGTGTAGCTGTAGCATTCGTACTTAAGCTGTTTAACCCTACCCTTTATGCTTTTACAATTAAACTAATCAAACCACGTATCGGCTGGCCTATACTAGCATTTCTTATTATTACATTTATTGTAGATACAGTAGTAACAGCACTTACTCTTATTGGACTCAATAAACAGCTTAATGAGCTTGATAATATTAGTAAAAGACTACACGTCGTCTCAGACAAGCTTACTCAGGATATTGGAGAAGGTTCAATTAATGCTGCACAGAAAATACAAACTGCACAAATTAAATATTCTCTTGCAAAAGCAGAGCTGAAACAAGATATTGAAGAGTCTGAGCTCGAAGTTCGTAACCAACTTCTTAAAAGATCAAATGAGATCAAAAGAAAGATTACATCAAATAAACACTTCGGTTCTGGCCGACTTATTAACGTCTTCCCTAATGCTACCCACAATCAGCATTCTGAATTCTTCAACGAATTAAAAGCAAGAATACATAACGATAAACAAAATTGACAAAACAAACACACTTTACTATAATTTGAAAGTCGCTCGCGGGTGTGGCGAAATGGTAGACGCAGCAGACTCAAAATCTGCCGACCATAAATCATATGGGTTCGAGTCCCATCACCCGCACCAAAGTCTCTGTAAGATTTCTTGCAGAGGCTTTTTTATATATAATTAATTCGGAGGGTATTAATTATGTTAAGAAGTCAAATACACAGAAACATTTCTCCAGAATTAGATCCATTGAGAATCGGAACAGGCTGGTCTCAAGAAGACTTGAGCAAGCCTCAAATTTATATTTCCAGCACTTTCGGTGACTCCCACCCAGGTTCTGGACATCTTGACAAGCTTGTAGAAGCAGCTCGTCAGGGTATCAAAGATGCTGGCGGTTATGGAGCACGCTACTTTAACACAGACATGTGTGATGGCGAGAGCCAAGGCACTGACGGAATTAACTACTCTCTTGTAAGCCGCGAAATGATCGCTAATATGATTGAAATCCAGGCAAATGCAACTCCTTTTGATGCAGGTATTTATATCGCATCCTGTGACAAAGGTCTTCCAGGCCACCTTATGGGTCTTTGCCGTGTAAACATCCCTTCCATCGTGGTAACAGGCGGTACAATGGCAGCAGGTCCTAATATGCTTACTCTAGAACAATTGGGAATATACTCAGCTCGTTTTGAAGGTGGCGAGATTAATGAGGACGAACTTAATTGGGCTAAATGCAATGCGTGCCCAAGCTGTGGTGCCTGCTCCTTTATCGGTACAGCTTCAACAATGCAAATTATGGCTGAAGCACTTGGGCTATCTTTGCCAGGCAGTGCGCTACTGCCTGCTACTTCCCCAGATCTTATCGACTATGCTTATAAAGCTGGATTTATGTCAGTAAAAATGGCACAGAACGATAATCTTAAACCATCAGAAATCATTACATTAAAGAGTTTTGAAAATGCCATCCTTGTTCATGCTGCAATATCTGGTTCGACTAATACTCTTTTACACTTACCTGCTATCGCCTATGAATTAGGAATCGAAATAGATGGTGATACATTTGACAGAATTCATCGTAATGCTCACTTCATACTCGATATCAGACCTACTGGCAAATGGCCAGCAGAATTCTTCTACTATGCCGGTGGCGTCCCTGCAATAATGGAAGAGATTAAAGAATATCTCCATCTCGATGTTATGACTGTAACAGGTAAAACACTCGGAGATAACCTCGAAGAATTGAAAAACAATGGTTTCTACGACCGTTGTCAGAAGTTACTTGATGATGCAAATTCACGATATAACCTCAAATTAACAAAGGAAGACATCATTAGACCATATGACAAAGCTATCGGTACCGATGGTTCTATTGCCATACTTAGAGGAAATCTCGCGCCAGAAGGTGCTGTAATCAAGCATACTGCTTGTCCTAAAGAAATGTTCAAAGCAACTTTAAATGCCAGACCATTTGACAACGAAGAAGAATGTATCGATGCTATCCTTCATCATAAAGTAAAGCCAGGAGATGCAGTATTCATCAGATACGAAGGCCCTAAGGGATCAGGTATGCCTGAAATGTTCTATACTTCTGAAGCTATTTCTTCAGATAAAGAACTAGGCAAATCCATCGCGTTAATTACAGATGGTAGATTCTCTGGTGCCTCAACTGGACCTGTTATAGGTCATTGTTCTCCAGAGGCTCAGGCCGGTGGACCAATCGCACTTGTAGAAGCTGGCGATCTTATAGAACTTGATATTGAAGCAAGAAAGCTTAATATCGTCGGTGTAAATGGTATAAGAAAAACACCAGAAGAAATCGAAGAGATTCTTGTAGAGCGTTCTAGGAATTGGTCTCCAAAGCCATCTAAGTATACACGTGGAACACTTAGACTATTCTCAGAATTAGCAGCTTCACCTATGAAAGGCGCTTACCTTAAGTATAATTAATTCTTAAGGTCATCGAACATCGCTTTGACAGAAGGTGCATTCTTAGTAAGTTTCTTAATTGTAAGATCCTGTGCTTTATCATTAGCAAGTCTAAGCTGTCTACCTGTTGTGAGAAGTTCATCCTTAGTTTTATTAAGAGCGGCTATTGATTTATCTATATCTTCAATTACCTTCTGGAAATGATTAGCTGCAGTTTCAAAATTCTTAGAAAACTTATCCTTAAAGTCATTCATATTAGACTCAAAATTAGTAATATCAATCTGCTGATTTCTATATTCAACCAACTGTCTCTGATAAGTAATAGAATTCTTGGCTGCATTAGCTAGTAAGTTAATGAGAATAATAAAGAACTGTGGTCTGATTACAAACATCTTAGGATATCTATATGACACATCAACAATACCTTCGTTATAGTATTCATTATTCATTTCCAGCATAGATACAAGAACTGCATACTCACACTTCTTCTCTCTTCTATCTTTATCAAGCTTATCAAAGAAGTCTTCATTCTTATGCTTGGTAGCTGTCTCATCATTCTCATTCTTCATCTCAAACATAATAGAAATATATTCAAGTCCATTATCATAATCTCTGAAAATGAAGTCACCCTTAGAACCATTCTTGGCATCATTATCCTTCTCAAAATACGCATTTGGATATGCAGTATTACGCACCTTGTTGAACTCATTATGACAATGCTGTTCGAGACTCTCTCCAACCATCTTAGTAGAAAGACGTGCCTTGAAGTCCTTATACTGATCAATAAGCTCATCCTTAGCCTTAAGCTCATTCTCATACTTTTCCTTCATAGTCTGTTCTCTAAGCTTGTGTTCAGTATCCTTACTGTCCAGCTTACCATTAAGCTCTGTAATCTTGGTATTCTTCTCAGATAATTCCTTATCCTTATCCTGCAAAGCAGTCATAATTGCTAACTGCTTCTCAGTCTCCACCTTATCAAGCATTGACTTATAATTTGCAATCTCTGCATTCTTCTTATCAATCTCAGAATTCTTCTTGGCAATCTCTTCAGCAAGCTTCTGCTGATTCTGAAGTCTCTCTATCTGAAGCTCAGCTGCTCTATTCTTCTCCATCTCTTCCTGGCGACGCTTCAATTCTTTCTCAAATTCTTCGTCTCTTACCTGTCGTAATATCTGTTCAAAATCTGACTCATTAACCTGAAATACTTCATTACACTTAGGACATCTAATCTCGTTCATAATTCCCTCCACAACTATTTATTAATCTAATTATACCCTACACAATAAAATAATGTGTCCTATTAATAGAACACATTATCAATATAGCCGATGAATTTATAAAAACGATAATTACGAAAATAACAACACCAACAAAGGCATTGTCAAAACACAAAAAATAGTAGAAATCAAAATCGCATTAGCAGTTCTCTCCTGCTCACATTCGTGAAGCTCTGCAAAAGACAATATAACAGCCGCAGTAGGAGCAGAACTTAATACAAGTATTGATATTCGGAATGGATAATCTGTCCAAGGCATAAGTAATACAATCACATATGCAAATAATGGGAAAATGAGAAGTTTAAGAAGTCCAACACCATATGCAAAAGGCTGAAAGAAAACCTTTTTAAGATCCATAGACGCAAGTCGCATTCCTAGGATAATCATACATACTGGAGCGGCCATTTTACCTAACAACTCTACTATTACTATAATACCTGATGGCAACTGAATCTTAGCAAGATACAATACAATGGCAAAAAAAACTGCAATTCCTGTAGGGTTTATAATAGCTTCCTTAATACTCATATATTTACGATTCTGCGTAATAAGATAAACACCTATAGTAAAAGCTAGAATGTTCATACTAGTTGTATAGAAAACACTATAGCAAGACACTAAGGGATTATCAGGAAATAACGAAGCAATAATAGGCATTCCAAAAAATCCAACATTACCAAATAATCCACCACAACATAGAATTCTATAAATAGGATTCTCAAGCTTTTTCTTATAAATAAAATACAACATTACAAAGAAAACAGCCTGAATAATTAATGTAGTCACAAAAAATAACAATGAACTCTTTAGATTACTAATAGAATAATCCATTTTCTGGAATGCATTTATTATCATGCAAGGACCCAAAACATAGATAAGAAGGCCTGAAACAGACTTCGCATGGGATGACTCAGCCTTCTTGCCTTTAACAAGCAAGAAGCCTAAAGCCATATAAACAAGCATAGTCAGCAATGTAAAAAATACAATTTTAAAGCCCATAACTACAAAAAACGCTTTACAACAATGTATTGTAAACATATAATTTGAATACGTTTACAATACATTTTAAAAGGAAATTTAAACATGACTACTTTATCAGAAAAATCCAACAAAAAGAATAGTAATATTTTATCAACTTTAGATATAGTTATTTGCGCTATGGTTGCCGCACTCATGTTCGTAGGCGCACAGATTTCGCTTCCAATCGGTCCTGTACCATTTACTTTGCAGACATTCATGTTATTTACAATGATGATTGCACTTGGTGGTAAAAGAACTTCTATTGGTGTTGGCGTTTACCTCTTAATCGGCGCTATCGGTGCCCCTGTTTTCGCAGGCTTTAAAGGTGGTATCGATTCCCTTCTTGGACCTACAGGCGGTTTCTTAATTGGTTTCCTTGTTGCATCACTTGCATTTATTTTGCTCGACTTCCTTCTTGCTCTTTTAAGAAAGAAGCTCTCAACAAAGAAAGCAAAGTACATCTATTATGCAATCCTTATTCTCATTTGTGACGTTGTTATGTATGTATTCGGACTGGCATGGTTCATCAAGGTATATTCAGCAGCTAACGGAAGCGAAGGAATATTTATGAATGCACTTAAGTGGTGTCTTATTCCATTCATTATTCCTGATCTCGTAAAGATAGTATTCGCTATCATCGTAGGAACAACATTAAAACCTATACTTGGTAAAAACAAGTAAAAGTTGCCTCTTGAACAGAAAAAGTCCCAGTGAATATCACTGGGACTTTTTTGTATATATCAATAGAACACTTAAAATGAATAAAGCATCTTTCTGCTAGTTCCGCAGAGGACAATATCCTCGAGGACTGTTCGTAGCTAAGAAAGACGCTTTATGAGTTTGGTGCGGATAACAGGACTCGAACCTGCACGACCGTGAAGTCACCAGCACCTGAAGCTGGCGCGTCTACCAATTCCGCCATATCCGCAAATTGCTAGATAATAATAAACTAATCTAATTTATAAATCAATAAGTCCCATAAAAGGTACTCTGTTAATGTTATAATTTTGACATGCATTCAATACAGATATCAGTAACTTCATTATCAGAATTTGTTTCACGCTCAGGTAATATCGCATCTGGGTCTTATGGTTCTGTGTCAGGAATCGAAGGAACTCGTCTTCACCAGAGAATTTTTAAAGATCTTAAAGAACAGTACGGTGACCTTATCACCACAGAGACTTCCCTCAAATCCACTTATACATATGGCGAAGATATTGAACTAGAAGTATCTGGAAGAAGCGATGCTATCTTGATGGAAGACGCTGATATCCCTCATATTATCGAGATCAAATCCTTTAATTCTGCCAAGAACAGCTTTGATAGACTATTAAGACCTGAGCACATGGCTCAGCTTCAGTTATACGCGGCACTCTACTTCCTCAACAATCCTGAAATTGATTGCATTGATATCACCTTAAGATATGTCTCAATTACTTCCCTTGAAGCATTTGAAGATACCGACAGCATCAAGAGAGACGAAGCTCTTAAGATATACGAAGAGCACTGTGAAGCATATATTGAATTTATCGAAGAGTTAATTAACTATGACAATAGTATGGTTAACTCCATTAAGAATATGCGCTTCCCTTACCCTAACATCAGACCAGGTCAATCTGAATTCATGAAGCAGGCTCTTAACTCACTTTGCTGCAAAGAGGCTTTGTTTGCGCTGGCACCAACTGGTACAGGTAAAACAATTTCGACCCTTTACCCTGCCATCAAGGGGCTTCTTAAGGGCCAGTATGATAAGATTTTCTACCTTACTGCGAAAACAGCGACAAGAACCGTGGCGTGCAAGGCAATCAATGACATGAGAGCCCAGGGATTAATAATCCGTTCTATTTTATTGCAGTCCAAGGAACAGATGTGCCCTTTCCACAAGAAATGCGACTCCAAGGGATGCAAGTATTCTGAAGGCTATTACGGAAGAGTTAAGCCAGCACTTAGCGAGATTCTTACCCATGACGACATTACTCCTGAGCTTTGTTTCTCTATTGCAACTAAATACACTATCTGTCCTCATGAATTCATGCTAGACACACTTAATTACTGCAACGTGGTAATCGGAGACTATAACCACGCTTTCGACCCACGCGTAAGCCTTATTAGATGCTTTAGCGAAGAAGCAGACTGTCGTAATGCAGTTCTTATTGATGAGGCACATAACCTTGTAGACAGAGCCAGAGAGATGTACAGTGCTGAATTACGTCACTCACTTCTTAAGGACATGATGCGTGTTTACAAGGGCAAAAGTCCACGTGTAGAGTCTTTTCTCGCGAGATTAAATAACTACTACACCACTGCAGACAGCAATTTCATATCAGGGACTTCTGTTTTTAAGGAGTTAGAGCATACCGACGAGAAAAAGCTACTTAAAACAAAAGACTGGGAAGGCATGCGCCTCATGCCAAAGGAATTCTATACACTACTGTGGAAGTGTATTCGTTTACTTTCTATGGAATTAGATGACATTCCTAAGGGAGAGACGCGTGAGATTGCCATGCAGTTCTTCTTTGAATCAAGATTCTTTTTAACCGTATTTGAACAGGAATTCAATGAATCCTATATCTGTTGTTGTTATAGAGAACAAGATGATATTGTTATGCGTCTTTCCTGCTTAGATTCTTCCGAGAAACTTGATGCTCAGATTAAGGATAAGATGCCAGTAATCTTCTTCTCAGCTACTATGTCACCTTACGAGTACTACCGTAATGTACTGATTGGCAAGAATGCTGATTACTGCAGAAGTCTTGAACTGCCATCGCCATTTCCTGCAGAGAACTTAGAAGTGATTATAGATTCAGATATCAGCACTACCTATGCCAACAGAGACGCAACTCTTCCACTGCTGTGCGATAAGATAGTAAAGGAACTTGGTAACAGACACGGAAATTACATGATTTTCTTCCCGTCTTTTGAATATATGAACAAGACCTGCTCACGTCTTAAAGAGATATTCAGTAAAGATATTCATGTTAAGCACATATTAATAGAACAAAAACCATCCATGACAAATACTGAGAAAGAAGAATTCCTTAACGCTTTCTCTGAGGCTTCGGAAGACTGTCTTATAGGAGCCGCTGTATTGGGAGGGCATTTCGGAGAAGGTATTGACCTTGTTGGTGACAGACTATCTGGCGTAGTAATTGTCGGTGTTGGACTTCCTAAGCTAACCCCTGAGAGACAAATTCTTAGTAATTATTACTCAGAAAAGTTTGGGGATGGATTTGCTTTCGCATACAGGTTCCCTGGTTGGGAGAAAGTATTACAGGCTGTCGGTCGTGTTATCAGAACCGAAGAAGATACTGGTTTTGCTCTACTTATTGATGAACGTCTAGACAAACCAGAATATTTATCATTATATCCTGACAACTGGAAAATCTAATTTTTTCTGTATAATAGATATCGAGGTGAAAATATATGGCAATTAATTTTAGAAATACAAGATTCATCGCACTGGCTGCAAAAATTGACCAGTGCCCTAATTTGACAGATGATAACGGCAATCCACTTCCTGAAATTGTTATGTCAGGTAAGTCTAATGTTGGTAAATCTTCTCTTATCAATGCTATGTCAGATAACAAGAAGCTGGCTAGAGTATCAGGAACTCCTGGTAAAACACGTGCTGTTATCTATTTTAACTGTGATAAGAAGATGCTCATTGCGGATCTTCCTGGTTATGGTTATGCACGCGTATCCAGAGAAGCAAAGGAATCTTTTTCTAAGTTAGCCGACGATTATTTCACTTGCGGACGTAATATCAGCCTGGTGCTTAACTTAATTGACATCAGACACGAGCCAAGTAAAGAAGATATTGGCATGCTCGAATATCTTAATTCTACAAACACACCTTACTTTGTAGTTTTTACTAAGTGCGATAAATATAGCAGAGCTCAGCTAAATAAGAGAATTCAAGAGTTAGATCAGGAGTATAAATTTGACGAAAGCGCCAAAATCTTCACTATTTCTTCACAAACAAAGGCTGGAATTAGCGATTTGACTGCCGCTATCGCAGAAGAGTTATCTTTATAATTATTGGCAATAGCCTTTTGTAAAAACTAACAACAAACTATGTAAAGTTTTTCATTCTTTTTTTAGTCAAAAAATACAACAGACAATAATTGTATTTTTATCCAATTTGAAAGATACTTTAAAGTAGATTATGAGGATTTGGAGAGAATCATATGCCTGAACTTGAACCATTTGGTCCTATCGGTATAATTGCTCACACTGCAAATGAAGAATTTGCAGAGTCTGTTAATAACATCCTTTATGAGAAGCGTCAGAAGCGCTTCGATACTAAGGCCAATCCTTATGTAAATAATCCAGGTTATCTCAGAAGAAATTATATGATTGACTCTTCCCTTGTTCGTTTTCAGACTGGCGAGGGTAAATTTCAGTTGGGCGAGAGCGTCAGAGGCCATGATATCTTTGTTATCACAGACATTACTGCTAATAACCTCACAATGAACGTATCTGGTCTTGATAGAATATATTCTCCTGATGACCATTATAGAGATCTTCTCAGAATTATTTCCACAATCTCCGGCAAAGCAAGACGAGTATCTGTAATTATGCCTTTTGTTTATGAAGGCCGCACAGAGAAGCGTAACTCTTCTTCAGAGTCTCTTGATTGTGCCGCTATGCTTCAGCAGCTCTATGAGCTTGGTGTAACAAATATTATTATCTTTGATCCACATGATGACAGAATTGCGAATGCTGTACCGCTTATGGGTATGGACTTCCCTAAGTGTGCTTTTAAGATTATCTCTACTTTGCTTAACACTTATGATTCTGTTGCTATTGATAAGAATAAAACAATGGTTGTAAGCCCTGATGAATCAGGCGTTAACCGTGGTATCTTCTACTCTTCCATGATGAATCTCCCTCTTGGTATTTTCTATAGAGACAGAGATTACACTCAGAAGATTAATGGTGAGCATCCAGTAAAGGACTACAAGTTCCTTGGAGATGACGTTAATGGTAAAGATATTATTATTATCGACGATATGATTAACTCCGGTTCCACTATGCTTCGTACTTCACGTAAGCTTAAAGAAAAAGGAGCTAAAGATATTTACTGCTTATCTTCCTTCGGTCTCTTCACTAATGGATTCGAAGAAATTGATAAGGCATATTCCGAAGGCTTAATTAAGGGAATAATCTGTACAAACCTTATCTACAGATCTCCTGAACTTCTTGCTAAGGAATGGTACACAGACGTTAAGATGGGTCCTTATGTAGCAAAGATTATCGATTCCCTTAACGTTGATGAATCTATTTATGATCTCGTAAATTCAACTACAAGAATCTCCGACCTGTTAAGCCAGGTTCGCATGGGAGAACTTATTGATGAATTCGGCGATATACAGAAGAAATAAAAAGCAATTTTAAATAAAGAAAGGTTTGGCAACAACATGACTTCAGTACCACAAGACGAGAAATCCTATTCACGTTACAACCAGTATGGGGAGAATCCTATGGCACCTGTAGGTCCTATTGGTCTTATCCAGCTCGCAGGCAGCGTAGATTTTACTGAGAAAGTTAACTATTACCTTAACGCTAGACGTTCTGAGTACAGCCAGGAGGCATTTGTAACAAAGCACCCAGGCTTCCTTAGAAACGATTATCGTATCGAAGTTGATAATCCAAGATTTTCATCTGGTGAAGGTAAAGCTGTAGTAAAGAATACAGTACGTGGTCATGACCTCTTCATCATTTCTGATGTTATGAACCCATCCATCGAGTATAAGATGTACGGTTCCATGAACAGAATGAGTCCAGACGATCACTACCAGGATCTTAAGAGAGTTATCCTCGCTTGTTCTGGTAAGGCACGTCGTATCAACGTAATCATGCCATTCCTTTATGAGAGCCGTCAGCACAAGAGAACTTCCCGTGAGTCCCTTGACTGTGCTTTCGCTCTCGAAGAGCTCTACAACCTTGGTGTAGCTAACATTATCACTTTCGATGCACATGATGAGAGAGTTGCTAATGCTATTCCACTTTCTGGTTTTGAGTCCCTCCCACCTACTTATCAAATTATTAAGGAAATGTACCGTCAGATCCCTGACCTTTCCTTCTCTAAGGGTAAGTTCATGGTAGTATCTCCTGATGAGGGTGGTATCTCCAGAGCTATGTATTTCGCATCTATTCTTGGTGTACCTCTCGGAACATTCTACAAGAGAAGAGATTACACAACTATTGTTAACGGACGTAACCCAATCGTTGCTCACGAGTTCCTTGGTGATTCTGTAGAAGGTATGGATATCCTCATTGTAGATGATATGATTTCTTCTGGTGATTCTATGCTCGACATCGCTAAGGCTATGAAGGAGCGTGGAGCACGTAAGGTATACTGTGCAGTTACATTTGGTCTCTTCACAGAGGGTATCGAACACTTCAACAAGGCTTACGAAGAGGGCGTATTCGATAAGGTATTCGCTACTAACTGTATTTACCGTCGTCCAGAGCTTCTCGAGGCTCCATGGTATGCAGATTGTAACATGGCTAAGTTCGTAGCTCTCCTCATCGATGCTATTAACCACGATGCTTCCCTTTCTAACCTTATTAATCCTACTGAGAAGATTAAGAAGCTTCTTAAGGAAAAGGGCGACATGTAATTATTAATTACTATTCAAAATATATTAAAGCTGTCTCATTCGAGGCAGCTTTTTGTTTCCTACAATTACCACATATAAAAAAGACTCCTGTGTGCACAGGAGTCTTTCAATTAATAATTTCAATTAACAATCTGTTATTAGAAATCGAAATCGTTGTAATCGATGTCAGCGTACTTGCTGTAGCTGTTCATCATCATGGAAGCGTACATTACGATACCATTAGCAATTGTCTGCTTGAAGTACTTACTTGGTTTAACATCTGTTGGTGAAGCAAGACCGATAGACTTCATGAACTTGTCATACTGATCAATCATATCATCATCATCAGAAGCGATAAATGTAACTACGAGGGATCCACCATTGTAGTAAACACCACCAGCCATTACATCGTAAGGAATCTCATCAATGATCTCATCAGCCATATCATCAATATCATCCTCATCAATATCCAAATCAGCCTTCTCTACAGCATCAGCGAACTCATTCTCGATGATGTCCTGAATATCATCAGGTGTGAGGCAAAGCTTGATATAACCGGAGTTCTTACCATTGTAGTACTCCTTACCGCTGAGCTTCTTAAGATTAAACTCATAACCATCAAGATCATAATCTGCATCATCAGCAAGATCCTCGAGCTCATCGTTAATATCCTCTGTGCTATCTGCCATAATACGGAAAGCCTCAGAAGCGAGGTTAGAATCGCCAAGGTTAATATAGTAAACAACTGCTACGTTATCACCATCTACCTGAGCGTAAACAGAAATCTCTTCGATATCATCAATCTCGAACTCGATCTCTGCATCCATCATGTCGTTAATCATATCGATAGCTTCTTCGATATCATCCTCATCCATGTGCTCTTCTTCCATAACATCTTCAATCATGTCTGGATCGATTGTAAAAAGAATACCATCCTCGAGATCATCTGAATCAAAGTCCTCGAGGTCATCAATATCAGAAATCTCTTCTACATCAACCTCTACCTTATCAGCAGCCTTCTCCATTGACTTCTCGTCAACCTTCTTAACCTTGCTACAACCTGCAACGCAACCGAGAAGCATTGTAGTAGAAAGAAGCAAAGCAACTATCTTCTTAGTCTTCATTAATAGTAACCTCCATTAGTAAGATACAAACGAATTATATCAAATTATCTATATAAAAAAACACCGAAAATGATAAACTTACCACTTTCGGTGCTTATAAATAGTTAAATAGTGAACGTTATTTATGAATTTGCCTCTATTTCAGCTACAACTTTATCAATTTCACTGTTATGAGCCTCTACCTGAGATGCAGCATACTGAGCTTTTGCTATATAAGAAGCAATATTAGCAAAAGAAACCAAACCTACTGGAAGTATAAGCTCTTTACTGTAATCAGATAACTTCTGCTTAGTAACAGAATCAAGACCTATTGTCTTCATAAATGTCTCATAATCATTAATGAAATCATCATCTTCAGCAAAAATGAATGTTACAACAATTGAAGAACCATTAAAATAGATTCCAAAACCAGCAGTTTCAAACTTAATCTCTTTTTTAAGACTCTTCTTTGCATCCTTTATATCAGACTTGGAAGCACCGAGGTCAGAACCATACTCATCAAGAAACTCTTCCATAGTTTCAATCAAATCATCCTTATTTGTACCAAACTTCAGATAACCCTTATTCTTACCATTGAAATAATACTCATCCTTAGAAAACTTCTTAAGGTTAAACTCAAAATCTTCCAAAGCATCAACATCATACTCATCAGCTACATCTTCAATAAAGTCGTTTACATCATCCTGCATATCAACGATTCCATTAAATAACTGACCAGCTAATTCGTCATTACCGATATCGATATAAGCAACAATAGCCATATTCTCTTCACCGTCACCATAAGCGAACAAAGAGACCTCTTCAATCTCATCAATATCGAATTCCATATCAGTATCGAGATAATCATTAAGAACATCGATAACTTCATCAATATCATCAGAATCAACATCCTCAAGAAGATCTTCAAGTGCATCCTTATCAAGAGTTAAAAGAACGCCATCTTCAGGATCAACATCATCCATATCATCAACATCATCAATAACATCGATATCAAGCTTATTAGCAGCCTTTTCCATCTTCTTGTTATTTACTTTGTTAACCTTACTACAACCTGCAAATACACCCATCATCATAGATGCGCAAAGTACAAGTGCAACAATTTTTCTTGTCTTCATATCTATTCCTCCAATTCGAAAACTAGATAAATTATATCAAAAAAGTATGATTTATTATAACTCTTCCATATCTTCTTCCGGAACAATTTCCTTACGCTCCTTATAAACCAGATACTTAAGATACAAACCAAGCCATAGTAATAAAACCGCAACAGCAATAATACAATACACAGTAGCTCTATACCCCATTATGTACAGGATATACAACGACAAAATAGCCATAACACGTAGCAGGAATATTGTAAGCAAAGTACTTCTAGGATTAACCTTCTCCAACAGCACTACCCCGTTATGCTCAGCAAGCTGCTTTGCCTGTCTGGTAAACGTAGAATTAGTAACTACCATGGCGCGATCACATTCATAATAGGCCATTCCCGCTACAACCTGCTGAACTGCACTAATACCAACCGGCTTGGCATAATATTTACACTGAACAGCATATTTATGGAACATCTTATTAGCAACTATGTCCACGCCATAGTCGCCTGAAGTCTTAGTAATAGCAACCTTCTTATACCCTTTACCTCTAAGATATGAAGCTACCCTCTTCTCATATTTCTGACCGTTCAAATAAAAACCTCCCGATTAGTAACACAACTTATTGTATCACTAACCAGGAGGATTACTGTCCTTTTAATAGTACTTATTAGCGTTCACACTTAAGAATGAAGCTACTATATGGAGGAAGCTTAGTACCACCACCAAAATCGAAGTTATTACCTGTAAGCAAATCAACTGCACATCCGCATCCAGCATCAAAGTGCGCAGTGTACTCATAATCACCAGCATTAATGCATACCAGAATTCTCTCACCATCCACCATACGCTCAAAAATGCACTGGTGATTAGTAAGCACTTTCTTAACAAAGTGACCATGACACAGCGCCTTAGAGTTATGCTTAATCTCAGCAAGCTTAGCAATGTGGTCAGTCAGGCCGTTCCACTCTGGCTTCTCAAAAGAAACGCGAAGTGCTGGGTCACCGTCTTCCTTTCGTGCCTGGGTGCCCCACTCAGAACCGTAGTAAACGCATGGGAAACCAGGCATACCAAAGGCCATGGTATAAATCAGCGGCAGATGGTTAGGGTTCTGCAGAACGGAAGCAACACGTGTTACGTCATGGTTATCTACGAAAGACATAAGGTGCAGACCACGGAACCAACTCCAGTTCTCAGGGCCAAACTGCTGAATCAGAGTGTTAACAATCTCGAACATATTCATGCAGTTAAAGGAACTGAAAAGGCCCTTATATGCTGCGTAGTTAGTACAGGAATGAAGCATTCCGTCATTAACCCACTGCTTGTAATCACCGTGAAGAAGCTCACCAATAAGCGCGAACTCAGGCTTAATATCGTTAGCAAAGTTTCTAAGATAATGCAGGAAATCGCGATCAAGGCAGTAAGCTACATCAAGGCGAAGTCCATCAATATCGAATTCCTTAACCCACTTAACCATATTCTCGAACAGATGATCAATAACCTGCTGATTACGAAGATTAAGCTTTACCAGGTCAAAGTTACCTTCCCAACCCTCATACCAGAGACCATCGTTATAGTTGGAGTTACCGTCAAATGAGATATGGAACCAATCCTTATAAGGAGAATCCCATCTCTTCTCGCGCACGTCCTGGAAAGCCCAGAAACCACGTCCAACATGGTTAAACACACCATCAAGCACAACCTTGATATTATTCTTGTGAAGCTCTTCTACAACCTTTTTAAAGTCCTCATTAGTTCCGAGACGACAATCAATCTTAGAATAATCACGAGTGTTATAGCCGTGAGTGTCAGACTCGAATACAGGTGAGAAATAAACCGCATTGATATTGAGCTTAACAAGATGAGGAATCCAGTCAATCACCTTAAGGATACGATGCTCTAATTTACCATCGTTCTCGAAAGGCGCTCCACAAAAACCGAGCGGATAAATCTGATAAAAAACTGCTTCTTCATGCCACATATTATAACTATTTCCTTACTATTAGATATTATCCATATTCTTGGACAAAAGTTCTGAGTTATATGCGAGGAATCTCTGAAGCCCCTCAGAATCAAGAGAACCATGAGCAAGCATAGCCTGATCGTAGATATGCTGTGCAAGACGGTTTGTCTCCTCTTCCTTAGTACCCATGGAGTCAAGTGCAGAAAGCTTTGTTATAAGATCAGAATCTGTATTAACTACGAGGTTAAGCTTAAGGTCATACATATCATTATCAGGAAGTGGGATGTTCATCATCTCATACTGACGCTTCATTTCCTGCATACGGCGGTTAAGCTCTGGCTCTACGATGAACGCAGGCATGTTATCCGCACCCATTGCTTTCGCAGACACAACAAGCTTCTCGTCATTTACTGCCTTACGGAAGAAAGCCTGGAGCTTATTCTTTGTCTCCTCGTCAGAATCGGAACCGGAAAGCTCTGCATCAACGCTCTGGAACTTGTAATCCTGGAACTTGTACTCGAGGAACGAGATGAAGTTGTTGTCGATTTCCTCGTCGAGAACTACAACGTCATAGCCTTCCTTAGCAGCCATGGAAACATAAGCAGCCTGTGTCTTAGGATCAGTAGAATACTTAACTGTCTTCTTATCCTTTGTAAGCTCTTCGATAGTTAACTTCTTATCATCAACAGTCTTGAAAAGAAGTGCACTCTTAACCTTGTCGCAGAACTTCTCTTCTTTCATCATGCCGTACTTAACAAATACGGAGATGTCAGACCAGTACTTCTCATAAGTCTCGCGGTCATTCTTAAAGAGGCTGTTAACCTTATCAGAAACCTTCTTAATGATATGAGCAGAGAGCTTCTTAACATACTCATCCTGCTGGAGTGCAGAACGTGAAACGTTAAGTGGGAGATCAGAACAGTCAAGGCAACCCTGAAGCAAGAACAAGAAATCAGGAATAATTTCCTCGATGTTATCTGCTACGAATACCTGATGGTTATAAATCTTGATTCTGCCCTCAAGTGACTGATATACATTATCTGTCTTAGGGAAATACAAAATACCCTGCAAAGTAAATGGGTAATCCATGTTAAGGTGAATCCAGAAAAGAGGATCACGGCCATCGTTAAATACAGAGTGATAGAACTGCTTGTATTCTTCTTCTGTACACTCAGATGGAGCCTTTGCCCAAAGTGGTGACTTGTTATTAATTGGAGCATAAGCTATATCATTAGGCTTAAACTCTTCACCCTTCTCCTCAGCTTCCTTACGGCGCTTCTCCTCAGACTCTGCGTGAAGTCTGTCAGCCTTCTTATCAATAAAGTAAAGATCAGCAGGAACAAAAGAGCAGTACTTTCTAAGTGTCATGCGAAGTGTGCCGGCGTCGAAAATCTTCTGTGCTTCCTCAGAGAGCTTGATAGTAATTAAAGTACCACGTCCCTCCTTGTCAGAACCCTCAACTGTGTACTCCATACCATCAGCGGAAGTCCACTTAACAGCTGACTCGCCCTCTACGAAGCTCTTAGTCTCGATAGAAACCTCATCAGCAACCATAAATGCAGAGTAGAAACCAAGACCGAAGTGACCGATAATACCAGACTTATCTGTGGACTGCTCCTGATACTTAGTTACGAAGTCCAAAGCACCAGAGAACGCAATCTGATTGATGTACTTATCAATCTCCTCAGCTGTCATACCGATTCCATTATCCTCAAATGCAAGTGTCTTTGCATCGTCATCATAGAATACGTTAATTCTATAGTCCTGGTCATTAGTAGCGCCCTCATCAGCCTTACCAAGCTCTACAAGGCGCTTATACTTAGCGATAGCGTCACTACAGTTAGAAACAAGCTCTCTTACAAAGATATCCTGGTCGGAATAAAGCCACTGTCTGATAATCGGAAAAATATTTTCAGTAGTTACCGACACCTTTCCGTTTTTTACATCCATTTTATATAACCTCCAAAATTAAAATCTGTGATCGCGAATGTACTTGTCTGCAGCAGCCACATAATCCGCTGAAATCTTCTTAAGAAGTGGATTAGAAGCAGAATCAAATACCACATCATCAATGCGCTTAATAGGCAAAATATCAAAAGGTGTGCTACTTACAAAGAGCGCCACATCATGGCCCTGCTCCTTAAGTGCCACCATCTCATCCATAGTAAAAGTACCTATAACAAGCTCTGCGCCACTATTAGCAAGTGAACTCATAACACGGTTACGTGTGATTCCGAGAAGAATCTTCTCATCAGGTGCGGAATAAACCTTGTTATCAACGATTACGAAAAGGTTAGACTTGCTACCCTCATAGTACTTGCCCTCATTATCACAAAGCACAATCTCATAAGGGTGTCCATCAGAGTTCTCGCGTGCGAAAGTGTCAGCAACCGCCTGCTTATAATCACCACGGAAAACCTTAATGTTAGGTGCTACTCTCTCCCACTGCAATGTAAGAGAATTAATACCATTATCGAACTTATCCTGAGTAGGAATATTGGCTTCACAAATATGGATAAGCAAGTGTGTTTTAGTTAATACGATACGAAGATTACCGCTATAATCTACATTGTAGCCGATATCCTTAAGAAAGCTTCTGCAGTCGTCTCCAATCTTATTTACATCAACCTCAAAAGCTTCAATACCCATAACTGACTTATAAAGTCTTGCCAAATGATCCTCAGAATAAAGCATTACACCATCTTTGATTCTGATAGTCTCATAATATGTAACTTCCTCTGTAGGAACAGCCAGGTCTCTAGCTTCCTGGGAATCACAGTCAATCAATTTGCCATCATAAAAATACTTATTTCCGAGTGGACTTTCGAGCATTGGATACGCCATATATATTCTCCATAATTCTTTAATCAATAGGAATAATTATAACTCAATTAACTTAAAGCTTAAATCATTTATTTATTATAATATTGACGCTTGTATGTGTAAGGTATAATATATCGGATATTTATACAACTATATGTATATTTATTCATTCGGAGGTTATATGAATTACAGGGTAATGACAATTGAAGATTACGACGAATTATACAATATGTGGATGTCATGCAAAGGCATGGGATTTAACGATGTAGATGATTCCATAGAAGGAATCGCAAGTTATCTTAAGCGTAATCCTAATACATCATTTATCGCTGAAACTGAGTCCGATTGTGGTAAAATAATTACTGGTGCAATAATGTGTGGGCACGATGGAAGACGTGGGATTATCCACCATACTTGTGTCCACCCTGACTATCGTCATCAAGGTATTGGTGAGAAGTTAGTTGAACATGCACTAGAAGCACTTAAAGCCGAGAAAATCAGTAAAGTGTTACTCCTCACTTTCAAACGTAACGAGGGTGCTAATGCTTTCTGGGAGAAACAGGGTTTTACTGTAAGAGAAGATATTAATTACAGAAATCGTGCTTTAATTGATTTAATAAGAATTGATACATAAGGAGACCTAATAATGGCTAAGAAAATGTGGGCTGGTCGCTTCGAGAAAGCAACCGATAAGGCAGTAAATGACTATAACTCTTCCCTTCCTTTTGACTGCAGAATGTATTCTCAGGATATCGAAGGATCTATCGCACACTCAGCAATGCTTGCTAAGCAGGGCATCATTTCTCAGAAAGATGCTGATGACATCCGAGAGGGACTTCTCTCCATCAAGGCAGACATCGAAAGCGGCGTGCTCACTTTCGACAGCGACGCGGAAGACATCCACATGTTTATCGAGGAAGAACTTACTAATCGTATTGGCGATGCGGGAAAGCGTCTCCACACAGGTCGTTCACGTAATGACCAGGTAGCTCTCGACCAGAGACTTTACTGCGTTGACGAGGCTATGGAGATTTCAGAGTTACTCGATGAGTTGAAGACAACACTTATCGACATGGCTAAGCAGCACACATCCACTTACATGCCAGGTTACACACACCTCCAGAGAGCACAGCCAATTACTTATGCTCACTATCTTGGTGCGTATATCGAGATGTTCTCACGTGATATTGACCGTCTTAACCAGGCTATCGAGAGAACAAACATCTCTCCTCTTGGTTCCGGTGCACTTGCAGGTACTACTTACCCACTTGATCGTAAGTTTGTTGCAGATCAGCTCGGTATGAAGGATGTTACTTACAACTCACTTGATGGCGTATCTGATCGTGACTGGGCTATCGAGTTCGCATCCTGTATGTCTATTCTCATGATGCACCTCTCCCGTATGTCTGAGGAGATTATCCTCTATGCATCACAGGAATTTAAATTCTACGAGCTCGACGATGCTTATTCTACAGGCTCTTCCATGATGCCACAGAAGAAGAATCCAGACGTTGCTGAGCTTACACGTGGTAAGACAGGTCGTGTTTACGGTGACCTCATGACACTTCTCGTTGTTATGAAGGGTCTCCCACTTGCATATAACAAGGATATGCAAGAAGTTCAGGAAGCTCTCTTTGATGTTGTAGATACTATTAAGGGTGCTCTTGTTCCATTCATCGGCATGATGAAGACAATGACAATTCGTGTAGATAAGATGGAAGCTGCAGCTCTTGGCGGATTCACAAACGCTACTGACCTCGCTGACTACCTCGTTAAGAAGGGTATTCCATTTAGAAGCACACACGAGATCTCAGGTAAGCTCGTTCACTACTGTATCGAGAACGGTAAGTCCCTTAACGACCTTACTCTCGACGAGTTCCGTCAGTATTCTGACATCATCGAAGAGGACGTTTACGACGCTATCTCACTTAAGACTTGCGTTGGCGGTCGTACAGTAATCGGTGGTCCTGCTACTTCTACTGTTGAGGATTATCTTAATAACCTCTGATTAAATTATTAAATTGTTTATCACATAAAAATACCGAAGATTCATTCTTCGGTATTTTTTTCTTCCAAATACATATCAACGATATACGAAGGACCATTACACCATAATTTCGTTGAGGTATCACACAAAGTTTTTCCTGTCTTTGATTTTAAGAAACTAATAATAACATCCTGAGATTCTTCGCCAGTTGTCTCAGAAATCTCTTCCACAATCATAGCAGTCAGTAAACTGATTGTGTAATTCATCCTTTCTTTTGATATTACTTCTTGAGCCATATTTTTTCACTTTCAATATATTTAAGACACTTAAGTGCTTTCTCTGTTCTAAAACAATATTGGTCCTGAAGTTTATTAGGTAATAACTGCCTAATACAGAACTCATCTGCTTCTTTTGATCCTATCTGACCAAAAGCACCACCTATATAAGCTACCAATGTTGCATTGGTTTGATCATCTGCAATCTTACCAACAATTACATCGTACATAGTCATATTCTTCTCAAGCTCATTAAAAGTATTTCTTTTTCGATGAGCGGTAACACAATGCAACCAATCAATATTAGCCTCTGAAAATATACAACTACATAATTCTTCGTTTAATTCGAGATTAAAAACTGATATATATCCATAATCCTGGCTATCATTAATAACCCCTTTTGTAATTGCTTTAGCTACAGATGTATTCAAAAAACTTTTTGCCTGTTCTTTTGAAGTTGTTAGATAAAACCCTTTTCCAAAGTCCTTTTCTTTATAGCATTTATCTAAATCAGGTTCTTTGACCTCACAATAGCTACCATGATATAGAGTTAATCCATTACGCAGTTCTAACATTAACTACCATCCCCTTTTTCTTAAGAAATTCTTCTATATCATCAAGTATTGTTTCATCACCCTCACAGTGAAAAATTCCAAATCCAGTCTTTATATAATCAAGAACTTGATATTGTTCAAATATATTTAGAACACCTTCAATAGTCATATTCCACTTATCAGAGGCAAGTTGAACAAGTCGTATTTGCATAAATATTATCTGCATTTTTTCACTCATTTATAAATTACCTCCTTTTGATAACATTATATATTATCTTTTTACATCAAACTACACACTTAATAGTCATTGTTCAATTATAAATATAAAAGGCTTCTTTCGAAGCCTTTTAAGAATAGTTAAAACAATTACCAAAAACACATTACTGTGCCAGATCCAACGATATCAAATCTTCCGCCCCACTCATTCTCCCTAGGAGTCCACTTATAAACATAAGCACAAGCACAAGAAATCTGTGAGTATCCAGTACTCTCCATTGTAGACTTATGAGCAGGAGAATTCAGAAAGCCATTAAATGCATCTGAATAATACGCTGTAGTGATATTTTCACCTCTAATTCCCAATGTAGAAAAATCCTGTCCATTAGGTCTTGTATGACTAAAGCAAACTGCATTCTCGGCAGCTCTCTTCTTCGCTGTTGAAGTATCACCTACTGAAAGTGTAGAAACGCCAATAGATGTCCTATACTCATTTACCTGATTGTTAACAGAGGAAGCGTCATAATAATGTACCCATACCTCACCGTAACCATCAATATTAATCTTTTGAACTCCCATTGAATCAATTGCTTCCTGTGGAGGAGTATCACGCTTCTCGTATGTTGGCTTAGGAGTAGGTGTAGGCTGTGCCGGCTGAGTTGGCTTTGGAGTAGGAGCTGGTGTACCATTTCCTGGCTTTTCAGTTGGCGCTGTTCCCTCAGTTTCCTTTGTTGTCTCCTTTGTTGTTTCCTCAGTTGTCGCTTCAGTAGTTTCCTCTGTTGTTTCTTCAACTGTTTCTTCAACTGTTTCCTCAACTGTCTCTTCTACCGTTTCAACAGAAGTCTCAGATGACTCAAACACTATCTGGGTAGAACCTTCTGTTCCAGAAATAGATGTCTCTTCTTTCTTCTGACAACCAACAATGCCAAGTACCATTGATGTCACTAGTACCGTTGCAATAACCTTTCTGTACTTCATAATATATTTCTCCCCTATAAAATATAAACAAAAGAATTAAGATAGTGTTCGTTAGAACACTATCTTATGTTATGCGTAGTATAACAACGCTTTTCTGATTCCGTTAAAGGGGATATTTTGTATTTACATAACGTTTATAAGATTAAGAGATCCGTCACTATTAAATCTTAGAATAATTGAGCCACTAGGATTAGAACTACTGGAATCCACCTCAGATTCTACCCATCCACGGAATACAGAATCAAATTCTGTACCATAAGGAACAAAGATATATTTAAGGGAATCATCATCATACCATGCCTGATATTCCTCGATAAGAACTCCTTCCTCGCTGGTTCCGTGGTAATTAACCATTGGCGTAGCAACTCTGTCTGGAGTAGTAAATTCATTCCCCTCATTATCTCTAAGGTACATTTTATCTCGACCCATATCATTAATATCATACTGATATAAAGTATATTCCTTACCTGCTACTGTAATCTTATTATCACTTGTAGAACTATATGAGAAATGTGTATCATCGATATTAACTTTACTATATTCATCAACAGAACGAATTTTAAAATCATCATATTCTTCCCAAGTCATAGCAATAGGATAAGAAGCATAACCAACAGCAATTAGATATCCACTGCCAGTATCTTCAATATTTAATGAATATTCTGTATATGGGCTAATTTCTGCACCATCTGTATAAATGAGGTCACTAGAAACACCTAATAAAACCATATAAGAGTAACCATAAAGATCGTTAAAATCATCATTAGTTAGAACAACAGGTTCAGTTTCTGGAGTAATATCTTCATCTATAGTAGCATCTAGACTAATAGTAATTTCCTGCGCTTGAGTTGTTTCCACACAAGCCTCATTAACATTAGATTTATCATTCTTCTCTTTAACAGCATTAACGATAAAATAACCAACACCGCCAAGAGCACAAACTGCCAAAACGCCTGCTAATGCTTTGATAACGATACCCTTTGTCACACCCGCACCTGCGCTTGCCCCTGCTTTCGCACCCTTCACAGCACCCTTAGCGATAGCTGCTTTCGCACCCGCACCAACAAATCCAGAGAAAGGAACAATAGTAAATGGACAAGTATTGATAGAAGAATTGAGGAACATACCAATAGCTGGGATAGCACCTGCAACTGCCACCTTGTCGCCTGTCTCACGCTCGTATGCCAGTATGCCTTCCTTAATCTTAGCCTTAGAATTCTTAAGACGAGTCTTAACAGTACCTTCTGGACAATTCATAAGCTTAGCGATATCAGTAATCTGGAGCTGATCATAATAGAAAAGAACAACGGTCTGGAACTGAACTTCCGACAGAGATTTCATGAGAATTGAAGTGAGAATATCACGCTTTGCCTGGTCGAACACATAGGAATCAGGAAGCTGTGTGAATTCATCAACTTCTTCGATGGATTCACTCTCGAGAGCATCATCAAATGAAATATCATTCTTGATAGCACGAACCTTGTGAAGACTTGTATTAACCGCGATTGTCTTAACCCAGCCGTAGAAAGCATTTGGATCCTTAAGAGAGGCAAGATTCTTATATACCGCCATGAAAGTATCCTGTGTAGCATCCATAGCATCATCAGGATTACGAAGATGACTCATACATGTGAGATATACCATCTTATATGAGTTGTTATAGAGCTCATTAAATGCGCTCTCACTACCATTTCTAGCCTGCTCTACCAATTCACAAACGTTATTCATTTTAATCTCCTTGATATGTATAACTTATTAATTAGGCTGCTTTTAAATGCCTTTCATTTAATAAGTTCCACGAATGTATCAAAAAGTTCATTAATTCTGAAAAAATTTTTAAAAACTAATCTTCTAATACGCCAAAAACTGGTCCCTGACGATATTGACCCTTCTCATCTATAAAGTAACAGGAAGAATTTCTACCAAAATACAAGTGACTAATATATCCTCTATTTTCTAATTCCTTAACAAGAAAATATCTTTTCGCATATTCTAATTCTTCTGGCTCATCAAAAATGGTCATCATATATCTAACAACATTATTATCAGGTAATTCTTCATAAGGTGGAATATTTTCAAAATATTTTTCATAATCCCAAGTGTCAAACTCGTCAGAATCAGCAAGTTTTTCAATATAATAATCTATAGATAGTCCATCCTCAAATAGATAATGAATAATTCTATCAAAATCGAATCCATAATTATTTACAAGAGAAGTTATAAATTCCTCATAACTAAAATCAAGTCCTCTATAAACATCTTCTTTTATGCATTCTATTTGACCATTAAGATTATCATCAACAGTTAAACAATATACATATGTTTTTTCAACTGTACCTGTATTGTGGTGACCCTGAATAATTACAAAATAATACTTTCCACTTTTATTAAATTCAGCATTGATTTCTTGGTATCCGCTATCACGATGCAAATCATAATCAACTACTATACCGTCTTCTTCAGGAGTAAGAACATCAAAATGACGCTCTGATATTCCACCTTCAAAAATCATGCAAATTGTATTACCATCAATATCCAAACTGATTTCCGGTTTTTTATGTGCTGAAAAATCACAGCCAGCAAAAACCACTGACATCAATACTGCAAAAAATATAATTACACTAGTTATCTTTCTCATAATCTATTCAACCCTATATCCAGCCTCTTAATCGGATCCGTAATATCCATCTCAAACTGACGTCTTAGATACTCAGTTGTAAACTCGCGAAGTTCTTCCAGTGATGCCTCACCAGGAGTAAACATATAAATCTTACTATATTCAGAATCAATTATCTTATCCAGAAGTTGCACAGTACTAGATGAGACCAGCTTAAAGTCAGCACGACGACTACCGCAGTACTTCTCACCACAATTAGAACAGTAACACTGATTATCGTTGTAGCTGAGATAAACTCCGTTACTTCCGGTGACATCCACACCACATCCGTTACAACTTCTATAGCTGGCACCAAGGCCAAGGTCAGAAACCAGTCTCCAGTTAAACGCAGCATAGATAAAAGCCGCCTTGGAAGGCATTTCGGACAAGGCATAGAAAGTATAAACCGAGAGTTCGTAGGCATTAGCGGCGTTGTCGCTTTGGAGCACGGATGACTTAAGGCAAGACGCACAGTGAGCACCTACCGCCATCGCTTCCAGTGAGTTCATAATGCCTGCGTTACTGGCAATGATGGACACTTCCTTAAGATAATAAAAACCGTGGCTGTCAGTGAGCACGAAATCGCAAAGCAAATAAGGCAAGGAAACCGCGCTCATCTTGGAGCCTGGTTTTGCCGTTCCTTTCGCCACAAAATCAAGAATCCCGTGATTCCTGGTAAGAATCGTAACAATACGATCCTTCTCCTTATATTCACGGGACTCAAGGATAATTCCTTTTACTGACAGTGGATCACTTGCCATCGTCTTCTTCCTGATAACCGTAGGACTTAAGAAGACCATCGTTATTCTTCCAGTCTTCTCTAACCTTTACGAACACTTCAAGGAAAACCTTACAGTCAAGAAGTCTTTCCATACCCTTACGAGCCTGTGTTCCAATACGCTTGAGCATCTGACCATTCTTACCAATAATAATTCCCTTATGAGAATTACGCTCGCATACGATATTAGCCTTAATTACGCACATCTCACGATCATAAGCGTCCTTACTATCACTCTTATATTTCTCTTCAAATGACTGAATCTCGACGCATGTTCCATGAGGAATCTCCTGATCGATATAATGGAGAATCTGCTCTCTGATGAGCTCAGCACAAATCTCACGCTCAGTCTGGTTAGTCATATACTCAGAATCAAAAAGTCTAGGACCTGCTGGAAGAAGATTTGTAAGCTTCTCGATAAGGAGATCCACGTTATCACCTGTCTTCGCAGAGATAGGAATAATCTCTACGAACTCATAAAGCTTGGAGTATGCCATAATCATTGGAAGCAGAGACTCCTTAGTAATATCATCAGACTTATTAATAGCGAGAACTACCTTCTTCTTATTCTGCTTGCAAAGCTCGATAAGCTGCTGCTCTACAGCACCTGGCTTAGGGAATCTACCATCAGCGATAAGAAGAACAGCATCAGCATTCTTAGCAGATGAGAATGAGTTATTAACCATAATCTTGGCAAGCTTAGATCCAGGATTATGTACACCCGGTGTATCTACGAAGATAATCTGTGAATCATCTGTGTTATAGATAGAACGGATATTAGTTCTTGTAGTCTGTGGCTTATGTGAAACGATAGCCAACTTCATACCTGTGATGTAGTTAATAAGTGTGGACTTACCTACGTTAGGACGACCAAGAATGGAAATGTAACCACAGTGCTCACAAGGTGAACCAGCAGGATAAGCAATATTCTCAGCAAGTGCCTGTGGCATCTCATCTGCGTGATTAGTAATCTCTGCCTCCTCGTCCTCGAAAGCGAGTCCGATATCACACATAAGCTTCTTCTGAAGGAATAACATAATCTTCTCGTCATCCTCTTCAATGTGATCATATCCGAGCAAATGAAGCATAGAATGCGCCATAAGGAAGAGAATCTCTCTTTCCTCAGAGTGACCATACTCAGCAGCATTCTTAAGTGCTACTTCAGGACAAATAATAATGTCACCAAGATTAAGAACGCTCTCACCATCCTCAGTAAACTCCATATCTTCAGGAGCAATTTCTGATTCCAGTTTTCCGTTAAACATCTCAATCATTGGGAAAGAAAGCACATCAGTAGGCTTATCAATATCACGATTCTCTCTGTTAAGTTCCTGAATAGTCTCAGAATCAATAAAAGAAAGAGCTGCATAAGATGAATCGTTCAAAATCTTACGAAGTCTTACATCGATAATCCCCTGCTCTGCGAGGTCGCATACAGCAGCTGTGAGCTTATCAAAATATGGTGTAATCTTATCAATAATCTCAGAAGATAATTCTACTTCATTAATTAACTCAATTTGCATCTGGATACTTTATCCTTTCGTGATTTGCTCCGGCATATACATGGAGGAACGCTCTTATAATTTTCTCAATATCTGCAAAAGAAAGACCTGAATCATTAAACTGATCAGCTTCAATCTTTGCCTTAATAAGCTTTCTAATGAATGGCTCGATATCCTCTGTCTTTGTAAGTTTTGCTGATCTAACAGCAGCCTCACAGGTATCGGCAATCATAATTATCGCAGACTCTCTTGTTGTTGGGATGTGTCCCTTGTAACTAAAGTCTGCCACGTCTGGCTCAGGAAGGCCCTGTTCCTTTGCCTGGTTAACTGCTTTCGTATAGAAGTAACCTGGCACTGTAGTTCCATGGTGTTCGTCGATAATCTTAACGATAGCCTCAGGCAAGTGATGCTTGCGAGCCAACTGCACACCATGAATAGGATGTGATGTGATAATAGCCACGCTCTCCTCTGTTGTTAACTCATTGTGAGGATTGTATCCATCAGACTGGTTCTCAGTAAAATACAATGGATTCTCGAGCTTACCAATATCGTGATAATAAGATGCTACCTTACAAAGGAGTGCATCAGCACCGATTGCCTCAGCCGCTGAGTCCGCAAGGTTAGCAACCATCATGGAATGTGAATGTGTTCCTGAAGCCTCCATGAAAAGTCTCTTAAGAAGTGGATGACCAGGCTGTGACAACTCGATAAGTCTTACAGGAGAAACCGCATTAGAGAACAACTCATAGATAGGCATAAGACCAATAGCAATGATAATGGAGAAAGATGATGTAATACCTGTAAATACGAGGCTGTCGATAAACTCTTTTCCTGAACTACCCATTACAAAGTCATATCCTGCACATGCGATAATACATGCCAGCATAGGAATTATAATAAGTGAAGCACTATTGGATCTTCTATTCTGTCTGCCAGCGATAATTGAAGTAATAACGATACCAATTACGCTAATATAAATGAATCTATTATCGAAGTTATAAAGTGGCCACATAATAAGTGATGTTGCCACAGACAAAATAATACCTGAAGAAACGCCAAGATATGTAGCTGAAATTGTTGTAAAGAAAAGGACAATTAAACTGCTTGTAGAAAGATCAGATAAATACAAAGAAGCGAGAATTGGAATGATAAATGAGATTACCATTGTATAAGTCATCTTCATATCAAAGTACTTAACAATATGAGAATTAAGTACATATGCAGCAACGATAATCATTACGAGAACAACATAACCAGTAATTCTGGCGAGAATGACAATATCAAATGCATCAGATCTTACGAGTTCCAAGTCAACAAGGCTCTGATACATGTGTTCTGTAATAACTTCTCCACTACTGATAATCTTAGTTCCACGCTCTACTGTAGCAGGATTATTAAGTGCTGTAAGGTAAGCATTATCAGCAGCCTCATTAGTAGCTTCCTGATCAAATACAGAGTTAGGAGTGATAGTAAGATTAAGAATCTCTTCGAGTGTACCACTGAAATTAGCGTAATCAGGATAACTCTCCTCGAATGCTCTTACCTGAGTAGCAATAATAGAACTAATGGCATCAGAACTTACATTATCCATCATGATAATCTCTGTAATTGATGCAGCCTTATCAGAAATCAAGCTAAATGCAGAACTGGACATGAACATAAGGTCATGAATACATGTAGAACTTAAAGTATTGTTATATGTATTCTCCAGCTTCTTATTAATTCCATTGCTAACAGAATTAAATGAAGGAGTCTTACCCTCAGCAGACTCAGCATCACGTGCTGCTCTCTCCTGAGCAATGAGTGTGAAGAAAGACTTAGTATTCTCTACACTCTGATTAGAGATATTCTCGGATCTAACGAACACGGCCTTAACAGAGTTCTTGGCAAGAACCGCCTCATACTCTGTCTGATATGAATCAGTAAAGCTTCTAGGTGCGTAGATATCTGTATTACAGATAGAACCAACAGACAAGTCATAACTAACAGGTCTGTAGCCATAGAATACGATCATCGTAGCAATAGCCGTCATCAAAACATAAACAACAATCTGCTGGATTCGCAGCCATTTGTTATTCATAAGTATTCTCCTTATTCAACTCTTTATCCCTTTTTCCATACGCCTGAACAATCTTCATAACAAGTGGATTACGCACAATATCAGCTGACTTCAGTGATACGATGCTGATGCCGTCAACGTCAGAAAGAACGTTAAGGCTATCATATAAACCGCTAGTAGTGCCACGTGGCAAATCAATCTGTGTAAAATCACCGCAGACGCAAGCACGGCAGTTAAGGCCAAGACGTGTTAAGAACATCTTCATCTGCTCCACGGTAGTATTCTGCGCCTCATCAAGAAGCACGAAAGCATCATCAAGGTTACGTCCACGCATGAATGCCAGTGGTGACACCTCGATAAGGCCTTTCTCATAATATTTCTCAAAAAGCTCCTGACCAAGAAGTACAGTAAGTGCATCATAAATTGGTCTCATGTAAGGGTTAACTTTCTCTTCGATATCTCCTGGAAGGAAACCAAGTCTCTCGCCTGCCTCAACTGCAGGTCTTGTTAAAATTATGCGAGACACTTCCCTGTTACGAAATGCTTTGACCGCCATGGCAACACCAAGGAAAGTCTTACCAGAACCAGCAGGACCACTACAGATTACAAGCTCACTTCTCTTAAGAGCATCTGTATAAAACCTCTGACCAAGAGTCTTAGGCTTAATAGGTCTACCAGAAGGAGTGGTATAAATAACGTCATCAACGACCTTTACAAAGTCTGAAAGGCCGCCATTAGTAGCAAGATAACAAAGATAATCTACCAGTCTAGAATCGATCTCACCCTTATCCTGAGCATACAATTCTAACATAGCGTTATAAACAGAGAGAGCTCTAGTAACCATCAGTGAATCATCGCCAGACACTACAACACTGTTGCCATCGAACTCTGATTCCACATGAAAATAATTAGCTACCCTGTTAAGATAGTCACCTACAAAAACATTGCGAATATTGTTATTCTCAATTCTCTCTATCATATATTTAATTTTACCACATCAAATCTCATAAAGCTTTCCCAATATGTCCGTATAATAGGACGGAAGCTCGCTTGTATACTCGATTAATTCACCTGTTCGAGGATGAATAAAGGAAATTGACTGGCTGTGGAGGCACTGACCTTCCAAACCATAGTTCTTACGTCTTGGTGCATAGAGTGGATCACCAACTACTGGATGGCCGATATAAGTCATATGACTTCTAATCTGGTGTGTACGACCAGTCTCGAGAATAAGCTTAAGGTCAGTAACCTCAGAATATCTCTTAACCACCTCGAAGTGTGTAATTGATGGCTTACCATTCTCATTTACAACCATCTTACGTCTGTCACCATCTACGCGTCCGATTGGAGCATCGATAGTAGCCTTATCAGTTGTGATTACACCATAAACGAGAGCTCGATACTGTCTCTTTACTTCATGATTACTCATCATCTCAGCGAGCTTTACGTGAGTCTCGTTATTCTTAACAGCCACCATAAGGCCTGATGTATCCTTATCAAGTCGATGAACAATACCAGGTCTGATGACGCCGTTAATATCAGAAAGATTACCCTTACAGTGATACAAAAGCGCATTTACCAATGTGCCCGTATAATGGCCAGCTGCTGGGTGAACAACCATACCCTGAGGTTTGTTAATAATAATAAGGTCGTCATCCTCATAAACGATATTAAGTGGGATATCCTCTGGCTTTGCATCTGTATCTACAGGTGCAGGAATATCAACAATGATCTCATCACCAACAGCAGTCTTGTAACCACTCTTAGTTACAACCTTACCGTTAACTGTAACATTACCTGCCGCGATGAGGTTATTAAAATAACTTCTTGTATAATCCTGATTCTGAGAAGAAATAAAAGCATCAAGTCTGCTTATTTCTGTAGCTTTTAACTCAAGCATTTTCTTCCTCCTTCTTGTCGTCTGTTGTTGACTCTTCTGCCTCTGGTGCTGGGGTTGCCTCCACTTTCGTGCCCTCGCCCTTATCCTTCTTAGGACCAATGTTGTCTAATAACACGTCGAACTTCTTGGAATCGAAGATGATAATGGCAATGAGCAAAATAGTGCCGCATACAGCAAAAATATCTGCCACATTGAAGATCGCGAAGTTATAAGAACCGAATGTAAAGCTGATGAAATCAACTACATAATGAAGTCTGAATCTGTCGATAAGGTTACCTGCCGCACCTGACACGAGAAGCGCCATTGAAGCAGCAATGAGATACAATTCCAGCTTAATGGCTTTGAGCATGAGAAACAGAATAAGAATCGCCATAACAAGCGAGATAGCGCTTAAAACATAGATTCCCCATGATTTATCCGCCAGGAAACTGAACGCACTTCCAGTATTCTGTGTGTAATAGAGAGAGAAGAAACCTTTAATGATAGTCTTCTGTCTATGTAAAATAATTGTCTTAACAATATAGTGCTTTGTCACCTGATCAAGAACAACCATGGCGATACATAAAATGCTGTACCACGCATACATTCTCTTGGTAATGTTACTCATATTCTGTAAACCTCTTTATGCTAATGCATTTTCCATTATTAATATCTGCGATTATTCCACTAATTGCCGCATCACCCTCTGCAGGCTGATAACGAAGATTAAGCTTATCCTTAAGTCGTCCAATGGATATGTCGATGTCCATGCCTAACACTGAGTCCATACAGCCTGTCATGCCTGCATCAGAGATGTATCCTGTACCGTTAGGAAGGATTCTGTTATCGGCAGTCTGCACGTGTGTATGAGTGCCAGCCACCACTACAGCCTTGCCATCCATGTAGTATCCGAAAGCAATTTTCTCGCCAGTAGCTTCTGCGTGGAAATCAATAAAGACATCATTAACGCCCTGTGCTTTAAGTGCGTCAATAAGCTCGTCAGCTTTACGAAATGGGTCCGCTGCGGAAGGCATAATATCAACCTGTCCAAGAAGGTTAATAACACCTAACTTGTTGCCATTTTTCTCCACAATAACGTAATCAAAACCAGGCCAATCAGGACTAACATTAGCTGGTCTTGCAACCTGTGGATAACGGTTAGCCATATTAAAGTAATCATAGTTAGAAAAAGTGTGATTACCCAATGTGATGGCATCAGCTCCAAGTGCAGTTAGTTCTTCAATAACTTTAGGAGACACACCAAGACCGTGTGCACTGTTCTCAGCATTTGCAATACAGATATCAATGTTGTTATCGCGCAGAAAATTAGGAAGAACGCGCTTCATAGCACGTCTACCTGGTGCAGCAACGATGTCACCGATAAAACAAATACGCACTTAAGTGGTGGCTCCTTTCGTAAAGCATAATAAAACAGTTTATTTTACCATACTTTACACGCGTGCGTATATAAAAAGGCCGCCTCTTATTCGAGACGGCCTTAGTAAATTAAATCAACTTAAAGGGTTAATTAGAACTCAATTCTTCTGCCCTTTGCTGGAACATCGTCATTATTGTCGTTGTTGAAGTTTCTTCTCTCACGATTTGGACGATCACCATTTCTTCTCTCTCTGTTAGGACGACCCTCGCGGCGACGTGGCTCCTCCTCTACATAGCCCTCTGGCTTTGGAAGAGTATCTCTGATAGAGAGGTTAAGACGACCCTGGGAGTCAATCTCGATGAGCTTAACCTTAACAGTGTCACCCTCCTTAACAACATCCTCTACCTTCTCAACTCTGTTCCAAGCGAGCTTAGAAATGTGTACGAGACCTTCCTTACCTGGGAGGAACTCTACGAAAGCACCGAAGTCCATGAGACGTGTAACAACACCATCAAACTCCTGGCCAACCTCTGGATCAGAGATAATACCCTTGATGATTGTCTGTGCTTTAGCAGCCTTCTCGAGGTCTGGTGTGCAGATAAAGAGCTGTCCGTCATCATTGATGTTGATGTCAGCGCCTGTGTCTGCAATGATCTTGTTGATTACCTTTCCGCCAGAACCGATAACCTCACGGATCTTATCTACAGGAATCTGCATAGAAATGATACGTGGAGCAAATGGTGAAAGCTCAGCTCTTGGAGCAGCAATCTTAGGAAGAATAATATCATTGATGATCTGGAGACGACCCTTATGTGTCATCTCGAAAGCAGCCTTGATGATATCGAGTGAGAGACCCTCAACCTTGATATCAACCTGGATAGAAGTAATACCCTCTGTTGTACCAGCTACCTTAAAGTCCATATCACCGAAGAAGTCCTCGATGCCCTGGATATCCATGAATACGAGGAAGTCCTCATCATTCTCTTCGTTAACGATAAGACCAGAAGAAATACCAGCTACAGGTCTCTTAATTGGTACACCAGCTGCCATAAGAGAAAGTGTGGAAGCACATACAGAACCCTGAGATGTAGAACCGTTAGACATTGTGATCTCAGATACAGTTCTGATTGCATATGGGAACTCTTCCTCAGATGGGAGTACTGGGATAAGGGATCTCTCAGCAAGAGCACCGTGACCAATCTCACGACGTCCTGGAGATCTTGTAGCCTTAGCCTCACCTACTGAATAACCTGGGAAGTTGTAGTGGTGAATGTATCTCTTTGTTGTCTCGTTATCAAGACCCTCGAGCTTCTGTGCCTCAGCAAGAGGAGCGAGTGTACAAACGTTCATTACCTGTGTCTGACCTCTCTGGAAGAGTGCAGAACCGTGAACTCTTGGGAGTACGTCTACATCACAGGAAAGTGGTCTGATCTGATCGAGTGCACGACCATCAACACGAACGTGCTCACGGAAGAGGTAATCTCTAACAACCTTCTTCTCAAGCTTATAGATAGCGTCGCCTGCCCATGAAGAAAGACCCTCTTCCTTCTCTTCGAGCATTGCAGCAACTTCTTCCTGAAGTGCAGCAACGTTAGCATCTCTTACGGACTTGTCGTCAGAAAGAACTGCCTGACGCATCTTGTCCCAACCAAACTCCTTAACAGCTGCGAAAACATCCTCTGGAACGTCAGCAGACTCATACTCGAACTTTGGCTTACCAATCTCAGCAACGATAGAGTTGATGAAAGCAACAATCTTCTTAATCTCTTCGTGACCCTCAGCGATAGCATTAAGCATTACATCATCAGGTACTTCGTTAGCGCCAGCCTCAACCATGCAGATCTTTGTAGCTGTACCAGCGAGTGTAACGTACATATCGGATACTGCACGCTGTGCCTCAGTAGGGTTGATAATTGTCTTACCATCGATAAGACCGAGAACTACGCCACCAACAGGTCCCTTCCAAGGAATATCAGAAATAGCAATAGCAATGGATGTACCAAGCATAGCTGTAATCTCTGGTGAGCAATCCTGATCAACAGACATTACGAGGTTGTTAACTACGCAGTCATTACGAAGATCCTTTGGGAACAAAGGACGAATAGGTCTATCAATTACTCGAGAAACGAGGATAGCCTTCTCACCTGGACGTCCCTCTCTCTTAAGGAAGCCACCAGGAATCTTACCTACTGCATACATCTTCTCCTCATAGTCAACAGAGAGTGGGAAGAAATCGATACCATCACGTGGTGCAGCAGAAGCTGTTACTGTAGAAAGAACGCTAGTGTCACCGTACTGAATAAGTACAGAACCGTTAGCGAACTGTGCGATGTTGCCAGTCTTTACAACGAGTGGACGACCAGCGATTTCAGTTCTGAAAATCTTTTCCATTTTGATTCTCCTTCAAAAAATTATTTCTTAGGAGGTAGTTCGTAGGTTCAACATCTGTGTACTTTATAAAGTATCATCAGGTGCTCAACCTACACCCTACTCTCCCTTTAAACCCATTTATTATAATACAAAGAAAATTTAAGGCAAATCTTTATACGGAATTGTACAGAATTTGTCATACATTTTCTTAGGAATCATGGACTTATATAGGTTGTCGTAGTGTTTGATTACGTCTTCTTCTATTTGGACGTCACCCAGGCACCAGATGTCATAAAGGCAGCTCCAGATTTTTGCTGAGTACTCTGACTTATGCACGCCGTTTTTCTCATAGAAAGCGTCACGTCTTAACCTGTCGGCGCGTTCACTTTCGGACACGGTTTCCTTGATGGATTCCGTCTCGATGATAAGTGGCGTGTCGTCCTTTAAGCTTTGCAGGAACTTACCGCCCACGCCCTGACTTCTATGGCTTTCGCCCACGACGAAATAATCCAGAAGACGCGAACTTCTGTCAGGGGCAAACATGACGAAAGCGACGGCAATAATGTCGTCGTTTTCCTTTAGCGCAGTTACCTCATAATTACCCTTGCGCATGTGGTGCTTAATTATGGCAAGAGGCTTTAGTTCGTCGTCTTTAAAGTTTGGTATCAAAAACTCCTTGTAAAGCCTCTTGGTAAGCTTAATGTCTGCTTTTATGTAGTTCATTTATCCGAAAATTGCTCTAAAGAAGAAGATTGCAGAAACAATAAAGAACGCGATAAATAGTATTGCAAATGCCTTGTCATTTTTCTTTTCTTTTACTTTCGCCAGGATGCCTGTTGTATAAAGAATATTAGTAATGAGAGCACCAAGTCCAACACCACAAAGTACGCCTCTGCCAGACTCAACAAAGTGACTAGATGGAAGATCCTCCATCATAAGTGCGGCAATCAAACAAACTGTACCAACTATAGTGATGTTTCTTACATTCTTAAGAAGTCTATTCTTGCCCTCATCTGCATAATCTGCTGCCTGTAATAATGTGTCCTTCATTTCTGTATTCATAATCTCACTTTTCCTTTCTCCGTCGAAAATATCTCTGATGTCGACGTCATAAAAATCTGCCAGCTCAACGATAATCGCGAGGTCTGGTAAGTTACTTCCGGTCTCCCATCTGCTGACTGTTCTGCCGGCCACGCCGAACTTATCAGCTAACTGTTCCTGAGTAAGACCTTTTCCTTTACGAAGTTCCTTAAGAAAACTTCCAATTTTTACCTGATCCATGGGGTTAACCTCCTTACGACGTCATCATGCGCTTTTGTTCTTCGCCGCGCCACGACACAAAGTGAGAAATGCCGATTTTACGGGGATTAGACACGATTTGTCTAGTTAATTTACGGATTATATACACCCGCTAACACCTTAGTATAAATGATGTTTTTCTTGATGTATATGAATTGTCGGAAATTGTCGGTTTTTGTCGGAAATTGTCGGTAATTGTCGGCCAATTCGGGTTCGTTTTTTGCTAGTGTTTTATTAGGAGGTAGATATGTATAACGATGATTTTTATGATGTTCTTAGCCAGCGCGCTAGTTTGTTGAGAGATAAGATTACGTTTCTTGAAGGATATGTTGAAATGATGCCTGAGTTGAGGATTAGAACTTCAGTTGAGAGAGGCAAACTTCGCTACTACTATAAGAATAATTCTGCTGATAAATACAAGTATGTTTCTAACACAAAGGAAATGCATAGACTTCTTGTAATATATTATGCCAAGAAAGCTATTGTCCCCTTGAAAAGAGAGTTATCTCATATTTATCACATACTAAATAAAAAAGCAGATAATGAAATTTCTTCAATATTAAGTAAAAACAGCCCAAGTATTAATGCATTATTGTATCCAGACGCGCTATTACTAAGTGATGATGTTTATATTCAGGCTTTTAAGGCAGAAAAATATATCCCTAAAGGATTTTTCGTTAACAGTGCAAAACACTTTTCTCTCTGGTAAACGTGTGCGTTCCAAAAGCGAAGGTAATATTGTTGATTGTCTTGAAGCTCGTAATATTCCATTTCAATATGAGTACCCTATTAATATTGATGGTGTTTGTTTTCATCCTGATTTCCGAGTATTGCGAATTCGAGATCGACAAATAATCTATTGGGAACATTGGGGCTCTATGGATGATCCTGAATATGTCGCTGATCAGTTGAATAGACTTGAAGAATACAAGAAAGTTGGAATCGAGCTTGGAAAGAATCTTTTTGTGACAATGGAGTCTAGTTTGTACCCACTAAATGTGAAAATGATCAACGATTTTATTGATAGCTATTTGATCTAGGTTCTATTTTCATTCCTATTTCAAAATTTTTGTATAGGTATGAAATTTTCATTCTCATTTCAAAATTTCTATATAGGTATGAAATTTTCATTCCTATTTGAAAAATTTTCTATAGGAATGAAATCGAGCTACAAGACAACTGCCAAAGGCCTACTCCAAGCAACAAAAAAGCCCGCCGGGGCAAAAACCGGCGGGCATCAATATAACAATTCAGCAATTAGCAATCAACTGTAACGTTAATTTCCTTAACTTCCTCGATATTGTCTTATTAGCTTGAATGTAAATCAAAAAAATTAATTTAATCCAAAATCATCAAATTAAAACGTTTTTATAGAAACAAAATGATTTCCGACATTTCTGTCGGAAATCATATTTATTTATCTATTTACAATTTCGGGCTTCTAATTCTATATTTACCAGCATGTTTCTGCACATATACTCGCTTCTTATACATAAATCCTGCAAATATAATAAGAATAATTGCATATACAGCTGTTACGGAAGCTCTTTCACCCGTAGTTATAACTGTACTAGATGGAGTCGGAGTAGCAGTAGGTGTAGGTGTTACTGTATCTGTAGGTGTTGGTGTTGGTGTTGGTGTTGGTGTTGGAGTATCAGTTGGCTCATCTGTAGGTGTTGGTGTTGGAGTATCCTTAAGCGTATTTATTACAATTGCTGTAACATCATCTCTAACAGTACCAACACAATCCTTATAAGTAGTTGTATAATCTCCACCTGCTGATTCAGTTACTTCGTAAGAAGTACCAGAAGGAATACCACTAATTGTTATACTCTCACCTGCTTTAAGACTAAAAGTAACTGTATATTTACCAGTTGAAACCTTTTTCACTGTCAATTCACCTGAACTTCCAATAGAGCTCTTATACTCAAGAGAGCTTGGGAAATTAGGTGCATCATCCTCAAAATTCACAGTGAAATCATAAGTGGAACCATCATCAGTACCAATGATTTCCTTTTTAACAGTAAGTGATGCAAGATTACGAACATTTTCCAAAAGGACATAATCGTAACCATTTCCATTGATAAGATCTAACATCGATCCAACGTTACTATTAGCATAATTATTAAGATTGTTATTAGCGTCTATTGTACCAGAAGTGCTACCTTTAATTACTTTACAAGTATAATCATCTGTAATTTCTTTAATCTCGTATTTTGTACCAACAGGAAGATAACCTAATTCAGGTATGCATAATAATTTATCAGCATTTACTGGAATTGATGAATAATATTTATTTCCTTTAAAATGAAGATGAATATCTTTAAGCTTATTAGCTAAATTATTAGTATTTCCTGTAATTGTACCTAGAATAACATAATCTCCATATGGAACATCGAGTTCTACCATACCATTACTATCTGGAATTAAAAACTGAACATCATTATCAAAATCAATAGTTTCAGTATTTGAATCGATAAGATAGTATCCAACCTTTTCAGTTCTAGGCTTACCTGTTAATTCATCAGACAATGTAATTTCAAAATGATTATCTTTATTTGTCTGATTATATTTTGAAGTAGACTCAGCTTTTCCGAACATTAACTGAGAATTCTGCTGCATGATATATACTTCAATACCAAATCCATCTTTAAAACCAAATGATCTGATAGCACCACTTGTATCTAATTTCATTTCATCATCAATGACACCATTATTTTTATGAATTGTATAAAGATACTCATCAACACCAAAATCTTTATAATTATCAATATTTTTACCATTATAAGTAACTGATGTAGGTGAATTTGTTAAACCTAATGCATCTAATAATGCCTTTTTATCACCATCACTAATAGCAGGATTAGTTAAAAATGCTGGTGGAAAACCGGAAGCATAATGAAACATTGCATCTGCAGGTAAATTATAAATATGAACAGTACTTCCCATTGGAACTTCAATAAAGAAATAATACTGAGGAAAATTACCCATTTTCTTCAAATTGTAATAATGTTTTGTTGTATCGTCATCCAATGTCCAATAAACTTCATCACATCTATAAATACCATATTGGGATTCATCAAGACAGAACGAAAAATTGTAGCTATATGGCTCATCATCAAGAAGGCCTCCATAGGATTTAAAAGAAATATCTCCGTCAAAAGTTACTGGAACAGATTTTACCAATTTATAATCAATAGGTTCTGTCACTTCCTCGGATTTAAATTTAATCGTATTTGTAGAAGAATATGATTTTCCGTTAAGAATAATATCACCGTAGGGAGATGAATACTCTACTTTGTTTGTTGATCCATTAATAGCAAAAGATCCTTTAAAGCCTGAAAGTGTTATTTTGCATTTAGAGGCAAGATATGTCTGATCACCAGGATTATCAAAACTTCTAATATAAGAATTGAAACTATCATAGTATACGTCACTTACAACTCTTGTAAATGTATAACCATTATCATATTCAGCTGTAATAGTAAAAGAATCAACCTCAGAAAATCCAGATAGGAAATAACCATTAAATAAAGTATTAACTTTCGCAGGACTAAGATTACCTTTCTCATCTACAAGGCTAACATTAATAACAATATCAGATGGTACCGTTGGAGTATCACCGTCCACAGCAAAAACGTTAATTCCAATTGAAAAAAGAATACTTATACTAATAAGTAAACAAAAAAACTTCGATATAACTTTATTCATAAATTTCTCCCCCAAAAAATATATAATTTATTTTACAAAAAAAAGTACATTCTAACAATATTTATAAACACCAAATAAAAAGCCCCGACACTGTCGGAGCTTTTCACGCGGGTTCAGCGCATATAATTATTCAATTCAACAATCAAGAGTAACGTTAATTTCCTTAACTTCCTCGATATTGTCTCTCTTCTTGATGAATTCAGGAGCAACCTGTGGGAACAATGCACAGCTAAGTACATCTTCCTCGCACTTAGCAATATCAGATACCTTAGCGCGGAGCTCATCCATCTCATTAGCGAGCAAATCAGCTGGACGGCATGTGATAACTTCCTGATCACCGATAGCCATCTTACGAACATCCTCATTCACCTCACCTGGCAAACGACCATACTCACCGTGGAGAAGCATCTTGGACTCCTTAGGGAAAATCTTGTAATCACCCATAAGTACGTTCATTACAGCCTGAGTACCAACAATCTGAGAAGTTGGAGTAACAAGTGGTGGATATCCAAAATCCTTACGAACACGTGGAACCTCAGCGAGACACTGCTCGTACTTATCTTCAGCGCCAGCCTGCTTCAACTGACTAATCAAGTTACTAAGCATTCCGCCTGGAACCTGATAGATAAGAGTATTAGGATCAACTCGAAGAGCCTTAGAACTAATCAAGCCAGCAGATTCCATCTTTGCAGCAACTCCACGGAAATGAGCAGCGGACTTACTAAGCTCAGAAAGATCAAGTCCAGTATCACGTGGTGTACCCTTAAACGCTGCTACCAAAGACTCTGTAGCTGGCTGGGATGTACCAGTAGCCAATGGAGACAAAGCTGTATCGATGATATCAACACCAGCAAGAGCTGCTGCATAATAAATCATCTCACCTGTACCAGTTGTATCATGTGTGTGAAGGTGCAATGGAATATCAACTGCGCCCTTCAACTTAGTTACGAGAGAATAGATATCGGATGGCAACAAAAGACCAGCCATATCTTTGATACAGATAACATCAGCACCCATCTGCTCGAGAATCTTGGCCTGGTTAACAAAATACTCTTCGTTATGAACAGGGCTTGTTGTGTAGGACAATGTACCCTCACAAATTCCACCATACTTCTTAACAGCCTTCATAGCTGCTTCCATGTTACGAACGTCGTTAAGAGCATCGAATACACGAATAACGTTGATACCATTCTCGATGGAACGACCAACGAAGCTCTCTACTACGTCATCTGCATAGTGACGGTAACCAAGAAGGTTCTGACCACGAAGGAGCATCTGAAGATTTGTCTTAGGCATAGCCTTACGAAGAGTTCTAAGTCTCTCCCATGGATCTTCACCCAAGAAACGCATACATGAATCAAATGTAGCTCCACCCCAGCACTCGATGGACCAGAAGCCCATATTATCGAGACGCTCACACTCTGGGAGCATGTCCTCGATTCTCATACGTGTAGCAGCATGAGACTGATGTGCATCACGGAGAATTGTCTCTGTGATATTTAACTTTTTATTTGGCATTTCCAACATAGTGACAAACCTCGATTACTCTACCTCAAAAAGGAACTCGCCAGCAGCTACAGCCTGACCCTGAGCTACTGCGATAGACTTGATTACGCCTGCCTTACCAGCTGGAATATCGTTCTCCATCTTCATTGCCTCGAGTACAACAACAGCCTCACCAGCTGCTACTGTGTCACCAACGTTCTTATTAACACGAAGGATTGTTCCTGGCATTGGGCTGTTAACTGCGCCAGCTGCTGAAGAAGATGCAACTGGAGCTGCAGGAGCAGATGCAACAGGAGCAGGTGCTGCCTTAGGTGCAGCAGCTACAGCCTTTGGTGCTGCCTTTGGAGAAGCTGGGATAGAACCATCCATAGCCTCAACATCCATCTCATATGTCTTACCGTTTAATGTAATTCTGTACTTACTCATGCTAACTCGTCCTCCAATGTGTATTTCTTATAGCAAATGTTGTTGTCTGATACGTACTGCGCCAAAGGTGACATCTGAACTTCTCTGAATGAAGTCACACGAAGGTCCTTGGCCTCTGTTCCTGTCTCTTCTGCTATGCAGGCAACTGCCATAGCGATGATTTCTTCTTTTGTAATCTCTTCCATATTCACCTCATTAAAGCGGAATATTTCCGTGCTTCTTATATGGTCTCTCCTGCTCCTTGTTACGAAGCATGTCGAGTGCCTGTGCGATCTTAGTTCTTGTCTCAGCTGGGTGAATTACCTCGTCAACATATCCACGCTCAGCTGCAACATATGGATTCATGAACTTGTCGTTATACTCGTCGATGAGCTCCTGACGCTTTGCATCCTTGTCCTCAGCAGCCTCGATTGCCTTACGGCCTGTGATTGCTACCGCACCGGACGCACCCATTACTGCGATTTCGGCGATAGGCCATGCGTAAACCACATCCGCGCCGATACCCTTGGAGTTCATGGCGATGTAAGCGCCGCCGTATGCCTTTCGCATAATTACGGAAACCTTTGGCACGGAAGCCTCAGCAAAAGCCGAAAGCAATTTCGCGCCGTGACGGATGATACCGTTGTGCTCCTGGTTAGAACCTGGCATAAAAGCAGGAACGTCAACCAAAGTTACGAGTGGAATGTTAAAGCAGTCACAGAATCTGATGAAGCGAGCAGCCTTATCAGAAGCGTTGATCTCAAGTGAACCTGCAATGCAGTTACTCTGGTTAGCAACGATACCAACAGTCTCACCATCAATACGTGAGAAACCAACAACAATGTTCTTAGCCCAGTCAGCCTGAACCTCAAAGAAGCTGCCAGCGTCAACAAAACAATTAATTACGTTACGAACGTCATAGGCTGCCTTAGGGTTAGATGGCACGATATCAGCAAGAGCCTCACAACCATCAACAGGTCTTGTGGCAACATACTCAGGTGCCTCAAGGTTGCTGTCTGGCAAGTAACCGATAAGACGGCGAACATTATTAAGACAGTCAAGGTCATCCTGGCAAACGAAATGAGCAACACCGCTCTTACCAGCGTGTACTGCAGCACCACCAAGGTCACCAGCAGTAATTGTCTCGCCAGTTACAGACTTAACAACAGCAGGACCTGTGATATACATCTGTGCGTTTTCCTGTGTCATGAAAATATAGTCGCAAATTGCTGGAGAATAACAAGCACCACCTGCGCAAGGTCCCATGATAACGCTGATCTGTGGGATAACACCGGAACAGATTGTGTTGCGGTAGAAAATCTCTGCGTAACCTGCGAGAGAATCAATACCTTCCTGGATACGAGCTCCACCGGAGTCATTCATGGAAATAAATGGGGCCTTCATCTCGAGGGCCTTATCCATTGCGAGGCAAATCTTCTTAGCGTGTGCCTCACCAAGGGAACCACCATTTACTGTGAAATCCTGGCTGGATGCGAAAACAGTTCTGCCATGGATCTTACCATAACCTGTAATAACGCCATCACCAGCCTTACGCATCTTATCCATACCGAAATCAGATGCTCTGGATGTGATCATGTCGTTAAGTTCTACGAAAGTATCATCATCAAAAAGAGCTTCCATTCTCTCTCTTGCTGTGAGCTTACCCTGAGAGTGCTGCTTTGCAACTCGAGCCTCACCACCAGCAGCCATGATATCCTCACGGCGCTTATTCAAATCATCAATTCTCTCAATCCATTTGTTATCCATAAAAACCTCGAAATTTATAGATTTATCTTATGTTACTCACATATCATAGCACTAATACTTTGATTGTCAAAGTATTTTATGAGGGAATTTTTGGGCAAGGTTTGATTGCTGTGTTAAAAGCTACCATTGCATCTACCATTTTTTGTGATTTTTGGTAGAAAAAAGCTAAATTGTGGTAAATTCTTCTAAACTACCGATGCATCTACCAAAATCTTTATTTTGGGGTAGAAAAAAGCGATTTTTTGGTAGATATAGAAGTGAGCATATAAAAACACTGGCCATATAGACCAGTGCTCTCATATCATAAAAATTACAATTAATTAATAAACTTCCACCTGACACATCTTCATAGTAGTAAGTGCTGCGTCGTGAGATGCTGGAGTTACACCTGCACAACATGAAGAATCAAGAGTTACCTTCATCTCTGGATATAAAGCCTTAATAATCAGAGCATTAGATGCTACACAGATATCTGTACAAAGACCAATCAGCTCAATCTCGTCATACTGATCAAGCTCCTCACTCTCCCAGCCTGTATAACCAAAAGATGGCTTATTGATAATTGTGCATCCAGCTGTATCGAGCTTATCGCTAATCTCCCAACCAGGTGTACCCTCTACACAGTGAACAACTGGAAGGTGCTTGCCCTCGTTAGTCTCCATATAGTTTTCCTGGTGAGTATCACGAGTAAAAATAACCGCATCACCAGCTGCCTTATAAGCGGCAATTTTCTTAGCTACATTGTCAACAATCGCTACAGCCTCAGGTGTGCCAAGTGCTGCATCAATAAAATCATTCTGCATATCAATTACGATCAAAAGCTTGCTCATATTATGCTCCTTATTTCTTAGGTTCAACGTAATGAATAGAACTTACCATATCAAGATTAAACAAGTATTCCTGATTCTTATACTTTCCCTTAATCCAATTATCCTTAACGTCGACAATCTCAACATGTGAACCAGATAATGCACCCTCAGAAAAAACTGTTACTGTCTTACCAATATACTGATTAATAAATTCTGCTGGAATCATAACGGATGACCTCTCTCTTCTTCTTTGATTGCGTCTAATGCGGCGAAGTGTCTTTCTTCTGGTAACCATAGGCAGAATAATACAAAGCCAAAAAACTATCAGATATATGTACCAATAGCTGCCCATACTAAAAACTCCTTATTTACTTTGCCCATGCCTTAAAATTATATCATAATATCAATTAACAATGTTAGTCATCTCCAGATCCTGAAGCCAGACTTTTGCAGTGGAGTCGGATGGCATTCGCCAGTCACCTCTTGGGGACAAAGTAACCGTACCCACTTTAGGGCCGTCCGGTAAGCAGGAGCGTTTGAACTGCTGTGCAAAGAAACGCTTAATAAAAGTTTCCTCCCACTTGTAGATAGTCGCGGTGTCATAGAGACCATCGAAAGCAATCTTGGCAATGCGGAAGATTTTGGACGGTGTGAAACCAAGACGAAGGAAATAATAAAGAAAAAAATCGTGTAGCTCATAAGGGCCAACCAGGTCTTCGGTTTTCTGAGAAATCTGGCCATCTGCAGTCGGTGGCAGTAGCTCAGGAGATACTGGGGTATTAACCACATCCGTAAGCACTTTAGAGAGTTCTGGGTCACTACCAGAAGTTCGCTCCGCCTCGAACGAAACCAGATGTCTTACAAGAGTCTTAGGAATTGAAGTGTTTACTCCATACATGGACATATGATCGCCGTTATATGTCGCCCAACCAAGTGCCAGCTCTGACAAATCACCTGTGCCCACCACGATACCACCACACTGATTAGCGATGTCCATAATTACCTGCGTCCTTTCGCGAGCCTGGCAGTTCTCGTAAGTCACGTCGTGAACATCAGCATCATGGCCAATATCTCGAAAGTGTATATTAACCGCATCAGCTATATTAACTTCCTTAAGTGTAGTGCCGTAAGCCTGGGCAAGGCTTATGGAGTTGTTTTTGGTTCTGGATGTGGTACCAAAGCAAGGCATAGTAACACAAATGATGCCTTTTCTATCAAGCTCAAGCATACCAAATGCATGAACAGTAACAATAAGAGCCAGAGTGGAATCGAGGCCACCAGATAGACCTATTACTGCTTTCGAACAGTTTATGTGCTTAAGGCGTGTAGCAAGACCAAGTGCCTGCATAGTAAGAATCTCTTCACATCTGTCGGCGAGGTCGTCTTTACTAGCTGGTACGAAAGGGTGCTTATAGAACTTGCGCATAAGCTTTAGTTCCTGCTCAGGCAAGGTATTAAAATAAACCTTCTTAATATCGCTACTTCCCTCGAAAGTATTCATTCGTCTTCTCTCATGAGTAAGCTTTTGAAGATCAATATCAGCATAGATAATTGTGGCGTCAGTGAACTTCTTACTCTCTGCAAGTAAAGAGCCATTTTCGGCAATAAGGTCGTGGCCAGCAAATACCATATCCTGGGTTGACTCGCCAAAACCGCAGTCTGTATAAATGTACGCACCAACAGTTCTGGCACTTTGCATAGTAACAAGATTACGACGATACTGTCCTTTTCCAATTACTTCATCTGAAGCAGAAAGATTACAGTTAATCATGGCACCGTTAAGTGCATAACCAATAGATGGAGGATTAGGAACCCACAGGTCCTCACAAATTTCGACAGCAAATGAAAACTCAGGATAATTCTCATTCACGAAAATCATGTTACCAAAAGGGGTACCATCAACTGTCTCTATAAGTCCCTCGTAAGGCGTAAAATGTCTTAATTCATAAAACTCAGAATAATTCGGAATAAATCTCTTTGGAACGAAGCCAAGAATATCACCTTTACAGATTACAGCTCCAACATTATAGAGTTTTTCATTATTTACATAGGGCAGACCAACTATAGCAACAATATTAAGGTCAGCCGTCTCGTCTGCAATTCGATAAAGGCCCTCAAATGCTTTATCAAGAAATGCTTTCTGCAGAAATAAATCCCCACAGGTATAACCTGTAATAGATAATTCAGGGAAAACGATAAGCGAAGTCTTGTTATCACACGCAGTTTTAATTGAAGAAATTATGTTATCGCAGTTATAGTCGATATCTGTGATTCTCATCTTTGGTGTACAGGATGCAACACGTATAAAACCATCTTTCATAGGAATACTCCTTTGCAAAATATACAATCTCCATATAAACAAAAAGGTCGCCTCAAAATGAAGCGACCTTGCTTGTGTTCTAAGTAAGTAAAAATTACTTTCTGATTCCGAGCTTTGCGATGATAGCTCTGTATCTCTCGATATCGATCTTTGCGAGATAATCGAGGAGACCTCTTCTCTTACCAACCATCATGAGAAGACCACGACGTGAGTGGTGATCACCCTTGTGAGTCTTGAGGTGCTCTGTGAGGTGAGAAATTCTTGCAGAAAGAAGAGCAATCTGAACCTCTGGGGATCCTGTGTCACCCTCTTTGAGACCGTACTCCTTGATGATAGCAGCCTTGTCAATTGTAGCCATTTTTACTGTCCTCCGTTTATAAAATATACACCGGTAACAAAGAAAAGGCGGACAAGCCCTATTTCTGTGTTACGGCAACTCAAGAAATATAACACACTCAAGATTCTGAGTCAATAAGTGATGTAACAAAAGCTTCTGGATCAAAGTCCATAAGATCATCTACACCCTCTCCAAGTCCGGCAAGAACGATCGGAACCTTTGCTGTGTATGCTACAGCGATGGCAGCACCACCCTTAGCAGAACCATCGAGCTTTGTAATTCCAAGATAATCGAGATTAACTGCCTCAGAGAATGCCTCAGTCTGAAGAACTGCATTCTGACCTGTAGTAGCATCGATAATGAGCATTGACTTAACATTTGCATCAGCAGCCTCACGAGCGATGATTCGGTTGATCTTAGCGAGCTCATCCATGAGGTTCTTCTTGTTATGGAGACGGCCCGCTGTGTCGACGATGAGAACGTCTGCCTTACGCGCTTTCGCCGCCTGGACACCATCAAAAACTACCGCTGCAGGATCAGCGCCCTCACCCTGAGAGATAACTGCAGTAGAAGTCTTCTCACCCCAGCTCTTAAGCTGATCTACAGCTGCCGCACGGAAAGTATCAGCAGCGCACATGATAACCTTCTTGCCCTCAGCCTTAAAGCGAGATGCGAGCTTACCGGCTGTTGTTGTCTTACCAGTACCGTTAACGCCGACCATAAGGATAATGTTAAGCTTGCCTGGCTGAATGTCGATAACTGTCTTCTCGCCCAGAATTTCGAGCATCTTCTGCTTAACCACAACCATAACGCCGTCGTGTGAGTCGTCACCTGTCTTACGAATATAATCGCGGATGCAAGCGATAATCTCTTCACTTGCTGCCACACCACAGTCCGCGCGCACCATAATCTCCTCGAAATCGTCGATCATGTCCTCGTCAAACCTACCGTGTGCGGCCTTTGTCTTTTTCCACTCACTTGACCAGAAGTTACGTGTCTTCTCTAAGCCCTTACGAAATGAATCAAAAATACCCATGTATTTACCCCTTTACTGAATGCGCATGGAAAGAATCTTTGAGATACCTCTCTCCTGCATGGTTACACCATACATTCTGTCACAGGCCTCCATAGTACCCTTACGGTGTGTTACCACGATGAACTGGGAGCGCGCTGTGTAACGGTTAACGAAATCGGCATAACGTGTTACGTTAACGTCATCGAGTGCGGCCTCAACCTCATCGAGGATAACGAATGGAGATGGCTTGAGTTGCAAGATGGCGAAAAGAAGTGCGATAGCTGTAAGGCAACGCTCACCACCAGAGAGCAGTGTCAAACTCTGAAGTTTCTTTCCAGGAGGCTGTGCCTTAATCTCGATATTACAATTAAGCACGTCCTCTTCGTTATCAAGTACAATCTCTGCGGAACCACCGTTAAAGAGATCGTTAAATACTGTCTTAAAGTTCTCATTTATAATAGTGAACTGAGCGATAAACTGCTCCTTCATCTCATTAACGAGATCTGCAATAACCTTCTCGAGGTTAGTCTTGGCCTCCACGATATCGTTACGCTGCTCGTTCATAAACTCATAACGCTCAGATACTTCCTTATACTCATCGATGGAGTTAAGGTTAACTGGACCAAGATTCTTAATCTTACTCTTAAGAGAAGCGATTTCCTTAGAAGTCTCCGTAATATTCTCTATCTCAGGATACTTGCCGTTGGCATTATCATATGTAGTCTCATAATCTTCCCAAAGACGATTCTTGGAGAAGTCGATATCGTTAATGTACTTCTCATACTTATTAACGAGGCTGTTAAGCTTCTCTCTAAGATTATTAAGAGTAGAGTTAATATCTGTAATTCTATTAACGAAGCCAGAGAGTTCCTTCTCCACTTCAGCCTTCTCAGCGTTAAGCTCAGAAATCTTAGTAGAAAGAACTCCATACTGAGTCTTAAGTGACTTAAGTGCCTCATCCCTATCAGAGTTACCCTTCTTAAGCTCATCGATAGCAGCAGTATCCTCCTCGATAGAAGCCTTTATATCATTGATATTCGCTTCATGACTAGAAAGCTGTTCCTTAATATGTGATGCGAGGTTAAGCACACCATTACGCTCAGCAAGAATTCTCTCTGATGCAGTTTGAGCCTCAGAAATAGCATCACGAAGCTTATCAATTCGCTCATTAAACTCACGTGAGATATTGGAGTTCTTCTCGATATCCTCTCTAAAGTCAGCCAGCTCGCCCTCTGTCTCCTTGCTAATAAGCAAGAGTTCTTCGAGGTCATCCTCCAGACGAAGCTTCTCTTCAGAAATCTCATGGAGAGAATCCTCAGAAGTAGCAATAGAATTCGCCATCTCCTTTACTCTCTCCTCAGTATTACGATACTCAGACTCAGCCTTAACACGCTCGAGCTCGAAGAACTTAAGCTGCTCACCAAGCTGTGCAATCTCGCGCTCGAGATTACCAGTCTTCTCATCAATCTCCTGACGCTCGTCCTCGATTTTAGCAAGGCGCTCCTCAGTCTGTTCGATTTTCTTCTTAATATCCTCAATCTCACGACCTCTTCCGAGGATACCAGCGGAATCCTTACGGATAGATCCACCAGTAAGAGATCCACCTGGATTAATAGTGTCTCCCTCGAGAGTAATTACCTTAACAGAGTGAGATGTCTTAGATGCGATGGCGCGAGCATTATCCATGTTATCAACGACGATTATCTTACCGAGAAGATTAGAAATGATGTCACTGATATTCTTACCACAATCTACAAGGTCAGATGCGATTCCGATATAACCCTTCATCATGGAAGCTGTAGCCTTAACATCTCTGTCGATATTACGTGGCTTGATGTTCTCAATAGGAAGGAAAGTAACACGACCAAGTCTTCTCTCCTTAAGCACGCTAATGAGATAAGCAGCTTCCTTCTCTGTATTTGTTACAACGTTATGGATGCCTGCACCGAGGGCAATCTCGATAGCAGTCTCATATTTCTTATTAGTAGAGATAAGGTCACCAACTACGCCAACAATAGCTCTATCAATGGAGCTATCTGTATCAGCCTGATTAAGAAGACGTCTAACCGCCTCCTGATAACCTTCCTTACGACTCTCAAGGTCTGTCAAAGTCTTAAGACGGGCCTGCTCAGAAAGGAAAACTCTGTTATCCTGTTCAAAAGACTTAAGAAGCTCTGCTTCCTTATTTTTAAGATCTTTAAGCGCTTCCTTACGAGTGTTGATATCAGAAGTAACAGCAGCCTCCTGCTCCATCATGGCGTGCCAAGCTTCGTCAGCCTTAGCGAGTTTCTCATCAAGTTCCACACGAAATTCAGAAGAAACCTTCTTAGACTCAGAAATCTCCTTAATTCTATCCTCGAGGGCCTTAATCTTAGCCTCAGAGGAATTGATTCGCTCACGTGTTGTCATAAGTTCAGAAGTCTTATCATCAATATTCTTACGAATATCATTCTGACTCTGCTCAGAACTACGGAACTCCTCTACAACAGCATCTCGCTCCTCAGATAATTTCTCAGCCTGTTTCTTATATTCATCAGCCTTAATCAGCAACTCATCAGAATTGTCGATGTGTTTCTTATAGTCATCTTTTAACTTTGCAATGTCCTCGTTAATAGAAGCTTCATTCTCTTTAGAAGCGGCAATTCTGTCCTCAAGCTGTTTAATACGCTCATCATTAATCTTGATATCAGAATTAATATCATGGAGCTCCTCAGTAACATCAGAAAGCTCCTGACGCTTATCCTCTATAGTAATCTCCAACTGCTCGGACTTATTTGTGAGCTCAGTATTATTCTCACGAAGAGCGATAAATCTGTCTTCCTGAGTTCTAATCTCATCTTCAAGCTTCTCTTTAACGGATGCGGAATCACCCATAGCATTATTAGCATCAGTGATTCTTCTGCAAAGAAGTGCGATATCCTTCTCTTTAAGGGATTCATATGCCTTATGGTATGCGGATGCTTTCTCTGCCTGTTCCTTAAGTGGTCCAATACGATCACCGAGCTCATTAAGAACGTCATCAATACGAAGAAGGTTCTGTTCTGTAGAATTAAGCTTACGCTCAGCCTCATCCTTAGAAACCTTATACTTTACGATACCTGAAGCCTCTTCAATAACTCGTCTTCTATCCTCAGACTTAGTAGAGAGAATCTCATCTACTCGGCCCTGACCAACAATGGAATAACCATCTTTACCAAGACCAGTATCAAGGAACATTCTAACGATATCCTTAAGACGACAGTTAACGTGGTTAATCTGATATTCACTCTCACCAGAACGGTAAAGACGTCTAGTAATCTGAATCTCCTCATACTCAACGTCAACAAAATGATCGGAATTATCAAGCGTAATGGAAACCTCAGCGTAGTTCATAGCCTTACGAGACTGAGTTCCGTTAAAGATAACATCCTCCATCTTACCGCCACGAAGGGACTTTACGCTCTGCTCACCAAGAACCCATCTAATGGCATCAGTGACATTAGATTTACCACTACCATTAGGGCCGACTACTGCAGTCATGCCCTGGGAGAACTCGATGAGTGTATATTCAGGGAAAGACTTAAATCCCTGCAATTCCAATTTCTTTAAATACATAAACCTAATTATAACACAAAATTGATATTATCAGCCGAATACCTCATGGTACTTTTGGATAGCCTCGCGGGCGCAGTTCTGCTCTGCATCCTTCTTACTCTTGCCTTTAGCGATAGCGAGCGAAATCTCACCATCAGCCATAACCTCCACCTCGAATTCACGTGCGTGTGCAGGACCGGTCTCGTTTACAACGTGGAAAGTGATGGTGTGCTGCTTATTCTTTGTCTGCGCGATTTCCAAGAGCTTACTCTTGTAGTCGAGGATAATCTTACCGTCAATGGCGTCCCTAATAGTGCTGTCCAAAATGCGAAGAACGACCTCCTCCGCCTTGGCAAAACCCTGGTCGAAATAAACGGCTGCGATAACGGACTCAAATGCGTCTGCCAAAGTGGAATCTTTATCACGACCACCACTCATATCTTCGCCCTTTCCCAAAAGGAGCATGTCACCCATCTTAAGGGTCCTTGCAACTGCGGCGAAAGATTTCTCACAAACAACTAAACTTCTTGTCTTGGATAAATAACCCTCATCTGCCTGTGGCTTAAGCTCATAAAGCTTACGTCCGATGATAAGGTCAATAACAGCGTCACCGATAAACTCAAGTCTCTGATTAGAATCGTAATGGCCCAATTTATGTTCGAAAACATATGTTGTATGGGTAAATGCGAGTTTAAGCAGGGCCTTGTTCTTAAAGGTACATCCAAGATTCTTCTCAAACTCGGATGAATCAAACATATTAGCCTCCTTGAAATGAAAAAGCTGAATGCGGTTTCCCACATTCAGCCTTAAACTCATTTCTATAATGAATTACTGAGCGTTGTTCTTAATGAACTCTACTGCATCACCAACTGTAGCTACCTTCTCAGCAACCTCATCTGGGATGGATACATCGAACTCCTGCTCCATAGCCATAACGAGCTCTACCATATCAAGAGAGTCAGCGTTAAGGTCATCAATGAAAGAAGACTCCATTGTGATAGAATCCTCATCTACACCGAGCTGATCAACGATCATGCCCTTGATGCTAGCAAATAATTCTTCGTTAGTCATTGTAATTTACCTCCAATATTTCGACTGTCAAACAATCTACATAGTTTTTAAATGAACAATATAAAATTGTCAATAGCTAAATTAATAAATTATTGAGCATCCTTAAAATAGCTCAAATTCTTCAAGAGGTAGTCCATACCGGAAACCACTGTCATTACTACACTTGCAACGATTAATACGTCACCAAAAATCATGATGGCATTTGTCTCAAAATATGTCATACCAGTAATCTTACAAAGTGTTGGCTCGAACATAAGATAGATGATAGCAATCATCTGAACTGTTGTCTTAATCTTACCAATCATCTTAGCTGCCATAACAACTCCCTCTTTGGAAGCAAGAAGTCTGATACCAGTAACAGCGAGCTCACGAAGAACGATAATCATAAGGAACCATGCGGAAACTCTATGAAGTTCTACGAAAGCGATAAGGACTGCGATAACAAGCATCTTATCTGCAAGTGAATCAAGGAACTTACCAAGGTTAGTAATAAGATTGTACTTACGAGCAATCTTACCATCCATCATATCTGTAAGAGATGCCACAATAAAAATGAATGCAGCAATAAGAAGTCCGTGATTACCAATGAAGTTATTCCATGCTTCTGGCGCGAAACCGTAAATGTTAATTGGAAGCATAAAAAGCATTGTGAAAGGAATTAAAATAATTCTCAAAAGAGACAATTTATTAGGAAGATTCATTATACTGTTACTCCTGTCATTTCATATTCTGAACTATCGATAATCTTAACTTTGTATCTATTACCAATCACAAGAGGTTCTTCATTAGTTGCTGCTACAAAAATAGCAGGATCTACTTCAGGTGCCTCCCCGTAACTGCGTCCGATATAAAATATACCATCTTCTGACACTGAATCAATAGTTACAATTACTTCTTCACCTTCACGATTTTTGTTACTCTGAGTAGAGATTTCTTGCTGAAGTGCATAAATCTCATCAAATCTTCTCTGCTTTGTCTCATCGTCAATCTGGTTATCCATATCAAAAGCTTTTGTTCCTTCCTCAGGCGAGAAAATGAAACATCCGAGACGATCAAACTTCCACTTAGCAAGATTAGCCTTCATATCTTGAAATTCTTCCTCAGTCTCACCTGGGAATCCAACCATTACTGTTGTTCTGAGAATAACACCTGGAATCATCTCTCTAAGCTTATTGATTCTCTCAGTAATGAGTTCTGCTGTATCTCCTCTGAACATAGAACGAAGAACTTTGTTATTACCATGCTGGATAGGGATATCAAGATAATTAGCAACCATATCATTAGTAGCAATCTCATTGATAAGCTCATCATCCATTCCATCCATATATCCGTACATAACACGAATTACTTCTAGTCCATCAATAGCACCGAGCTCATGAAGAAGATCCTTAAGCATTCTCTTCTTATAAAGGTCGATACCATAATTTGTTGTATCCTGCGCAGCGAGAATAATCTCCTTATAGCCTTTATTTACAAGAACTTTTGCCTCTTCAATGATATCTTCCATCTTACGAGATACATACTTACCTCTAATAAGTGGAATAGCACAAAAAGCACACTTATGAAGGCATCCTTCAGCAATTTTGAGCCATGCATAACCTGTTGTAGAAATCTCTCTGTCAGTCTCTTTATCTGGATCATAAAGATCAATACCACCTGCCTGTGAGACATATGTGTCATTGAAGTCTTCTGATACAAACAAAGAATCAACAGCCTCAAGGATATCTTTGTAGTGAGATGTTCCCATAACAATATCAACTTCTGGAAGCTCAGTTAAGATATCTCCTGCATAACGCTGTGGAAGACATCCTGACACAATTATCTTCTGCACTCGAGAACTCTCATCAGCCTTAAACTCAGCAGCATCAAGAATGGCACTAATAGCCTCAGTTTTGGCAGCCTCAATAAATCCACAAGTATTTACAATAATTACATCAGAATCCTTCTGATCTTTTATTACCTGATATCCAGCATTCTTCAAAATGCTAAGCATTCTCTCAGCATCAACAAGGTTCTTAGAACATCCAAGAGACACCATGGATACTTTGAAATCATTTCTATTTATAGACATTTAAGAATATTCCTCTCAAATTAGTACATCGCTGATTATAACAAAAACAGTCAACAATTTGTTGACTGTTTTATTATTAGCTAACTTTTGAATTTGTTTGAATGCAATATTCTTATATTTCTTCCATCATGAACCTTACTTAGCAGTAAATTCAATAGTATCTGTATCAACAATAGTACTATAGCTATCACTATCATAAATATGGAAAGATAGAGATACCTTATCAATGGCTGTAATATCATTTTCTTCAAGTTCTGAGCTTAGTAAAGTAATATCATCAATAGCCATTCTATTACTATACACGGTGCAAGAGAATACTGGAGTAATCATAAATCCATTTATAGCTAAATTATCTGCCTGAACTACGATATTTTTATCCGTATTATTTTCTACAAAAAGAATAATACCCATTCCCCAGAAGCTATTCTCATCAACAGACTTACCTATAATTCTAATGCCATTCTCGTTATAAAGTTCATATCCATCGTCACGAGCTGAATAATCAGCATCATTCACTGCACTAGTTTCGATAGTAATACAATCAGAATCAAAGATTTTATCCCATGTATCATCATCATAGATATGGAAATAAATCTCAACCTTGCCTACAGTACCTATTCCAGATGCTTCTAATTCGCTAGATGACAAATAAATGGTTTCATTTGCATTCATACCAGCTGCTACACTTGCTGCAAACAAATCACTAATATTGTAATTATTTACAATAAGAGCATTACAACCAACCATAATATTCTTATCAGTAGAGTTCTCGATTAATACTTTAATTCCTTCTCCCCAAATAGAATCTTTAACATATTCCTTGGCCGTAATTTTAATTCCATCTTGATCAAGAATAACTTGTTCATCAATAGTGACTAATTTAGCACTTTCTTTCACTTCATTATCATCACCTTCAATTACAGCTCCACTCTCATCTCCAGTGATTTTCTTTGTTTCCTTCGTATCACTAGTAGATGAACCACTAGCAATAGCCATAAATGCAAATACAATTACCACTAAAAAAACAACTAACGTATTAAACTTCTTCTTCACAATAGTTTCTCCTCTTTGCCATGATATAAATTAAGGCCGAAAATACTGAAACAACCTGAACAATAATATCCATATAATCAAATGTACCTGGAAAACATTCTAAAGACTGAAGTAGTTCAAATACTAAACCTAATCCAATAGAAACTGTCATTACTTGAAAAAATGAAAACTGTGACTTTACATAACAAATTGCAAAAACCAACGAATAGCTCCAAATATAATCAAATAAATAATTACGTATTGCTTTCCAGATAAAATAATTACTTGTAATATTGAAGTGATAACTATTTCCCAATAATAAGTCTATCCAACGAACAAATATAACTGATGGATCAATTAAATAATAAATTATCGCACCAATTACAATCGGGACAATCGTATTAATTAAAAGAAAATGATTAAACTTCAACTCATTATGTTCCAGACATTTGTCACCTCTTTACATTTAACTCCTGGAAAGAAACAGCGATACTATACTCCCCAATAACAAGCCATTTCATATTAATATAGTAGTGCGATTATAGGTTTTTTTCCTAATTAACAAATAACACCTACATGCTTCTTTCCAGGAATTTTTGTTAATTAAATTCTAGAAAAAAGCACTAATTAATTGGTATGCTGGCAGCATACAATTCTGTTAAATACCTGTTAACAGGACAACAATACTAGGTGCAATAAGGTCAATAAAGAAAGATACTCCGCCATAAATAACATATCCAATAATACGAACTATCAAATTGTCTGACTTTGTTAATGGCATTCTAGTAAAAATCGGAGACACGCCTGACAGCATATCAACAAACAATACAAGCCATAAGAAAAAGAACAGCTGAACAACTCGTCTAGCTGGTTCAGAATAACCTTCAACATTAATACCAAGAATAAGCCATATTGCAAATATATATCCTACTGCACTTCTTATCTTATGGAATGTATCAGGACTACGAAAACCAGGAAATGGCAACAATTCCCATCCCGCATGATGAAGCGCAAACTTAAATGAACGAACATTCTTATATCTCTTATTAGGATCTATCTGTGTAGCCTTACCAACAACATTAGAATACTCATCTTTAAATAACTGCTGAACAAGTTTACCAAGAGCATAAATATCAGTTCTAACATCAGAAGAACCAAAACCATACTGTTCAGGTGCTGCATATCCTTCAGTACCCAGTAATACTGTATCCTTAGATGAATTAGAATTAACTATTTTTGCAGCGTTATAATCAATTAGTTTAACTACACCATCTTTATTAATCATAATATTACGCATCTTAACATCACGATGAATAATTGAAGGTCTAGCTTGATGAAGGAACATCAATGCATCACATACAGCATCCACAACTACCAACATTTCTTTATTACTATGATTAGCAGCATATTCTTCCAGCGTAATACCTTCTATATACTCTTCATATATAATTAGAGCATTATCACTTTCACTATATTCAATAATCTTAGGAATATTGTTGTGGGGATTATTTTTAAGATATTCATAAACTCTCACATCATAATAGTTAAGAATTTTACGCACATAAAGACAACCAGACTTAGGATCTCTTACAACAGTACTATTTGAATCAGGTAAATGATATAATTCTTCATAGAAGGAATTCCCCAATTCACTTTTAAGAAAATCAATAGTCAAGTCATTCATATTCCCCTCCTTCGAGTATTATATCAGTAAGGATTTAAATTAGAATGAAAGAAAAACAAACTCAAGAGCTACTGAACGTTTTAAAGGACACTTCTAGCATTGCTTCTCTCGAAGCTATCATGGAATACAAAGAAGATTCCTTTATGGATATGACTTTCGCAGAATATTTTCAGTCCATAACCCCTAGTACAACAGATAGAGCAGAATACATTAAGAAAGCTAATATGCATCGTACTTATGGATATCAAATTCTAAATGGTCAAAAAATGCCTGGTCGTGACAAAGTACTAGCATTATGTCTGGCAGCTGAGATAAATCTCGACGAGACACAACACTGTTTACGATATGCTAACCAACCTCAGCTATACGCTCGTAACCGTCGTGACGCCATTATTATTTATGCTATTAACAACAAACTAAGTGTTCACGATACAAATAGCATTCTATTAGACTTCCAAGAACAAACACTTAATTAAACCAAAAAGAGCTGCCCACCAAAATGGACAGCTCTTATATGTGGAGCCAATGGTGGGAATCGAACCCACGACCCAATCATTACGAATGATTTGCTCTACCCCTGAGCCACATTGGCAAATTAAACGCCTCAGTAAGAGGCGTTAATCATTAATTAGAAATCCCAAGAATTAACGTACTTTTCCTGTTCAGCTGTAAGCTTATCAATACTAACACCCTTTGTAGCAAGGAGAATTTCTGCTACACGGTCATCAATAACCTGAGGTGTCTGGTAAACCTTCTTCTCAAGGCTTCTACCATTCTTAGCGATATATCTTGCTGACTGAGCCTGAAGTGCGAAACTCATATCCATAATCTCTACTGGATGTCCATCACCAGAAGCAAGGTTAACAAGTCTTCCCTCAGCGATGATACAAATTGTATTGCCGTTAGCGAGCTTATAACCGATGATGTTATTACGGAGCTCATTTGCTTCCACTGCCATTTCGGACAATTCCTTAACGCAAACCTCACAGTCAAAGTGACCCGCGTTACAGCAGATAGCACCGTCTTTCATCATTTCGAAGTGCTTAGGAGTGATAACGTCCTTGCAACCAGTAACTGTCACGAAAACATCACCAATAGCAGCGGCCTGATCCATAGTCATTACTTCATAACCTTCCATGATAGCCTCGCAAGCCTTTACTGGATCAATCTCAGTAACTACAACCTTTGCACCAAGTCCCTTAGCACGCAAAGCTACACCACGACCACACATACCAAAACCAGCAACAACTACTGTTTTACCAGCAACTACAAGATTAGTAGTAGCCATAATTGCTGTCCATACAGACTGGCCTGTACCGAATCTGTTATCGAAGAGATGCTTACAACGTGCGTCGTTTACAGCAACTACTGGGTAAGCAAGCTTACCTTCCTTCTCAAGAATATTAAGTCTGTGAACACCTGTAGTAGTCTCCTCACATCCACCCATAAGGTTAGGAACAAGCTCCTTAAGGTCAGAATGGAGAAGCATTGCAAAATCTCCACCATCATCGATTACGATATCTGGACCAAAGGAAAGAGCCATCTTAAGATGCTCAATATATTCCTGCTCATTAGCACCATGAATAGCATAAACATGCATGCCTGTAGAAGCGAGTGCTGCAGCAACATCATCCTGTGTAGAAAGAGGATTACAACCTGTAAGTGCTACATCTGCTCCACCTCTTGCAAGTGCTCTGGCAAGAACCGCTGTCTTTGCTTCAACGTGAACAGAAACTGAAACCTTAAGGCCCTTAAATGGTTGCTCATCAATGAGTTCCTTCTCAATAGCTCTGAGAACAGGCATATTACGATAAGCCCACTCAATTTTCTTCATTCCATATGGAGCAAGATTAATATCTTTTACTACGTACTGTGGTACCATGATTCACCTCATATTTTACTAATAAATAGTTTAACCAAATTACAACTGTTATCGGATGCTTTCGCTGCATTTACCATTACTTCCTCGTGAGAAAGTGGATTAGGAGAAATTCCAGCTGCAAGGTTTGTTACGCAAGAAACAGCAGCTACCTTAATGCCACAATGTGCAGCAACTATTGCTTCTGGAACAGTAGACATACCAACTGCGCCTGCACCCATACTCTTATATACCTGAATCTCAGCAGGTGTCTCATACTGAGGACCCTTAGTATAAACATAAATACCTGAATGAAGATTGATACCAAGCTCGTTAGCACACTCTTCAAGAATTGAAAGATACTCTCTGTCATATACACAAGACATATCTGGGAATCTAACACCAAATTCATCAAGATTAGCGCCTCTCAGAGGAGATTCACAATTAAATGACAAGTGATCTGAAATTGCCATAAGATCTGCAGGCTCCATATCCTCAAGGATACCACCAGCAGCATTTGTAAGAACAAGAGTCTTAACACCAAGCTTGGCCATTACTCGTACATAAAGAGTACATATAGAAGTATCATATCCCTCATAGTAATGGAATCTTCCAGACATCATGAAGACTTTCTTGCCTTCAAGAGTTCCGATAATAAGTCTTCCCTCATGACCAGGAACTGTGGAAACTGGAAATCCTGGAATATCAGTATAAGGGATAGAAACAACATCCTCACACATAGATGCAAGAGGAGCTAGTCCAGAACCTAAAACAATACAAATTTCAGGAACTACTTCGTTATTCAAAACAGTGCGGATATACTCCGCACTGCTATCAACTGATTTCATGTATTCAGCAACATTATCAATCATTACTCTTACCACAACAATTCTTATATTTCTTACCAGAACCACATGGACATGGATCGTTACGGCCAACCTTGGAAGCATCTCTCTTTACTGGCTGAAGTGATGGTCCCTGATTAGCTGCACCTGGAACCTGCTGAGCCTGAGTAGGGATTGCTGCTGGTCTTGCTGGACCCTCAGTAATATTAGTAGCTACCTGCTTAGCCTCAATCTGCTTCTCAGCAGAGAATCTACCCTTCATGAGAATCTTAACGGAATCATTCTGAATTGCTTCGTTCATCTCATCGAACATATCAGAACCTTCCATCTTATACTCGATAACTGGATCATGCTGACCTACGCTACGCATTCTGATAGATGTCTGGAGCTGATCCATAGCATCGATGTGATCCATCCACTTCTCATCAACAGTGCTAAGGATGATAGCACGCTCAGCATTGTGGAATACCTCAGAACCAACGATCTCTTCCTTCTCAGCAAGAGCATCAATTGCTTCGTTCTCGATATTACGGATGATTTCCATTGAAGATGGAAGATCTTCATCAGTATCCTTAATAAGCTTAACTGTTGGGAGCTCACCGAAGATATCCTCAAGCTTAGCCGCAAGAGAGAATCTATCAGAATTTGAAATCTCTCCATCTGGAGCAAATGCATCAACCTGTCTAGCAGCAACAGTATTAATCATCTTAAGGAATGTATCGTGCATATCTGCACCATCAAGAACCTTACGACGCTGCTCATATGTAATAGTTCTCTGGATGTTATTAACATCGTCATACTCAAGAACGTTCTTACGTGTACCAAAGTGAAGTGCCTCGAGCTTCTTCTGGGAGCTATCGATTACCTTTGTAAGAATTACATTCTTAATCTCCATTGTCTCGTCAACACCAAGTGTGTTGTACATGTTAGTAACCTTATCGCCACCAAAGATTCTGAGAAGATCATCATCAAGAGACAAGAAGAACTTAGTTGTTCCTGGGTCACCCTGTCGACCAGCACGTCCCTTAAGCTGATTATCAATACGTCTGGACTCATGTCTCTCAGTACCGATGATATAGAGACCACCGAGTGCTCTTACCTCTTCAGCCTCTGGCTTAATCTGCTCGCTGAACTTAGACTCGAGAGAAGCAAATCTAGCACGTGCCTCAAGTACGATCTCATCATCTGTCTCGTTATGAGCTGTAGCGGCATCAATCATTGCCTCCTCGTAACCCATCTTACGCATTTCCTGCTTAGCAAGATACTCAGCGTTACCACCGAGAAGAATATCAGTACCTCTACCAGCCATGTTAGTAGCGATAGTTACGGAACCTTTACGTCCTGCCTGAGCAACAATCTCAGCCTCTCGCAAGTGGTTCTTAGCATTCAATACATTGTGCTTAATACCAGCCTTGGTGAATACCTTTGAAAGATACTCAGACTTATCAACGTTTACTGTACCAACAAGAACAGGCTGTCCCTTCTTATTTGCTTCCATTACAGTCTTAAGAACTGCAGCATACTTACCCTTCTGAGTCTTAAATACAGAGTCATCAAGGTCAACTCGCTGTGGAGTTCTGTTTGTAGGAATCGTAATAACGTCGAGGTTATAAATCTGACGGAACTCTGCTTCCTCTGTGTACGCTGTACCTGTCATACCAGAAAGCTTATTATACATACGGAAGAAGTTCTGGAAAGTAATTGTAGCGAGTGTTCTGTTCTCGTTAGCAACCTTAACACCTTCCTTAGCCTCGATAGACTGATGGAGACCATCAGAGTAACGACGACCTGGCATAAGACGACCAGTAAAATCATCAACGATAACAACTTCGCCATCTACTACTACGTACTGCTCATCAAGGTGGAAGTTACCATGAGCCTTAAGAGCGTTGTTAATATAGTGCTGGAGGCTGAAGTTATCAGGATCTGAAAGGTTCTCAACGTTAAAGAACTTCTCTGCCTTCTTAATACCATTAGCTGTAAGAACTGATGTGTTAGCCTTCTCATCGATTACGTAGTCAGCATCACCAACAATCTCATCCATATCAATCTTGTCATCTGTCTCGATAACTGTGAATGACTTAAGTGTTCTAACAAACTGATCAGCTCTACCGTAAAGTTCAGAAGACTCTTTACCACGACCAGAAATAATAAGTGGAGTTCTAGCCTCATCGATAAGGATGGAGTCAACCTCGTCGACAATAGCCATGTTAAGCTCTCTCTGTGCAAGATTATCCTTGCTAACTACCATGTTATCTCTGAGGTAATCGAAACCAAACTCGTTGTTAGTACCATAAACAACATCGCAAGCATACATGCTCTTACGCTCTTTGTTAGGAATATCGTGAATGATAAGTCCAACAGTGAGGCCAAGGAACTTATAAACCTTACCCATCCACTCAGAGTCACGCTTTGCAAGGTAATCGTTAACTGTTACAACGTGAACACCCTTACCTGTAAGAGCATTAAGGTAAACTGGCATTGTAGCAACGAGTGTCTTACCTTCACCAGTTCTCATCTCGGCGATACGGCCCTGGTGAAGAACGATACCACCAATAACCTGTACCTTATAAGGCTTCATACCAAGTACACGCCAAGATGCTTCTCTGATAGTAGCAAATGCCTCTGAAAGAATATCATCAAGAGTCTCGCCGTTAGCAAGTCTCTCCTTAAATTCATTCGTTTTATTCTTAAGTTCATCATCTGTAAGCTTGGAATACTCTTCCTCAAGAGACATTACCTTGTCTACATAATGCTGAATTCTCTTAATCTCCCTCTCACTATGTGTGCCGAAGATTGAAGACATAATACTCATACGTTTATCTCCCTTATTTATTTTCTTCTAATCTGGATAAAGCTGTTCTGTAACCACCATCTGGGTTATTGTAACAAGCCTTAACTCTTGAGATTGTTGTAGAACTTACTCGTGTACTACTTCTCTTCTTAGCGTTAGCATCAGCTGCCTCATCAGAAGGTGCAAGTGTCTCAATAATCTCTTCATAGCTCTTACCCTCGTTGATAAGAAGTAAAATCTGCCAGCGATGAAGCATGGAACATAATTCATTCTCAGAACATAAATCCTTAAAGAACTTATGCATTTCATCAGGATTTTTCAGTGTGAGAATCGCTTCATATAAACTATTAAGAGCTTCGTGTTCTGTATTATCAAAAGTGTTAGCCATATTATTTAATCCATCAATGAAAAGAATTTATCAAGACAATCAGCAGCAAAACCAGTTACAATCGCATAAATAAACAGAGCTAAAATAATAAGCAAAAGCAATGCGTAAAGAACTCTGGTTAAGATAAGGTTCTTCTTAGCAGCACGCATGATGTCACCAATAGACATATCAGCGTTATTAATACCTTCTGCTGAAGTATTACCTATATCAGGTCGTCTTACAGATGAATTCTTCAATGACCATAAGCCTCCATAATCCAAAAATACCTATAAATTTTACCCTAACTTATTAATTAAAACAATAAAATTTGTCATCCTTGACCAAACTGTTCTACTTTAAGGGTGATATTTTGTGATTTGGCATATTCACTAAGCCCCTGAAGTCTTGATTTATAACCTTCTTGAGAGTTTTCTGGAATTACTACCACAAGCACCTTCTGATGAATATCTTTTCCATTTACAACATAGTTGTTGCCATTAATATTTACATTTGCCCCATTAAAACCCGACAATTCATCAATATCTTCAATAATTCTCTTATCAAACTTGTCCATAGACGTATACTTTGAGGATAAAGTATTGACACTAGTTATAGCTGTGGCTGTAGATCCATCCCAACCATTAATTACAGGAAATGTAGCAGGCATATTACCGCCATACATCTCTATAAATCTACTTCCTCGTTCAAAATTATTCAGTTTCCAAATATCATCATCAGTTGAATTATCATCCTCATTGGCATTCAAAAACAATTCCATATCACCATAAAAAGGAATTCCAGACACTATTCTATGAGTATAATTTCCATTAATACCTTTAACCTGATAAGCGACTGTTACATATATGATGCAACTTCTGGAATCAACTCTGAACTTAACATCTATTTTATCAGGTGCCATAAAATCGGAACCATCGTTAAATCTTATAAACTCGGTATAAATATCGTTGGCAAAAGTCTTAGACAAGGTTACATCAAGGAAACTACTTGTAAGATAATTTCCAGATGCAATATCCAAACCCATCATAATAGACATAGCATTCTGAAGTGGCGCTGAGAAAGCTTGTGCCACTGATTCTGGAGCTGCATTAACCGCAGTGGAAATAATATCAGAAGCCGGCACTGTAAGCGGCGTAATTAGAGAAAAGTCATTACAGGACTTGGTTACAGCCTTTTGCATCAACACATCTGTCCTATACAATACAATCGCGTTTATGATATATGTAATGAATAGAATCGTAATTGAAAATGTTATTGCTGCTTCAATAATTACATTACCCTTTTTATTCATAAATGTTGTATGACCTCGATACTTCGTATTCCCCACATGAATCGCAACTACCTACCATAGTTACGCCAATTACGTAATCATCAAAATCCCTGTTAATGACACTAGTCATTCGCTCTAGTAAATACGTATCAGGAACAAAAAACATAAATAGAGATACAAAATCCCTATAACCAAGTTCCACCTTCGCTTTACCATCAGCATTACCAACAGTAATAGTATCTCCATCTAGAAGATTATCTAGATCTGTCGAAGCACTAATGAATGCATAGATAATGATAATCGCGGCCACATATACCGACGGACTCAACACAATTACACCGGCAGAGACAACATCTACAATAATGGACAAAACTGTAGCTATACCATCAATAATTGCACGAAGCTGATCATCGTTATATATCTGATAAACCTCATTAAGCAGAAGAACCATATAAATATAAGTATTAGTAGCATTCCTTGCCTGAACACCCTTCATCCCGGTTAATATATATTCGGAATCACTTATATTACGCTTGTGAAAAGCATCAAAAGACGTACCATCCAGCGCTGTATCATCTTCCAACTGGCAGTCAAAGTTATACGCAGCATAGTTAACAGCACAAGGATGAAACAAATAATCATCAATCAATCCAGATGAAGTATCGATTGAACTACTTAGATAACTATATGCATCCAGACAAAAGCCAAGATTATCAGCATCAAATCCCCCACCAGACACCAGATTACCTGTTAAACCATCATCTACCTGCTTAATAAGTCTCTTAAAATCGCCTATGCTATCTGCAATATCATCCAGATTAAGATTTTCTGCGGCTTTTTCCAATGTATCAGTAAGAGAAACTGCTCCATCAATTACATCCATAAGAATCTTGGCAGCATCACTTTTCATAAACTTACGGTAATCTTTAAAGACCTTAGAATCCAATTCATCTAACAAACTCTTAATATTCTCTTCAAACACCTGAAGCAACACACCACTAGAACGATATGCATAGTACAAAGATATGACCCTACGTAAATCATTAGTATCAAATGTCTGCATACCGCATATCTCGAGAAGCTGACCATCCTCAAGTCTATTTGCAGCCATTACTTCATTAAACACATTACTATCAATGCTATTCACCTTAAAGGCATAAATACCATATGTCTTAAGAAGCTGCCTATCATACTGCGCTAGATAAGAATCGACCTGTAGTTCAACGGCTCTTCGTAAGGCCAGACTTTGCTTAAGATTGGCAACAAGAATCACATATGTACATTCAATTAGGATAATTGCAGACAGAATAATAGCCAGAAATACAGTAATGGCTCCCCTCTTATTCCCCTTAGATACTTTATTACACTTAGTCATCCATAATATCCCCCGCAGCACCATAGATCATTCGATAGTTCTCAGAGATATTTGTCAGCATATAGTTAAAGTCCTGTGCATTTACTTCACAGTCACGATAATAAACCAGTTCCTCACATGCCGCTTCATAACGTTTATATGCGTCACCACTAGTATCTAACGGAAATATAATCAACGCACAAATTACAGTAATAACCAAAGAAAAAATAATAGCCGTTTCCAAAGATGATCCCATACACAACTCCTTAAATTTTATTAAGTTAAGTGTATAAAAAACGTTTACCCTAAAAACCGACAATAACCGACAATCGACCGACAAATTGTCGGTTTTTGCCTCATTTCGGGCACATAAAAAAAACGGAACCGCCGTAAAGTTCCGTCCTTGTTGTTTTTCGCCATCGACATAATGTCGATAAAAATTTTAAAAATAAGGATTAATCTGTTTCTCTCTCATCAAGGTGCTAGCAGGACCGTGTCCTGGCAGAACCACATAATCCTCCTGGATTTTCTTAAGCTCTTCAATAGACTTACGCATCTCCCAAGTATCCCCACCAGGAAGGTCAGTTCTACCAACAGAGCCAGAGAAAAGCATATCACCAGTAAACATATAATTCTTCTTGTCTTCCGGATTAGTAAACATATAGCAAACAGAACCCTTGGAATGGCCTGGTGTATTAATCATGCTGATAGTTACTTCATCATCCATAACATACTCATAATTAATAGAACTAAGTGGAACACCTGTAGTCACACAAGACAAACTATATCCGAACATAAAAGATCCATTAAGAGCAGGATTCTCAAAGCACTCGATATCCTCATCATCGATATAAACAGGAACATTAGGAAACTCTGACTTCCAGCTATCAACAGTTGATATATGATCAAAATGTCCATGAGTAACAAAAATCGCCTTAAGAGCACTATAATCCAGATTATTCTCCTCAGTAAACTCTCTTACCAGGTCAGGTTCACAACATGGATCCACAATAATATAAGAGTCCTTGGACCACATAAAATACATGTTGGCACCCAATAGACTCTTATCAAAACTCTTAATTAACATAAATTAGAAATGGTTATCCTTAACCCACTCACGATAATCGAGATCACCTCGATCGATAGCAAGAACGAGAATCTCGGCTGTAGCAAGGTTTGTAGCGTATGGAATGTTATTCTGATCACATACGTTAAGAAGGTCTCTAGAATAAGCATTAAGCTCATCTCTACCATCCTTAAGAAGAATCACACAGTCAATCTCATTAAACTGTGCACGTGCAGCGAGCTGCTCGATTCCACTACTATAATCTACTGATAAACCTGAAACTTCAATATCAACTGCTGCCTTAAGATGCTTAGCAGTATTATATACAGATATAAGCTGATGCTTAGCAAGAAGAGTTTTATACGCAATACAAAAATTCACAAGAAGCTCTATCTTTCTATTGTCAGCCATAAGAACAATCTTCATTGTACTGCACTCTCCCAAATATATTCTGTAAATATTCTAGACGTAATCCCAATCTAATTCAATTGAGAATACGACTAAAAACAATATAAAAAACTGACAAATAGTCCAAAAGAAAGTCAAAAAATCAAGTCGTTCTGTCAATATATATAGCAAGTCGCCCAAAAATAAGCTGTGCATCAGCCACATGCAACTTTGTTGTGGACTGCTGTTCTTCAGTTACATAGGCACCAAAAGTTACCAATACGTACTCATGTCCATCAATATCAGCAAAGCTGGCGAGGCACTGACCTGCATCAGATGTATAACCCGTCTTACCACCAAGAATTTTAAATCCATTCTCTGCTATATCGTTCATGGCAAATCCGAGAGTATTCTCCATCAACAATCCATCAGCATGATAGTTAGTTGGAGCACTTGTATGAGTCTTAGTTGTTATAAACGTACGGAAATCATCATTCTTAAGACCCTCAAGAAGAATGATGGCCATATCACTAGCTGTAGAGAAATGTGATGGATCGTTATAACCAGTACAATTCATAAAGTGAGTATTAGTAAGACCCAACTCCTCTGCCTTTTGATTCATGAGGTCAACAAAGGCGGCCTCGCTACCAGCACAGATATTAGCTGCAGCGAGACAACACTCAGCACCAGAACGAAGCATAATTCCATACAAAATATCACGATATGTAACCATCTCACCGTTTTCAAAGCCCGCAGTCGCCAGATCATAGTGATATGTAGAAGCCAATTCATCATAAATAGACTGTGGCATTGTATAAGTCATATCGAGATTAGTCATATAATCAAGAGCTACAAGACAAGTCATCATCTTAGTAACAGAAGCTGGATATGCCTGAACATCTGCCTCTAATGACTGAATAACATCACCATTCTCCGCATCAATAAGAATTGCCTTATTAGAGTGCATTCCTTCGAAGAAATCATATGCAGGAGTTGGTGTACATGTAGGAGTAGCAGTAACCTGAGGCATATAAGTAGACTCAGTAGTTGCTTTATTCATATCCTTGGTAAACAGATGAATAATAGAGAACAAACCAACGCCAACGATAAGCAAAATACCGAGGCCGAGCACGATAAAAGTAATGCCTGCAGTATTAAGCTGAGCTCTTTTCTTGCGTCTCTTGCGCTGAACTGGCTTTGCTGGCGCACTAGATTTAGCAGGTGCCGCCTTGTGCTGACCCTGAGAAAGCTGCTGACCCTGAGCAAGCTTCTTACCCTGAGCATGGCCCTGACTATGACCCTGATTATTACGTCTACCCTGATTATCCATTAGATCTCAATGATCTCCAATCCTTCGTTAAGTCCCATTTCTACCATAGCCTTAATATCAAGCTTGCTCTCCGCATTCTCGATATCCTTGTGGCTTGGGTGTGTCTTTGGATGCTTGGCAACAAATACTGTGCAGCAGTCCTCATAAGGAAGAATTGATGTCTCAAAAGCGCCAATTCTTCTACTAATATCACATGTCTCCTGCTTATCGATACCGATAAGTGGTCGCAAAACAGGAAGTGTAGCAACCTCATTAGTAATATTGATAGCCTCAAGTGTCTGGGAAGCTACCTGACCAAGGCTCTCACCTGTAATAAGGCACTTACAGCCTGATTTCTTTGCCAGTTCCTCAGCAATCTGAAGCATAACACGTCTCATAGTAATAGTAATCATGTCCTCTGGACTGTTCTTAACCATATCCAGCTGAATCTTAGTAAAGTTAACAACATAAAGATTCATCTTACCTGAGAAACGAGAAACAATCTTCGCCAAGTCAACAACCTTCTGCTTAGCCTGCTCACTTGTATATGGGAAGCTGTGGAAATATACAGCATCAATCTGCATACCTCGTGATGCCATCATGTAACCAGCAACTGGTGAATCGATACCACCTGAGAGCAAGAGCATGCCCTTACCAGCTGTACCAACAGGAAGTCCGCGATGACCCATAACCTTACCAGAATACAGATAGTTATAATCTCTGATTTCTACATTAAGAATGAAGTCAGGATTATGAACGTCAACACTAAGCTGTGGAAAGTTATCAAGAATATTGCCGCCAACCTCAGTGCAAATCTCTGGAGAACTAAGTGGAAACTGCTTATTACCACGCTTACTCTCTACCTTAAAAGTCTTATACTCTGGGTGCTCCTGGAGAAGCTTATCAACATAAGCGATAGCTTCCTTAACGATAACGTCAAAATCGCCCTCGAACTTGAGTGCGAGGCTGGCAGAAACGATACCAAATACCTGAGTTACAGCAGTAAGAATCTCCTGTGCAGCTTCTTCCCCAGCAAAAGCAGGATTATCCTCGCTCTTAGCCTCGATCCAAATTCTGCTCTGGCTCTGAGTGATACTAAGCTTACCAAAATTTCTAAGTCTGTAACGAAGATTTACCTTAAGCTGATTCTCGAACTTACCACGGTTAAGGCCCTTAAGAGTAACCTCACCCATTCTTGCCAAAATTACATTACTTGCCATATATACCTCATCTTACCAAATACATATCATAAACTTTATCAACGATGGCGATGAATTCCTTCGCCTCATCCATAGTATTATACCTTGAAAAACTAAGTCTAACACTGTTAGCCGCGATTTTACGGTCAATTCCCATCTCCAGCAAAACATAAGAAGGTTTCTTTGTCTTAGAGGAGCACGCAGAAACTGTGGACACGTAGACGCCAAAGCTTTCGAGGGCGTGTAACATGGTCTCTGACTGGAACCCGTCAAAAGCGACGTTTAGCACGAAAGGCAAACCATCCTCAGGGGAATTAATAGTGGCACCACGCTTTGTGAGTTCTTCTCTCAGGTAAGCATTAATCTCGGACACGTGCTCGAAAGCGTTAGCACGCGCCTCTACTGCCTCCTTAAGAGCGACTGCGAAAGACTCCGCCAGCATCAGGCTCTGAGTGCCGGATCTAAGACCAGACTGCTGTCCGCCACCTCTGATAAAAGGATCGATTCTCACATTAGTCTTGATATAAAGAACACCTACGCCTTTTACGCCATGAATCTTATGTCCGGAAAAGCTTGCCATGTCTACGCCGAGCTTAGCAAGGTTAATCTCCAACTTGCCGAGGGACTGCACACAATCAAGGAAAACCACAGTCTTAGGGCTCACCTTATTCTTGATTTTCATGATGTCCTCGATAGGAAGAACTGAACCCGTCTCGTTGTTAACGTGAGTAAAGCAAAGCATTGCTGTGTCACCTTTAGCGAGCTCCTCCTCAAGGGCTGCGAGGTCAGGCTTACCTGCCTTATCCACTTTAAGATAAACCACGTTATAACCCTGCTTAGCAATGTGGCCAAGAGTCTCGAGAGTTGCCTTATGCTCTGTGTTAGTAGAAATAATTGTCTTACCCGCACGCTGATTCTTAGAAAGATATCCGAGAATAGCAGTATTAGTACCCTCTGTGCCGCATGAAGTATAGATAATCTCTGTATTCTTACAGCCGAGATTCTTAGCGATATCAGCTGTAATCTCGTTATATTTATTGCCCGCAGTCATGCCCAGCTTATGAAGTGAACCAGGATTACCGAAGAGCTCATCATTAGTTAAGTTATCGTATATAGATTTAGCGACCGCATCTGATGTTCTGGTTGTGGCGCTATTGTCAAAATAAATCATTTTTCGTCTGACCTTCTGATTATTTTTATCAAGTAAGAATTATAACATAGTTTTATAATATTCTTTATGAGTAAGAACCGCTACGAAATTGATATGTGCAATGGCACAATTATGGATAAATTGATAAGCTTCTGCATTCCGCTTATGCTTACCAATGTGCTTCAGTTGCTTTTTAATGCGGTTGATATTATCGTGGTGGGAAAATTCGCAGGAAGTTCCGCCCTGGCTGCAGTTGGTTCCACGACCGCACTTATAAACATGATAATCAACCTTTTCATCGGCGTTTCTCTTGGCGCTAACGTAATATCTGCCAGATTCTTTGCCACTGATATGCGAAAGGAAATGTCTGAGACTGTGCACACTGCCATCACTTTCGCCATCGTTAGCGGCATCGCCGTAATGGTCCTCGGAATAGCCATAACACGTCCTGCCCTGGTATTAATGGACACACCTGCCGATGTTATCGATCAGTCAGTACTTTATATGAAGATATACTTCTGCGGACTTCCATTCTTTATGGTATATAACTATGCCGCATCCATTTTGCGTGCGGTCGGTGACACTAAGCACCCACTTTACTACCTCATAATTGCTGGAGTAATTAATGCATGTCTGAATCTCGTTATGGTAATAAAGTTTGATATGGGTGTAGCCGGTGTTGCCATTGCTACTGTTGCCTCTCAGCTTATCTCTTGCTTCCTGGTTATGAGACTTCTTTGCAAGAGCACAGGCAGCTATAAATTCGAATTCAAGAAAATCAGTATACGTTGGAGATATCTTAAGGAGATTTTTAAGATTGGTATCCCTGCAGGACTTCAGAGCACTGTAATTAACTTCTCCAATGCGCTTTTGCAGTCATCTGTAAATTCGTTCGGCTCTGATGCTATGGCTGGATATACTGCCGCCAACAATATTCTCGGATTCTTATATGTAACTGTTAACTCTGTAACACAGGGATGTCTCAGCTTCACTAGCCAGAACTATGCAGTTCGTAAACTTAAGCGCATGGACCGTGTGTTTATCGATTGTCTTATCATACAGTGCACTTTACCGTTGGCGCTGGGAATTCTCTCATATGTCTTTGGTCCACAGATTCTTGGGATTTATACAGATTCAGCTGACGTTGTAACTTATGGCATGGAGATTCTTAGCATTACCACTATTCCATATTTCTTATGCGGAATTATGGACATGCTTCCAGGTGTACTTCGTGGAATGGGACATTCTACAATGCCAATGATTCTTTCCGTTATTGGTACAGTTGGAACTCGTATTATTTGGATTTATGGACTATTCCCTAGTCACAGATCTCTTTCATTCCTGTTCATCTCGTACCCAGGTTCCTGGATATTCACTATATTGATGCAGCTTTGCTGTTATATTGTGGTTCGTAAGAAAGTTGGCAATTTATTCGCGACAATAAAAGAGGCTCACAATTAAGTGAACCTCCTTAATAATTAATCGTTACCACTACATTTATCAGCATCAACAGCCAGAACAAAAAGTAGTGCCAGCAAAGCATTCTTCTCATCTGGAACATCGATCCAATACTGATCTGACAGACTAACAATCTTTTTTGAAACATCAGCTATTAGCTTATTGTTCTCATCCACAATCTCGTAATCCCACTGGAAGATATCGCCTTCCATCGTCCAGCCCATTGACTCTAATTCATACTTGGGTCTGAAGAAAGTAAGTTTACGATTAATCGTTCCATAATCATTTCCATAAGCAGTAATAGAGAACTTCGGAAGAAATGTTAGTATCTTCTGCTCTACGTTAGCGACTTCTCTATCATACTTATCATAAACTGAAAAACGATGTGATAAACCAAATCTGCCCTTAACTGTAAAAATTGTGGAACCATTCTCATCATAGATGTCATAGCTATCCAGCAATGAAATGATTCTCTGTCTGAAAAACATCTTCATAATTTTTCACCGCCTTTCGATGAATATTATAGATAATCACCGATGATATATTTAATCTAAGGCGGAGAAATATAAATATGTAATCTTTAAAGTATTAATGCTGCATCTGATATAATCAAATAAAAAACTTGAGGGATAAGATGCCAAAACTTTCTAAACTTGACTCCAGAAAAACTTATGCTGGAATTATATTAATATCATTTGCTTTGTGGTTACTATGCGTGTTGATTTTCGGAAGAGAATCCCAGTTTATGTATCTCTTTATTCAGGCCGGACGTGATAAATTCGATGACTTCTATTATTCAGTAGGGTCAGCAGTTCAGCACAACCCATACACCTCTGTAATTGCAGAGAATCAAGATCACGCATATCCACCATTGGCATACCTTATTTACAACATGTTCCGTGGATTCATTGATACAAACATTGTATACAACCTATTTAACTTTAGCGATTTAAAATCCATAAACAGTTTATCCATTTGTTTATGGGTGTTATATGGAATATTTGTTATCACAATGTTCCTGATTCTTATAAAGTCTCTCAAGTGCTCTAAGATAAATGCGGTACTAGTTGCCATTGCTATAGTGGTTTCCAAACCTATCCTTTACGCACTGGAACGAGGCAACATTATAATTTTATGCCTTTTACTTAACATCGTTTTCATTTTCTTCCACAAGAGCGAGAACAAAATAATCCGTGAGTTATCCCTCATTGCTCTTGCAATATCTGCAGGCATAAAGCTAACACCTGCTTTGCTCGGTCTATTATTAGTATTTGAGAAAGAATGGAAGCTAGCTGTCCGTACTGTTATTTATGGTATTCTCGCATTCTTTCTGCCATTCCTATGTTTTGAAGGGGGATTCACAAACATAGTGAATTTCTTCCACAACACAACAGAACACTTTAAGGCATACAAAGTTACTGACTCAACACTATTTGGATGTTTCCAGAACATTCTCTTCCTAGAGGAAAATGACTTATTAATCACAACATTCAAAATTGTCGCAATTATCCTCGCGTTGGTTATACTGGCAGGAATTCCATTTTATAAGACAAACTGGCAGAAAATCCTTGGCTTATCAATGCTTATGATTTTCGCACCTTCTGTATCACAGTTCTATTGCCTTATGTACATCATCCCAGCAATAATTGCATTCTTAAACGAGAATGAGACAATCTGCAATGACAAATCATTAATTGCTGTATTCGCACTATTCTGCATGATAAATCTACATGAACCATTCATTCTTTGTTCAGCAATTGGAGAACTGGGATTGATTGCTTATCTCGTATGTCTATCCGCCAAAAGATTATTGGACCTTATATAACTTCATGAACATATAAAAGAGGAGCCCCAACAGTAGCTCCTCTTAATTCAATATACAAATTATTGAAATGATTACTTAAAGTATCTCTTAAGCATTCCCTCGAGAGCCTTGCCGTGTCTTGCCTCGTCGCGAGCCATTTCGTGGATTGTGTCATGAAGCGCATCAAGGTTATTCTTCTTGCAGCACATAGCGAGATCAAACTTACCCTGTGTTGCACCATACTCACAGTCAACTCTCCACTTTAGGTTATCCTTTGTTGTAGCCTTCATGTTAGGCTCGAGGTCCTCACCAAGAAGTTCTGCGAATTTAGCTGCATGCTCAGCCTCTTCATACGCTGCCTTCTCCCAGTAGAGACCAACCTCTGGGTAACCCTCACGGTGAGCAATACGAGCCATGCAAAGATACATTCCAACCTCAGAGCACTCACCATTAAAGTTTGCCATGAGCTGATCAAAGATATACTTCTTATCCTCATCTGAAATATCAGGATTGTTCTTAACTGTCTTAGCGTAAACACCGTACTCGTGCTCAGCAGCGAGCTTCATATTCTCATCCATCTGCTTCCAAGTAGCACCCTTAACGTGACATACAGGACACTCTGCTGGAGCCTCTGGACCTTCATGTACATAACCACAAACTGGACATACCCATTTACTCATTATTAAATCCTCCACGAAAAACAATTTGAAGAAGTAATAAATTCTTCCTTATTCAGAATAACATATTTACACGGTGAATTTCCTAAGAGATTCTTTACACTACAGCGAGTTCAAGAGACAAACGGGATTTTGAAATATCTTTTAAGCATACCTTCTAGCGCCTTACCAAAACGTGCCTCGTCCCTTGCCATCTCGTGAATGGTGTCGTGAAGTGCATCAAGGTCATACTTCTTACAGCACGATGCCAGATTATAAGTGCTCTGTGTAGAACCAAACTCACAGTCTGCTCTCCACTTAAGGTTATCCTGGGTTGTTGCCTTTATATTTGGCTCCAAGTCCTCACCAAGAAGTTCTGCATACTTAGCCGCGTGGATTGCTTTCTCGTCTGCAATCTTGGCCAAATACAATCCAATCTCAGGATATCCTTCACGATGTGCAATGCGGGACAAGCAAAGATACATTCCCACCTCAGAACAAATCTTGGTAGAGCATGCCGTTAGCTGCTCAAAGATATACTTCTTATCTTCCTCAGAAACATTAGAGTTATTCTTAACAGTCTTAGCGTAAATTCCACACTCATGCTCTGCTGCAAGCGTCATATTATCTTCCATCTTCCTCCATGTAGCACCTCTAACATGGCATACAGGGCATTCTTCTGGTGCCTCTGGTCCTTCGTGAACATGACCGCATACTGGGCAAATCCATTTTGTCATAGTTGTTTCCTCCGTATCTTTAATATTATTTATGTAGTACTCATAGGTGGCCGAAGGGGTCGCATCGAGCACTTCCATATCCGTTACTTCACCAACAAACATGGTGTGTGTACCGAGGTCAAAAGCGTGGTGAACTTTAACCGTGAGGTAAGCATTAGTTTCTTTTGTTATGTAATAAATCCCGTTACTGGCACGCACACAGTCAGTAAATCCGGCAAACTTACTAACAGCCTTTCCTGACTGGAATCCGAAATGCTTTACGAGACCGAACTGCGCTTTCTGCGAGAGAACGGAAACCGTGAATTCACGCGTCTTTTTTATCATGTCATGGGTAAAACTATAGTGATTAAGACAGACACAAACCTGATTAGGTGTGGACGTCACTTGAAAGACCGTGTTCGAAATACAACCACTATCCCTGTCACCGTCTCTGGCAGTTATCACAAACACGCCATAAGACAATTTGTACATAGCTTTTTGTTCCATTATTTGACCTCCTTTATGTATTCTTTAATACCAAAGTATAGTCAATATAACGTTCATTACTGAGCCATTTAAACAAACAAAAACGCCGCATGGAATATTCCATGCGACGCTTTTGCTCATAGTAGTCAATCTGAAGATTTACTTATCAATACCGTAGTTATCACAGATGATTCCCCACTCGATGGAGTTTGCGAATCCCTGGAAGACTGTTTCACGTGAATAACCGCTATTTAGAGCATCTACCCAACCCTGCTTACCCTGCGCATCAGGCAAACGATTCATCATTGTGATGTAAAGTCTTGTTACATAAGCCTCGTTACTGAGCTTAGCGTTAACAAACTCATCGGAGAAGAAGAAGTTGTGAGCCACTTTAGAACCACCACCCTGATGGGTAACAAGAGCATTCAACCAAGAGGCGTGTCCAGATGCATCTGGGGTACGACCAAGACATGTTGTGTAAAGTCTTGTTACGAAAGCACTAACATCATTTGGTGTGTCTGCACCAGTCTTGATTCCATAATCAGCACATACAAGTGACCACTCCTTGGAACCAATAAATCCTTCGAGAACGTACTGCTTTGTTGCACCCATCTTTATAAAGTCAAGCCATGACTGCTTTCCTTCTGGATCAGCTGGTCTGTTAAAGAAAACCTTATAAAGAGCATCAATATAATCAGCATCACTAAGGTTCTTACTTGTAAACTCTGGGCTATAAAGGAATCCCTTGGCAACATCAGCGCCAGAAGTTCCATCCTTCAAAACCTGCACCCATGATGCCTTACCTGAAGGGTCTGCATTTCGACCAAGAGCTACCTGGTAAAGTCGGTCAACGAAATCACCAAGTGGATCTGCTTCTGGAGTTGGAGTTGGTGATACAGTTGGTGATACAGTTGGTGGTACAGTTGGTGGTACAGTTGGCTTTTCAGTAGGAGCCGCTGTTGGAGTAACAGGAGGAGTTACATTTGATGTGTCCTCCATAGCAGTTACAGTAGCTTTATTACTAATTCTCATATAAACATACTGAACAGAACCATCTTCAGACTTCCAAGAATAATTGTTGAAAAGCCCTGTTACTCTTGGCGTCTCTTTATAAACTCTTGAAAGATATGGACAATTACTGATATCAAGTTCTGTATATTTAGCAATACTTTGAATATTTAAGCTGTAAATCTTAGGACATCCAGTAATATCAAGACCTGTAAAATTCATATCATAAATTACAACATCCTCAAGATTAGGACATCCACTAAGGTCAATTGTTCCTTGATTATTATCAAAAAGACTAAGCTTTGTAAGATATGGCTTATTGCCAATCTCTACAGGCTTTTCAAGCTTAGGAAGTCTAATGAAAATATCTTTAAGATTTGTATTAGCTGAAAGGTCAAGGCTATCAAAACCAAGAGGACCAGTCGTAATATTTATATATAATGTCTCAAGTTCTGGATTACCAGAAAGATCGATTTTCGTAAGCTCAGCGCTCATATCAGTATATTTAAAATCCGTAATATAAAGCTTATCGATTCCTGTAAGATCGGTAACGCCTTCATTTTGAAGATCAAGTTTTCCACTGAACTCACCTTCATCAACGATGTCATTTTTATTTACATCTACAAAAAATGATAAGTATCCTCTTAATTTGGCATCTGGAAAATTCTCTTTTGTAATAGCAACTGCACCCTTACCTGCCGCAAATGTATTAGCAGCAACCAATGACAATACTGTACTAGCTGTAATTAATACTGATATTAATTTTGTAAATCTCATTGTTTACTCCTCTCAATTAGCTTTTGTACCTAATCCTGCATCTACAATTTCTTCTGTAATATAATTAAAGACTTCATTATAAATTTTTTCTTCGACATATTCTCTAATTGAAGACTCACTAGACCAACCCTTTGCAAATACACCTTGATTTAAAGAAACAATTACTTTGTATTTTTTTGTTGAACATTCATCGATAACATCTCTACGGAGATCACTAACACCTAATACATATTTTGCAACATCTGCAACACCAGCATCAGTTGCTTCATCATATAATACACTATAAAAATCACCTAAGTCAGGACCTTTAAACCTTACAGTAATTTCCATATTCTCTTTATCAAAACTCACATCATCAATATCACTATTATTAAAAAATTCAGTCATGATAAGTGTCTGATATTCAGTATAATCTTGATATTCATCTTCATCTGCTAATCTATCAAAAGCATCTTCTGCAGCTCGTTCTACATTGTTATTAACGTATTTAATAGGCGTAGAATGAATATAATAATTAAATATTCCAGCGAAAACAATTATACAAATCAAAACAGAAACTATTACTGTAGATTTATTCATATTATTGCGTATTTGGGAATACTCTTCCTGCGTGATTTTACCAGCATCTAAATCCTTTTTTAACTGGCCTTTTGTAATGTACATTTTCATAAAAATTCTTCCCCCCGAAGTATATAAATGTTATTAGTAATGGGTTCTATACAAGAACCCATTACTAATATATGCGTAGTATATATTAGCGTTTCTACCTGAAAATTCCTCAATATAGAACTTTCTATTCTGAAAAGTTCTACTATGAGGAATTTAGAACTGAAAATAGAACTTTTCAGAATAAAAAGTTCTATTTTCAGGAAGTCACAATACAAAAAAGCCCTCGAGTCGTTAAACTCGAGGGCTTGAATATAATTAGTTATGAGCGCCAGTTATCCTCTGGTTGCAGAAATCTCAGGCTCTGCAGTAGTACCTACTACAGGCGCTACAACCTGACCGTCTGTCTCAGCTGGAATAACAGCATCAGGATTCTCAGGGTTCTCAACATCTGTATCAGCCACTGGGAACTGAGCATTCAATGGATAATAATCAAGAATAGTTACGTACTTCTCCTGAAGGTTTACAGAACCAAAAATCTTACTCTCATTTACAAGTGTATCTTTCTTATATGGCACAGTAATTGCAAGAGTACTTACACCCCAGATAATCAATGCCAGCAGAATAAGCTGAATAGCGAGCAAAGGTGTAACTGGTAACAAATCCATAACCTTAGATACTGTCTTAGGACTTCTATTCTTCTTGGAGTCAGAAGAAATAAACTCTGCTACCTTATAGCTCTTTGAATCGATACGAGCGATGATTTTCTCCAACATGAAGTTACGAGTGTACTCATCCAAAGTTCTTGGTGCGAAAGACACATTCTCTGGCAATGGATACTTCTCAACAATCTCATTAGCATTCTTAAGAAGGATGTCACCAAAAGTATAAATAACATCTTCACCCTTAAGTGTTCCGCGCTGCTGATATGTATCGATATATGCCTTAACGATTGCCTGCTCGGCTCTTGTTGTCTCTTTAGCAATATCAAAAACAGAGGTATATACCATCTCTACAGTGCTCTGATAGAAATCAGAGATGTTTTCTCTGGTTAACTTTTCATTCCAAAGTTCCATTACTGATAACCTCCTGGATTGTTATTTGGATCATATCCATAAGGGTTGTTGTATGGGTCGTACTGCTGAGCCTGTGGCTGTGGATAACCATAATCCTGTGGCTGAGCATATGGGTCCTGATACATACCAGGCTGACCAGAATAATCATCGATTGGTTCATTAAGCAACGCATTCAAATCAACATTTGGTACATTAGCATACAAATCCTGACCATATGGTTGCGCGTATGGTTCCTGAACGTATGGATCCTGTGCATATGGAACCTGTCCATATGGATCCTGCATTGGAACCTGCTGAACTGGAGCCTGAGGCTGAACAGGCATTTGCTGAACTGGCATCTGCTGAGCAGGAACATTGTTAGCATTAGCTGCAGGAGCGGCTTTCTTACCACTCTTCTTAGCTGGCTTCTTAGATGCGCCAGACTTCTTAAGTGCAGGATCTCTATCGTCAACGTTATTAGAATAAGAAGACATCGGATAAGCAAATGCACAGAAGAACAAGATAATAGCAGCTACTACAAATACGATTCTCATATCGAGCAAGAGCGCCAATGTGAATACTGGCAATGCAATAATAATACCTGCGAGGAATGAGTTCTCAGCTGCCTTACGAAGGTTCGCCTTAATCTTTCCTTCAGACAAAAGGAACAATACATAAAGATAATAGAAATCGTGAATTCCAAGAGAAATACCAAGCAATGCTACTGTTACAACAAGAACCTTTGCTGTTGGCATAAGTGCGAACACTAACAAACCAGCAACAGTTGCAATGGATGAGATAATTACACGAACCTTAGATGTAAGAACATGTGAGAAACGATTCTTAATTACAGCAGCAATGAAACATGCAGCAAATGTAGCAACAAGATAGTAGAATGACGCAGTCGCCAAAGAGATACCAACTGTTGTGATGTAATTAGGAACGAATCCGAGCAAGAAAGACACTACTGTACCCAGAACGAAGAATGTAGAAGTAAGGAATCGGCCTGTATATTTATTAGATACGAGCTCGAGCCACTTATTGATTGGCAAGTATGACTCCTTAACTGGCACATTATCCTTCATAAAGAATGAGATACCAAGTGATGTGAGAATCAATGCGGCACCAGCAATGATATTAACTACGAGAAGACCAAATCGCTCGAAGCAAATACCACCGATAACGGCACCAACAGAAATACCCATCATGTAACCAGCACTCTGGATGTTATGAACTGTTCTGTCATCGAATCCCTCATAACCGAGCTTACCTGCATTAATACGATAATCACGAAGTGAATCACAAGGCATACTAAAGCAGAATGCCATAGGAAGTGCGAGAATAAGCGCTACAACCGCGTTACCTGTAAGACCGATAACAAGGCTAAGGAAGTATCCGAAAGCAGTTGTTACTATGAGTGCGATTCTGGAAGTGAGCTTAAACTTCAATGTCTTACGGAGTGCGCTAAAGCTAAAGAAACCAAAAGCATAAAGAGCAATGCCAACAAGAACAAGAATCTGCTGAACGATATTATTCATATTAGGGAACGAATCTCTAATAGTCTCCGCGATAACTATTACAGGCATTACTGCACCAAGTGCCATGAAGAAACTTAAGAATCTGATAGCCCCCTCACCGTACATAATGAGAACTGGAACATTTGGCTTAATACCCTTAGTAAGTGTTGATACGAACAAGTTAAGCTCGAAGATAATAATTCCCATTGATACAGCAATGGAGAAGATAGTGAGAATCCAGCTGAGAGACATACCATTTACAGTAGATGTGAAGTCGCTATATGGCATTCTAATTTCAAGGATTCCAGCAACAGTATTCTCTGAAGAAATAATTGGAGCGATAGCACATACATACTTAACGCCATCTTCAGTTCTAGTTGTAAAAGCCTCCTGCTGAAGTTCAAAACAGCTATCATACTCATCACCTACACCTGAGAGATAATACTGCTCGAGGCTGTCATTATTTGTAGATGAATAAAGTCTTAAGAAAGAATTACCAGCCTTAGTATAGATATCAATTATATAAGGCTTATCAGGTGCATAATTAGGAACAGGAATTGGATACTTCATTCCTTCCTCAATTGTAGTATGACCCAGAACAGTGGACTGAGCTACAACGAGAGACTCCATAGCATCAGCTCTCTCACTCTCAAGAACTGCTGTATAAGTCTCAGTAAGCATCTTAGACATAACAAAGAGAACAATCAAAACGATTACGAAGCAGTAACCAACTGTAGCGGCAATACTTCTTCTCTCTCTTAATTTCTTATACTCGGAAGATCCGCGACTCATAAACGCTGTCCTCCCTTCGTAGTTTTCTTAATAATTCTAGGAATAGCAGTCTGAATAGCGAAGCAAAGAACACCAACAGCAACAGAAATAAGAACTGCTGTAAGCACTCTGTTCTCAAGTTTACTACCCATAGAAGAAAGATAATCAAAATTACATCTATACTCAAAAACGGCAACACACTTACCTGTGCTGTCTGCAACTGGAACAAGGACACTCTCCTGATTATTACCACCAATAGTTGTAATAGAATTATCTGCAGAAAGCCATGAGGAAATCTCTCTGGTTGCTACTTCAAAATCATTAGGATCATCAGAGTTATTGCTTAAGAGGAGCTGAAGTTTACCATCTGTATAAAGGAACATTGCATAGCTCTCATCAGTAAAGTTCTCAGTAGATGTCTCAGCGAGCATCAGTGAGAATACATCACTATATTTCTGAGCTGCAACGCCTGGATCTGCAATTACTTCATCACCATTAACAGTCATCTTTACAATCTCGCTGACCTGCTTAACTTTATTATCTGCAATCGCCTTATACTCTTCCTCGAACTGAAGTCTCATATGGTGCATCGCGAAGGACACAGAAATAATAGACAACAACAGAGAAACAATAATCAGGATAACTGCACGAACTAATCTATTAAGAACGTCAGATTGGTTCACAGAACGGTTTTCCATAGAGTCCTCTTCTCCCTAATATCATATAAATACAATTCTATTATACAGTTTTTCTCTATAATCCAAAAATAAATTATCGAGCGAGAGTAACCTCGCTGCTAGTTCCGCACAAGGTTGCTAAGCAACCGCGGAGGACTGTTCGTAGCCAAGCGAGGTTACTCGAGCTCGTTAACCAATTCTTTGAACATGTCTCCTCTATGCTCAAAGTGTCTGAAATGATCGTAAGAAGTACCGATAGAACTTAAGATAACAAGCTCACCTGGCTTAGCCATCTTACGTGCCTCGTCAATAGCTTCTACGAACTTAGAACGTACTGCCTCTCTTGTCTCTGGGAACTCATATACATCACCATCACGTGATTCGAGCTCTACGAGAGTATACTCACGACCATTTGCTTCCTTAGCAAGAATATCCTTAACAAAGCATGCATTTGATCCATAAAGAACGATTCTGTCACAAACAGCAAGGATAGCATCACCAAGTCCATCATATACGCACTTCTTGTCAGCTCCACCAGCGATAAGAACACCCTTACGGCCACGACTCTCAAGCGCACGCATTGTATTCATTGTACGGTTTGGTGAAGTATCGATTGATGAATTGTAGTACTGAACACCATCCAATTCACGAATAAACTCGATACGGTGCTGAACACCAGTGAATTCCTTAGCAACTGTGCGGATATCATCAACAGTTACATAATCCCATACAGCAGAAATAGCTGCGAGATAATTCTCCACGTTGTGCTTACCTGGGATGAAGATATCCTTCTCATCAATAATTGCAGTCTTCTCACCGTTATACTCATAAGTAAGAACGGAACCATCAAGGTACGCTCTACCGATGAGTGGAGACTCACCATTTCGTACAGTGTTCGCGCGGTCCTGAGCAAAGAAGCTAACGCGTCCAGGAGCGATATCCTTCATGTTATAAGTGATGTCGCAGGCACCGTTAAGCACAACCTTGCCAAGTGCGTCCTGATACTTGAACATGTTTGTCTTGGATGAGATGTACTCGTCATAATCCTTGTGGAAATCAAGGTGGTTTGGTGTGATGTTAGTAACGATTGCTGTGCTAACACTTCTGGACATGTAAAGGAGCTGGAAAGAGCTGAGCTCGAGGACTACCTTGTCGGAAGGTGTCATTTCGCCCACCTTGTCGAGAAGTGGTGTTCCGATGTTACCACCGATCCACACCTTGTAGCCTGCCTGCTTCAAGATCTCGGAAACAACTGTTGTTGTTGTTGTCTTTCCGTCGGAGCCTGTGATACCAAAAATCTCACATGGGCAGAGCGCGATAAAGAGCTCCATCTCTGTGAGAAGCACGGCTCCCTTGTCCTTTGCAGCCACAATCTCTGGCATATCCATTCTCATCTTAGGTGTCTTAAACACAAAATCGAAGCACTCATTAGAGAGCGCATCCATATAACCTTCACCGAGGGACCAGTTAATAGTTACACCCTCAGCAGCAAACTCTGCCTTAGTATTAACAATTGAAGGATCATCCTCACCCAACTTATCAAAGGCTGTAACTACGCAGCCGAGACCATGAAGCCACTTAATAAGTGGACGGTTAGAAATTCCTACACCAATAACTGCAGCCTTCTTACCCTTTACCAGAGCCTTCCATGCTTCAAGTTTACTGTTAACACTCATATATATACCTCCAAGTTATGACCTGTATGACTTATATAATTTACTATAAAATCCGTCATTTTTTATTAAATCAACGTGTCTTCCTATTTCACTTATGTTACCATTTTCCATCACCACTATCTGATCAGCGTCGATAATCGTTGATAAACGGTGTGCAATTATTATACTCGTTCTTCCGTTAAGAAGTTCTTTTACGGCTTTCTGAATCTTTACTTCAGTCAGAATATCAACAGAAGATGTGGCCTCATCGAGGATAAGCATGGATGGATCACAGGCCATAGCACGCGTGATTGACAGCAACTGACGCTGTCCCTCAGATATATCATCCCTGTTGCTATTAATCTTTTCATTGTATTTTTGAGGCAATTTTCTGATAAAAGAATCAGCGCCAGAGATTTTTGCCGTATCGATGGCACTAGCATCGCTCATATCAGGGTCACCGTACTTAATGTTATCCATGATTATGCCATTACGGAACCATGTGTCCTGAGTAACCACTCCTATATACTTACGAAGCACGTCACGTGGGATGTCCTTGATATTTACGTCATTAACCAGAATCTCACCTGAATCAGGCTCATAGAAACGCATGAGCAAGTTAATTACTGTAGTCTTGCCGCAGCCAGTAGGACCAACAATGGCGCAGGAAGTACCCGCTCTCACCACGAAGGACACGTTATGGAGAATCTCCTTGCCAGGCACATAAGAGAAACTTACGTTACGGAACTCGATTACGAAATCATCGTGTGCGTCCCAAGGGTTCTCGTCCTCTGTCTCCTCCTGGTTAAGCTCCTCCTCATCAAGGAAGTTAAATATGCGACCAAGGCACGCAAAGGAATCCGACAACTCCGTGTAAACCGAAGACAAATCGTTAAATGGCTTCATGAACTGGTTAGCATATGCCAGCAAGCTCGAAAGGGCACCAACCGTCAGGTTATTCTTCACCACGGCCATGGCACCAATATAAGCCACACCAGCATAAATAAGACCGTTTACGAAACGTGTGGACGGATTAGTAATGGATGACAAGAAACTAGCCCTAGTAGCTGTCTTACGATACTTCTCGTTGATGCGGTCAAACTTACGGCAAATGTTCTCCTCTGTCTTAAAGGCGTGAACGGTTCTAAAGTTACCTGCAATCTCAGATATATAAGATGTCTGGCGGCTTCTAATCTCTGCCTGTCTCTTAAATGACGCAGATGAACTGGAAGCAATGAGATAAGACACGATAAAGGATACAGGTGTAAAAATCAGCACGAACAGCGCAATCTTATAGTCGATATATATCATGATACTCAGAGTAATAGCGATAGCCACGATACCTGTAAAGAACTGATTCAGGAACATGAGAATTCCGTCACCTACTGTCTCACAGTCTGAGATAATCATGCTCTGGAGCATACCTGAAGATGTCTTATCGATATATGAGATAGGAAGACGCTTTATCTTGCCATAAGCTTCCTTGCGAATTACATCAGTTGTGAAGTATGTAATCTTGTTATTTAGTCGGCTGAATACCAGCTGAAGAATGGAAGCCAAGATAATGAGTCCGCACATCAAGGCAATGAGCGTATAAAGACTGCTATAATCAGCAGAACTCATATCTGTAGAAATGCAGTCTATAGCGCGACCCGCCAGTAACGGAATCAGCATACCAATAGCGCTGGCAAAAATCGCAGCGATAATGGAAAGCACCATATGACGACGGTCCTTACCAATAATGCCTAGGAGACGTTTAACAAAAAGTCGCTTACTTCTCATTAGCCACCTCCTGATTCTGAAGCTTATTCAGCTCCACATAGGATGGACAGCTCTTAAGAAGTTCCTCATGGGAACCAAAGCCCTCTATCTTTCCTTCATCCAGAAGCAGAATCTTATCAGAATTCATGACAGAACGAATCTTCTGGGAAATAATAATCTTAGTTGGATTACCCTCTAACTTGGCAAGGTTATCTAGAAGGCGTCTCTCAGTTGCTGCGTCGAGAGCCGAAGTAGAATCGTCCAGGATAATTACACCAGGTCTTCCCGCCAGCACTCTAGCAATGCCTATTCTCTGCTTCTGACCACCAGAAAGTCCCGCACCATTAGGCGAAAGCTTGTGCATGATGCCGTGCTTTTTCGCCGAGATGACGTCGTCCGCGCAGGAGTCTTTCGCCGCCTGATGGATATCCTCAGGGCTTACATCCTTACGGTCGAGATCGATATTGTACTTGATAGAGCCAGAGAAAATCTTTGCCTTCTGAAGACATAGTCCCACCGCCTTACTAAGGTCGGTACGGTTAATGGTATCCATAGGAACACCATCGATAAGAATTGTGCCGGAATCCACTGGATACAAGCCCGCAGCCAGCTGAGCCACGGTGGACTTACCGGAACCTGTTTTACCGATAATGCCAATGGTCTGCCCTGCCTCGATTTTAAATGACAGGTGTCCCAAGGTCTCCTCTGAGTTACCACTAAAGGTAAAGGTAACATCATCAAATTCGATGGAGTGCGCCTTATGCGGCTCGGCTATGCGATTAGCATTCTCCTCTGACTCATCAACTATAGCCAGCATAGACTCTACTCGTGATGCGCAGGCTACAGCACGGCTGACAGTCACAATAAGATTCGCCAACTTAATAAGCTCTACCAGAATCTGAGACATATAGTTATAAAGAGCAACTACCTGGCCCTGAGTCAGCAGATTTGTATCAACCTTAATGGCACCTCTATAGATAAGCAGACAGATAGCCAGGTTGATAATCATGAATGTCATAGGATTCAGATAAGATGAGATAGCCGCAGCCTTATTCTGTAGGATATTCAGGCGACTGCTCTCCTCCTCGAATTGCTTGTAGTCATCTTCACTTCTGTTAAAACCTCTAATGACCTTAACGCCAGACAGGCCGTTATCTGTAAGTGATACCAGTGAATCAAGGCCAGAACGAGTCTTCTTATAGGAAGGAATAGCCTTACGCATATTGAGCGTCACAACGGTACCGAGCAAAGCGACCGCCACCACGAAAATCAGCGTGAGCTTAAAATCGATAGTAAATGCCATAACTACGGCACCAATTACGATGAATGGTGATCTAAGAAGCAGACGTAAAAACAAATTGATTCCGCTTTGAATCTGATTAACATCGGAAGTCAGTCCAGTAACTATATTAGAACGACCAATCTTCTCGAAGTCCGTAACAGATATACGATTAATCTTCCTGAACAAATCACTTCTGATATCTGATGAGATACCAGCAGCTGCCGCAGCAGCAAAATACTGCGCGCAAATAGCACTGGCAAAACCTACCAGTGCAAATGCTCCAAGAAGTAATACTCTTTTGAATATAAATGTAGTGTCCCCGCTACTTATTCCCTTATCAATAATTGATGCAATTACCAGCGGAACGATAAGTTCAAAAGTAGCTTCCGACAATTTGAATATCGGACTTAAAATACTCTGAAGCCTATAATTACGAAAGTAACCAAGGACTGTTCTCATTATCTAAGCTGCTCCATTATCTTATTGCAGTTAGATACAACATCTTCCATATCAATTGTATAGAATTTGCCATCCTCATAAAGAATCTTACCAGCTACCACTGTCATCTTAACAAGTGCCTTAGATCCACTATAAACGATGTTATTGATGATGTTATTCTCAGGCTGCATTGCAGGATCCTTCATGTTAAGTCTGATGAAGTCTGCCTTCTTGCCAGAAGCGAGAATATCAGAATCATTAAGGCCCATAGCAAGGGCACCACCAGTAGTGGCAGCCTTCAACACATTGAATGGGTCAACAGCGGCTGCATCCTTCTCAACAACATTGGAAAGTACTGTATCCATATACATCTCACGGAACATATCAAGACTGTTGTTAGAGCCTGCACCATCAGTACCAATAGCCACGTTAATACCCTCACGGAAATACTTAGCAGCAGGCGCGATACCAGAAGCGAGCTTAAGGTTAGAACCTGCATTAAGAACTGCATAGAGACCCTTCTTCTTATAAATCTCGAGGTCCTGATCATCGAACCATACACAGTGGAATCCACCACCACCGAAGTCATACATGCCGAGCTCATCAAGAAGAACTACAGGGCTCTTGCCATAACGCTCCTTACAGCCATTAACCTCAGCCTCAGTCTCAGACAAGTGTGAGAATACTGGAGCCTCATACTTATGAGCGATATCACGAATAGTCTTCATGAGATCAAGTGAAGTTGTGTACTCAGCATGGAAACCAATCTTATGTGAGATAAGGTCATCGTACTGATTAAACTTAATGTAATCATCCTCGAGTGCCTCGATGCCACCAAAGTCATTTACACCGCCAACGAAGACATTACGAATACCTGTCTCCACTGCGGATTTAGCCTGTGCATCGCGCTCGAAATACATATCAAAACAAGAAGTTACACCACCACTTAAGTACTCAGCAAACCCAAGCTTACTAAGCCAGTAAACATAATCGGCAGTAAGCTTTGCCTCACGTGGGAAAATCGCTTTAAAAAGCCAGTCATTAAGCTGATACTCATCAGAAAGGCTTCTGGAGAACGTCATAGCAGTATGTGTGTGCGCATTCTTAAAACCAGGCATAAGAACATCGCCACCGCAGTCAACTTCCTTGTCGAAGTCACCAGGCTTAGCCTCAGCACCCACATAAGTAATTGTGTCGCCATCTGTATGAAGCTCACCGTTAATAATCTCGCGGCCATTCATAGTAATGATGCGCGCGTTGTAAAATCTCATTTTCATAGCTTTCGTCACCTATTAGATATTCTCGATAAATGCCTTGTAAGCAAGGTATGTGTAGTAGAGGTCAATCTTAGAAATAACCTCATAAGGCGCATGCATGGACCATACTGGAACACCTGCATCAATTACATTCATGCCGTGCTTTGCCATGTAAGCCGAAATAGTTCCGCCACCACCAGCGTCTACCTTACCGAGCTCACCTGTCTGCCATGGAATGTTATTCTGAGCAAAGATAGATACAATCTTAGCAACGAAGTCACCAGTTGCCTCGTTAGTTCCGGACTTTCCTCTGGAACCTACATACTTCTCAATCTTCATACCCTTGGACATGTAAGCAGAGTTACGTGGGTCAGAAACGGAAGCGTATTTAGGATCATATGCATTAGAAACGTCTGTGGAAAGCATGTTAGAAGCTGCGATTGCCTTACGATACAGGAGCAAATCAAATGCGCCATCCTTGCTAGAATTCTTAGCGAGAAGCTCCATGAGGAAGTTCTCATAAAGCACAGACTGCGCACCAGAGTTAGCATAGGAACCAATCTCTTCCTTATCAGTAAGCATGCATACGCAAGTCTTATGTGGTCTCTCCTGTGCGAAAAGCGCAGTAACTGCAGGATAAGCACAAACCTTATCATCGTGACCGTAACCTGCAATAAATGCGCGGTCAAAGCCAAGGTCTCTTGCCTTCATGGCTGGGACGATTTCGATCTCACCCGTAACGAAATCCTTCTCCTCGAGGCCGTAGTTGTCGTTAAGATACTTGAGAACATATGCCTTATATGGCTCCTTCTCTGCATCCTTAAGTGGCATGCCACCGATAACTACATTAAGATCCTCACCTGCGATAAACTCGTTTGCTTTCTTTGTCATCTGTTCGCCACCAAGATGTGGGAGAAGATCTGTGATATAGAAGATAGGATCCTCTTCCTTCTCGCCGATTACGATGTTGTGCATCTCGCCGTCCTTAGTGTAAACGACACCATGGATAGCAAGTGGAATTGTTGTCCACTGATACTTCTTGATACCACCATAGTAGTGAGTCTTAAAGTAAGCTGCCTCTGTGTCCTCATAAACTGGGTTTGGCTTAAGGTCGAGTCTAGGAGAATCAACGTGAGCACCAAGAATATTTACACCTGTGCTAACTGGCTGAGAACCGATAACTGCCATCATGAGGCCCTTACCCTTAATAGAAGAGTAAACCTTATCGCCTGCCTTAAGTGTCTTCTTTGTCTCGATATCTACGAAGCCGAGATCCTCAGCTGCCTCGATAGTATTTGCTACAAACTCGCGCTCTGTCTTAGAGATGTCGAGGAATGCCTTGTACTCCTCAGCATATGCCATGCAGGATGCGAGATCATCTTCGCTGATATCCTTATAGAGGTTAGGAAATTCTGCAAAAAGCTTATTATCCTTCTCCTTTGATTTTGCTGACTTCTTAGTCTTTTTTTCTGCCATAATTATATTCACCTCTTATATTTAATTATTACTTTGATATGATAACATTAATAAAGAAAAAATGTTTATCAAAAAGAGGCAAAGATGTTTACTGATTCACACAATCATACAAACCACTATAGTCCAGATGCCACACAGAGCGCATTTGAGTTAATCGATGCATGTAAAGCTGCTGGTATTCCTCGCGTTGCCATCACTGAGCACTATGAACTGGATTATCCTCATAAGGAAGACCCTTTGTACCTTCTTTTTGATATTAACGACTATGTTGCCAAGTTTCCTTCATGGAAATCTTACTCCGCTGAAGTTGGCGGTCCTGAGCTACTTATGGGCATTGAATTTGGTGGTCAGACTCACATTACTGCCTCTATTAACAATATAGCCGCTGCGCACCCTTTTGATATAGTGTTGCTCAGCAATCATCTCTTCCGTAATGAAGATATATATTTCAGCCAGAACTGCTATAAGATTCCTTTGGCGCTTCGTCATAAGGAATATATAGATGAGCTCGTAGAGATGGCAGATAAGTGTACTAATTACGACGTTATCGCCCACTATGACTACGTGAATCGTTATAGTTCTGAGACTAACAGCGCAGTCCTCCTCGAGCACTGCCAGAAGAGCTTCGAGAATCTGTTCGAGATTCTTATCAGCCGCGACAAGGCTCTCGAGATTAACACTCGTTCTATCGACAAGCAGATAAAAAAAGGATCCGACCTTATCATGCCGGACCCTGCAATTATTAAGAAATATGTGGATATGGGCGGAAAGCTCATTACCCTCGGCTCTGACTCCCACACTACAGAGACTTTGGGAATTCATTTTGCTGAGACTGCTGCTTACTTGAAGTCCCTCGGAATCAACGAGATTTGCACTTATAAGAATCGCCAGGTTGTTCTGGAGACTATCTGATACACTTTATAAATTCTCATAGTTGACTGTTGTTGCCATAGAAAATGTAAAAGTTGCCATATAAAAAGATATATGGCAACACGTTTGGCAATAATTGAATATTTGCCGTTAAATAAAAAATAGTTGCCATTACATTCAAATAATGGCAACTACTATGACAACTTTCCTGAATAAGTCTTTTACAAAGCCTTAAGCTGCAAACTCAGCGTCAGAATTCTGAATCTCCAGAGCATACCAGTTATTATCATTCAACTGATATACGAGAACATACGCTGATACAGAGTTATACTCCTTCTTATTTGCTCCTTCAAAGCAAACATCAATCTTTACGATCTGAATCTTCTGAATATCATCCTCTTCAACATTATGCATAAGGGAGATATTAGTCTTCATCCACTCCTGATTATAGCCGTTATCTTCATTGTAATCGTTGAAGTTTACATACTTACAACCGATGAACTTGCCAGCATCAGCGTTACCAGCGATGTAAGCCTCGAATGCCTTGTCACCGTCCTCAAAAGCGCATTCTGGGAAGCACTTATAGAACAAGTCCTCATTCTCAGTAAATACAGACTGAAGGAATCCCTCAGCAACCTTAACAGCAGACTCGTTACAGTTGTTAATAGTAATCTCTTCGTCTACATTAACGTTCTTACATCCAGTAAAAAAGAAACTACAAAGAACGGCAATCGCCATCATCAAAACTGCTATTTTCTTACCTTTGATCATTCCTGTCCTCCCATTGCTTTTACGAAGTCGAGATATTCACTAATTTTTTTCTCATAACCAATAGTTGTTGGCTCGTAATATACCGTATCTTTCACTGCATCAGGCATATACTGCTGAGCTGTGATGTGATGTGGATAGTCGTGTGGATACTTGTAACCCACCTTGTATCCGAGGTCCGCCATGCCTTCTACTGGAGCATTGCGCAGGTGCATTGGAACAGTTCCAGTATCTTTGTTACGCACATCATCCAGGGCTTTGTCCACCGCCAAATAAGCAGCATTAGACTTAGGTGATGATGCGACCATAATGCAGGCCTCAGAAAGTGCGATCCGTGCCTCAGGCATACCAACCGCCATAGCCTGCTGATAAGCTGCAACTGCCACGAGAAGCGCATTAGGATTAGCAAGACCAACATCCTCTGCGGCGCAAATCATTATGCGGCGTGCCAGGAACTCGAAATCTTCCCCTGCCGCCAGTGCGCGCGCCATATAAAGCACCGCTGCGTCAGGATCAGAACCACGCATAGATTTAATCATGGCACTGATGTTGTCATAGTGGTTCTCGCCATCCTTGTCGAAAAGTACTATGCGGTTTTGCATGCAGTCACTGATAATTTCTTTCGTTATCTCTATAGTGCCCTGCGAATTTGGTGGCGTTGTGATAACTGCCAGTTCGAGGGCCTTTAGCGCATTTCGCGCATCGCCCCCTGCCATCATGGCAATCTTGCCCAAAGTCTCGTCGCTAACGGAAACATCGATAAGGCCGTAACCACGCTCTTTATCGTCCACTGCATTACGCAGGATAGTAGCGATGTTTTCCTCTGTGAGAGGCTGCAGCTGGAGCACTGTTGATCGGCTAACCAGCGCCTTGTTCACCTCGAAGAATGGGTTCTCTGTTGTGGCACCAATGAGAATAACTGTTCCGTCCTCCACGTATGGGAGCAAAGCGTCCTGCTGAAGCTTGTTAAAACGATGGATCTCGTCGATAAAAAGCACAGTACGTTTGCCCTCTGAGATCAGAGGGTTAGTCGCGTCTGAGATTACGTTCTTGATGTCAGATACACCGGCAGTTACCGCATTGAGCTTGGCAAATTTGGAAGAAGTCTTGTTGGCGATAATCCTGGCCAGGGCTGTCTTTCCAGTACCTGGAGGGCCGAAAAGGATGACCGAGGACAGCCTATCCGCCTCGATCATCCTTCTTAACATCTTACCTTTGCCAATTATGTGCTCCTGGCCAATGTACTCGTCTAGATCTCTAGGCGCCATTCTATACGCAAGGGGCTTCTGGCTATCAATCATTGTTTTTTATCAATTACCTAATTACTATTACTGGAAATCTGGGTAAAGAGGATACTTAGCTGTGAGAGCAGCAACTCTGTCGATGATCTCCTGCTTCTTGTTATCGAAGTCGAAGATAGCGAGGCTGATGATGTCAGCGAGCTCTACCATGTCCTCTTCCTTCATACCACGTGCTGTAACAGCAGGTGTACCAATTCTAACACCAGATGTGATGAATGGCTTCTCAGGATCACCTGGGATTGTGTTCTTGTTAGCTGTGATATTTACATCGTCAAGACGGAGCTGGAGTTCCTTACCTGTGATGCCTGTTCCACGGAGGTCGATGAGCATGAGGTGGTTATCTGTACCGCCAGAAACGAGGTTAACGTTTCTCTTCATGAGCTCCTCAGAAAGAACCTTAGCGTTTGCCTTGATCTGTGCAGCGTAGTCACGGAATGCTGGAGAGAGAGCCTCCTTAAAAGCAACTGCCTTAGCTGCGATGATGTGCATGAGAGGACCACCCTGCTGTCCTGGGAATACTGCGGAGTTAATCTTCTTAGCGAGATCCTCATCATTTGTCATGATAACACCACCACGTGGTCCACGGAGTGTCTTGTGTGTTGTTGTTGTAACGATGTGTGCATATGGAACTGGGTTCTGGTGGAGACCAGCAGCAACGAGACCAGCAATGTGAGCCATATCTACAAAGAGGTATGCTCCAACCTCGTCAGCAATCTCTCTGAACTTCTTAAAATCGATCTCACGCGGATAAGCAGAAGCACCTGCAACGATTACGTTTGGCTTGAACTCGAGAGCCTTTGCTCTAACTGCCTCATAATCAATTCTACCTGTCTCCTCATTTACCTGATAGAAGTCAGACTCATAGTTCTTACCAGAAACATTGAGCTTCATACCGTGTGTGAGGTGACCACCGTGGCTAAGGTCCATACCAAGGATCTTATCGCCTGGCTTAAGAATAGCGAAATAAACTGCTGTGTTAGCCTGTGCACCAGAGTGTGGCTGAACGTTAGCATACTTAGCGCCGAAAAGCTTGCAAAGTCTGTCGATAGCGAGCTGCTCAACTACGTCAACGTGCTCACATCCACCGTAATATCTCTTTCCTGGGTAACCCTCAGCGTACTTATTTGTAAGTACGGAACCAGCTGCCTCAAGAACTGCCTCTGAAACGATGTTCTCAGAAGCGATAAGCTCGATCTTGTCTCTCTGTCTCTGAAGCTCGGCTGTAATAGCCTCGAATACCTCAGAGTCCTGCGCCTTAATGTAATCGTACATATTAAAATACCTCTTTCTTTGAAGTTTTTTATCCGCTAAGTAGTTTAACTTAATTATATTTATTAGTAAAGGTGAGATTTTAGCGTAATAAAAAACCATCCCGAAGGATGGTTCTATTGATTATTTGTAGTGTGGGCCGACGCCTTCTGGTCTGTAGATAATGTCTTCTTCTGTGAGCATCTCTACCTTGTCCATCTCCCAATCTGGATTGATTGCCATGCAAGACTCGCAGTCACATGGTGGACATGAGAAATAGTTGCCGCCGTAGTAAGCGTATTTCGCCATATATCTTGGGTTGGAGTAACCAGAGAATCCGATGGAGTTGTAGTAAACCATACGGCAGTCAAATCTACCCTCAGCAACCAGTCTGTAAGCCATAACGATTGCCCACTCAGAGTCAAGTGACTTGGCCATACGGCACTCGAAAGTCTCCTGATCAACTACCTCGAACTGTCCCGGTCTCTTAAGTGCGAGAATTACCTTGGAATATGGCCACTTCTTGCAGTTAAGTCTGTTAAGAACGCATACCGCGATGAGCACCTTATCCATGATATCATCATCTGAATCGAGACCCTCGCCCTCTACCACTCTGGCGAAGAATGTATAATCTGCAGTACTAAGACCGCACGCATAAGCTTTAACTTCTGTTGGCATGAAATATCTCTCAGCGTCGGTAGCGTTGTTCCACATCATCTCATACTTATCTGACTTAAGAGATTTCTCGATGATGGAACCATCAGCATTTACCATACCTACACCAAAGATAAATGTAAGAATAGCCATTAAAAGTGATACGATTTTTTTCTTCAAAATAAGTTCCCCTTCTTATTTCTGTGAATCTAACCTAACGCGTAGTATTTTAACCCTTACCCCGCCTCAAACGCAAATTAATTTGATGTTACAAATGAATTTTCGTTATGAATGGGCGATTTTTCTTAGGTTTTGAGGCGTTTTTTATGCTGTTTGCCTATGTTTTTGGAACTTAATTAACTTTTCTACGCATAATATAGGTCACATAATATAATCGCCAATATTAGTTTCACCAGTACCAAAAATCGAGTTATCAGTACCAATTTCCTATAAAAATGGTACCCGTTTTGGTACTGTATCATTCAGTACCAATAAATGCATTTTCAGTACCATTAGTTGAACAAAATGGTACTACGTTTGGTACTGGGTGCAACTTTATAACGGGTCGAACGCCTAACCAGCCACTCAAACCCGCTTATACAAATAAAAAGTATTATCAATAACATTCAACTTATCGCCGTACTCATCATAGTAGAATGCGTACTGATCCTGAGAACACACAATCTCATAATTCGACCACTCATACTCATCAGAACAAGTGATTATATAATCAAACTCCCCGCTACGAATCAGCGAATCCTGCTCCTCCACGAACTCAGGGATATGCGAATTGATATTCAAGAAACAATAATGCTCAGTACAAGGCAACACATCCGCCGCGGTATAAAATCCGGAATCCATTACATCATAAGTCAGTATGCGCGCATCTGGTGTCTCCCCTATGATTCGAGCAAATTCCATCTGTGGATAATCGGCCTCACTAAGTGCCAAATAAGACATATTCACGTGCCCGAACAGCCCACCAAAACAACATGCAAGCACAACAACTACAGGTGCAAAAGAATATCGTGGCATCAGCATACGAACCAACTTACATCCATAATCAAATGCCATGCAACACAGCAGCCAGCCGAACACCACAAAGCAACTAAGAATCAGACAATAATAGAACATGTGCACGTGAGGCAGATAAACCGACATCCACAGAACAGCGAACATAACGCCAACAAGCACGCGAATACGCCTGCGCATACACATCACTGCCACAACGCCGATACCGAGCATGTAACACAACAGCGAATTTGCTCTCATTGTATAAGAGAAAATATACAAAGTCGTACGAATCGCACCAAGCAAAGAGCCACGATCATTATCTGTATACAAGAAAATATTGTTATAAAAATACACTGTGAACAAATCGTCCAGTGCCCCATGAATTCCAAAGTACAACACCACCGGCACGCTACAAACTGCCACACCACCAAGGAACACACCGATGTACGCAGGAAGCGCTTTCGCCGACTTGCGCACAAAAGCGGCCACCACCACATATAGGATGTAACCAAGAACCAGCGCGCAGAAAGTGTATTTCAGGAAGAACAAAAATCCAGAGATAAGGCCGATGACGAAAGTCTCTTTCAGGGATGGCAGACCACCCTTAAGTTCGGCACGGCACGCGATATAAATAACGATGCTCAGGAGCGGAAAACAAAGCTCCTCCGCGCTGTCACCATAATAGAAAGCACCGACACTATAAGTGAGCACGGCAAAAAGGGGCATGAGAGCCACCGCGCTACGTGTTGGTGTGTAAAAGAGACGGATGGTTTTCCACGCGAACACAAGGAACACGAATAGCGCCACCACTTCCAGCAGGTACACACCCACAAAAGAACTATCGGACACCAGTGCCGCCAGTGCGTGCACAAAATATAAGTAAGGTCCCTTCTGCTCATAGACGTCACGATAAGGCACCAGACCACCAACGATGCCGCGTCCCAAAGTAAAGAAACAGTTGGCGTCATCCCAACTATTGAACTTATAAAGTGGCGAAGAAGTGGTCACAAAAAACATCACAACCACTGAAGTGCAAGCGGCAACGATGTACTCCATGCGGCTCATTCTGACATCACCACACTTTACTGACACTTCGCGGCGCACAAAGATTTTGCGCACCTGTTCTATCACCTGCACCACAAAAGGATAAGATAGCAAGCACGCCGCCAATGAGATAACAGATAAATCAACATAAGTAACAACTATGGACAAAAGCACGAAAACGCCGGCCATCACGTGAGTTCCAGTGCTAATCGAAGACAAAGGCACAACGCGGCCCTTTGGAAGGCCAAAGCCAAGTGCCACTGCTAGAATAAAGAGCGCAGACAAAATGGACACGCCGCCTGGCATGGCAAGTGCGAAGAATATAGCTGATGCGAAAAATAATACTCTGTCCATGAAAAAGATTATAACATACAAAAAAAACGACCCCACACCGAAGTGCGGGGCCGCAAATAAACTCGAATTCAATATTAGAATTAGATCTTTCCGTCGGAACCGAGAACGTACTGAATCTTGTGAGCTACCATGTCCTTAACAGCCTGACGAGCTGGCTTGAGGTACTGACGTGGATCGAAGTGATCTGGGTGCTCAGCATAGTACTTTCTGATGTTACCTGTCATAGCGAGACGGATATCAGAGTCGATGTTGATCTTACATACTGCGAGCTTAGCTGCCTCACGGAGCTGCTCCTCTGGGATACCTACTGCATCTGGCATGTTTCCGCCGTAAGCGTTAACCATCTTTACGAACTCCTGTGGAACAGAAGAAGAACCGTGGAGAACGATTGGGAAACCAGGAAGTCTCTTCATGCACTCCTCAAGAACGTCGAAACGAAGTGGAGGTGGAACAAGGATACCGTCAGCGTTACGTGTGCACTGATCAGCTGTGAACTTGTAAGCACCGTGGGAAGTACCGATAGCGATAGCGAGGGAATCACAACCTGTTCTGGATACGAACTCCTCAACCTCCTCTGGCTTTGTGTAAGACTCCTTACCAGCCTCTACAACAACCTCATCCTCGATACCAGCGAGTGTACCGAGCTCAGCCTCTACTACTACACCGTGAGCGTGAGCGTACTCTACTACCTGCTTTGTGAGAGCGATGTTGTCCTCGAAAGACTTAGAAGAAGCATCGATCATAACGGATGTGAAACCACCGTCGATACAAGACTTACAAAGCTCGAAAGAATCACCGTGGTCAAGGTGAAGAGCGATAGGGATCTGTGGGTTCTCCTGTACAGCTGCCTCAACGAGCTTTACAAGGTATGTGTGGTTAGCGTATGCACGTGCACCCTTAGAAACCTGAAGGATTACTGGGGAATTGAGCTCACCAGCTGCCTCTGTGATACCCTGAACGATTTCCATGTTGTTTACATTGAAAGCACCGATAGCGTAACCGCCGTCATAAGCCTTCTTAAACATTTCTGTAGTTGTTACTAATGGCATAGTAAAATCTCCTTAGAAAATGAATTATTTGTTAGTGGGCATAAATACCCTATTAACCTACATAAAATAATACTTTTATAGATGGTTTTAGTCAATGATTATTTGCGGGGGCGCAGTCGATTTCGCACAGATTTCGCACAAATAATAAGAGACCTCTGGGCAGAGATCTCTTATTGTGGGAGGGATAAAATAAAGAAATTTATTTTAGGCTTCTTTAACCACTACGTTACGGAGGTTGATTGTGCCAGTAGAGCCGAAGTTACCCATATTGAACTCCAGTCTAGCGCTATCATCGGAATCCCCTGCAATAGTGTATGTATATGTGAATGTCTGCCAGTCGGTAGACAAATCAAGAGTTGTATCTGGAAGATATCTAGCATATCCCTTGTTAGGAGCACTAACTGTAACATTCATAGAACGAGCCTCGGAAGCCTTTGCCTCAAATGTTACCTCATAAGTTGTGCCGCTAACTGCTGGAATACCAGGATTAACGAGCTGAATGGAATAGTCCACGTCACCGTCGTTTGTTGTGTTGATGACGATTTCGTCCTCGTTGATGTCAGCTGAACCCTCACCGCCAATAAATGTCATGAAGTCCCACTGATCAAATACTACAAAGTTGCCCTCGCTGTCTGCCTCACGAAAGTTATAAACAACCTCAGGCTCTTCAACGTTCTCATCGTAGTAACCGCGCTGATAAACTCTCACCCACTCAACGCGCATCTGTGCATTCTCACCAAATTCCATGTTAGGGTCTGGATTTCCTGGCCAGTCACCGCCAACTGCGAGGTTAAGGATGATGTAGAAATCCTGATTGAATGGCGCTGGGTAAGGACGATTGTTGCCCTCAATCATAGCTGTAAACCAGCTGTTAGCCTCACCCACCATGTTGCCATCCACGAACCACTTGATAGATCCAGGCTCCCACTCGATGCCATAAGTATGGTATCCAGTCGCAAAAGACTCACCTTCGGGGAGATTATAGGTGAACTGTGTCTGATTGTGTGGAACACCGTAGTGGATTGTGCCGTAGAATCTATCAGTCTCATTGCCAAGAACCTCAGCGATATCAATCTCGCCACAGCTTGGCCATGATCCGTATTTACTCTCTGTTGTTGGCATCATCCAGAATGCTGGAAGGAATCCCTGTCCCTCTGGGAACTGGATGCTTGCCTCGATCTTACCGTATTTAAAGTCGTGATTAAGTCTGGAATTGATACGGCCGGACTTATAAGTAACGTCGCCGTTATCCTTAACAATTTTCTTAGCCTGGATTACAAGGTGGCCATCTTCAACCCATACGCACTCATCGCCTGTAACATATTCCTGAAGTTCGTGGTTAACCCAACCTGGCTGATGAACTTCATAACGCCAGTTGTCCATATTGAGCTCTGTGCCCTCGAACTCTTCTTCCCAAACAAGTGAATACTCTAACATAGATGGATCAATCTCCTCTGGCTGTGTTTCAGCTGGTTCTGACTCTGATTCAGTAGTCGCGTCAGCTGTCTGTGCAACTGTTGTCTGTGCTGTATCTGCTACTGATTCTGAAGTGGAATCTTTACCGCAGCCTGTGGCAAGAACAGCGATGGAAAGCGCCAAAATCAATGAAATATTCTTTTTCATCTTTTCCCCCTGTAATCTCTAAGTGATTTTTATTTTAACTGATGATTATGCTGCGAAATATCGTTTTGTTGTCGTGAATTATGTTTTGATGCTATTTTGTGGTATAAATATCATATGGATACAAAAGTTTTGCTACAAGAATTTATAAACCGCGACGAAAACCTCCAGCACGCACCTTATGACCCGGAGCAGGAGTTTTATTTCGCCATCAAGCAAGGTAACGTTAACAAAGTGGACGAACTTACCCGCAACGCGTTTCACGAGAAAAAGGGCCTGGGGCGCCTCTCCACCAATGAACTGCAGCACTTTAAATATCATTTCGCCATCACCGCGGCACTGGTGGCACGTTATTGCATGGAGGCCGGCATGGAGATGGCCGTGGCCTTTAACATTAGTGACTACTATATCCAAAAGGCGGACCTTTGTACCAGCGTGGCAAAGCTGTCCGAAATGCACCGCGCCATGTGCTTGGACTACTGCCGTAAGATGCAGCAATACAGTAAGAAAAACATTTACTCCCGACCTATAGTTAACGCCATCGACTATATCTACGACCACCTTAACGAGCGCATTAAAGCACGTGACCTTAGTAATTACACAGGCTTGTCCCCTGCTTATTTGTCTCGTTTGTTTAAGGGCGAGACTAAAGAAACCATTAGCGAATTTATTCTTAATCGTAAGCTGGAGACCGCTCAGAATATGCTTATTAATTCTGATTATTCCATATCACAGATTGCCATGATGCTGTCCTTCCCTAGTCAGAGCTATTTTACTGAGGTTTTTAAAGAGAAGTTTGGCATCACACCAAATGTATATAGAAATACAATTAAGCCAGATTCACCATTTAACAAGTAGACTTTTTATACAACTTAGCCACAAAATCCTCTCCAATTAATTTGGTTTTAGTGTAGAATATACGAAGTAGTGTTATTAACTATTAATAAATATAATTATTTGGAGGTCTTTCACATGAAGAATTATTTTGATCTTTCTGGTCAGGTTGCAATCGTAACTGGTTGTTCTACAGGTCTTGGCGTACAGATGGCTAAGGCTCTTGCAAATCAGGGTTGTAACATTGTAGCTATGGCTCGTCGTCAGAACCTTATCGATGAGGTAGCTAAGGAAATCTCTGAGACATATGGCGTTAAGGCTATCGGTATCCGTTGCGATATCACAGATACAGAGTCTGTAGAGGCTGCTGTTGATGCTACACTTAAGGAGTTCGGTCGTATCGACATCCTTATCAACAATGCTGGTACAGGCGGAGTTACACCTGCTGAGGATATGCCAGATGAGACATTCCAGCACGAGATGGATATCGACCTCTTCGGTACATTCAAGGTGGCTCGTTCCGTTGCTAAGAAGGCTATGATTCCTGCTGGTTATGGTCGTATCATCAACATCGCTTCTATGTACGGTCTCGTTGGTAATAAGATTGCTCCTACAGCTTGCTATCACGCAGCTAAGGGTGGTGTTGTTAACCTCACACGTGCTCTCGCAGCTGAGTGGGGCGACAAGGGTATCACAGTAAACGGTATCTGCCCAGGTTACTTCTACACACCACTTACAGAAGAGACATTGAAGTCTGAGTTCTTCGTAAACTACGCTAAGACAATGATCCCTATGGCTCGTTATGGTAACGAGGGTGAGCTCGATTCCACAGCTATCTTCCTCTCTTCACCATGTTCTTCCTATGTAAATGGCCAGAACATCGCAGTTGATGGTGGTTATACTTGCATGTAATTGCTTGTCTCACTGTTATGAATTTATTGGACAGCTCCTCGATTGAGGGGCTGTTTTTTATTGTTATGACTTCCTAAAAATAGAACTTTTCCGTCTGAAAAGTTCTATTTTTAGTTCTAAATTCCTCAATATAGAACTTTTTATTCTGAAAAGTTCTATTTCCAGGCAGTCATTTGATAATATCAAGGCGAATTAACGCAAAAAAACTGCCGCCCACAATGGACGGCAGTTAAAATTTTAAATTCAACTATATATTAATACATTGGAGCAGCAGGTGCAGCTGGTTCTGGTTCTGGGATATCAGCAACAACAGCCTCAGTTGTAAGAAGTGTTGATGCGACAGATGCAGCATTCTGGAGAGCAGAACGTGTAACCTTAGCTGGGTCAACAATACCAACCTCTACCATATTAACGAGCTTATCGTTAAGCGCATCATAACCAACACCAGCATCAGCAGTCTTAACCTTCTCTGCAATTACAGAACCATCAAGACCTGCGTTATCAGCAATCTGACGAACTGGCTCCTCGAGAGCGCGGAGAATAATCTTAACACCAGTCTTTACATCGCCCTCTGTAGAATCGAGAAGCTTTGCAACTGCTGGGATAGCATTGATATAAGCTGTTCCACCACCAGGAACGATACCCTCCTCAACTGCAGCCTTTGTAGCAGCGAGAGCGTCCTCGATGCGGAGCTTCTTCTCCTTCATCTCTGTCTCTGTAGCAGCACCAACCTTGATAACAGCAACACCACCGGAGAGCTTAGCGAGACGCTCGAGAAGCTTCTCACGATCGAACTCAGATGTTGTCTCCTCAGCCTGCTTACGAATCTGGTTAGCACGAGCCTTAATATCCTCTGTAGCACCAGCACCATCAGCAATTACTGTGTTATCCTTTGTAACCTTAACCTGGTGAGCACGACCGAGCATGTCAAGAGTTGTATCCTTGAGCTCACGGCCAAGATCAGAAGTAATAACCTGACCACCAGTCAAAATAGCGATATCCTCGATCATTGCCTTACGTCTGTCACCATAACCAGGAGCCTTAACAGCAACGCAAGTGAAAGAACCACGGAGCTTATTGAGGATCAATGTAGCAAGTGCATCACCCTCGATGTCCTCAGCGATAATCAAAAGCTTAGCACCAGACTGAGCGATTGGCTCGAGAACTGGGAGAATATCCTGAATATTTGTAATCTTCTTATCTGTAATAAGAATATATGGATCCTCGAGAACTGCCTCCATCTTATCCATATCTGTAGCCATATATGGGGAAACATAACCCTTATCGAACTGCATACCCTCAACAACGTCGAGCTCTGTGTTCATGGACTTGGATTCCTCAACTGTGATAACACCATCAGTTGTAACCTTCTCCATAGCCTCAGCGATGTACTGACCGATCTGATCATCAGCAGCGGAGATAGCACCTACACGAGCGATATCCTTGGAACCGTCTACCTTCTTAGCAGATGCAAGGATGCTCTCTACTGCAGAATCAACTGCCATGGAGATACCCTTACGGATGATGATTGGGTTAGCACCAGCTGCTACGTTCTTCATTCCCTCACGGATGATTGCCTGTGCGAGAAGAGTAGCTGTTGTTGTACCGTCACCTGCTACATCATTTGTCTTGGAAGCAACTTCCTTAACGAGCTGTGCACCAGCGTTCTCGTATCTGTCCTCGAGCTCAATTTCTTTCGCGATGGAAACACCGTCGTTTGTGATGAGTGGTGCGCCATACTTCTTGTCGAGTACTACATTGCGGCCCTTAGGTCCGAGTGTTACCTTTACTGTGTTTGCAACCTTGTTGACGCCGGCCTCAAGTGCCTTACGTGCGTCCTCTGCATACTTAATATCTTTAGCCATTTCGCATTACCTCCAAAATTACTCCACGATAGCGAGGATGTCGTCCTGACGAACGATGATTACCTCTTCACCATCGAGTTTAACTGTTGTGCCTGCGTAGTCACGGATGATTACCTTCTGACCAACAGTAACTTCCATCTTAATCTCAATACCTTCAACGATTCCGCCAGGACCAACTGCGATAATCTCAGCTACCTGTGGCTTCTCCTGGGAAGCGGATGCAAGAACGATACCGCTCTTTGTAGTCTCTTCTGCCTGAAGCTTCTTAATTACAACCTTGTCTCCTAATGGTTTGATTGTCATAAAAAGATCCTCCTATATTCAAATATATAATAAACAAAAATACTGTTAGCACTCTTCTTATCTGAGTGCCAACAGTATTGTAAACGTCACATAAGCGTATGTCAAGGAAAGTCAAAGAACAAAGTGTGGCAAATTTAGCGCAACAAATCCTCGATTTTCAAATCCTTAGGACATCTATCAAGTGATGGTGAATTTGGAATGTCCTCTACTGGGTCGAACTCACGTGTCTCGCCGTAGAAGAACTGCTGTACATAAGGGATCTCAGCATTCCAGTTAGGTCTGATACTCCACTCACCACCATATGTTCCCTGGTTGATACATCCGTTAATAGGAAGCTGCATGTACTCGATGTGTGCATCCTTAAGGCTTGGAAGGAAATCGAGAGCGTACTCCTGAATCTTCTCCTTAGGGATATTAGTAACAACGTGCTCAAGGATGTTATCAAGTGCAGCGGCCTTGCCAGATACGCCAAGGTTCATGAACTGAGTGAGAAGTCCTCTCATTACCTCTACCTGACGCTCGGAACGCTTGTAGTCACTATCGAGCTTACGGATACGAGCGTAAGCAACGGCCTGGTTACCATTAAGCCATACATCACCAGTAGCTGTTACCTTATTATAGTCAGGCTCACGACCAAAGAGCTTGTTAACCTCTGCGAGGTTCCAGTTAAGACCACCCTCTGCATTAAGCTCACCTGGAGTTACGTTACAGTAAACGCCACCAACTGCGTCAATAACATAAGCCATGTGCGCGAAATTAACATAAGCATAACCATCAATCTGGAGACGGAGCATGTTCTCTACTGTGAGCTTAAGAACCTCAGGACCAGCAAGAGACATGGCTGCGTTAATCTTCATAGGACGTGTATAACCAGGCACATAAGCGTAATTATCACGGGCGATGGAAAGCATCTTGATGGAACCTGAGTCACTATCTACAGACAAAATCATGATTACATCTGCAAGTCCGCCTGTACCCTTAGAGTTATAGTTAGAAGAACGGCTGTCGATACCAATGAGGAGGAAGTTATGAACGCTTTCATCCTCGATGATCTCGTGCTGTGTCTGATGAGTAAACTCAGCGATATTACGAACATTACCATTCTCATCGATAAATGTCTCATAAACAGCTGAATCCTCATATGTAGGTTTATTAAGAAGATAATTCTTATAATAAAGACCGCCAAAAACAATACCAATAATGATACCGAGCACGCATGCCACGGAACCAAGAATCACTCTGCGCTTGATAGTCTTCTTCTTACGAATCTTATCCTTTTCTACAGAATGTTTATTATTACTCTCTCTCTTATTATCGTACTTATTAAATGAACCGGCATTGATTGTGTCCCCAGACACAAAACCACTGTCAGATCTATTAGGTGTATAATTACTACCCATAATAGATTAAGCCTCCGTATATCCTAAATTCCTAGTAATCACATTAACTATATAATTCTATCAAACATTTGTTATATATTGAAATAGAATAATTCCTCAATATTTCACCAAATATAACTTTTTTTAAAGCCATAGTTATATAAAATGTCTATAGTAATCATTTTAACAAACTACATAGGAGATAAACCTATACATGGAAAAATTTATTTATATAGCGGACGATGACGATAACATTCGTAATCTTCTTAAATCCTTTCTCGAGCGAGAGGGTTATCTGGTAAGCGCGTTTCCTACTGGAGACGATCTACTTAAGAAATTTATAACAGATCCTTGCGACCTCATTATCCTTGATGTAATGATGCCTGGTCGCGACGGTTTCTTCATTCTTAAGGAAATTCGTAAGATCAGTAACGTGCCTATCATCATGCTCACAGCACGCGATTCCGACGCGGACTACATCGAGGGTCTTAACCTCGGTAGTGACGACTACTTTACCAAGCCATTTAGCCCTATCAAGCTGGTAACTAAAGTTAAGTCTGTCTTCAAGCGACTCGAGTCAACTACAGGTGTGGCCGCTAATGGTAACACTCCGCTCGAAAGCGACAACGAGCTGACTTTCGCAGACATCGTTATCAACAAGAAAACAAAGTCTGCTACACTTAAGGACGACGACCTCGCCCTCACCCCTAACGAGTACTCTTTGCTTTCGTACCTCATTATCAATAGTGACAGAGCCGTACCTCGCGTGGAGCTTCTGGACAAGATCTGGGGTTACGAGACTGAGATCGAGACTCGCGTGGCGGACGACACTGTAAAGCGTCTGCGCAAGAAAATCGTCGACTCTGACGCCAAGATCTCCACCATCTGGGGTTATGGCTTTCGACTAATTGATAAGAGTGCTGACAAGGATGAAAAGAAAAAGTAATTTCAGAATACCTATTGCCCTTCACATTTATTCCTCGCTCATCATGATCGCCCTGATCACGGTGTTTGTTATTGGTGTTTTTGCGCGTTTTATTATTAACAATTACATCGAGACGGAGTGTGAGAGACGAATTGTCAACGCGACCACATCCTGCCAGGCCTTCGCGAAAGCTTTTAACACCAGTGTGCCTGAAGATAGCGATTCCATAGACAGTGAAGTCCTTCGCGACCAAATTCTCAATGCCATCGTAGAGTCTTCCGACCTCTCCACTGATGCCTCGCTGGCTCTTTTTAATGTTCATGATTCTGAGAATAACTTTAATCTCATGTGGCCTGAGGAATTCCATTCCATTTCCACTTATAATCACACCAATGAGCTGGTGGCTTATATCATCGATAAAGAGTCCATCGACATTGATGGTCTAACCCATTCCATCTCTTATAATGGCGACAAGTATTACTATCACTTTATGCGCTTTACAGAGCGTAACTCTACATCTAGCGAGAACCACTACGAGGATTATTACCTGCTGATTTATATCAATTCCAGCACTTATTATTCCTTCGCAAACGCTCTGAACGATGCGATTCTTCGTGCGATTTTTGTATCTGTTATCGCGTCTGCGTTTATTAGTTTGATTATGGCGCTGCCTTTGTATACTTCTACAAAGAAGCTTTCCCGCTTCGCCAATCGTATCGGTAAAGGTAACTTCTCACCTCTTAAGGGACATATCGTTAGCCGTGAGCTAAGTGACCTGGGCGACGTTATGAACAGCATGGCCCAGAAACTGGAGAAATCCGATATAGAGCAGAAAACTTTTTTCCAGAATGCTTCCCATGAGTTACGTACGCCACTTATGTCCATTCAGGGTTATGCCGAGGGTATCAAATACGACGTCTTCGACGATGAGCACCGACAGGAAGCTGTTGATATTATTATCAGCGAGACAACACGTCTGAGCGGCCTTGTAGAGAACCTCCTCTCCATCTCCAAAATGGACATGAGCAAGAACGGTAGCTATCAGGTTAAAAAATCACTCTTGGATGTTGTGGATATCTGTGAATTCGTCGTGGAGAAAGTTCGCGGTGGCTTCTTGCACAACGGTAAAGAGTTGATTAACGACATTAAGATTAATGACGTGTATGTCTACGGCAACGAGAACGACATTTTCCGTATGCTCGAAAACATCTTCTCCAACTGTCTGCGCTATGCTGAGAGTCAGGTGAAATTTAAGGTTTACGTTGATAATTCTGATAATTCAGTAGTATTCGAGATTTCTGATGATGGTCCAGGTATTTCTCCTGAAGTGCTTCCACATCTGTTCGACCGATTCGCTAAAGGAGCTGATGGTAAGCATGGTATCGGAATGGCGCTGGCTAAGAGTATCGCTATAGAGCACGGCGGAAGTATCGAAGGATTCAACGATTCAGGTGCTGTTTTCCGTATCAAATTGCCAATTATCAATCCCCAAGAACAGATGACTTATATAAACAATAGTAAATGATATAGTTCCATATACTCGCGCTGCAGAGATTACTGCAGCGCTTTTTATTGTTGTAATTATAGTTTGACTGCCTGAAAATAGAACTTTTCCGTCGGAAAAGTTCTATTTTCAGTTCTAAATTCCTCAATATAGAACTTTTTATTCTGAAAAGTTCTAATTCTAGGAAGTCATTTTACATTATCAAAAAAGTTTTCAAGCAAAAAAAAACGAGCCGTGAAGCTCGTCTTTTCAATTTGAATTTAACTTAATAGTTGAAGCTGAATGCCTATATAAATACAGTGTTAACTAAGGTAAATGCTAATTTGTGTATTATTATTTTGCAACGTCTGTTGCTCGTGTCTCACGAATGATGTTCACCTTGATCTGACCTGGATAGTCGAGCTCATCTTCGATCTTCTTACAGATCTGACGAGCCTTAAGGATCATCTCATCATCGCTGACCTTGTCTGGAGAGACAATTACGCGGATCTCGCGGCCTGCCTGGATAGCATAGCTCTTCTCAACTCCGTCAAAACTTGTAGCGATTTCTTCAAGTTTCTGAATTCTCTTGATGTATGTCTCAAGATTCTCACGTCTAGCGCCTGGTCTAGCGGCAGAAATCGCATCTGCAGCAGCAACAAGTACTGCAACTGCTGTCTGTGGTTCAACATCGCCATGATGTGCTTCAATGGCATTGATGATATCAGGAGACTCATGGTACTTACGTGCAATATCTGCACCGAGTTCAATATGTGTACCCTCCTGCTCGAAGTCAACAGCCTTACCAATATCGTGCAACAAACCTGCACGCTTAGCGAAAGTAACATCAAGTCCTAATTCACCAGCCATCATGCCGGCAATCCAACAAACTTCAATAGAATGCTGTAATACATTCTGACCGTAACTTGTACGATACTTAAGTTTACCAAGGAGCTTGATAATCTCAGGATGTAGGTTCATAACGCCTGTCTCATATGCAGCGCGCTCACCTTCCTGTTTAATAGTCTGGTTAATTTCCTTCCTAGCCTTGTTTGCCATCTCCTCGATTCTTGCAGGATGGATACGTCCATCAACAACAAGCTTCTCAATTGTGAGTCTGGCAATCTCACGTCTGATAGGATCAAATGATGAAAGGATAACTGCCTCAGGTGTGTCATCAATAATAAGATCAACACCAGTAATTGTCTCGATGGCTCTGATATTACGGCCCTCACGTCCGATAATACGACCCTTCATCTCATCATTAGGAAGGTTTACAACTGATACTGTTGCTTCGGAAACATAATCGGTTGCATAACGCTGGATAGATGTAACGATAATATCCTTAGCGATCTTATCAGCATCCTGCTTTGTTTTTTCTTCCATTTGCTTGAGCATTGTTGCCATATCGTGAGAATACTCACGCTCAGCTGCCTCTAATACAAGAGTACGAGCTTCTGCAATAGAAAGACCTGAAACTCTCTCGAGTTCTTCAGCTTTACGTCTCTCGAGATCCTTGGCTCTAGCCTCAGTCTCTAAGACATCCTGATACTTCTTCTCGAGGTCATTTCTCTTGTTCTCTGCGCTAACAAGAAGTTTCTCAACATTGTCTTCTTTCTGCTCAAGTTTGTTCCGCTCTCTTGCAAGTTCCTGCTTACGATCACGAACATCGTGCTCCAATTCAACACGAGCCTTACTGATCTCTTCCTTTGCCTGCAAAAGGAGTTCTCTCTTACGATTCTCAGCTTCTTTCTGTGCTTCCGCTAAAATCTTACTGCTATCAGCCTGAGCCTTAGCAGCCTCTTCCTGAAGATCTTTCTGTTTCTTTGAAAGTCCCTTCTTGTAGTAAAGATTAATGAAAAAACCACCTAAAATTAAGCCGAGAACCAAACCAATGATTAAATATAACCATTCCATGTTGGTACTCACCTCCAATAAATATTAAGTTGTCAAAGTTCAATTTAAAGGCTATTATTAGCCAAGATTTATTGTATAAATAAATTTAGAATGAGTCAAGGAAACATATGGAATTTAAACTTGTTGTAACAGAACAATACGACGGCCGCGAGATACGCGATATTATGAGCAAAGAACTCCAGATGAGCCGCAATATGATCAAGAAATGCAAGCTCTACGGAACCGTGGAACTTAACGGTGTTCATGCCCGTGTCATCGACCCTGCACACACGGGGGATGTGCTGCTCTGCGCCTATGCGGACGACTCCGGTATGTTACGACAGGACACAGGAATCAACATCGTCTATGAGGACGAATATCTCGCCGTAGTTGATAAGCCTGCAGGCATGGTTACACACCCTACTCACGGCCACCTAGACGACTCACTTCTTACTATGCTCAGCAATTCTGATCTGCCACTTCACCCAGTAATGCGACTCGACCGCGAGACATCAGGACTTCTCATAATCGCGAAGAATGGCTACACTCATAACGCCATGAAAAACGCCAACATCCAGAAGAAATATCTCGCTGCAGTTTATGGCATTTATGACCCTTCCGAGGGCACTATTAACGCCGCCATCAGACGTCGACCTAACTCTATCATGATTCGCGATATCTGCCCTGACAGCGACCCTGAGGGCCACCCATCTGTTACTCACTACAAGACTTTACTCGTGAACGAAAGCGCCAACACTTCTCTTATGGAATTCACCCTGGAGACAGGCCGTTGCCACCAGATTCGCGTGCACTCCCTTTCGCAGGGCCACCCGCTTATCGGTGACGGACTTTATGGTCCAAATTCTGTTGATAACTCTTGTGATGATTTCGAGAACGCGGTAGAGCTTGACGCGCTCGTTGGCCGCCAGTGCCTCCACGCATATAGTTTAAGTTTCTATCATCCAATTCTTAACCAGGAGATGGCGTTCGTGAGCGACCTGCCAGAGGACATCCGCCGCGTCTTCCCTGAGTTCGATCTCAAATCTGTTCGAAATAAATAAACCCTTCGCCACTTTTAATCACGTCAGCAAGTTCCTGCGTGGTCTCGCTGTTTTTCTCGAGGGACATTCCAGCGTGCGCGCCACCTGCGTGATGGCAGTCAGAGCCTGCAGTTATTGGCTTGTCACAGCCGAGAGCCAACGCTATCGCCTTCTGATTCCAGTCGTAGTGGTTACTATAGTTAAAGCCCTCGATGGCGTCCACCATGTTAGGATACAAACGTATCTCGCTAATATAACTTGCCTCACGAAATGGGTGCGCCTGTATAACGGCCGCCCCGGCGTCTTTGAAGGCCTCCAGGAAAACTTCTGGCCTAGCATCCTTAAGCTCCTCGTGCTGGGCGAAATACTCCTCACCAAGACCAATTACAAGAAACTCTGTGCCGTGATATGCATACTCGACACCAAGGAAAACCTTAAGATTAAGGTCTTTAGCAGCCTCTTTGGCGGCGCGGTAACCTGCGAATTGCTGATGCATCTGCTCTTTCCAAGGCAGGCTGCGATCCACGGCGGAGTTACCGTTCACAAAATGATCGGTTACAAGTATGCCGTCATAGCCAGCACTGATGTACTGGAGCACCTGATCTTTGGCAGATATTGTGGCACAAGCGCTGCTTTCTGCTGTGTGCATGTGAGTTTCTATTTTGAACATGTATATAAGTCTCCACTGAAGAAATACTCAATGTTATTGACTACAACATAGTAATAAACAGCGCCTTCTTTGATGCCAAGATAATAACCCAAATATTCGTTAGGTACTATATATAAATACTCGGTACCATTTGCATCAACGAAGAAGAATTCTTTTTGATCATTATAGCTGAAAATTACTTCTGTTATGGAAGTTGGCTCCCCGCCGCAGTAATCCTTAATTAATTCGTCAGTAAGGATACACTTACCATCACTATTATAACGGTCTGAATTCTCTGGTGTATTGGAACCATTGTATGTGTATTCATCCTTGTCATAAAGAATTCTTCCGTGGCCTGGAATCTCAACCCAATAAATTGTCTCACCTACTTCAAATTCTTCATCAGACAAGACAGCCATAGGGAGTCCTGCTACCTCTTTGATGAAATAAGTATCCTCCTGGCGATCTATAATCTCGCACTCGTACACAATGTATTCTGGAACCTGTGTCTTACTCACACCGCAATAATCTGCCACATTCTTGTCGCTGATTTCCTTCTTAAGTTCCTGAGGAATTGTGGACTTGGCCTCTCTGGCTTGTTTAATCTTACTTGGAAGCTGGATAGCAACAAAAATAAATACAATAACCGCAACAATTAAAGTGGCAATTACGTAATACTTTTTGAAGGCAACGGCCTTCTCTCTGAGTTGTTCAACTTTCTCGCCATATGGAGTGTCGTAGATACTATCGACGTGCTGAATAAATGGTTGGCTGTCAGATATATCCTTCTTGATGAAGGTGCGATATATGAGGCTTACAATAATAATTAAACCTGCCGCCATCAATATTAGCAAGATAGCCATTACAATGATAGGAAGACCTGGAATAGCCGTTATAAATACAATTGGGAAACCAATAAATATTCCACTTATCAAAATAGCAGTAATGAAATCCGATATATTTTTCTCGAAGATTTCTACCGCCTGAAGAAGCAGAACAAGGCCAACAACAAAGAAAAACACACCAATTGTTGTAAACAGAAGCGATGTATTCGCTGGTGAATCAGTAAATGCATCTATAGGATCGGCAGGGTTATATCTGACAGTTATCTTCTTGCCAATTTCCTGCTTACCTGCAGTACTTACAGATTCAGTTTTTGTATAAGTAAATCCGTATACTTCATACTCATACACAGCGGCCGAAGTAGAACCTTTAGAGGAACCTTCATAACCAACAATTACACCCTCGGTAGTGGCAAAGTACTTGGCTTTACTCTTCATTTCGAGACGCTGCACTATGCCTACACATGCCAAAGCAATACCCACTACCATGACAAAGATAACAATAATTAGTGGTGGCTTGTTATTCTCGTAATTATTTGTTGAATTCGTATTATATGACATATCTATTCTCCGCTTGTTTATTCCACATTTGATTATACATCAAAGTCATATATATTTTGTTTCAGCGCGCAAAAAACTGCCCCAGGAATAATCCTGAGGCAGTTATTAATTAGGTCAATTCAAATTCTAATTAAGAATTAGATGCAGCCCTGAGCACGCATAGCGTCAGCAACCTTGAGGAGACCAGCGATGTTAGCACCAGCAACGAAGTTGTTCTCCATGCCGAGGTCCTTAGCTGTCTTATCACAGTTGTTGAAGATGTTTGTCATGATCTGCTTGAGCTTAGCGTCAACCTCTTCGAATGTCCAAGAGAGTCTCTCAGAGTTCTGAGACATCTCGAGACCAGAAGTAGCAACACCACCAGCGTTAGCTGCCTTACCTGGGCAGAAGAGAACGCCGTTGCTCATGAAGTAGTTTGTAGCCTCGATTGTTGTAGGCATGTTAGCACCCTCACCAACAATCTTTACGCCGTTAGCAACGAGAGCCTTAGCATCGTCGATATCGATCTCATTCTGTGTAGCACATGGGAGAGCGATGTCACATGGGATTGTCCAGATACCCTTACGGCCATCCTCGTACTTAGCTGTTGGAACAGCCTTAACATACTCAGAAATTCTCTGACGCTTAACTTCCTTGATTTCCTTAACTACGTCGAGCTTAATTCCGTCAGCATCATAGATGTAACCTGTGGAGTCGCAAAGAGCAACAACCTTAGCACCGAGCTGCTGAGCCTTCTCTGTAGCGTAGATAGCAACGTTACCAGCACCAGAGATAACAACTGTCTTACCCTCGAAAGAATCACCGAGCTTCTTGAGGAGACAATCTACGAAGTAGCAGAGACCATAACCTGTAGCCTCTGTTCTAGCGAGGGAACCACCGAAGGAGAGACCCTTACCTGTAAGAACGCCTGTGAACTCGTTTGTGATCTTCTTGTACTGACCAAACATGTAACCAACCTCACGAGCACCTGTTCCGATATCACCAGCAGGTACGTCACGGTCAGCACCGATGTGTCTGTAGAGCTCTCTCATGAAGCTCTGGCAGAAAGACATAACCTCGTTGTCTGACTTACCCTTAGGGTCGAAGTCAGAACCACCCTTACCACCACCCATAGGGAGGCCTGTGAGGGAATTCTTAAAGATCTGCTCGAAACCGAGGAACTTAAGGATACCAAGGTTAACTGATGGGTGGAGACGAATTCCTCCCTTATATGGTCCAATAGCAGAGTTGAACTGTACTCTGAAACCACGGTTTACCTGAATCTCGCCCTTATCATCTACCCATGCAACTCTGAACATGATCTGACGCTCTGGCTCAACGATTCTCTCGAGGATCTTCTCCTCGATGAGCTCTGGATGAGATGCGAGAGCTGGCTCGATAGATGTGAGGAACTCCATTACTGCCTGATAAAACTCTGGCTCAGATGGGTTCTTTGCAATAACCTTCTGCATGATTGCATTAAGTGCTGGATTTGAAAGTGTATAATCCATTTTTGTCCGCCTTTCTTGCAACTTTTTGCAAGTTGCTATTCATAAAAATTCACAAAGTAATATTAATTTATACTAAACGGACGCTCTATGCAATATCAAAATTCAAAAATTGCAAAAATTAATTAATTTTTATCATTTCCGCGGGAAAATGGGTCATTTTCTGCAAGTTCATGCACGGAGCCAATTCCAAAAATGTCTCCATACTTACCTACTTTGAGCTTTGGGACTACAGAATTAATAGTAATAAATATTATAAGAACGAAGATAAGCGCCAGCAAACCACGACGTAAAACAATAAGTGTACGCTCCGCATTATACTTATCATCTATATGTTTCTTGGATGTGTAACCCACTAGAACATAAACCTTATTAGCCTCAGTACGAGCTGGCTTACGCTTATACTCATTTACGCGACGCTTAATGTAATCGCGCACCTTATGTGGGATGTTTTTGAAATATCTGACAGTAGTTCTTGCAACAGAATGCGCAATATCCTTACAGGTATCTACGAAGGATACCTCCTTATTAACAGGTGCCCTATTGGCATTATACGGATTTGGACTACTTTTACGCATACATAGATTATATATTTATTATCCTATTATTGAAATATTATTTTCACGCAGAATCTCGGCAATAGCGCTGGAACACTTAATCCCGCACAATCCTTTCTCACGATCACGGACAAAAACTTCCGGTTCCAGAAACCTGTAGTAAATTTTCTCCATTTCGCCGCAAGTCAGAGAGATGGTCCTTCCCTCGTCATCAACGCCCACGAAAAACATGGGGCCGGCAATGACATCCACCAGGGTGCCGTTACGGTAGAGTCCACGGTTAAGTTTCAAATGGTTAAGCTTTCCCTCTTCGTTGCAGATGATGTCCGCGTAAGGCGCCACCGACACAAACTGTATGTTACCCCCCACCGCCCTCTGGTAGGACTCGAGGTCTGGGGTGACGAAAGTGAGCATTGCCTCCCGCATGGGATAGCAGGCCACCACGAGAATCTGGTCCTTTGGCTTTCGTGCCATGAGCTCGTTATAAAGTTCCTGGAAGGACTCCACTTCAATGAGACCCTGGAGCTCATCACTAGACACCACCCCCTCCTGACGGACCACGCTGCGGGTACAGGTGTTGTAATCAAAGCAAACGATGTATTTCATGCCGTTACCTCCTGCTGCAGCTTCTCCAGAATCATGTTAAAGGCGTCGTCATAAATGCGGTAATAAGAGCTTCTGCTAAGGAACATTCGGGACATGACGTCCTCACGGGAAAATCTTTTGTAGTGGCGAAAGTACATGACCTCGCAGTAAGGGCGCGGCAACGAAAGCAAAATAAGCAGTAACGTGACGGCATTTGTGTGCTGGTCCATGATTTTCCTGGCATTGTTATACATCTCGCGCAAGAACACGTCGAAATTGCTAGAAATGTTAAGCATCTCCTCAGTAACGTCCCCTTTGACCATGGGATGAAAATAATATTTCATGATCTTAAGTGGCGAATTTTCCCTAAAATAAATGTTATTAAACAACTCATCCCTGTCGCAGCTGGCTTCGTTAATTAGGGCGAGCATATCCGCTGCCATGGAATTACGCAGATTAAGGTCGTCATATAAAGTGCTGAGTCTGATTTTAAGCTGTTTTTTGTTTATATTTTCCATAAAAATTCCCTCCAAAATTCTTCGTCGAAAATACGAACAAGTGTTTGACACACAAACGTTCTTTTTATAAAATAGTAGGCAAGAAAACAAAAATATGTTTGGAGGTCAAAATGTCTGAATTAAAATCCACTAAGTCTATCGACAGAGTTTATCAGTTTGTTAAGCAGTATATTCACGAGAACGCATTATCACCATCAGTAAGAGACATTTGTAAAGGCGCAGAATTGAAGTCTACTTCTTCTGTTCATACATATCTTAAGAAGCTCGATGAGCTCGGGCTCATCGAGTATCGTCCTGGCATGAGAAGAGCCATTATCCTTAAGAATACAGATTCTGACGAAGCTGAAGTTACTCCTCTTGGTTCAGAGAAGGTTCCTTCTAACGTTGTAAGACTTAACTGCATCGGTAAGATTACAGCTGGTCAGCCAATCTATGCGCATGAAGATTATTCAGATTATGTATATGTAAATAAGTCACTTATAGGAAGCAATGAGAGTTTCCTCTTACGTGTTTCTGGAACTAGTATGATCAACGCTCACATCCTTGACGGCGACTATATCATCGTTCGTAAGCAAGATTCCTGCGACGAAGGTGACATTATTGCTGCTCTTATTGGAGATGAAGCTACAGTTAAGAGATATGGTCACATGAATGGCCGTCCTTATCTCTTCCCTGAGAATGACCTTTATGAGCCTATTCCATTCGATACTGAGGATTGCAAGATTCTCGGTAAAGTTGTTGGCCTCCATAGATATACAATTAACTAATTAAAAAACCATATAAGTTCCCCCTGGACTTACTATCGCGATGTAAATGTGACTATAGCAAGCACAGGGGTATTTATATACGGTTTTTATAGTAATTTTCTTGGAAGATAGCCAAATATCTCGATTATTTGCGAATTAATTAACTATTAGTTATTAAGAGTTGATTCTTATAACTTATGGTTATTATGTGATGGCCTGAATAATAGTATCCAAGTTAGTTTCCATGGAGTTATTAGGATTTAGCTTAATTATGTTATCGATATATCTGAACCATGTGAGCTGGCGCTTCGCATAGTGACGAGAATTAAGCTTCACCTCATATATGGCGCGATCCAGAGCTTCCTGAGTTCTGGTCTCTACATACATGGCGAATTCCTTATAGCCTATAGCCTGGAAGCATGTAGATTTTCTATCGGCATCTAATGAATAGAGATAGTTAACCTCATCGAGGAGGCCTTCGTCCATCATGATGTCTACTCTTTTATTGATTCGATCGTAGAGTACGTCGCGGCAATCCTCGTAATCAGGCTCGAAGAGCACGAATGGGAACATCGGACCAGACTTCTTGGATTCGCTGTTCCACTGAGTGAAAGTCTTACCTGTCACCTTATAGATAGCGTATGCACGAAGTACACGTCTAGTGTTATTAGGATGAATATTCTTAACAGCTTCTGGATCTACTGTGGAAAGCTCTTCGTAGATGCGCTCGATACCGGACTCTTCTACCTCTTTATAGAGAGTATCCATGAACTCCTGAGGAACTGGCTCTTCAACATACTTGATGCCGTCACGAAGTGCAGATACATACTGACCTGTACCACCGCAGATTACTGGGAGCTTACCTCTGGAGAGGATCTCTAATATCTCAGCTTTGCATGCCTCGAGATAGTCATTAACTGAATAGTTCTCGCCTGGCTCCAGAATATCAATCATGTGATGAGGAACGGCCTCACGCTCTTCCTTAGTAGCCTTTGCTGTACCAACATCTAGATACTTATAAATCTGCATAGAATCGCAGGAAACGAGCTCACCACCTAGTTTCTTGCATAATTCGAGAGCAACGGAACTCTTACCGCTGGCAGTTGGACCGCAGATTATCGGGATTGCCTTATAGGAACCTGTATATTCTTGTAAATTCTCGATAATCATACAATTCTCTTGAAGTTCTTCTCGAATTCTGTCTGGCTAACCTTAATAAAAACTGGTCTGCCATGAGCGCAGTGATATGGGTCATCAAGGACTGACAACTGCTCGATAAGAGACATTGCCTCTTCTTCTGTAATGACGTCGTGAGCCTTGATAGCAGCCTTACATGCTGTTGTCTGAATAAGCGAATACCAGATGTTATTCTTGGCAGGTACTTCTCTCTTCATATCAGAGAGAATGTTCTCGAAGATAACAGATGGTTTGGACATATTCTTAAGTCTTGTGGCATGAGAATCTGCAATCGGAATAGATCTAAGTGCAATCTGACGTGAGCCCATGATATCTATATCGAATCCAGCCTTCTGGAAATTCTCGATATTGTCACTGACAAATGAGAAATCAGCTGTAGATAATGACACTATTTGTGGCACCAAGAGAGTCTGAACATTAGATGCTTCCTCATCCTGAGTGGAACGTCTCTTCATGAATCGCTCATAGAGCACGCGCTCATGAGCTGCATGCTGATCGATAAAGAATACATTATCGCCAGATTGCATGATTATGTATGTAGTAAATAAGAAACCAATGAACTTAGAATGCAAGATCTCATAGATGTCGCTATCAGGATCCTGGCTGCGTGGAATGAACTGCTCTGCTGGTTCTTCAACTGGTTCTTCTGCTGGAGATTCAGGCCCTTCTGCAAGCTCAGATACTGGTGACATTGGGTTAACCGGCATCTCCACTGGAGCAGGCTCTGATGGCTCATCATTCTTAATCATATTAATGTCAGGCTTGAACTCAGAAAGAATCTGAAGAAGATCTGTAGCCGCCTTAGTCTGAGATACAGTTGGTGTATCGATAGTACCAGATGATACAGATGAACCTGAACGAGATGTGAGATCATACGAGAGCTGTGTTCCTGCTGGACGAAGTTTCTTGGACTCTGGAACAACAGTAGTTGAACTAGCTGGCTCCGATGACTCACCGGAAGAGATTCCGCTGAACTGTGACTTCGCCTCAGAAGTCTCGAAGATAGCATTTTTTATACCATGATAAACGAGACGGAATACATCTGAATCGTTTGAAAACTTAACTTCAGCCTTCTGTGGATGAACGTTAACGTCTACCCCACCAGCTGGAACATAAATACAAAGGAAACATACTGGGAAGCGGTTCTTCATGACAGAATTGCGATATGCCTCATCGATGGCTGCAGTAATTGATGCGCTCTTGATGCAGCGCTCATTTACGTAGATATACTGCATGCTACGGTTGCCGTGAACGAGATCTGTCTTACCAGTATAGCCACGAAGCTTAATACCTTCGTACTCATAGTTTACAGGCACAAGTCCAGTAGCGACTTGCTTACCGTAAACACTATAAATTGTGTCCAACATCTCGCCATTACCAGGTGTAGAAAGAACCTGCTTTCCATCCTTGTAGAGTTTAAATGAGATATGTGGATTAATAACTGCCAGCTTTTCAACAAGCGAGCAGATATACATGCCCTCTGTGGAGTCCTTCTTCAGGAACTTATAGCGGGCAGGAATATTAGCAAATAAGGAGGTGACTGTAATAACTGTACCTGTGTCGGAAACTGTCTCGCAACACTTAACGAGCTCGCCAGCTTCATACTTAATGATAGTACCGATATCACTATCAGCTTGCTTTGTAACCATAGTTACATCAGCGCAAGCGGAAATAGATGCCAACGCCTCACCACGGAAACCTTGAGTGGACAAATCATAAATGTCTTCAATCTTAGTAATCTTTGATGTGGCGTGAATGAGAAATGACTTCTCTGCATCCTCTCTGTCCATTCCGATACCGTTGTCAGTAACGCGGATAAGTGAGATGCCACCGCTTTCGAACTCGACCTTGATGGTTGTCGCACCAGCGTCGATGGAGTTGTCCACCAGCTCTTTAACAACAGAAACTGGTCTCTCGATTACCTCACCGGCTTTGATGGCATTGGCGGTCTGCTTATCAAGGACATTAATTCTCCCCATTAGCATCCTCCTTGGCAACCATCTCGGAAAGCTCATAGAGCATATTCATCGCCTCAAGTGGTGTCACCTTTGTGATATCGAGACCGCGGAGCATTTTGCGCACAGCGTCGTCCTTAGAATATGAAACAGCATCAGCCTTGAACTCTGTGTCACCGGCCATACTCTTCATCTCTTCACCGGAAACCTTGAACTTTCCGATGCGCTCGAGCTCGGCCAAAATAGAGCGGCTGCGATTAAGAACACTGTCAGGAATACCTGCGAGACGAGCAACCTCTACACCATAGCTGTCGGACGTACCGCCAGAAACAATCTTATGAAGGAACAATACGCCATCATCTGTCTCCTTAACGTCGACGTGACAATTAAAGATGCCGTCAATTATGTTCTCCAATTGATTAAGCTCATGATAGTGAGTCGCGAAGATAGTGCGGGCGAACAGTGCCTTCTTATCGATGATATATTCGATGACTGCCCATGCGATGGACAATCCGTCGTATGTACTCGTACCACGGCCAACCTCATCGAGAAGCAACAATGAACGAGATGTAGCATTCTTCAGAATGTTACTTACCTCCTTCATCTCCACCATGAATGTGGACTGACCCATGGAGATATCGTCGGACGCACCGATACGCGTAAAAATCTGATCTACAAGACCAATATGTGCGCTGCTAGCAGGAACGAATGAACCAATCTGCGCCATCAAAGTAATGATGGCAACCTGTCTCATATATGTGGACTTACCAGCCATGTTAGGTCCAGTGAGAACCATAAGTCGATTGGAACCATCGAGCGTTGTGTCATTAGGAACAAATCTATCATCGCTGCTGAGCATCTTCTCTACTACTGGATGACGACCGCCTGTGATCTCGATTACGTCTGAATCGTCAACTTCTGGACGAACATATCCTTCATCGGATGCGAGCTCAGCGAGTGATGCAATTACATCAAGTAATGCGACAGCACGAGCTGTACCGAACAGACGCTCGGCATTCTCGGAAACCTGACGACGAATATCGATGTAGAGCTCATACTCAAGATTCTTACGCTTTGTTGTAGCGCCGAGGATCTTGTCTTCGAGCTGCTTTAACTCTGGGCTGATGAAACGCTCGTTATTAGCGAGAGTCTGCTTACGAACATACTCTTCTGGGAGCAGGTCAGAGCTACTACGTGGAACGTCTACAAAGTAACCAAACACACGGTTATAGCCGATTTTAAGGTTCTTGATACCAGTACGCTCACGCTCGTTGGCCTCCAACTGCATAAGATACTCGTTGGCATTCTCAGCGATATCGCGAAGCTCGTCGCACTCAGTGGAATAACCAGGCTTTATGATGTCGCCATCCTTGATTGTGATTGGCGGATCCTCAGCGATGGCACGATCCAGAAGAGCATAAACGTCTTCCATAGGATCGAGCATCTTCTTGATATCGGCAAAAGCACCCTTGCCAAAGCTTTCGCACACCTTCACGAGGAATGGAACCTTGCCAAGAGAGTGCTTAAGAGACAGCATCTCACGGGCATTAATGGAACCAAAAGAAACCTTTGCAGCGAGACGCTCGATATCGTAAAGACCAGTCAGACCCTCAATGATTTCCTGACGGTTAATAAACTTGTTGATGGCCTCCTCAACTGCATCGAGGCGGCGGTTAATTGCGGAACTACTAATGAGTGGCTCCTCTACCCACTTGCGGAGAAGTCGTCCACCCATGGCTGTCTTAGTGCGGTCAATGGCCCAGAGAAGTGATCCCTTCTTGGACTTGGAGCGAATTGTGGATGTCAGCTCGAGATTAACACGAGTTGAGAGATCGAGCTCCATGGTATCGGACACCTTAAAGCAAGTGATGTCGCGCAGATGATTTACATTATCTGTCTGAGTCTCGCGGGCATATGCGATAAGTGCACTACAAGCACCGTAAACCAGCTCAGTGTCGCGGAACTTGTCGGCGCCGTGAACCTTGATAAGCTTATTATCGGAGATAGCGCGTGAGGAGAACTCCCTCTCGCCTCTCTCAGTATAAGATGTCTGAAATCCAACAAGAATCGTCTTGTATTCAGGTGTGTCGACGAACGCATGGTTATGAATAATCTCAGATGGCAGATATTTACCAATGAGATTAATGAGATGCTCGCCGTTATCGCTCAAAGTCAGCTGAGTCGATTCGAAGTCACCAGTAGTAATATCAGCAACTGCCACACCAAACTGCTTACCAACGCACATGATACTCATGAGGTAGTTGTTCTTTTTATCCTCGAGGCCGTCAGTGTCAGTCATAGTACCAGGAGTCAGCACCTTAACGATGCCTCTCTTAACCAGACCTCTGGCAACGGATGGGTCCTCCAGCTGCTCGCAGATAGCGACCTTGTGGCCAATGCTTACGAGGCGGTTAGCATATGTACGAAATGCGTGAAAAGGAACACCACACATAGGTGCGCGAAGATTACTTCCGCAGTCCCTAGCTGTGAGTGTTAATTCTAGCGTCTTTGACACATAAAGTGCGTCGTCAAAGAACATCTCATAGAAGTCGCCAAGACGATAGAAAAGAATAGTATCACCAAGACGATTCTTCATCTCGGCATACTGCTGCATCATTGGTGAGAGATTAGAAATATCGATGTCCGCAAGTCTTAATGGATTCTCACTCATAATAAACTCTCCATTACGCCATCGATAGAATATGGTCTCGCGTTGTCGATCTTAACTGTGCAAAGTCTGCCCTCATAGTCGTTGGCTGTCATGCCAGGAATCTTAAGGCTTTCTGGGATTGTGAAATTAACGAGATGGTTAGATCTAGTTCTGCCTGTAAGGATATCAGGAGCAGTAGAGCTCTCACCTTCAATTAAGATTTCCTCCACCTTGCCGATGCGCGCCTTGTTGGATTCGAATGTCAGATTATTCTGGAGCTCCAAAAGTCTGCCGAAACGCTCTGTTACCACGTCGTGTGGGATAAAGTCGTCAGTCATGGCCGCCGCTTTCGTGCCTGGGCGTGGCGAATACTGGAAAGTAAACGCAGAGTCAAATCTTGCCGCCTTAACCACGTCGAGTGTGCCCTGGAAATCCTCTTCAGTCTCACCTGGGAAACCAACGATAATGTCAGTGGAAATGGCTCCATCCGGGATGCGGCTTCTGAAGAGGTCCACTGTTCTCATATACTGCTCGATATTATATGGACGATTCATGATTTTCAGGAGTCGGTCGGAGCCGGACTGCACTGGGAGATGCAAATGAGTCTCCATATTTTTATAAGATGCCATGATATCGATAACCTCGTCGGAGAGGTCCTTTGGATGGCTGGACATAAATCTGATTCGTGAAAATTCCTTCATCTCAGCAGCAGCGCGAAGGAGCTCTGGGAATGTGTGCTTGCCGTCGTCACCTGCGTAAGAATTAACATTCTGGCCAAGGAGCATAATCTCTTTGTAGCCTTGATCTGCTAATGTCTTAAGCTCCTCGATAATGGAGTCGAAATCTCTGGAGCGCTCACGACCACGTGCATAAGGCACGATACAGTAAGTACAGAAATTATTGCATCCATACATAATTGGCACGAGGGCGCGGAACTTACGCTGTCTAGCGATTGGCACCAATGAATCATCGGCGATGTAGTCTTCTGTACCAACGTTAATTACCTGCTTCTTGATATTAAGAGAATCCTTCAGGAGCTCTGGGAATCTGTGGAGCTGCTGTGGGTCAAATACGAGGTCAACATATGGGAAGCTTTTCTTAATTCTGGCAACATTCTCTTCTACCTTCATCATGCAGCCGCAGACAACAATAGTAAGGTCTTTGTTAACCTTCTTAACTTTCTTGAATTCGCCAAGATTACCGAAGAGTCTGTCCTCGGCATTCTCTCTTACTGCACATGTGTTAAGAAGCACGATATCAGGTTCCTTACCTGACGCTGGGTCATTCTCTGTAAGACCCATCTGCTGAAACATACCAATCAGCTTCTCAGAGTCAGACTCATTAAGCTGACAGCCATAAGTGTGAATGTCATATGTGAACGCAGTGCCACGTTCTGAAGCGCGCATTGTAAAATAATCACGAAGGCTCGCAATGGCCTCTGACTGAACCTTAATGTCGTCGCTAGTAACTTTAATAATTCCCATTAAAATACCTCAAAAAAACTTATCGCTTAATTATACTTTAAAATCACCTTTATTGTTATAATTAAATCTATGAAAAAATTAATTGCGTTTTTACTTACAGTCATTATAGCCGTCAGTTGCATTTTTCCTGCAGCTGTTCTTGCTGTTAACGAAGAATTTGACGACCCAGACGACAACCTCGTCTCCCAGAATGAGGCCATCGAGGACCTTATGAATGAGTCCCCTCCTGGTGCACCTTCACCTACTGGTACTGCATATATTCTGATGGATGCCAACTCTGGTGCTATCCTCATGGGCAAGAATATCGACTCATCTATCGAGCCAGCCGCTATCTCCAAGATTATGACAGTTCTCCTTGCTATCGAGAACCTCGATATGGATCAGGTAATCACAGTTACCACTTCCATGTATGCTTTCCTTCCTGAGGAATACTCTGGTGACGCCGCACTCGGTATGACAGAGGGCGAGGAGTTTACCGTTCGTGACCTGATTTATAGTATCTTGCTCACTTCTGGTAACGACGCGTGTCTCGCACTCGCCATCACTATCGCCGGCAGCGAAAGCGCTTTCTGCGGCATGATGAATAAGCGCGCTACTGAGCTTGGCTGCCAGTACACTACTTTTACTAGTTGTTATGGTGCTGCTTCCGCGCTTAACACAAGTACAGCACGCGACTTAGCACTTATCATGTCAGAGTGTGCGGAGCATCAGGAGTTCACTGATATCTCACGTACTTACCAGCACACAATCAGTGCTACAAATCTTTACGATGCTACAAGAATTCTCTCTAATGGTTCCCGTTTTATTAGTACTCAGCAGTACGCATATGAGTATTATGTTGGCGGTAAGACTGGATATTCAGAGAATGTTGGTTATACAATCACCGCCGCAGCTGAGAAAAATGGACGTAAGCTAATCGCCGTTATCCTCGGTGCAACTAACTCTGAGAATAGATATAAAGATGTTATTGATTTGTTCGAGTTTGGATATTCCGCTTATACAACTATTCAGCTGGAGCCAAGCGAGTTCACTCCTTTGTACAATGACACTATCGATCAGATTAATGGCGTATTGCTTAATACTGAACTTGGTGTAATCGATTCCAGCATGGAGTTCTCACCATACATGACTACTACTTCTGCCCGCGCATCACTTGGTAGTACTAATATAATCGAACTCAGCAATGTAATTATTGATACAACTGCCGATGATCAGTATTTTAATATTCCTATCTGTAAACAATATAACGATGGAAAGACTTATATTGTTGGTGTTCTCCATCTGCACGTAGCGATCAAAGATAAGGGCATCGAGAAGGCTCCTGTTAAGAAGACTGTATGGTCAAATCTCCGTACTTTGCTTATTGCTGTTATTGTGATTGTGGCTATTCTTCTTATCTTGATATATGCGTTCTATGTATTTATTCGTAAGTCTAGAAATCGCGCAGATAATGATTTTAGGAATAGGAATAAAATGCTGTAAAATTCCCTTATGCTGTTTACGGACTTACGCACAAGCATTGCAGAGCAATGCGCGGAGGACTGGAGTAAACAGCATAAGTTTTTTTATTATGCACTGCCTGAAAATAGAACTTTTCCGACGGAAAAGTTCTAATTATAGTTCTAAATTCCTCAATATAGAACTTTTTATTCTGAAAAGTTCTACTGCGAGGAATTTAGAACTTATTTTTTGCATTTTTTCAGTTTTCAGGCAGTCATTTGATAATATCAAAGCAATAAAACAAGCAAAAAACAACCCCGTGGGTCGAGTAAACGAACCACGGGGCTGCATTGAGCAATAAATTAAGTTACTTACTCTTTCTCATACTTTCTACGGCGAGATACTACAGAATAAGATACATATGCGCCAGCAGCGATGAGCATCAGACCTGCAAGAGCATCGTAGCTGCCAGATACAGCAGACTCACCAGTTGATGGAACTGCAGGAGTTGCAGGAATAGCCTTAACTACATAGCCCTTCTCGAGCTCTACTTCGTCAGCCTTAACCCACTCGCCCTTAGTATATACATACTTGTCGAACTGAACATGTACGATATATACGCCAGCCTTAGCCTGCTTGAATGTAGCGCTGTAATCATATGTAGGATTATCAACGCCTGCCCAGTCACCAGATGGATCATCATGGTGCCATCTAACTGGAACGTACTTAACATCACCCTCGAGGAGAGTTGTGTCATCCTCCCAAGCACCGAATGCTGTGATCTTGATGTCCTCATTCTCCATGAACTCATCCTTCTTACCGTCAGCAAGAACAATGGAGCAATCAGCAATAGTAGGAATGTTCTCAAATGTTACGACAATCTCATTGTTACCCTGAACATTCAAAATGTCATATCTGAAGTTTCCATCACCATCAACTGTGAACTTGGAACGATCAACCTCTACACCATTATGTGTTACTGATGCGATTCTGTTTCCAACACTAGGAACCATAATTACATATGTATCAAGACCACTCTTAAGGTAGTTAGCCTCAGCATAAGCGATACCGTCGCCCTCAGTCTTAACTGTTACGTATGCACCCTGAATCCATACTGGATAGAGTATAACTGTGTCGCCATCCTTAGAAGAGAGATTCTTCACTGGCTGACCAAAACTGAACTCTGGCAAATTAGAATCATCCTTTGTGGACCAACCTACACAGAAGTAACCATCACGCTGGAAGCCACTCTCTGGGAGTTTCTTTGCAACGTCATAAGTCATTGCCATTGGATCAATCTTACCTGTACCACCATTGTTATTGAACTCGATAGTATAAGTGATTGGTGTCCATACTGCATACAATGTAACTTCGCCATCAACATCAGAAGTAAGATTCTTTACTACTTCCTTATCAGCGAATACTACATCGCCATCAGCCTCAGTTGCCCAACCAGCAAACAAGTAACCCTCACGAGTAAACGCATTTGCATCAAGAGCAGCCTCCACATCAAATGTCATAGGCTGATCGGCCATCTTACCCTCAAAGTCTTCACAGTTAGCATCGAACTTAACTGTGTACTCGTTTGCGGACCATACAGCGTAGAGTGTAACTGTGTCGCCATCCACTGCTGACAAGTTCTTAACATCATCAAGGTCTGCATATGCTACATCGCCATCAGACTCAGTAGCCCAACCAGCAAATACATAACCCTCACGAGTAAACTTGTTAAGGAGCAATGTATATGTCTGATCATAAACCATTGTCATGTCGTCCATTGTGCCATCGTAGTCAGCACAATTTGCATCGAATACAACTGTATAGGAATTTGCCTGCCATACAGCATAAAGTGTTACAGAGCCCTCTGTAGCAAGGTTAGTAACGCTATCCCCTGCAAGATAATCAGGTGTAGTTGCAGCTGCATCAAGAGCCCAGCCGACAAATGTATAACCAGTACGTGTGAACTCATTATCCTTAAGAACAACAGCTACATCATAAGTTGCTTCAGATGGTGCCATCTTTCCATCGCCACCATTAGCATCATAGTCAATAACATATGTGTGTGGTGTCCACTGTGCATAGAGAGTAATTGCACCTTCTGTAGTGAGGTTCTTCACAACTGCCTTGTCAGCATATGCATCACCAGAACCATCAGCTGCTGTATTCCAACCAGCAAAGTCATATCCAACACGAGAATACAAATTCTCATTAAGTGCTACTTCCTGATCATACTCCATTGACTGATTTGGAACTACATCATCACTTGAACCACCGTTACCATCAAAGATAACAACATAAGAATTTGCTGACCATACAGCGTAGAGTGTAACCACATCGCCGTCATCAGAAGCAAGATTGCTTACTGCAGCGCCATCAGCATATGTAGGAACTGTTGCATTACTATCAAGAGACCAGCCAAGGAATGTATAGCCAGCGCGAACATATTCATTTGCACTAAGTGCAACGGATACATTATAAGTTGCAGGTGTGTTATCCATCTGGCCAACACCGCCATTCGCATCATATGCAATTTCATAGGAGTTTGCAGTCCAAATCGCATGGAAAGTAATAATCTCTTCGCCCTCAGAGAGGTTTGAAACCTTTGTGCCAGGAGCAACTGCATCTGAAGCTGTAGCATAAATGTCGAGTGACCATCCTTCAAATGTGTATCCCTCGAATGTGAAACCATTTGCAGGAAGCTCATACTCCTGGTCGTATTTAGCATTGATGCTGTCTACTGAACCAAGACCACCATTACCATTAAATGCGATTACATACTCATTTGCAGTCCATACTGCATACAAAGTAGTATCAGATGTAAATCTATAATCCTCCCCAACAATTGTTGAAGCATCATTAACTGTTGTGGACCATCCAATAAATTTATAACCTGGACGGTAGAAGCTGATACTAGGATTACCAAAAGGCGTATTATAAGGAACATTTTCTCTTATATACTTTGTATCACCAGCATTGTTCGAACCGCCATTGAAGTCGAACGTAACAGTATATCTATTAGCTTCCCACTGTGCATAAAGGTTTACTGTGCCACTTGTAGCAAGATTCTTTACTACTTCTTTATCAGAATAAGCTGTACCAGAACCGTCAGTTTCTGTGTTCCAACCAGCAAAAGTGTGTCCTTCCTTCTTGAAGGAATTCTCGTCAAGTGCTGCCTCTACGTCATAAACCATCTTCTGCTCTGAAGTAGCACCTGCACCGTCATTAAATACGATTGTGTACTCGTTTGCAGTAAACTCTGCATAAAGCTTTACCACGTTGCCATCAGCATTGTCTCTGATAAAACCAGCAACGTCAGTAATCTTCTGGGATGCCTCGAAAGTCTTGTCACCACAAACCCACTTAGAGAATGAGTATCCAGCAGGTGCCAGCATGCCACTAACAGCTGGTGCCATTGTGATGGAGTCAGTACTAATATCAACTGCATTAATTGTTATAAACTGTGTGTCACCCACGTAGAACTCTACCTGGTACTTAGCGAGCTTCCACTGAGCATAGAGCGTGATGCTTTCGCCATCGCTCGCGAGGTCGAGAACTTCTGCCTCGTCTGCATATGCTGTGCCAGAACCGTCAGCGGCTGTGTTCCATCCAGCAAATTCATAACCAAAGATATCAAAAGTGTTGGCGTTGAGCTTTGTCTTCACGCCGTTGTCGATGGCTTGTGCCTCCATGGAGCCGGATGCTTTTGTGCCAACTGGCTCGTTGGAATTGAACTCGACTGTGTAGGATGTGCGTACCCACTTACCATAGAGGTTATAAACTGTGGAGCCGGCAGGTGCGCTTACTGCTGTGCCGTCAACGAACTTAACGGAGCAACCTGGGTTTGTGTACCAGCCCATGAACTTGTATCCGTCAAATGTCTGTGTGTTAGGCACTGCAGTGTACTCGGAACCAGAAACGATATCCTCATCATCAGGTGCAACTGCGCCATCTGGAGTGGAGTCGTTCTGAACGAGGTTGTAATGAACTGTTACTGTTGGCACGAGTCCGAAAGCCTCTGTGCCGTGTGTGAAATCAGCTGCGTTACCAACAGGATAATAAGGAATATCAAGCTTGCTGATAACACCGCCAGTAAGTGTGCCCTCTGCATCATAAATTGGAGTTGCATCACTATCGATCGCGTCATTTGCAGTAGCATCTACAGGAGAACCCTTGTACTCATTGAATGCGATTGCTGTGTCAGGACCAGCCTCGAAAGTAACAGTGTACTGGTCACTTGGGAGCAAGCCGAAAGTAAACTCACCATCAGCATTAGTAGAAACTGTCACTGGCTGAGTTGTCTCGATCTGAGTGTTGCTCTTATTTGTAAGAGAAACCTGGATACCCTCGAGCTTTGGCTCATTGTCCTGCATGATTCCGTCGCCGTTAGCATCCTTCCAAACAACACCTGAAATAGTACCCTTTGTTACCTGGAGAGCGAGCTGTGTAGATGTAGCCCATCCCTGGAATACATCGTTGTTTGCTGTGATAAGGCTCTCATAATAAAGTGCCTGGAAAAGGTTAACAGAATCGATAACAGCATCCTCTGTAGGAGTTACGTCGAGACAGAGTGCTGGAATCTTACTTGTTGTAGCAGCAGGAAGTCCGCTGATAGCAACACGGATTACGTTGTACTCATTACCTGCATCAAAGGAAGAATTGCTATCCCACTGAATACCGGAAGCATCCTGGAGAATTCCACCAAGAGTACCTACATTAGTGCTTGAAGTTACGCCAAGACCAGCGAGATCAACTTTAGCATAAGAGAATGTGAGGATATCCTCAAACTCAGCATCAACATCTACTGGACTGTTAAGAGTCATTGTGTAAGTAAATGCATCTGTATGTACGCCATTTGCATCAATACCACTGTTAAGTGCACCCCAGTCATCGCCCATATAAGGAACTGGAATATAAATATAGTTAAGGCTGTTAGGATCAGTAGAAGTTACTCTACCGGAATTATTGAATACCTCATTCTTAATTACAAAACGTGCGCCTGGCTCGATAAGAATGCAGTCAGACTCATCGCCATTCCACTTATCATAATCGATATCATCCGGAGCATCTGCTCTCTTACCAGAAGTAGTAATAGCAATATCCTCTCTTGCAACTACCTGGAACTTAGTGCCAAGAACTGAAGTCAAGCCTTTAACAACAGCCTTATCACCTGCCTGAGCTACTCCAAATGGATCAGCGATCTCAGTCTGAGAACTAGCAGAGTTACTTGAACCAGAAGTAAGCTCAGATGAAACGAAAACAACATCTACAAGGTTATAGATAGTAGAGTCTGTGCATGTAGCTGCTGTTGCGTAGCTCCATGTAATCTTAAGTGTCTGCTCTGTTGGATCATTACGATCGAACCAACCAATAGCTGCAGCATACTTATCATCATAGTTTGTAAGACCTGCGAGAGCTGAAGTATCAATCTTAGCTACTACGTGGCCTGTTGAATCGAGGTAATAAGTAACCTCAATGAGATCCTTATATACCTGCATAATGTCTACACCCTTTTTGTTAACAATACTAATGTTAGTAATTGTTGTCTCATCTACAGATGTAGCGTAAACGTCTCTGATATAAATAGTTGGGGTAATATCAAAATCCGCAAAGAATGCGTTTGTTGTGTTAGAAGTCTGGCGGCTGCCGAGGATTACGGAAAGTGCGAGAGGTGTAGCACCTGCTTTCGCCACCTTCTTCTTGTTAGCATCTGTGCCAGTTGTGTTATCAGTGAAATAGTTCTCGTTCTGGTTACGGCCAGTTTTAACTGTAGTCTTGCAAGTCGCAGTGGCGGAGTGCTGTGATCCACCCTCGTACTTGTCCTCGAGAGTGTAAGTCATGACAGGATAGCTATTCATTGCTGCGAGGCCTTCCTTGCCAAAGATCTTACCACCTACTGTCTGATAGTTAGCAACTGGAGTAACACCATTGCCACCCACCTTAAGGCCATAGCGTGTGCCATCGCCATTGTCGTAGTCGAGCTCATAACTTACAGTCGCGAGATACTCATTAGGACCGAGACCAAGCTTAGAAGCAGTAAGGTTGAAAATACCATTACCATTGAACTTGTCCGCAGTTGTGTAAGTACGTGCCTCTGGAAGGATGCAATCCTGCTCCTTGTCATAAACTGTGTAAGTAACAGTGCCAACAGGCTGGTTAATCTGACCTGTAAGCATTACATAATCCACACCACATGGGAGGTTATAACCACTATTAGAAGCATTCTTTGGCACGAAAGTCATAGTAACCACCTTAGGTGCAGATGGCTGCGCACCATTATTGTGGAAACTATATCTAGCGAGGAGAGTATCAGCCTCGAGGTTATCTTCTGACTGGATAGTAGCTGTGAGGTTCATGCCATTTACAGTCATAAGCTCGTCGTCAGCAATGATATTGTAGTTAATAGTTCCTACGGAAGTTGTTACGACTGGAGTCTCCACGTTACCGTATGGGAGCGCCTCCACTTTCGTACACTTTACAGGAATAGTGTCGCCAGCGCCGTAGTTAGCAGAAGCGATAGTAATGATTGGCTGACAACCAATACATGAATCCTGGAAATTCTCTCTATAGTAAACGACTGTTGTAGTGCCGTCTGCATTTGGAGTAACGCTCTTCACCTTAAAGTTCGCTCTAGCATAAGTAGACGCAGAAGTACCGGATCCAACAGTAACTGCTGTATCATCAACAGAAACGCCTGCTGGAAGCTCATATGTAATCTCAGCGTACTTGTAGAAATAGCTGATAGAACGTCCGTAGTAAGAATAAAGTGTGAGTGGCGCGCCGATTGGGCCAGATGTGATCTTAGCATCTGTGATGGCATTACCATTAATTGTTCTGCCACTCTGAATAGCTGGAAGCTGTGCGCGATTAACGTCGATAGCAGCCTGAGCATCAACGCCCTCATTAGTTACAAGATAAACCTTAACCGCATCATCAAGAACTGAATTGTCTGGATCTGCGTAAAAAGCCTCGTCCACCTGGAGCTGAATAGCGAAAGAAGCTCTTACCAGTCCGTCTCCAAAAGCATATGTGTAATCACCATTATTATAGTAACTACCACCATAAATGTTTGTTCTGTTTGTCGGACCTGTTACACCCTCAAAATAAGTTGAAGCCTTATTCTCCTCAAGCTTTGCAGATCCATTATCAACAAGCTTTACACCAGGAGCAAGTGAGACAACAACCTTCTTACCAGTGTGTCCACCTGGGAAAGTTACATCAATTGCTACTGACTTTGGAAGCTGTGTCTTGCCATCTGCGGCATAACCGAGATTACCTACTGCTGCAGTTGCTGTACCCTGCTCGAAAGCAATATTCTCGCCAGTAGGATCCCAAGTCGCATTGACAATGGACTCCTCATCCGCTCTAACTGTTGTCTTAATTGCACTAGACAACCAGCTTAACGGCATCATAGTTGTTACCAGCAGCGTCGCGAGCGCTACTGATAAAATCTTTGTACCTAAAGATTTCTTCATGATAATACCCCTACCTCATGATTTTAAATTAATACCCATATATCATAGCATAAAAATCTAAAGAATGGTTGATATTTGGTGGTGGGTGGCAGTTTTGCAAGTTGTTTTTATCACAAAGTACTGTATTTTTCATACTTTGAAGTTGCAAAATGAGTGTTCTGACGAGTTTGCAACTTGCTTTTATCACAAACTGTCATATTTTTCATACTTTGAAGTTGCAAACGCCCCATAAATAACAAAAATGCCAAACCCACAAAAACCGACAAAAATCGACAATCACCGACAAAAACAGCAGTTTTTCATGCATTTTAGAACGATTTCAAGCACTTATTTCAATTTTTACGCATTTTTTGACTTTTCAACGTTCCCAATTCTTGTTACCATTAATCATGGAATTAAGAATGCTCCCAAAAGAGTGGTATATCGCTCAAATATTATGGTTGGAAGATCAACTATCATTAATGCCTCGATGTCTTGCTGTAAACAATCGTGGCTCAATAGCAGTGCGAATTTTCAATGACGCCCTAAAAAACTACATACAAATCTCAAAAAAGCACGAAGAATATAATTTTTACCTTAATGTAGCAACTCTACGTAAGCAATATACAAACCAATTACACGAAGCAAAGAAACAGCTCGCCACCATCTACAAAACCAATTACCTATCAATCAAAGGCAAATACACACTAAGAAATAACAAAAATATTAAGTTCAACCAGGCTTACTGGGAAAAAGCTGTGACAAATTGCAGCAAATTCAGACCTGACAGCGAGATTGTATCAAATGGTGTGGAATTCAAATCAAGACTGGAAAAAGATTTTGCCAGCGAACTAAGAAATCTGGGACTAACCTTCGTTTACGAACCTAGAATGTACATAAATCCCAACAAGGCGCGTTACTCAGATTTTGGGCTCTTTTTCCCTATGTTTAATCGATGTGTTTTCATCGAGTTGATGGGCGCAATGAACAACCAGGAATACGTTGATGACCAGTGCACCAAACTGAAAGAATATCTTCAGAGTGGTTTCTATATTGGGCGTGATTTGTTCATATTAAGCGGAAACGAGAAATATTTGCCAGGTCAGATGCAGATGAGAGATCTAATCATAAACATAATCACAAGCCTATGCGAAATGTATTTGGTAAAAATAAACAAACCCCACCACTTTCATGAAGTGATGGGGGTATCAATAAATTAATTACGAGTCGCATGCTTATTATCCGAACGGGATAATTCCAGCCTTCTCACAAATAGCTACAAACTCTGGTGACTGGGTGAATCCGTCGAATACCTTCTCGCGGGAAGCACCCTTTTCTAGGGCGTCGACCCATGCATCATAGCCAGCCTTATCTGGCTCTCTGTCCATGAATGTGAGATAGCATCTACGAACGAACTCACCATTGTCGTACTTCTTATTAATAAACTCATCAGAGAAGAAGAATCCACGTGCTACTTTGGCACCACTTCCCTCACGGTTTGCCAAAGCATCCGCCCACGCTTTAAGGCCAGCTGCGTCAGCACTACGGCCGAGGCAAGTTGTATACAAACGCTCGGCAAAAGCCAGAATCTCTGCGGATGGCTCCAGGCGGATGTTAGGAACTGCAGTTCCACCGGACTTGATGCCATACTTGAAGCAGATGTTAGCCCACTCCTGGGAGTTCACGAAACCATCAAACACTTTCTCACGAGACGCACCCTTCTCGAGGGCTTCCACCCAAGCTGCAAGGCCTGCAGCATCTGGCTCACGATCCATGAATGTCTTATACAAACGTGTTACGTACTCTTTGTTGTCGAGGTTCTTGCCAGTAAATTCTGGTGAGAAGAAAAAGCCGCGTGCTGCTTTCGCGCCGTCTGCACCTGCCTTTATGGCGTCCACCCATGACTTAACGCCAGCTGGGTCAGAAGCACGGCCGAGGGCGCAAGTGTACAAGCGCTCGCAGAAACCTTCCACGCCAGTTGCTGGAGTAGGATCTGGAGTTGGCTCTGGTGTGACAGGGGTTGGCACCTCTGAAGATCCGAAAACATACCACTTCTGACCTGCCTTAATTTCAGACTTAATATCCTCCAGGGAGAACGCACCTGACTGATAACGCCAAGAAGTGCCATCAAACCAGATTGCCTCGTATTTGCCGTCGGCTGTGGCGGAGTAAACCAACCAGTCATTCTTGGAAGGATTTGTGGCCAGAGATTTTGCCAAAATGATTGCTGTATCTGAATCGATGCCAGCATCTACTTTAAGAGATATGGCGTTATCTGGAATCTGAGAGATGGAGTGGTCCTTCATGGATACTACTGTGCCAACAACAAAAAATCGTCTATCATCCCAACCTTTACAAATATCTTCAAGGGAAGTTCCGCTAGGAGTAACATATGTGTTTTTCTTTAACTTCCCATTTTCCACCTTATAACAATGACAATTAGAATTTGATTCTGTAAAAGAATAAATAACATTGTCCCCATCTTTCAGGTTAGGAAGTTCATTCAGAATGATATTGTAAATTTCATATTCATAATAATCATCAAGGAAAATGCGTGCTGTATCCTCATCAACCATAGTAAAATTATACTGATCTGGGAGAGTATATTTTATAGGTGAACCGACTGTATATAAATTATTATAACTATCGCAATATTCAAATAGTTTTTGCATATCACAAGTCAGTCCATAACGGGTCCAACCACTATCGGTATAATAAATCAAATAACTATACTTCCCACTTTGTTCGCTATATGAATATACAAACAAATCATGTTCTATAGGATTATCAACTATATTTCTAGCTATAGTTGCTGCTTCCTCCACGGAAATAATTCTGTCAAAATCGATTCCACTATCAGTTTTGGAAAATTTATTAAGAGAACACTCATCAGCATAACCAATTACATAAATGGACAGACCACTATCTACTAATTCTTTAATGCGGTCATAGGTGTAACCTGTACCATTAACCCAGTCGTTTCCATTATATGTAAGAACCTTGTAGCCATTGAAATTTCCATAAACCAGGCAGTCAATCTTAACGCCGTTATTTATTTTATAATCAGCAAATTCTATAGCTCTATCAGTAGTAATACCCGTATAAGGAAATAACCCATAAGACGAATCAGTCACTTTTTGAAAACTATATTGAGAATAATTAGAACCAAGCTCAACTACTTTTCCTATAACATAGCTTTTTTCATAAAATGCATTAATTACTTTAGTCATCGCTGATGTTTGAGTCTTTACATCTTCCCAACTATTTTCTTCTGAATTCCACTTAATATAATATAGATAAACTCCATCAAAATCATAGTAAATGCGAACATCCTGACCACCTGGGAAATAGTATTTCGCGAGAGCAATTGCTTCATCAGTACTAACACCATCAAAAGTAACATCAAGAATACAATTTTCACAGTCGCTCCAGTTATAGCTAGATGGGAGCTTATCATTATGAGTCTCAGTGCCAATTACGTAGACCTTAATGTCCGCACGAATACACTCTTTCATGTCTTCAAATGAGAGAGTTGTAGGCTCCCAAGAACCAGTATAATTATATGTACACAAGTACTCATCTGCGCCTTTATATGAATAAGCAACCATGGCATACTCGGAAGAATATCTAATGTGATTAGATGCGATAGTAACTGCATCATCAAAATCCACACCACTATCACAAGTAATAGTCGTACTCTTCATGGACATAGAATTCCAGTTAAAATCGGTTGTGTATGTCACGTCACCGATCACGTACCACGTCTCACCCTCATTAACGTTATCAATGATATCATCAAACGTAAATGTGCCTGACTGATATCTCCAGTTGCTGCCGTCGAACCAGATGGCAGAGTATCCGCCCTCCTCATCTACGCTATATACAACCCAGTCATACTTGGCTGCATTAGGCATCTTGGCGCTGGCAATCTCAGCTGCGGCCTCATCGTCAGCCACATAATTAAGATTCATCTTCACAGTATCCCAAGTAATCTTATTCCAGCTATAATCTTCAGGAATAATATCCGCTCTGAGCGTCAACGAACTCAACGAACTAAGTGGAATAGCAACCACCATCAATACAGAAAGAAACAAACAAATAAATCTGCTCAAAACACCTTTACGCATAAGTCTCTCCAACCTCATTACACATAAATTAATATACAAGCATCTTAACATAAAAAATCCCGCCACACTGTTACAATGCGAACAATGCGGCGGGTTAATTCAGCAATAAATAATTAGTAAATTACTCTCTACCGTCCCAGCAGTATGTGCAGAGCTTGCATGGCTCTACGCCTGTTGCTTCGAGCATGTCATCGAGACGAGCAAATGCCAAAGATGTGAAGTTTAACTCCTTGCAGATCTCGCCGATCATTGTCTTATAACGCTCTGTCTCAGGGTCAGCATACTCAGAAAGAATCTCTGGAGTAACGTTACCGTTCTCGAGGCGCTCGATTACACGACGAGCGATGAGGTCCATCTCACTACGAGAACGTGAAAAGTTCAAATACTTACAACCGAACAAAAGTGGTGGACACGCTGGACGGATGTGAACCTCTTTCGCGCCGGACTCATAAAGGTACTCTGTTGTCTCACGGAGCTGTGTACCACGAACGATGGAGTCGTCAATCAAAAGGATGCTCTTGTCCTTGATAAGGTCATCAACAGCGATGAGCTTCATCTTAGCGATGAGGTTACGCTTGCTCTGCATTGTTGGCATGAAAGAACGTGGCCATGTTGGTGTGTACTTGATGAATGGACGTGAGAATGGGATGCCAGACTCGTTAGCATAACCTACTGCGTGAGCTACACCAGAATCAGGAACGCCAGCTACTACGTCAGGCTTAGCATCGTCACGCTTAGCCATAGCTACACCGTTGTTAACACGCATCTGCTCAACGGAAATTCCCTCATAAGAAGATGATGGATATCCGTAGTAAACCCAGAGGAATGTACAGATTTTCATCTTATCGCCAGGAGCCGCCAAAGTAACGCAGTTCTTCTCTGTGATAACGCAGATCTCACCAGGTCCGAGTTCCTTATAATTCTTATATCCGAGGTTCTTATATGCGAAATTCTCGAAGGAAGCACAGAATCCCTCAGGCTTCTTACCAATCGCAACTGGAGTACGGCCGAGCTTGTCACGAGAACAGTAAATTCCGTTCTGATTTAAAAGAAGCAAAGACATGGAACCATCAACAAGGTCCTGAACATACTTGATACCGTCGATCAAGTTAGCCTTTGTGTTAATGATTGCAGCAACGAGCTCAGTGCAGTTAACTTCACCATCGCTCATCTCCTGGAAATGAACATTGCCATGTGTGCAAAGAATATCGAGAATCTCATCGACGTTATTGATCTTACCTACTGTAGTAAGAGCATATGTGCCGTGGTGGGAACGAATAATAAGTGGCTGAGCCTCATAGTCAGAGATACAACCGATACCATAGTTACCGTGCATGTCGAGGATGTCCTTGTCGAACTTAGTTCTGAAAGGAGAATTCTCAATATTGTGAATAGCTCTCTGGAAACCCTTCTCGCCATAGATGGCCATACCGCCACGTCTGGTTCCGAGATGTGAATGATAGTCAATACCGAAGAATAAGTCGAAGATACAATCTTCGCTGGAAGTTACACCGAAAAATCCGCCCATATGCAAACCTCTTTATAGAAAAAATACTTTTTTATTTTATATTTTTTCGGACACTTTAGGCAACAAAAATCAGCACAAAATTTTATATTTTTTTGGTAAATTTCTCAGACACAAGAGCCATCACCGCCCATGCGAAGATAACGCCCATTAGTCCGCCAAGGGAATTGCACACCACATCGCTAAGATCGCATCGACCCAGGCGCGCCACCAACTGAAGCCCTTCGATAAACAAAGTGGACGCCACTACTACAACCACCGCGCGACGGAACTTCAAAAGCGTATAAAGTCCACAACCATAAGGCGCGAACAACCAGATGTTGTCAACAAGGTGCACCCTGGTACTAACCGTGGAAAAGGCCTGGCGCACGGACTCGAACAAATACACCTGCCTCTCCCCCATAACCATAGCATTACGATACAGGGTCTCGTACGCGATAAAAAGCGCATAAACGGCCACGAAAGCAACACGCCACCCCTTTCGCACAGGGAAAATAACTACACCCAAAGTCAGCAGTGCACCCACGGTGAAAACAATCCACTGATGTGCGTCAAGGAAAGTGTTCAGCGTCACCAGCTCATTTCCATCCTTGTCCAGCATAATCGAACCATCGTCAGTGTAGCGCACGCCATACTGCCACCTACCAAGAGGAGTTGGCTCACCATTCTCATCATAATACATAGTCACGAGCAGCTTGCCCTCACTGTCGCGGGTATAGCGTTCGATGGCATAACCGCTGTTCGACTTGGTCACATTGCCGTTGATATCGAGGTATGCAGTCTCGGTGGTTCGTCCCTCCGAATCCCTCTGATAGCGGCACCCATAATAGCCAGAGCGCTGCACAGGCTGCATGTCGAGATCGTAATACCACTCCTCACACACCCTGTTCTCAGAATCGTATTTACGGAGCACGGTGGAAAACTCGCCCTTGCCCATCATTGGCTCACCCTGCGCGTCCAGGAACGTGTACTTATAGCTTCTGCCCTCCTCGTCATACTCGAAGGCCAGACCATAATGATCCATCCACATAATCGCTGGGTCGCCGTTCTCGTCATAATAGCGCTCACGGATGTTACGGCCCTCCGCGTTAAGCTCGCGAATGATGGTGGCAAACTTACGGTCGCTGGCGAAAGTGACCACGCCGTTCTCGTCCACAAAATCCGTGCGGCGCACACCAGGGTACTCCGTCACCACCTCAGTGAGCTCCTCATAAGGACGTCCCTTCTGCTCGGTAGGCGGCAGCTTAGCCACCCACACAGTGAGGCCAGCCATAAGCAAGACTGCGACTATCGCGATTATTGGAAGCATTTTTCTCATATAGTCATTATAGCCGATGCGCAGGCAAAAAGAAAAACGCGCCCGGGTGGACGCGTCTTTTTGTTTTAATTAACCTTGGTAAAAATCCAGCTGTTCATCGGGTTGGTCTGGCCCGTGCAGTCCAGGAACATGACGTCGAGGCCGTCATAAACCATGGTGAAATTCGCATTAAAGCTTGCCTGAATCTCGAAGGTTCCGTCGCTACGTGGCACGATGACGAACTCCTGGCCTTTCGCACCCGCGGTAGGGTTAGTGCAGTCCACGATGTCGCCGTTTCTAAAGCGGGCGCGGTAGTTGAGCACCCAGTTTGTGCCCACCGGCTTGATGACGTAGTTGCCGTTACTATTTAGAGTCACCTGCCACTGCTGCACGAAATAGTCGTCAGGGTCCCAAAGGCGCACGTCCTGGCTTCCAAGCTCGCATGAGAGACGAGTGCCATCACTGCTGTTAGTAATGTAGTAAGTGCCTTCCGCGAGTGGCAAATCAAATGATGGCGTTGGCACTGGAGTTGGTGCAGGCTCTTTGGTTGGTGTGGTTGGTGTGGTTGGTGTGGTTGGTGTGGTTGGCGCTGGTGCCGCCGCTGGAGCTGGAGTTGGCACAGGTACTGGTGTCACCGGATTAATGTCCTTCTGGTCACTTGGCTTCAGCGTGTGTGGGAGCGGTGGCATAGCTGGTGCATTATTCATAATTTCTATAAACTCAGCATCAGAATCTGAATAAATACGCCATTTAGCCTCATCTGGGATTTCATCTCCAACTCGGAGTGCGCAAAGTTTGGTAATCATCCGAGGTGCCGTGTCGTAAAAATCATTATAGGCAAGATAACTACTATTCCACATCTTACTACGGAATGAATAGGTACCATCTGCATTTTGAACAATCGTCCATCGTATATTGTTATCTGAATTATTTTGGGCAGCATGCTGATATATAGAAGTTTTATAGTCAGTCTTTGAAAATCCAATTCCCAATACTGAATCAAACTCGTCATATCTGGCGGATTCTATAAAAGTATAATTTCCAGTAGGGGTAAATTTAAATCTGTAGTAATCAGAAGTCATTTTAGTTATTGGGGACAAATCTGTTTCTCTATCATATAACTGAATTGATTTGCTATCATAACGATGAACATTTACAAATTCACCTGTTGCTACATTTTGAATATAGTAAGATTTATTTGGGTCAAATAATGAGGCCTTCTCACCTTGTTTTAATACGGGTATTGAACTATCTGGTAAATCTTTTGTGCTAGGATAAGATGGAGAATATACAGGATCAACACCTTTATAATCAGAAGCTGGAATTAAAATCCAGTCCTTATTCATAGACTTATATGTACCGCTACCCTTATTAATTGCATTAAGGAGATTAGAAGTCTCATACAAACTGTATGTAGCTTCTTCATCTTTGCAACTATTAAGATGATAGAGAGCATCATCGCCATCCATACCGGCATATTCAATTTCCCATGCATGATTTCCAGTTTCACCAAAGTCACCAATATAAGCATGTAAATGCTCCTCGTTGTAATATAGACAGTTGTCTTTATCATCTACAGGCATAATTACATATTCAAGATTTTTGGTAACCTCAATCTTAAACTTCTGAGCATCGCCGCAATCTTTGGTAACACTAGCTCTTGAATCGTCACTTTTCACATCACCAAATGATAAAAAATTTCCTGTTTTAGCATTTTGAATATAATACTCACCATCAGTAATAACCTGAGCTGGGTCCACTTTGTACTTATCAGCAAGGACCATTCTTTCTAATTCAAGCATAGCACCATAAGCATTGACTGTACCATTTGCTTGACACTTTCCATTAAGACTCTTGTTTGGGAAAGCACTATTTACAATAGCTTGTCTTATCTGGCTTGTGGAAGCAGATGGAAAATAGCTCTGTAAAAGTGTAACTATTCCACCTAATACTGGAGATGCAAACGAAGTCGCAGTAAATACACCATAACCATTTGGATCATACATAGTACTATAAACAGGGCAACCAATAGTAACTCGCTCGGCACCATAACATAGATTATCAAAATCACCGTTACTCTTTACACCAGTTGCAACCATAATATTATGTCCTGGTTTATTAGAATATAAACGCACAAGATTATCAGCATTTTGAGTTAAAAGCATTGCATCTAAATTTTGTGTTTTCTGAACAAGATGACCATTTTCATAAGAGTAAGAAGGAAGCTCTGGTCCATTTACATGTTTATCGCCAAAATAATAATTTAATTCAATAGCACCATTACCAGCCGAGTTAATAAAAATACCACCCTTTGATGCAAATTCTAACAAAGTCTCCTCATCGCAAACAACACCACATGAACTTACAACAATGAGAATATCGTTGTCCATACATTCACGTAGCATTTCGGATGTTGTATATCCAGGATAGTCTTCTATTCCTGGATTAACGTGAAAAGGAACAATTTCAACATTATTAGCAATACCAACACCTGCTATTCCATCATCAGGAATCATTCCGATAATCGAGCATAAATTAGCTCCATGATAACTTGTTGTATCAGGAAATAAGGGAACTCCCTTTTCAGGCATATAATCAGACCAAGAAACATCATAACCAAGCTGACCAAAACACCAATCATAAACTGCTACTTTAACTCTACTATTAGATACACGACGTTCATGTATCGGCAGAATATTAGAATCGTAGAAATAATACTGCTCACCAAACATCGGATCGTTATAAAGTGGTTGCTTTGAATTCACTGAATCTACAACTGTCTGAGTCTCTGGCTCATGTGCCTGCTCCTGCTCGTTGTCCGCGAGAACTGTCATTGCTGAATAGGAGCTCATGCAACCTACTGCGCACAATATAGCGAGTAACTTTTTAAAACGCTTCATTTCTTTATCCCCCATTGCATTTATGCAAATATTGCTAATAAATGCACCATAGCATTTTGTGAACAAATTGTAAACGAGGCTGTTTGATATATAACTCGCGTAGCATAACAGACGTTTTTTATAAAATTTACGGCTTTGTGTATGGTGGTTTGCGGAGCTGCCATATTCTCTTCACATTAAAAGAGTGCACTTATGCAATAGCAATAAATGCACTATATGTTTATTAAACACTTTTCACAACAGGGTGATTTATGGGGTATTGGCGATATGCACAATTTGCACGCGTAAATTTTTACCTATTAATTTGGCTTCTTACCCAACATAAAGAATGACCAGAAGTCAGGAAGCAGCACACCAACGATAAAGGACTTCACCACTCCGCACTTCCTCTTCAGCATAGCAATCGTCTTCAGCACGCGAACCAGCAACTCCACGATATAGAGGTCTATGGCGAACACCCACATAAGGACGCCTTCGAAGTTAGCATCGCCAATCGGTGGATTTACTATATTAATGTCAATCAAGACTACGACATATACAAGAAATGGGATGAGCCTACCTAACGTTAAGATGAGCTTCCATGGGTTGCGGCCGGGTTTGATTCCCATATAGCGACCAATCAACATGCCGTCATGCCAGGATCCAACAAAAGGAATCCAGAGGCGCTTCCAGTTCTCTATCTTCAGTTTGTATGACAATAAACTGAGTCCGCATTTGGCCAACAGACAAATTCCAGCAGCGATAAGCACTGCCAGTATCAAGAAAAATGCGCTTAGAAAGATTGATGGCAATAAAACCATTTGAAAGACTCCAGTTGTTTTTGATGTTTATTATACTACTTCAAAAAAACATTCATAAAATTCGAATTTTTTGGCTCTTCACGTTTTCTTGGGGAGAACTAAAAATTTAGCAGGCAAAGAAATATAACGAACAAGAGTGAAAAAGTAGTCATCGTTGCGGTACCCATAACCAATACGCTTGGCTACTTTTATCTTGTTGTTAAGACCTTCCAGCTTACCTGTACTAATCTGATGTCTTGAATGAGAGATTAATCCTTCTAGGCGTTTTTCTTTAAGATTGGCAAATCTAATCAGCGGTTCGATTCCACTGTCTTTAG